>DEYP01000028.1:0-125327 GCA_002364615.1 Arsukibacterium sp. UBA3155 | reverse complement strand
GGCATGGGCGGTATGGGCGGCATGATGTAACTTAGCGCCGCTGCTACAAAAAAGCTCCCGCGTAACAACGGGGGCTTTTTTTATGACTTGATAAACCGAACCTGTACTAAACTTAACACTGGGTTTGAGGTCATAGTGTGATAAGCGCGTTGTTCTACCATGTTCTACAACGCCTGGTTAAACTGAATTAACAGGAGGCGAAAATGAAAACATTTCTGATAGCACTGCTTACGCTAGCCGTTTCGGCACCCGCACTAAGTAGTAATGAGGCGGGAGCCAGCGTTGAGCTTAAATTTCAGGAACCCAAAAAGTTCACTGATATCCGCGCGGCAAATGGCACGCGAGGAAAGTTCACAGAGCGGGTACAGCATAATTTTGAAGAGTTTTTTCAGGACATGGCCAGTGAATTGCCGGCAGGCTACAGCTGGAATATTACTGTTACCGACATTGACTTAGCGGGTGACGTTGACTATTTCATCGGCGGCGCGGGCAACCCCTTGCGCGTTGTCAAAGAAATACATTCACCGGCCATCACGTTCAGCCATGTTTTACTTGATCATGAAGGTGAAGAAGTCGTTAGTGCTGAAGAAAAGTTACGCGATATGGGATTTATGCAAACCCTTCGCTCGGTCAACGATAGCGACCCCTTCCGTTATGAAAAGCAAATGCTGACAGACTGGTTTCAGAAGGAAATAGAGCCGATAGTTAAGGATTACGCAAAAATGCAGTCAAACGTCAGCCATTAATAGCTAACCCGCTATGGTATTGCTGCTTTCTACAACATTATACAAATTGAGCAGGGTATTGATACAAATTTATACAGCACCAGATGTCCCTTGTGATCTATAGTGTGGCGGTAAAGAAGCCTTGTTATTAGCGTCATTGAGGTTTAACAATATCGTGCACTCCGGCAAGGGCAGTAATAATGCTGCAAGCTCGGGTGACAGCGTGGGAGGTGGTTATGAAAACATGGTTGATAGCAGTAATTGCACTGGCATGGGCAGTGCCGGCGATGAGTAACGATAAAGCCAGCGCGGAATTGGAACTATCCTGGCACGAGGTGGAAAAGTTTACGGACATGCGGGCGGCCAATGACACACGCAGCCGTTTCCACGAGCGGGTACAACGCAATTTTGAAAAGTATTTTCAGGAAATGGCCAATAAATTGCCAGAGGGTTATAGCTGGCAAGTAACGGTAACTGACGTTGATCTGGCGGGTGAGGTCGATTACTTTGCCACCAATACGGGGCAGGCAATCCGGGTTATTAAAGAGGCTAATTCACCGGCAATCCGCTTTAATCATTTGCTGCGCGATCAATATGGTGAAGAGGTTGTCAGCGGCGAAGAGCGTTTGCGTGACATGGGGTTTATGATGCGGATGACGCCGCGCGGTCATACACCTGAATTTGCGTTCGAACGTGAAATGTTGCAAGACTGGTTTAAACAAGAGCTGCAACCTAAGCTTAGCCAACATGCCGCCTTACCGCCCAAGGTAAGCCAACCCTAGTTACAATAGGGCTAAATACAAGTGTTAAATGCGTAATGTAAGCCAGTATTGAAGCCAAGAGAAAAGCCCTGCAACTGCAGGGCTTTTTAATAACTATCGTGGATAGCGTTTTCGATTTGCCTTTTAAGCTGAGACTATTTACTCACAGCTGATCGAAACTCGGCCAGTGTTTTGTGAAGCAACTGCAATTGCTTTACTACTCGTGCCAGGGTGGCGGTGTTAAACTGCTGACTTTGCCGGATAGCTGCCACCTGTTCGGCGGCTTCACTTAAGTAAGGCATGAAGCGGTTACTGTTGACACTAAAATCACTGCTGGCAGGGAAGATACTTTGGTGTTTCGCCTGGCCTTGCTGTTGCAATTGCTCTAGCAGCGCATCTGCATCCAGTGCTTTGCGATACAGCTCTTTTAAGTTTTCATCAAGTTGAGACAGAAGGGAGTCCATAGCAGGCCCGGTTAAATTATCATGGCGTTATTATGCCACAGGCCAGCAACGGAATCAGCACTCTGCACCGGCATTGGCCGTCGGTTACTTAAACAAATTTGAGCTAACACGTTTCAAAGTGTTTTGATTTGTTATATTATATCGTTTTAGTGATTTCAACACAGCGGGTTCATATTGTGTTAGCCAAGACCAGAGTGTTATTTGATAAAGTCGGTATTACCGTGACGTCGCTGTGTGCGATTCACTGTATTTTGCTGCCGGTTTTGTTACCGTTGCTCCCACTCCTTGGCTTAACGGTGAGTCACAACCATGCCTTCGAACGGCTAATGTTGTTGTTTACTATGGTGCTGGGCTTTGTGGCACTGTTTATTGGGTTTCACCGCTATCATCGAAAGCTGTACCCTTTTTACTCATTATTTTTAGGTGTTTTTATCTACTGGCAGCGAGATGTATGGGGCCATCAGTACGAACATGTAGTATTAGTAATTGGCGCATCTCTGGTGGTGCTGGCACATGTGATGAACATGCGATTATGCAGCCAGTGTGAAAGCTGCGACACCGAACATCACGCCGACGAACCCGCTTAAACAGCGGGTTTTTGTTTATGTGGCTTTATAATACTCAGTAGAGGAACATTATGAACATTGAGATGGGTGGGTATAATTCAGTAGTTATTGTGGTCTTAGCGTTACTCTATTTCACAGTAGTTGTGCGTTTAAGTAATTACCTGGGCGAACGTAAAACCGAAACTCCTACAATATGCGCTGTCGTTGGATTTGGCTTGGCTTTTGTACCGCCTTTGTTGTTGATTTATCTGGCGCTGCTGGTGCTTAAACCTGATATCAAAACACAACTGCAAGATCTTAGATAATTTAGTCTGTGCAATTAGTCCTGGTATAACGTGTACTGGGGCTTTTAAAACCGATACTGCTCATCGTTATTTATATCTTTTCATTCAACCACATCTTGCTGCGGGCAGGAAAATTACTGAAAATACCATCCACGCCATAATCTTGTAAACGACTGATATCGTCGCTTTGGTCAACCGTGTAC
Organism: Arsukibacterium sp. UBA3155; assembly: GCA_002364615.1. Lineage (GTDB taxonomy): Bacteria > Pseudomonadota > Gammaproteobacteria > Enterobacterales > Alteromonadaceae > Alishewanella. The sequence continues at coordinate 122,324 of DEYP01000028.1, read as the reverse complement.
ACGAACACTTTCAAACCGCGTGCTTTGGCATCATTAACCATCGCCTGATTAATAAAGCTGACATCACAATTAACCGAATAGGCCTGCAACTGGCTGGCAAAAGCGGCGTAATCGACTGGCAGGCTGGCGGTTAGCGCGCCGAGTTTTAAATCGGGTCGCTCACGCTTTAGTGTCGCAAGTAAATGATGGTTAAATGATGATATTTGCAGCTGCTGACAGTCAAACCCAAGTTGCAGCTCAGCTTTTGTCAGCAACGCCAGTAGTGGCGCGACAGTGTTATCACCTTTAAGCTCGATATTCAGCCAGCATTTGCCATGGGTAAGCTCAAGCACCTGCCACAAAGTGGGAATGCGCTGGCCCCGGCCGGCATCCAGTTGCATTAGCTCGGCCAGACTATATTGATAAATGCTGCCGGTACCATTGGTGGTGCGCGCTAGATGGTGGTCGTGAATAACAATCAGCTCGCCCTGCACCGCAAATACGTCTATCTCAATAGCGTCAGCACCCTGCGTAATGGCTTGCTCAATAGCCAGCAGGGTGTTCTCGGGATAATCGCCGCTGGCGCCGCGATGGGCGATGATTTGCATAAAGCGATCTCCGTTTCTCCGTAAATTGTCTGCCACTTCGTACGTTTCTGCTGTGACACGCCGTGAACCCATCCATGGGGGCTCGTTTCCGCCCATCCGGGGCTGCAACGGTCACAGCAGAAAGTATCTACGCGTCAGCCAGTATTATTGAACTATCAGGTTAGGTCTGCAAAAGGCGCACCCATGCGGGTGACAGTGCCTGGCTGCTGGTCGGCCAGAAAATCGACTTTGCCCTCAGGGAACGCCAACACTACGGTCGAGCCCAGTTTAAAGCGACCCATTTCGGCGCCTTTTTCCAGTTTAACAGCGGTATTGCCCTTTGCCGGGTAACTCCAGCGGAAAATATTTTTACCAGCAGGTGGGGTAACGGTACCTGCCCAGACGGTTTCAATGCTGGCGACAATAGTCGCGCCTACCAGAACCAGTGCCATAGGGCCAAATTCAGTATCAAAAATAGTGACGACGCGCTCGTTAAGAGCAAATAAGTCTTTAACGCATTCAGCGGTTAATGGGTTTACAGAGAACAGCTCGCCTGGGATGTAGATCATCTCGCGCAGGGTGCCGCTTACCGGCATATGAATGCGGTGGTAATCTTTAGGTGCAAGGTAAATAGTAGCAAAAGTGCCGCCAGCAAAGGGCGCTGCAGTTTGCTCCAGGCCACCTAGCAAGTTTTGTAGCGAGTAATTATGATGTTTGGCCTGGACCAGTTTGCCATCGACAATGGGGCCGAGCTGGCTTATTGCGCCATCGACCGGATGCGCGACAATATTTGGCTCGCTGGCCAATGGCCTGATACCGTCTTTTAGCGGCCGGGTAAAAAACTCATTAAAACTGGCATAATCTTGGGGCCGTTCCAGTTGCGCTTCGCTCATATCAATGTTGTAGGCTTTAATAAAACGCTTAATCAGAAAATGGCTGAACCAACCCAGTTTTGCTGCGGCTATTTTGCCAGCCAGGCGCGAGATCAGATGTTTTGGCATCAGGTACTGCAGCGTAATTTTTACTTTATCCATTGGATACTAACCTTACCGTTAAAAATAATTGGGTTTATCCTGCGCCATACTGGCCAGGATTTTTAAATAGCTGTCATAGCGCGCTTCGCTGATATCACCCTGCTGCACGGCATGCTGAATGGCACAGCCCGGGTCGTTAACATGCTTACAATCCCGGAATTTGCAGCGACCAAGCCAGGGTTGAAACTCGACAAAACCTTCGGTCACTTCTTCGGCACTTAAATGCCAGAGCGCAAACTCACGAATACCCGGTGAGTCGATTAAATCACCGCCTTCGGGAAGATGATATAACCGTGACACGGTAGTGGTATGCTGACCTAAACCTGAGTTTTCCGACACTTCACGGGTAGCGGCACTCAGGCCCGGCATCAGGTTATTCATCAGTGACGATTTACCAACACCTGACTGGCCAACAAAAATGCTGGTGCCACTGTGTATTTGTTGTAATAGTTCAGGCATACCCTGACCAGACTTTGCACTGACTAAAAGGTAATCATAGCCAATGTTGCGGTACAAGCTAAGTTGCTCGTTAAGTTGCTGGTGTTGCTGTTCATCCAGCAAGTCAACTTTGTTTATCACCAACAAGGGCTTGATGTGGGTCATTTCTGCGGCAACTAAATAGCGGTCGATGATATTAAGCGACAGTGCCGGTAAAATGGCTGAAACTATAATCATTAAATCAATATTAGCAGCGACCGGTTTTAAGCCGTCATAAAAATCAGGGCGCAATAGCACGGAGCTTCGGTCTTCTACTGCGTCAATAACGCCATCAATACTACCGGTGCCTTGTCTGGCGCGGCGCCACACCACCTTATCGCCGGTAACCACTGAGCTGATAGTACGGCGCATACTGCAACGCACTACGTCGCCCTGGCTGTCTTCAATATCCGCATGCTGGCCAAAGCGGCTTAACACCAAACCTGGCTCGGCAGCCAGTAATACGTCGTCATCCCATTGCTCGGCTTTGGCTTTTTTATTGCCACGCAGCCGTTTTTGCTCATTCTGAGCAATCCGGTCTGTCTGGCGCTTAGTCAGGTGCTTTTTTTTGGTCACGTGCTGGTTTTACCATTGTGCGCATTCAGGCGCTTTCAGTGTTAAGCTTAAGGCGTGTATCATACCTGCAATCTTAATTTGAACAAAGCAGCGCGCACTGAAGGATAGAGATATGGCAACATCTGACACCAATTTAATCTGGCTTGATTTGGAAATGACCGGGCTGGAACCTAAAACCGATGTTATTTTAGAAATGGCGACGGTCGTTACCGACAGCCAGCTTAATATTCTGGCCGAAGGCCCGGTATTTGCGATAAGTACGTCAGCCCAGATCCTGGATAATATGGACCCCTGGTGTGTTGAACAACATGGTAAAAGTGGTTTAACGGCCCGTTGTCTTGCCAGCAAAATAAGCCTGGCTGAGGCAGAGAAGCAAACAATTGCGTTTTTAAGTCAGTATGTGGCAAAAGGTAAGTCGCCAATGTGCGGTAACAGTATTGGTCAGGATCGGCGGTTTTTAGCGGAGTATGCACCCGAGCTGGAAAAGTTTTTTCATTACCGTAATCTGGATGTCAGTACTGTGAAGGAGTTGGCAAGACGCTGGCATCCTGAGGTACTGAACAAAGTACAAAAAGCGGGCAGCCATCTGGCACTGGACGACATTCGTGAGTCAATTGCTGAATTAGTAACCTATCGTCAATATTTTTTCAAATTACCAGCATAAAGTACTTGCATAAGCCTGCTGATTTTGTAAAATGCGCGCCATCACAACGCATCAGCGTTGACCGATGCGAGTATAGCTCAGCTGGTAGAGCGCGACCTTGCCAAGGTCGAGGTCACGAGTTCGAACCTCGTTACTCGCTCCAAAAATTCGAACAAAAAGCCGCTTTTTAGCGGCTTTTTGTTTTTTAATTATTTGCTACACTCAACTTAAATTGTCGAAATGAGCAGATATGGTCGAATCGCCTTGTGTTCGAAATTGTTGTCTGGATCAGTATGAGCGCTGTTTAGGCTGCGGCCGGCTGCTTGCCGAGATACTGGAGTGGCATCAGGCTTCAGAGCAACGAAAGCAACAGATTGTCCTGCTGGCGCATCAGCGTCTAGCAATAAAACAGGCTCGCTTCACGCATCCCGCGGCAAACCCTTCTGAATAATTCTTATCAGTCTTTCGGTTGGTCGAGGTAGTAAATTATCTGCCTGCCAGCTTTTACGTTTTTGTTGGGCCAGTGCCCAGTCTATGTGTTCAGTGACTAATTCAGAACTGTGCGCTCTGGCTTGCTGAAGGGCAGTGATGATTTCCAGCTGATAGGGTGCGTTGCCTAAAGCGACTGCAATATTACGTTGCCAGCGTTCATAACCAATACGTCGGATAGCGCTGCCTTCGGTTTGGCGTAAAAAGGTCGCTTCGTCCCAGGCAAATAGTTGTAGCAAGTCCTGATCCTGCCATTGCACCCTGCGCTGAAAATCACTCTCTATGCTTAGTGGCGCCTCACGGTTTTGTGGGCAGACCAGCTGACAATCGTCGCAGCCATAAATTCGGTTGCCCATTAGCGGGCGCAGCGCCTCGGGAATGGCAGTTTTCAGCTCAATGGTAAGATAGGAAATACAACGACGACCATCGACCACATAGGGCGCCACTATGGCGCCGGTCGGACAACTGGTGATGCAGGCGACGCAGCTGCCGCAGTCGCCCTGGTGAGGCTCATCTACCGGTAACGGAATATCCACTAACAGTTCACCCAGAAAGAACCAGGAACCGCCATCATGGTTTAGCAACAAGCTGTGCTTGCCAATCCAACCCAAACCTGCGCGCTGCGCCAGCGGGCGCTCCAGCACTGGTGCGGAGTCAACAAAAGGACGGAAATTCAGTTCTGGTATTTCTGTGCTGATTTTAACAGCAAGCTGCTTTAAGCGGTTTCGCACCAATTTATGGTAATCGCGCCCCAGCGCATAGCGACTGATGTACGCTTTGGCGGGATCGGCCAGGTTAGTGGCAAAGCCAGCTTTTTCCGGCAGATAGTCCATTCTGACACTAAGCACTCTTAAGGTGCCTGGCAATAGCTCTGTGGGGCGGGCACGCATTAAACCATGTTCTGCCATATAGTGCATATCGCCGTGGTAATCGTTATTTAACCACGCTTGCAACCTGGGTTCTTCTGCGGATAAGTCCGTTGCGGTGATGCCCAGTTGCTGAAACCCCAGCTCCAGTGCCCATTGCTTTATCCGCCTGGCAAGCTGCGGGTAGTCGATAGCCATTGATGTGGTTCCCCGGACAGTATCTGATTTAAAATCGACAGCACTTTACCATGGCGCTTCAGTGCTCGGGAACCGCTCATTCATTTTCTGGTCAGAGAGTTCAGGTCACACTATAGATACAAGCACCGATACAAGCGCAGTTTTGCTGGCCGCGCTTTGTGTTAGTTTGTTAACATAGCGGTATAACTGCGCAAGCTGAGCAAAAATCAACTGAGATAAAGGTAACGTGGCTACTGAAAATTTAATTAAAAGCGCTGACGCACAAACTTCGGAATGGTTAAAAGTACTGGCGGATGAGACTGCCACGTTAAACCTGGCATCCCGACTGGCGACGTACGTGCAGGGCGGGCAGGTTATTTTTTTACGGGGTAGCCTCGGAGCAGGTAAAACAACCTTCAGCCGTGGTTTGTTGCAGGCGCTGGGTCATCAGGGTAATGTAAAAAGCCCTACTTACACTCTGGTTGAACCGTACCAGTTATCCGGGCTAACCGTGTATCATTTTGATTTATACCGGCTGGCCGATCCGGAGGAGCTGGAGTTTATGGGTATCCGGGATTATTTCAATAATCAGAGTTTGTGTATACTGGAATGGCCAGAGCAGGGACAGGGATATTTACCTGAGCCTGATCTGAACATACACTTACGTTATCTGGACTCGCAACGCCAGATAGAGATACGTGCTGGCACCGCCGCTGGCCGCGCTATAATAGATGCAATAAGAGATGATGAAAAATAATAATAAATTTCTTAGCTGCGCCGGGTTAGCCATATTATGGTTTTTTTCTGTGTGTAGTAATGCAAGTAACCAGGTGCAGAGCATCCGGATTTGGCCATCCCCTGATAATACCAGGGTGGTTTTTGATTTGCAGGCCGCCCCACAATACAAAAGTTTCAGCCTGGAGAACCCAGACCGCCTGGTCATCGATTTAAGCAATATTGGCGGTGGCAACGCCTTGCCGCAGCTTGATGGCGACTCCCAACTGATCAAAGCCATTCGCAGCAGTGGCGACGATAACAGTATGCGAATTGTGCTGGACTTAGCCAGTAAGGTGACACCGACTGTATTTGCCCTTACGCCTACAGCACCTTATGGTCACCGGCTGGTGATAGATTTACCGGATAGCCAGCGGAAAGAAGCCCGGCCACCAGTCAGCATTCGTGCGGCCCGGGATATCATTATCGCTATTGATGCCGGGCATGGCGGAGAGGACCCCGGCTCTATTGGCCCAAGCGGCACTTATGAGAAAAACCTGACCTTACCGATTGCTAATATTCTGGCGGAACTGATCAACAAAGAACCGGGCATGCGCGCAGTGATGGTTCGTACCGGTGATTACTTTATTCATGTTAACCGACGCACTGAAGTGGCTCGCGGTCAACAGGCCGATTTGCTTGTCTCTATTCATGCAGACGCCTTTACGTCGCCACAGCCTAAAGGCGCCTCCGTATGGGTGTTGTCATTACGCCGGGCGACTACAGAAGTGGGCCGGATGCTTGAGCAAACCGAACGCCACTCTGAATTACTGGGCGGTGTGGCAGAGATCATCCGCGATTCAGCCAACGAGCGTTATCTGGCGCAAACGGTACTGGATTTGTCGATGAATCACTCGATGGTGACCGCTTACCAGGCAGCGAATCAGGTGTTAGCCGAACTGGGTAAGATGACCTCATTACATCAGGCGAAACCGCAGGCGGCCAGTTTAGGTGTTTTAAAGTCGCCGGATATTCCGTCCATTCTGGTAGAGGTCGGTTTTATTTCCAACCCCAAAGAGGAAAAGCAACTGCGCTCGGCCAGTCATCAGACCCGGTTAGCGCAATCATTGCATCGGGCGCTGAAACGTCATTTTGAGCTGGCGCCGCCAGCGGACTCTTTGTTTGCTCAGCAACGCAGTCGCGAGCACAAGGTGCAGGCGGGTGAGTCTTTATCGTTGCTGGCGCAGCGGTATGATGTCTCTGTTGATGCACTACGCAACCACAACCGGTTGGCGAACGACAGTATCCGGATTGGTCAGGTATTGCGGATCCCCTGAACATGACCATTAAAATTCTCGCGCCGCAACTGGCGAACCAGATAGCTGCAGGTGAAGTGGTAGAAAGGCCCGCATCGGTAGTTAAAGAGCTGGTGGAGAACAGCCTTGATGCTGGCGCCAGCCAGATTGAGATTGATATCGACAAGGGTGGCAGTAAGCTTATCCGCATCCGTGACAATGGCTCTGGTATTGCAGAACACGAGCTGGTACTGGCGTTAAGCCGTCATGCTACCAGTAAAATCAGTGATTTGGATGATTTAGCACAAATAACTAGTCTGGGGTTTCGCGGCGAAGCATTAGCCAGTATCAGCTCAGTCTCGCGCCTGACACTCACCTCTAAACCCGCCGGGCAAACGGCGGCATGGCAAGCTCAGGCTGAAGGCCGTGACATGGCGGTCACAGTAAAACCGGCGGCACACCCTGATGGTACCAGCATTGAAGTGGTCGATCTGTTTTTCAATACGCCGGCTAGGCGCAAGTTTTTACGTACGGATAAAACTGAGTTTTCTCATATTGATGAGCTGGTAAAGCGGCTGGCGCTCAGCCGGTTCGATGTAAGCTGGCAATTAACCCACAATGGCCAGCATGTCCGGCGTCTGCCGCACGCCAACACTGCTCAGACCCGGCAAAAACGAGTGGCAATGCTCTGTGGCAAAGTGTTTGCTGAACAAGCCGCTTATATAGAAAACAACTGCGGCGCGATCAAACTCAGTGGTTGGATCCTGGCGCCACAGGCGTGCCAAAACCAGACCAGCTGCCAGTATAGTTACGTTAATGGCCGCATGATGCGTGATAAGTTGTTAAACCATGCTATCCGCCAGGCTTATGGTGAGCGTTTAACACCAGAGCAGCAACCTGGATTTGTGTTGTACCTGGAGATTGCCCCCTCTGAGGTTGATGTGAATGTTCACCCGGCCAAACATGAAGTACGTTTTCATCAGGCTCGCCTGGTGCACGATTTTGTGGTCAGCGCACTGACTGATGCGCTAAGCCAGTTAACAGAGACGCAGCCATTAGCGCCACAACAGGTCGCCAATACGGCAGCGGCTTATCAAGTGTCAGCGGTGTCAGGGGGCTCTGCCGCCAGACAATGGGAAATGGTTCCGGATGCAATGCCATCTGCAGCTGGCAGGGCTGCAAGATCTGAAATGGTAAGCCAGAGCCAGACCAGACAGCAATTACAGTATTTGCAAGGCCAACATGCAACCGTGAATGCTGATGCCGCTGTGAAGATAAAAACCCGGCTACTTATGCTGCCTGCAGGGCAGGGCTGTGCCATTGCTCAGGGGCCCGATGGTCTGGTGTTACTGGATTTAGCCGCCAGCCTGGCTGCTCATTGGCTTAATGACCCCACGCAGGCACCGTTGTTGCTGCCACTGCGGCTACCCATCACCGATACTGAAAAACAGCAGTTACTTTCCGCCGCCAGTTTATTGCAGCAACTTGGGTTTAATATCCTGATACAGGAAAGTACAGCCATTGTCAGAGCCGTTGCACCCTGGCTACGCTCAACCTCAATCAGCCAGTGGTTTTTGACATTATTACCAGTATTACAGCCAGCAAATCCGGTGAAAAGCAGCCGGGAAATATTGTCTATGCTACTTTCATCTTATTGGCTGACCGAGGCTGTGCTGCTAGACTATTTTGCCACCACGTTAACGGATAGCGATAATTGGCTGGCGGTGCCGTTAGACTTGAGTAGCAGTATTCAGGCGTTAATTCAGCAAGGGCAGTCATGAGAAACCCCACCCCGGTTATTTTTATTATGGGGCCGACCGCCTCAGGTAAAACGGCATTAGCCATGGCGTTGCTGCAACATCTGGCAGCAGAGCTAATCAGTGTTGACAGTGCCTTGATATATCGCGGTATGAATATTGGCACTGCCAAACCGACGGCAGAGGAGTTGCTGCTGGCACCGCATCATTTACTGGATATTATGGAGCCATGTCAACGTTATTCAGCGGCCGATTTTCGGGACGATGCGCTAAGGTTAATCAGTGAGATCCAGCAGCGGGGGAAAATACCAATATTAGTCGGTGGCACCATGCTATATTTTAAAGCGTTGCTTGAAGGTATTTCACCATTACCACCTGCTAATCCGCAGGTGAGAGCAAAAATAGAGCAAGAAGCTGCGAATGAGGGATGGCATGCGCTGCACCAACAGTTACAGCAGCTAGACCCGGTTGCTGCGGCGCGTATTCACCCAAATGATCCACAACGAATTAGCCGTGCCCTAGAGGTATACCGGCTAACCGGCAGCACCATGACAGAATTAACTGCACAAAAAGGGGAACCTTTTCCCTTTAAAGTACACCAATTTGCCATTGCGCCGACTGATCGCGCGTTATTGCATCAGCGTATTGCCGACAGGTTCCAACTGATGCTGGACAATGGTTTCGAACAGGAAGTCGCTTTGTTAAAGAGTCAGGGGCAGCTACATGCCGATTTACCGTCGATGCGATGTGTCGGTTATCGTCAGGTCTGGCAATATCTGGATGGTGAGTTCAGTTATGATGAGATGGTGGCAAAAGGTATTGCTGCCACCCGGCAGCTGGCCAAGCGTCAGCTGACCTGGTTGAGGGGTTGGCCAGAGGTTAATTGGTTGAAAAGTGAAGCTGAACCGGCAGAAAACTTGCAAGCGGTACTTTCTTCGCTAAGCTAAAGAAGACAGAAAAAAAGTTAGCTTTAACAACTTGAAATAAAAAAAATAATACCTATATACAGGTTACTAATAAAAAAAGGAAAGCGGCACATGGCAAAGGGCCAATCTTTACAAGATCCATTTTTAAACACCTTAAGACGAGAGCGCATTCCGGTCTCTATTTATCTGGTGAATGGAATTAAGCTGCAAGGGCAAATTGAATCGTTCGATCAATTCGTCATTTTGCTGAAAAATACAGTAAGCCAAATGGTTTATAAACATGCTATTTCCACCGTTGTGCCATCCCGCGCCGTCAACACCATGGTTAGTCATGGAGCTGGTCAAAGCGACAGCGAAGGCGAGGACGTGGAATAAAACCAGGAGCAATAGCGCTTGTTTGACTTAGCCGAGCTTGCAGAACAAGCCATTCTGGTTCATGTAAACTTTCCGCAAGAACATAGCAATGAAGATTTGCAGGAGCTTACCATGTTGGTGGCTTCTGCGAATGTAACTGCTATGCACACTATGACTGCGAACCGGCGTGCGCCTGACACGAGATTATTCGTCGGTTCAGGTAAAGCCGAAGAAATTAAAGCCGCTGTTGAACAGTTTTCTGCCTCTGTGGTTATCTTTAATCATATTTTAAGCCCCAGCCAAACCCGTAACCTTGAACATTTACTGCAAGCCAGAGTAATCGACCGCACGACGCTGATTTTGGATATATTTGCGCAACGTGCCCGTACCTATGAAGGTAAATTACAGGTTGAGTTAGCGCAGTTACAGCATCTGGCATCCCGTTTGGTTCGCGGTTGGGATAATGCCGAGCGTCAAAAAGGGGGTATCGGTTTACGGGGGCCGGGTGAAACCCGGCTGGAGACGGATCGACGTTTGTTGCGTGAGCGGGTCAAGGCACTGTTACAACGTCTTGATAAAATTAGCCAGCAACGTGAACAGGGCCGTAAATCACGCCAGCGCAGCGCGACCCCGGTGGTCTCCATCGTAGGCTACACCAATGCCGGTAAGTCGACGTTATTTAACCGGTTAACTCAGGCCAGCGTTTACGCCGCCGACCAACTTTTTGCCACCCTTGATCCGACATTGCGTCAGGTTAAACTTGAGAATTTCGGGTCAATAGTTCTGGCTGATACGGTCGGTTTTATTCGCCATTTACCACACAATCTGGTAGCGGCGTTTAAATCAACGTTGCAGGAAACCCGTGACGCCGATTTACAATTACATGTGATTGATGGCGCCGACCCTCGCAAAGAAGAAAACATGGTTTCGGTACAACAAGTGTTAAGCGATATTGACGCTGATGACGTTGTGCAGTTGCAGGTTTTTAATAAAGTAGACCAGATGGGTCAGTCTGCCCGTATAGACTACGGTGATGATGGACTGCCCAGAGCCGTTTACCTGTCGGCATTAACCGGCGAGGGCCTGGAGTTGTTACAACACGCCATTGCCAGTTTGCTGTCGACTGAGCATGTGCAGTTACGATTAGCTTTGCCACCGGATTGTCCGGCCTGGCGGGCAAAATTTCATGAACTTCAGGTCATTAGTGCCGAGCAATTTGATGACGAAGGTACTTGCTGGCTGGATATACGGTTGTCTGTGGCGCAATGGGCCCGTATGGTAAAGCAAAGCGATGGTGAACTGGAAAACTATATCGTCACAGCGCCTGATATTTGATACATTAACCGTTAATTTTAAAACTTGAGATGGAGTTAAACATGGCTTGGAATGAGCCGGGTAACAATGGTAAAAACAACGACCCCTGGAAACAGGGCGGTCGTGACCAGGGTCCACCCGATTTAGATGAAGTATTCCGCAATTTTGGTAAAAAATTTGGCGGTATTTTCGGTGGTGGTAATAAATCTTCAGGAAATGGCGCCTCAGCGGCATTTATCCTGATCCTGGTTATTGCTGCAGTCGTCTGGGCAATCAGCGGCTTTTACACCATTAAAGATGCAGAACGCGGTGTTATCCTGCGTTTTGGTCAGTACCATACTGAAGTGGGTGCTGGCATTCACTGGAAACCAACCTTTGTTGATACGGTAACGCCGGTAAACGTTCAGGAAGTGAAATCATTGCGCTCGGACGGCTTTATGCTGACCCAGGATCAAAATTTGGTGCGGGTCACTTTCGAGGTGCAGTACCGGATTTACAACGCACGTGACTATTTATTTTCAGTGGTAGATGCTGATCGTAGTTTAGGTGAAGCAACCGATGCAGCCTTAAGGTTCGTGATTGGTCATTCGATTATGGATGATGTACTGACCCGGGGCCGGGAAGTGGTTCGTCAAAACACCCGCCAGGAACTGGAGTCTATTATTGACCCTTATAACATGGGGTTGAATCTGGTTGATGTGAACTTCCGCGACGCGCGGCCACCAGAAGAAGTTCGAGATGCATTCGATGATGCCATCAAAGCTCAGGAAGACCAAGAGCGTTATGTGCAGGAAGCCCAGGCTTATGCACGAGAAATTGAACCTCGTGCTCGTGGACAGGTGAACCGGGTAATGCAGGAAGCGGAAGCTTACAAACAGCAAATTGTGTTAAAAGCGCAGGGTGAAGTTGCCCGCTTTGAACAGCTGTTACCAGAGTATCTGGCTGCGCCAAAAGTGACCCGCGACCGTTTGTATCTGGAAACCATGGAGTCGGTATACAGCAACACCTCCAAGGTGGTGGTTGATGTTAAAAACAGCAACAATATAATGTATTTACCGCTTGATAAGCTGATGAATCAATCGGGTAACAACAACAGCACTAGCAACACCGCTAATCCGCCACCCATGCCAGCGCGTAGCAATGACAGCACGCCGCAGCAGGACAGTTTGCGCAGTAGTTCGACACGTAGCGGGAGAGGTTAAGTTATGAAGAATTTTATTATCGCTATTATTGTTGTGGTGGCTATCATCGTTATCTCCGCGCTGTTTGTGGTGCCGGAGGGGAAGCGTGCTATCGTTACTCAGTTCGGTAAAATTCAGCGGGATGACGCCGGTCAGGTAGTGGTGTACGAGCCAGGTTTACACTTGAAAATGCCGATGATTGAAGTGGTACGCAAACTGGACTCCAGGATCCAGACTTTAGATGACCAACCCGATCGCTTTGTGACGGCAGAGAAGAAAGATTTGTTGGTAGACAGCTATGTTAAATGGCGGATCAAAGATTTTGGTGCCTATTTTCTGTCAACTGGCGGTATTACATCGCAGGCTGAAGTGCTGTTAAAACAGTATATTAATAACGGTTTACGGACAGAATTCGGTACCCGGACTATTCAGGAAATTGTGTCTGGCGAACGGACCCAATTAATGGAAAGTGCGTTGGCACAAGCCGGAGCTGCAGCAAATGAGCTGGGAATTGAAGTGATTGACGTGCGGGTAAAACAAATTAACCTGCCGACAGAAGTCAGTAGTTCAATTTTTGCAAGAATGAGAGCTGAACGTGATGCCGTAGCAAGAGAGCACCGTTCTCGTGGTATGGAAGAATCGGATATTATCCGGGCTGACGTAGATGCCAGAGTAACGATTATGCTGGCAGATGCGGAGCGTAATTCACGTTCTGTGCGTGGTCAGGGCGATGCCCAGGCTGCAAAAATTTATGCAGACGTATACAGTCGTAATGCTGAATTCTATTCTTTTGTCCGCAGCCTCGAAGCCTATAAAAAGAGCTTTAATGACAAGCAAGATATTATGGTAGTGCAGCCTGACAACGACTTCTTTAAATATATGACGTCGGATAAAGTGCAAAACTAACGAGTTCAATAGCTATATTTAAAAGGCCCGAGAGGGCCTTTTTTGTCTGAGCAATTTCTTCTCAAAGAAAAGCGGAGCCGCTATGTATCAACATTTTTATCAGCGTTTTTTGCAGGCCAACCCGGACAAGCAACATTTTGCCAGTCATTCCCATCATTACTGGCCTGATGTAACGCGCGAAGCCACCCTTGCCTACTGGGACGACAGTGCCAGTATGGTGGATGACAAGTGGCTGCACATCTTTGGGCAGGTGATCCCGCAAACGCAGCAATTGATCGCTGATATCCTGAATTTGCCTGCACCGGAGCAAATTGTTTTCGCTGGCAATACGCACGAATTAGTGATGCGGCTGTTTAGCTGTTTTGACCTGTCAAAACCACTTAACGTGCTTAGCACCGACAGTGAATTTTATAGCTTTCAACGCCAGGCAACACGTCTTGCTGAGTTTGATAACATCGAGCTGACGAGTGTTCCAACCGAACCTTTTGCCAGTTTTACTGAGCGTTTTATTGCCAAGGTAAAGATGGAACAGCCTGATATGGTGTTTTGTAGTCAGGTATTTTTTAACTCAGGATACGCAATAGCTGACTTACCTGCCTTTGTTCTGGCCGTGGCAGAGGTTACCGACGCCATGATAGTTATTGATGGCTATCATGGCTTTATGGCGTTGCCTACCGATTTGTCAGCCATTGCAGAGCGGGTGTTCTATCTGTCCGGTAGTTATAAATATGCTCAGGGTGGTGAAGGATGTTGTTTTATGGCTGTGCCCCCGGGGAATAATCAGCGGCCATGGTATACCGGCTGGTTTGCTGAGTTTGGCACACTGGCGGCTGAGAAGTCGGCTTTGGTGCTTTACAGTAATGATGGTAATCGTTTTGCCGGGGCTACCATGGATTATACTGCGTTGTACCGATTACATGCGGTACTGTTGCTGTTTAAAAAGCAGGGGATTACTGTTGGTAGAATTCATCAGTATGTTATGCAGCTGCAACAGGCGTTTCTTGCAGAGTTAAGCCGGCAACAGCATCCGCTGCTTAATCAGCAAAGCCTGCTGTTATATCGGCCTGATCAGCATGGCCACTTTTTTACCTTTAAGCTGGCAAGTACCAGCGAGGTTGCTGACTTAGCGGCATTTTTGAAAAATAATGGCGTTATTACCGACTACCGAACAGACCGTTTACGCTTTGGGTTTGGTTTATATCACAACAGTGACCAATTTGACTTATCCTGTTTGAAACGCGGTTAAAATACGCACGCAGAATCGAGCCGGATAAAAATTCGGCTTTTTTTTTGGCAACACAGCTGTAAGTTGGCTAGCGATTTGATAGAATCCTCGCCTAATTTTTTCCATGATGTAGGAACCATGGCCAAAAACGTCGTTGTGCTCGGCACTCAATGGGGTGACGAAGGAAAAGGTAAAATCGTTGACTTATTAACCGATAAGGCCAGTTATGTGGTGCGCTATCAAGGCGGTCACAATGCCGGTCATACTTTGGTTATTGACGGTGAGAAAACCGTATTGCATCTAATCCCCTCTGGCATTTTACGTGCTAATGTAAAATGTGTAATCGGTAATGGTGTTGTACTTTCCCCGGAAGCCTTTCTAAAGGAAATGACCATGCTGGAGCAGCGTGGCGTGCCGGTAAAAGAGCGGTTGTTGCTTAGTGAAGCCTGCCCATTGATCCTGCCTTTTCACGTGGCACTGGATGTGGCGCGGGAAAAAGCGCGTGGTGATAAAGCTATCGGTACTACCGGTCGTGGTATCGGTCCTGCGTATGAAGATAAAGTGGCACGCCGCGGTTTGCGGGTGGGTGACTTGTTTAATCCTGAATTGTTTGCTGAGAAACTTAAAGTGGTCATGGAGTTACATAACTTCACCCTTACTCAGTACTACAAAGTGGATGCCGTAGATTACCAGACTACACTGGATAACGCGCTGGCCATGGCTGACTTGCTGAAATCAATGGTAGTAGATGTCACCGATTTGCTGGATAAAGCCCGCAAGAATGGTGACAAAATCATGTTCGAGGGTGCGCAGGGAACCTTACTGGATATTGATCATGGTACTTACCCTTATGTTACGTCTTCTAACACCACCGCAGGTGGCGTAGCGACTGGCTGTGGTTTTGGACCACGCTACCTGGATTATGTGCTGGGTATCGTCAAAGCGTATACCACCCGGGTGGGCTCAGGCCCATTCCCTACCGAGCTTAATTGCGCAGTAGGTGAGCACCTGGGTGTTAAAGGCCACGAATTTGGGGCAACCACCGGTCGTAAACGCCGCACCGGTTGGTTCGATGCCGTAGCGGTGCGCCGTGCCGTGCAGCTGAATAGTATTTCTGGTTTTTGTTTAACAAAACTGGACGTGCTGGACGGTCTGGAGACACTAAGCATTTGTGTGGGCTATCAACAACCCGACGGCACCGTACTGGATACGCCACCACTGGCCGCCGAAGGCTATGAGCAGGTGACGCCGGTTTATGAAACTATGCCAGGCTGGTCTGACAATACTTTTGGTATTCAACAATTGGACAAACTACCTCAGGCAGCGCGCAACTATATCAGCCGTCTGGAGCAGCTGACCGGAGTACCCATTGACATTGTCTCTACCGGGCCGGACCGGGTGCAGACTATAGTGTTAACGCATCCGTTTGCTTAAGTCGCTCGTATAAAATAACGCTGCCATTTGGTGGCGTTTTTTTATACCCTGTGTTTATTGCAGCGGGAGGGCTCAAATGAATAAGCTTCTAATCAGTTTCCTTTGCCTGATGTTGGCAGCATGTGGCGGATCTGGCAGTGATGATGCTGCAAATAATAATATTGCCGAATGCGCCCGCACTGATATCAATAGTCAGGTGTACTGTAAGTTAGTGGCTGACTATCTCTGGTACGACGAATTAAAGACCGGTGTCGACCCCCTGGCGTTCAGTACCCCTTCTGCCTATCTAGATCAAGTCACTGCTGATCGTGATCGCTATAGTTTTATTATGACAGAGCAGCAGTATCAGGATCGTTATATCAATGCGGTGTTTTTCGGCTATGGTTTTGCAACTCAGCGAGCCGATAACAACACGGCACTGCAGGTGCTGTATGTTTTTGATGCGGGCTCAGCGGCTCAGCGAGGTCTGCGCCGTGCAGATAAAATAGTTGAGATCGACGGCATCAGTGTCGCAGAATGGTTATCCCGGCTGGATGCCGGTACTGCGACAAATGATGATATTTATGGTCCTAACGAAGAAGGTATAGTGCGGCGCTTTGTCTGGCTAAAGCCTGACAACAGTCAGCGCCAGGCAGATTTTGTAAAAAGCACCGTTAGTACCAACACCGTAATGCATCGTTCGGTGGCCCAGGTTGGCGATAAGAAGGTCGGCTATCTGGTTTTTAATACCTTTATCGAGCTATCTGAAATTGAGCTGGAGCAGGCTTTCAGTTATTTTGCCCGGGAACAAATCGACGAGCTGGTGCTGGATGTCCGTTACAATGGCGGTGGCTTAATCCGGGTAGCTAATCAGTTAAGTTCACATATTGCGTTTCCCAGGCTGCAAGGCAATATTTTTGTTAAATACCGTTACAATGATAAAAATACCCGAAAAAACAGCAGTGTTGGTTTTGCTTTGGGGGCCGGGCGAACCAACTTAAACTTACCACGGGTATTCGTGCTCACCACGCCGGGGAGCTGCTCTTCCAGTGAGCTGGTTATTAACGCTATGAGTCCTTTTATTGACGTTGTGCAAATAGGTGAAACGACCTGCGGCAAACCGGTAGGTCAGGTGCCAGACCAGGTAGGCGATTTCAGGTTGTTTGCCATTAATTTTCAAACAGTTAACGCTTTGGATTTCGGTGACTACTTTGACGGTTTGAGTCCGAACTGCCCGGTTACTGCCACGGTTGAAGGCGACTGGGGTGATAATGCAGACCCGTTGTACGCCGAGGCATTGGCGTATATTAACAATGACAGCTGTAGCGATGTAGCGGTAAGTGGTCAGCGCTTAGGCAAGCTGCCTTCTACTGAGCCAATACAGCCGCAATGGCTGCGCTACAACGAGCAATAATCGCACACCGCAGTACGTTACCGTGCAATCATCGTGCTGTTGTGGCGTAGTTTTTGCTTTATTTTTCGCATTGACAGACATTATCAATGTTCACTGCATAAACTAACGGTTATTTGACGCCCTATGAAAATGTTATTGATATTACCGGTTGCCGCGCTGCTAAGCTTATTGGCGAGCTCGCCTGTAACTGCGCAGCAAGCAGATGCGGTGCAGCTGTATAGCCAGGATGACCTGCTGGATCTTATTAAAACCAACAGTCACTTGCGCCAGGTGCGCTCTGACGACTGTCAGTTGGTGCAGGATATTGAAGCGCGGGCAGATATTATGCAGCTGCCGGCTTATCAGTTTTTGTATGGTGATATGTTGGCTTATGCGGTATGTGTGCCCCGTAACGTTGAGCGAGGCTGGGATTTAATGCTGCAATCTGCAGCGCAAGGCTTACCGGAAGCCCTGGAACAAGTGGGCCGCTATTATCATATTGGTCGCTTTGTTCAGGTAGATATTGATAAAGCGCTGGTGTACCTGCATGAAGCCGCGGCGATGGGCAACTTAAATGCCAAATTACGCTACGCTCAGTTGTTAGTTGACGGTTACGGTTCTCCGGTTGACTACGAACAAAGCTATCGCTGGTTACATCATGCCATTAGTGCAGACGCTAATACTCATGCTAGAATAACAAAACTGCTGCAACAGCTTGCCAAAAAGATGCCTGAACGGGTGGTGACCAACGCCAGAAGACCTGTCAAATGAAATTCATCCAATGTTTCTGCTTAGCTGTTACACTCATTACATGAAAATAGGAAATAAAAGTTTAATTAATGACGGTAAATGATCCGCATCTTGCGCGTGAGCAAGAAAAATACGACAACCCCATCCCCAGCCGGGAGTTTATCCTGGAGCATATCGAAAAGCGGCAACAACCTGCCTATTTTGATGAATTAGTTACCGAGCTTCGCCTGACTGATGATGATGCCATCTTTGCGCTGAAAAAACGCTTACGGGCGATGGAGCGTGATGGCCAGCTGATTTTCACCAAGAGTAAGCGATATGGTCTGGTTGATCATATGGATTTGGTAAAGGGTATAGTCATTGGCCACCGCGAAGGGTTCGGTTTCTTAAAGCTGGAGCAGGGCGGTCCGGATTGGTACCTGCCTTATCATGAAATGCAGCGGGTATTACCAGGCGATAAAGTGCTGGCAACCGCGGCAGCAATGAAGAGTAAAGATAAAGTTGAAGCCAGGGTGGTGCGGGTACTAGAACCCAGAAGCGAGCCTGTGGTGGGACGCTACTATAAAGATAACGCTGTATGTGTAGTGGTACCGGATGATCCGCGTATTACCCAGGATATTATGGTCCCGGAGGGCGAGCAGGGTGCCGCACGCCATGGCCAGATAGTACTGGTAGAAATTACTCAGCGCCCGTCAAAACGGGTTAGTGCGGTAGGAAAAGTTATTGAAGTGCTGGGTGAGCATATGGCGCCCGGTATGGAAATTGAAGTGGCTATTCGTAATCATCAAATTCCGCATGAATTCCCGCAGGCGGTGTTAGATCAAGTTTCTAAATACGGTGAGCAGGTTCCTGCAGAGGCGAAGCTGGGCCGGGTTGATTTGACTAAATTGCCACTGGTTACTATTGATGGTGAAGATGCCCGTGATTTTGACGATGCCGTATACGCCGAAGCCAAAGAAAATGGCGGCTGGAAACTGTGGGTAGCGATTGCCGATGTTAGTGCGTATGTCAAACCTGATACGCCACTGGATCGCAGCGCTTTAGAGCGCGGTAATTCGGTGTATTTTCCCGATCACGTAGTACCGATGTTACCTGAAGCGTTATCAAATGGTCTCTGCTCGCTAAATCCGCATACCGATCGGTTATGTTTTGTTGCGGAAATGCAGATTAGTAGCACCGGTAAGCTGGAGAGTTATCAGTTTTATGAAGCGGTGATGCATTCTGCCGCGCGTTTTACTTACAATAAAGTACATAAAATTTTGCAAGGCGACCCAGAACTTCGTCAGCAATATGATGCAAACCTGTCGAATTTAGAAACGCTGTACAGCTTATATAAAAAACTGGCTAAAGTACGTGGCCAGCGCGGCGCGATCGAGTTTGAAACGGTAGAAACCCGCTTTGTTTTTAACAGCCATCGTAAGATTGAACAAATAGTGCCAGTGCATCGCAACGAAGCCCATAAAATCATTGAAGAATGTATGATTATGGCCAATGTGGCTTCGGCCCGCTTTATTGAAAAACATGAAGCGCACGCATTGTTCCGGGTGCACGAGCGCCCTGACGGCGATCGCTTTGCCAACTTCCGGCGTTTTTTAGCTGAACTGGGCATTGAGGCAAATTTATCCAGCGAACCTACTCCACTGGAACTGACGCAGGTACTGGCCAGTCTGGCTGATCGTCCTGATCGGGAACTGATTGAAACGACCATGCTCCGCTCCATGAAACAAGCGGTGTATCAGGGAGATAATCAGGGACACTTCGGCCTGGCGCTGGAGGCCTATGCCCATTTTACCTCACCCATTCGCCGTTACCCTGATCTGGTGTTACACCGGGCGATTAAAGCCCTCTTACTCAAACAAAACCAGCAGGTGACAGGTGAGCGTGCTTACGGTGAAAAAGAAATAAGCCATTTTGGTGAGCAGTGCTCGATGACAGAGCGCCGTGCCGACGATGCCACGCGCGAAGTATCAGACTGGTTAAAATGTGAATATATGCAGGACCATCTTGGCACCGAATTCGAAGGTGTGGTGTCAACCGTCACCAACTTTGGTTTATTTGTAAGGCTTAGCGATTTATATATTGAAGGGCTGGTGCACGTCACCTCGCTGCAAAACGATTACTATCGTTTTGATGCTGAGCGTCAGGTGTTACTCGGTGAGCACAGTGGCGTTAGTTACCGGATGGGCGATCAGGTTAAAGTGAAAGTACTGGCCGTAAGCTTAGAGTCCCGCAAAATTGATTTAGCCGTAGTGGGCGAGCCAAAACATAATGTTTCCGGCCGGGCAGTCAAAGCCAGTCGCAATGCCGCTTTTGCCGAAAAAGACGCCAAGCCGGGCAGGCGCAGTAGCAAAACTCCCAGCAAAGGCGCAGCTAAACCCGCAGCAAAAAAGGCTGATAAACCGAAAGCAGCAAAAACTGCTGTTAAGAAACCACGGCGTAAAGCAAAAAAGTCTTAATATTGCCGACTAAATTATTAAAGAGAAACAACGTATAATGAGTGCAGATTTTGTATTTGGTATCCATGCGGTTAACGCCCTGTTAGAGCGGGCGCCGCAGGATATTTTAGAGCTGTTTATCATGAAGGACCGTGAAGACAAGCGCATGCAACCGTTGATTCAGCAGGCGCGCCAGAACGGAATTTCGGTACAGTTTTGTAACCGCAGAACCTTAGATGACATGGTCAGCGGCCAGCATCAGGGTATTGTTGCCAAGGCACGTTTAGCCAGCAGTGGTAATGAGAGCGATCTGGCAACCTTGCTGGAGCAAAAAGACAAGCCTTTTCTGCTGGTATTAGATGGCGTAACCGACCCGCATAACCTCGGTGCTATTTTGCGAAGTGCCGATGCCGCCGGCGTTCATGCGGTTATCTCACCGAAAGACAGATCTGCCAAGCTAACCTCTGTGGTGCGCAAGGTGGCGTGCGGTGCGGCTGAAGCAGTCCCTTTTATTACCGTCACCAATCTAGCCCGTACCCTGCGAGAGTTGCAGGATGCCGGAGTGTGGGTGGTCGGTGCCGCCGGTGAAACTGACACCACAATTTACCAGGCTGATTTTAAAGGTCCGCTGGCGTTGGTGATGGGCGCGGAAGGCGAGGGCTTACGCCGCTTAACCCGCGAAACCTGTGACAGTCTGGTAAAAATACCGATGTTTGGCAGCGTTTCCAGCCTTAATGTGTCGGTTGCTGCGGGTATTTGCTTATTCGAAGCAGTGCGCCAGCGAAGCTAAAATGTTTTAACTAGTTTGGGTTTTAAATTCTTTACTTTATATTCTGCTTGTTATTTACCCGCTAACTCCGTAAAATACGCGACCTTCGGCCATACACTCACGTTCCTTGCCTCTATGCGAGCCCGGCCGAGCTCACCCGAGGCTTACTAACCGTAAGGAGCTACAATGCGTCATTACGAAATCGTTTTTATGGTTCACCCTGATCAGAGTGAACAAGTGCCTGGTATGATTGAGCGTTACACAGGCTCAATCAAAGAAGCGGGCGGTACTATCCACCGTTTGGAAGATTGGGGCCGTCGTCAACTGGCTTACCCAATTCAAAAACTGCACAAAGCACACTACGTGTTGCTTAACGTGGAAGCACCACAAACAGTGATTGATGAGCTGGAAACTAACTTCCGTTACAACGATGCTGTATTACGTAACCTGATTATGCGCACTAACGGTGCCGTAGTTGAGCCATCTCCAATGGCTAAGGTACGTGAAGAGCGTTCACGTGACGACCGTCCTCGTGACCGTGCTCCTCGTGAATCAGAAGAGCAGGTAGAAAACGAAGAGTAAGTTTGATGGACAACATCATCGTGCTTAGTGGCGCCGTATGCCGGCACCCTGAACGCAGTGAGAGTCCGGCGGGAATACCGCACACTGTTATCACCGTAGAACACAGAAGCAATCAGCAGGAAGCCGGCCTTAACCGTCAGGCTTATGTCAGAATGCAGATAGTATTAAGTGGCACAGTGTTACATCAGCAAGCTCAAACTTTGACGTTGGGTAGCATGGTAAAGGTTAGCGGGTTTTTAAACCGGCACCAAAACCGCAGTGGTCAGGCAAAACTGGTACTGCACGCCCAGCAGATTGAACAAATAAGTTAGGAGACAGACAAATGTCACGTTTTTTCCGTCGCCGTAAATTCTGCCGTTTTTCTGCAGAAGGCACTGTAGAGATTGATTACAAAGATACCGCTGTTCTGAAAAACTATGTTACAGAAAGCGGCAAAATCGTACCTAGCCGTATTACTGGTACCAGCGCTAAGTATCAGCGTCAGCTGGCTCGTGCTATTAAGCGCGCTCGCTACCTGGCCTTGTTGCCGTACAGCGACTCACACAGCTAATACAGAAGGGGTATAAGTATGCAAGTTATTCTGTTAGACAAAGTCTCTAACCTTGGTGGTTTAGGTGACAATGTTTCTGTTAAGTCTGGTTATGCTCGTAACTTCTTATTCCCACAGGGTAAAGCAGTTCCGGCTAACAAAGCTAACACTGAAAAGTTTGAACAGCGTCGTGCTGAATTAGAAGCCAAAATGGCTGCTGATTTAACTGCCGCTAACGACCGCGCTGCTAAGCTGGCAGAACTGGCTGAAGTGACTATCGCTTCTAAAGCCGGTGACGAAGGCAAGCTGTTTGGTTCAGTAGGTACCCGCGATATCGCTGATGCCATTACTGAAGCGGGCGTAAAAGTATCTAAAGCTGAAGTGAAGTTACCTAACGGTACTTTACGTGAAACTGGTGAGTTCGATATCGATCTGCAGTTACACGCTGAAGTAGTAGCAACGATTAAAGTTGTTATTATCGCAGAAGCCTAAGGCTACTGGCGCACTGCCATGCGGTGCGCCAACCTCTTCCGCCGTTTTTCCCACCGTTACGCCCTTTCATTTTAAAAATAATCTCTACGTTGCTTTTTATTCTGCCGCTTGCAAGGTAGCATTGCACAGTTATTTCAAAATCTGTCAGGTGTTATGAGCAGTAATAAAGACAAGCAAGTTGCCGGCCTGAAAATGCCGCCGCACTCTATCGAAGCCGAGCAATCTGTGCTGGGCGGTTTAATGCTGGATAATCAGGCCTGGGACAGAGTTTCAGAAAAAGTGGTTGAGCAGGATTTTTACCTGCGCTCGCACCGCTTTATCTTCAGCGCCATGGCCAGAATCGCCGAAGCTAACCAGCCAATAGACTTAATTACCGTTTCAGAAGCGCTTGAGGCCAATCAGCAATTAGACGATATTGGCGGTTTTGCTTATTTAGGTGAAATAGCCAAAAACACGCCAAGTGCAGCCAATATCATGGCCTATGCTGACATTGTGCGGGAACGGGCTGTGGTGCGCGATATGATAGCCGTGGCACATGATATTGCCGACGCGGGTTATGATACTCAGGGCCGCACCAGTGCTGAGTTACTCGACTTTGCTGAGAGTAAAGTATTTAAGATTGCTGAACAGCGCGCTAATGCCAATGAAGGTCCGGAGCCGATCAATAATATTTTGGCTAAAACCATCGATAAAATTGATGCGCTGTTTCGCTCGCCTCAAACGGGTATCACCGGTTTGTCATCCGGCTATATGGACCTGGATAAAATGACCAATGGTTTTCAGCCATCGGATTTAATTATTGTTGCCGCTCGTCCTTCAATGGGTAAAACCACTTTTGCTATGAATTTGTGTGAGCATGCCGCTATTACCAGCGACAAGCCCGTACTTATTTTCAGTCTTGAGATGCCCTCAGACCAGATTATGATGCGTATGCTGGCCTCTTTAGGCCGGATTAATCAAACCAAGGTACGTACTGGCCAGTTGGAAGACGAAGATTGGGCGCGTTTATCCTCTGCGATTGAATTACTTAACAGCAAGGGCAAAATGTATATCGATGATGCATCAGGGCTGACACCAACCGAGGTGCGTTCACGGGCACGGCGTGTTGCGCGGGAGCATGGTGGCCTTAGTATGATCATGGTCGACTATTTACAGTTAATGACGGTACCGGGGTTAAGTGAAAACCGTACCCTGGAAATCGCTGAGATTTCGCGCTCGTTAAAATCGTTAGCCAAAGAGCTGAAGGTACCGGTAATTGCATTGTCACAGCTTAACCGCGGCCTGGAACAGCGCGCCGATAAGCGACCGGTAAACTCTGATTTAAGGGAGTCAGGTTCTATCGAGCAGGACGCCGACTTGATTATGTTTATTTATCGGGATGAGGTGTATCACGAAGACAGCGCTGAAAAAGGGCTGGCAGAAATTATTATTGGTAAGCAGCGTAATGGCCCTATCGGCAAAGTTCGCTTAACCTTCCATGGCCATTTCTCACGCTTTGATAACTATGCCGGCAGTGCCCGCTTTGAGGACGAGTATTAATGTCACGCCGGCCGGTAGCACAAATTAATCTGGCTGCCCTTAGCCATAACTTACGCCGGGTGCAGCAATTAGCGCCTGCGAGCAAAGTGCTGGCAGTACTAAAAGCGAATGCGTATGGTCATGGCCTGGTAAAAGTAGCGCAGGCATTAACTGACGCAGATGCTTTTGCTGTAGCCAGAATAGATGAAGCGCTGGCGCTTCGAACCGGCGGCATTGTTAAGCCAATTGTATTACTGGAAGGCTTTTACGAAGCCGCAGAATTACCTATTTTGCTGGCTAATAATCTGCAGAGCGTAGTGCATAATGAACTGCAATTGCAGGCACTTGAGCAGGCGGAATTAGATGGCCAGCTTAAAGTCTGGTTAAAAATTGATACTGGTATGCACCGTTTGGGTATAGCGCCAGAGCAGTTTGCTGAGTTTTATCGGCGTTTATGGCAATGTCCAACGGTACAACCCGGAATTCGGCTAATGAGCCACTTTTGCTGTGCCGATATACCAGGTTCGGCAAAAACTGAGCAGCAACTTGCCATGTTTCAACAGCTTTGCAACGACAAAGCCGAACAGCAAAGCCTGGCCAACAGTGCGGCTATTATCAGCTTGCCACAAAGTCATGGCGACTGGGTGCGCCCCGGCTTGATGCTGCATGGTATTTCTCCCCTGCCAAATCAGCAGGGCCAGCAGCATTTGTTGCACCCCGTTATGCGTTTAAGCAGCAGATTGATTGCCATGCGCCAGGTTAAGCAAGGCGAAACAGTCGGCTACGGTGGCCACTGGCAAGCAACCGCGACAACCTGGATTGGTGTTATTGCTATTGGCTATGGTGACGGTTATCCGCGCCATGCCAGGAATAACACGCCAGTCTGGCTGGCAGGGCGGGAGGTAAAGCTGGTTGGCCGGGTATCAATGGATATGATTACGGTAGATTTGGGCGAAAGTCCTATTGAGGCAATTGGTGCCGAAGCTGTATTGTGGGGCCCGGAGCTGGCAATTGAGCGCGTGGCAGAATGCGCCGATACTATTCCTTATGAGCTACTTTGCAATATCACCCCACGCGTTGATTATCGCTATATTACAACCTTACTTAACTGAATACTCAGGGGTTACTTGTCAAAGCTGACTTCAATATGAACTTTGCCAAACTCTGAGTTAAACGGCATTAATATCGTCGGACCTTCACATTTATGCGTAATGGTGTGGGCTTTACCCGACACAACGATGGGGGTCGCCATCGAGAACTCATAACCCTTATCGCCTAAAATGCGCTTGGCGCCGCCGGTGACCATATTGGTTATTTCACCGACCATATCGGTAACATCGGCATCAATAGTTTTCGGTTTTTCACCCAGCATCCGGTACATAACTTCCAATGCCAGACTTTCTTCAAAACTGACGGAGAACGAGCCTTTGATGTCACTACCTACCATGCCAATTAACCCTGACACATCGCCACGCGCCACTTCATCTTTTTTTATTCGGGGCTGGCCCGGCACAATAGTGGTATTGGCCATGGTGGCTAATACGTTAACAAGAGAAGACAGAAACGGGTTTATATACTCAACATTCATGGAGCGCGCCTGTAAATTTTTGGTTGGATGATTCCAGCAAGCCAGTATAAGATTAGGAGCAATTAGTTGATCCTACAAGCCAGCTTATGATTTTACGATAATTTATGCAACTTGCTGGCATTTATGGCAAAAGCCATGAGCTTCAATGGTCTGGTGTTTAATTTGAAAGCCCTGCTTTGTAGCAAGTGCGCTGAACTCCTGTTGCAGGACATCAGAATGCAATTCGCTCACGCTGCCGCAACTGTCACAGATTAGTAACTGCGCCGGATGGTGATGACCAAAGTGATGACACAACATAAAGGCATTGCTGGATTCAATTTTATGAATAAAACCCTGTTCGGTCAAAAACTCCAGTGCACGATAAATGGTGGCAGGTTTCGCGGCAGGCTCGGTTAATTTTAATCGCTCCAGCAAGTCATAAGCGCCCATGCCACCATCAGTTTCCGCCATTAACCGAAATACTTTTTCCCGGATAGAGGTAAAGCGCGCGCCATTTTTATCGCAAATTGTTTTCGCCCGGCTTACTAATGATTCTGTCGACATACGTAATATTATCTCATGGCAGCAGTGGTTCGCAGTGTAGCATAATGCGATATAAGTTCCACGCAAAGTGCTTGTTGTTAATTGCCAGATGACGGTCAATTTTGAGCGCTATTGATGTACAATACGCCGCTTAATACGCTATTGCTTAGAGCAGGTACACGACTATTGGCTATTCACTCTATGGATCATAAATTCTCTGTCGCCCCCATGCTGGATTGGACCGATAGGCATTGCCGCTATTTTCACCGGCTGATGACAAAGCATGCTGTTTTATATACCGAGATGGTGACTACTGGCGCACTCATTCATGGCAAAGGAGATTATCTTGCTTTTAACGAGCAGGAGCATCCGCTGGTTTTGCAATTAGGTGGTTCTAACCCGGCCGAGATGGCCCAGTGTGCCAGGATGGCTGAGCAGCGCGGTTATGACGCGGTTAATATTAATGTTGGTTGCCCGTCTGATCGGGTACAAAATGGGTTGTTCGGTGCCTGTTTAATGGCGAAACCAGAACTCGTTGCCAGTTGCGTCAGCGCGATGTTGGATACAGTTTCGATACCGGTGACGGTAAAAAGTCGGATTGGCATTGATGAGCTCGACAGTTACCAGTTTTTAACCGACTTTGTCGGTACCATAGCGGATGCCGGCTGCCAGCAGTTTATTGTTCATGCCCGCAAAGCGTGGTTAAAAGGCTTAAGTCCAAAAGAGAACCGGGAAATCCCTGAGCTGGACTATCCAAGAGTACATCAATTAAAGAAAGATTTCCCACAGCTCGATATCAGTATTAACGGTGGCATCAAAACCCTGGACGACGTTAATTATCAACTCAGCCTGGTCGACGGCGTCATGGTAGGACGTGAAGCCTATACCAACCCTTATTTACTTAGCCAGGTTGACCACTTTATTTATCACGATGAACCGCGCGCGCTAAGTCAGCATGAACTCGTGCGGGCCATGTTGCCTTATATCGAACAGCAAATGCAGCAAGGGGCACGTTTCTGGCACATTGCCCGCCATATGCTTGGATTGTTTCAGGGGTTGCCTGGTGCCAGATTATGGCGCCGTCACCTGAGTGAAAATGGTCATTTAGCCAGTGCCGGACCAGAAGTGTTAGTACAGGCACTGGGATTTGTACCAGAAAACTAACTAAAAAACGCAGGCTGAATCCAGTGTGAAGAAATTGACTAATTGAGTAGTTAATTTCACCACTTTTTGGTTTTGCCTTGGTTTTGCAAAAAACCAATGTCGCTTTATTTATAAAAATAGTGCTTTAAATCAGCTTGTTACTGTTTATCTAAAGTTGGCATAAGCTTTGTAATAGCTAAGTTGTAGTATCAACTTATTTAACTATTATGAAGGAATATAAAATGAAAACTTTAGCTGCTTTAACGTTAACTGCTGCCGTTATGTTCACTGCTGCCCCGGTTCAAGCTAACCCTGCAACAGAGGCTTTACAACAAATGGCTGCGAATCAGTTGGCTGATTTAAAAATTACCGTTGCCAAACAGGCGCGCCAGGCAATGGAACAAGCCGCTGCAGACGTTCGCCAGTTATTTAATGCTGATAATAAACTTGCCGAGCATAAAGAGACGCCTACTAAAGCCGACTCAACACCTGCGGTAGAGTAAGTGATGATGACCGCAAGCAGCTTATTACTGCTGTATCTGCTGCCGGTTGTCACTATGTTGTCGGCGTTCCTGCTGTGGAGCGTCGTGACGCCAATTTTGTTGTCATGGCAAAAAACCCGGAGCTAGCTGTACCGGGCCCCACCGATGTTTCGTTCGATAACTTTGCTACTGGTCGCTGCCAGCTGCCCTTATTTGGTGTAAGATAAACTAAATTTGTTAAGGGAGCGTAACATGATCAGATTGATATTTTTGATGGCTATAGCGGTAATCGGTTTGGCTGCGAATGGCGCAGAACTTATCGTCGCTGATGGCCAGGTCAGGGTGCCAATGCCCGGCCGGACAGTAACCGCAGGTTATTTTACCATCCAGAATAATACCGCTGAAACCGTCAGTTTAACTGCTGTTAAAAGTAGCGCCTTTGAACGGGCTGAGTTGCATCAACATAGCCATCAGGACGGTGTCATGAGAATGGAGCAGATACCCCATATCGCTATTGAAGCCAATACCAGTGTTACGTTACAACCCGGCGGCTTGCATCTGATGCTGTTTGACCCGCTGCAACCCTTGTTAGTGGGGGAGAGTGTTAATCTATCCCTGACTTTTAGCAATGGTCAGCAACTTGAGTTAAGTATGCCGCTAACCGAAATGCCACGTCGCTAAGGATATGTAATGAATAAACGTAATATGAGTTACCTGGCGCTGGGCCTGGTGTTATTTATTTTTGTGGTGACAAGTTGGTGGGTAAGCCGAGAGCCTGCAGTGATGACGGAACAGTTACAACAAACTCAGCTAAGCGGCAATGCAGCGTCCCGGGTAGGATACACAACAACTACCGCCCTGATTCAAGTGACGGAAACGTTGCTGGATAAACCGGGTGGATATTTGGCAAATGATATTCTGCCTCCGTTTAGTTTGCTCGACAATATGGCCGCCTGGGAGTTTGGTGTGCTTGAAATGTCTCGTGATCTGGCGCTGGCATTTCGTAAAGACTTTAGCCGGTCACAATCACAGTCTGCTGAGAATGAGTTTTTAAAAGTGGCGCAGCCACAATTTAATATCGATCATCGCAGCTGGGCTATTCCCAGTGCAGAGTCTGAGTATCGTAAAGCGATCAATCAGCTGTACCTCTACCGCAATGCGTTGTCCGACAGTACGTTGCCCGAAAGCCAGTTTTATGCCAGAGCTGACAATTTGAGGGATTGGTTAAAGAATGTCGAAAAGCGCTTAGGAAGCTATTCACAGAGACTAAGTGCCAGTGTCGGTCAGGACCGGTTAAATACAGATTTGGCCGGTGATGTTGGCGCACGGCAATCTACAAATGCGCCGGGCCAGCAGCGGGTAAAAACCAGTTGGTGGAAAATTGATGATGAATTTTATGAGGCACGCGGTGCAGCCTGGGCACTACTACATTATTTAAAAGCAGTAGAAGTGGATTTTGCTGAAGTGCTGCACCGGCGCAACGCTATGGTAAGTTTACAACAAATTATCCGGGAACTGGAAGCAACACAACAACCGATATGGAGCCCGATGGTATTAAATGGCAGCGGCTTTGGTTTGCTCGCCAACCACAGTCTGGTGATGGCAAATTACATATCCCGGGCAAATGCAGCACTGATTGATCTATCAGAATTATTGATACAAGGGTAAACAATATGAAGAAAAGCACCATGAATAAAGCAGCATTGTCGTTAGCACTTGGTTCCCTGCTCATTACCAGTCAGGCGTCCGCTGATACGCTGCTTGGCCTGTATCTTGGTGGTGATGGCTGGCGCTCAGAGGTAAGTGGAAGTTTTGGTAATAGCGAACCTGCACCTACCTTTAATTTTGATTCTAAAAACCAGGGTTCGTATTTTATCGCTTTGGAACACCCGATCCCGGTACTGCCGAATATCCGGCTGGCTCATAATCAACTGCAAGCCGAGGGCGTAACGTTAATTGATGGGCAATTTAGTTTTGCGGGTGAAGCGTTTACCGTGAATACCTCGGTCAGGAATCAGGTAGATCTGACCAATACCGATGTGGTGTTGTATTACGAAATTTTAGATAACAGTGTTGTTGCATTGGATCTGGGCTTGAATGGCAAGCATATTAAGGGTTACGCGTCTCTGGAAGAGCAGGCAGAAGATGGTTTGCAGGGTGAAGAGTCAGTGTCGCAATGGCTACCGATGGTGTACGTCAGCAGTAAAGTAGGTTTACCGTTGACCGGACTTGATGTGTTTGCACAAGGCAGCTATGTTGGTTGGAGCGACAGCAGAATGTACGATTTGCAAGCGGGTATCGGCTACGAGGTTGTCGATTCGTTGACGGTAGATATCCGGTTGAAAGTGGGTTACCGGGCAGTTAATTTGCGTCTGGATGATCTTGACAATCTCTACAGCAACCTCGATTTTAAAGGGGTCTTTGCCGGGGTAGAATTACATTTCTAAACCGGTCGGTAACTAACCCATTGCTGTTGGTCTGTGTCCTGCGGTACAACCCTTGTTGCTACCGCAAATTCGCATTATAGTAACGGTATTCCGAATGACGGCAATATCATTTTGACAAATACATTCAAACAGTTAATTGCACCCTGGCTGCTTGCGTTGCTGCTGGCCTGGCTGCTGGTTGTGCTATGGCTTAATAATGAAAACCGTAACCAGCAATTACAGCAAGTCCAGCAATTAGCCATTACGGTTAACTATGCTGTTCAGGCTAACTTGTCGGCTAACAATAATCATCAGCAATTAGCGAATCAACTCAAGCAAATTCAAGTCAGTTCGCCATTTGGGGTAGAGCAGATTGCCGCTTACAATTCACAACGGCAATTGATTGCCAGCAGTGTCGATACCGCAACGGTGCCAGTGCTGGCAACAGCTCCAAAAACCTATCAGGTCAGTACATTAGATGGACAGGGAAAGCAAATTGCGGTGCTGCCGATCAGTGCTGGGCTTGCAATTGTGCAGCCTGCCATTGCCACACCATTGTCTGATAATGGTTATATTGTGGTGGTGTTCAGTACAGCTCAGCCATGGCTTATCTGGCTTATTCCTTTAGCTTTGCTGACCGCTGCTCTGGCCATCGGTCTGGTATTCAGTAGTGTCGCCACCAGGCGCGAACAATTAAGACTGGCCACAGACGTTGAATTATTAGCCCATAACTTGCGACGGTTGCAAAATGCCCGGCCAGACTGTCAGATATCGCAGCAACTGGTCCCTGCACTAAAGCCATTGCAGTCAGCATTTAACCAGCTCGCAAGCAAGCTTGACCAGCAACAGTTAAACACTGAGCAACTGATACAACAACTCAATCAACGTGTGCAGCAGCATAATAATGAAGTGGCCGGGATTGAGCAGCAGCGTAGCCGTCTAATGACAGAGCAACAACTGCAGCGACGTCAGATTTGCCATTGGTTTGAGCAAAGTCTGCTGCTATGGCAACGACGTGATCAATTGCAGCACATTCAGCTACAACGGTTATCTCAAATGCACTTATTGGCAGGATTCTATCAGTTTGCAGATGCTGATGCTAAAGGGGCGCAGATTAAACTGAGTGATTGGCTGGGGCAGTATATTGCCGAATTTAATGAATTAGCGGCCACAGGGGCGGTGATGCTGGACTGGCAGGAGCATCCTGATAATCTGTCTTATGCCGTTAAGATTTGCGGCCGCACGTTGCGCTCACAATTGCATGCGTTAATTATGTTATCGCTTCGCGGCGATGACGTAAGTAAAATCACCCTCTCGATTCAATTGCAGTTAACCGGACAACAGCCTGTTTTACGTTTAACTGCCGGTTGCAATGGTAATGGCCTGCCAGCGCATTGCCGTGAGCTGATTCAGACAAATGATGTTTTGGATTTGCAATGGAGTGATGCGGATATCGCGTTGTTAAAAGCAATGAGAAAGGCGGGCGGGGAATTTACCTTTCAATCTCTGGATGGGCTCGGTTGTATTTTGCAATTAACCACTGTGGTTCAGACTGAACCCGTCAGCCCGCAAAACAGGCTGCAGCATGTTTTAGTTTTTGATGCTGACGAAGAACGTTTGCAGCAACGTAGCGTAGCCCTTAATGCGATATCTTCTCAGCTGACAACCTGTCATACGCTCAGTGAACTGGAACAGCTAATTCAAAGCAAAAAATTTGATTTAGTATTGCTGTTTTTACCATCAGCGACAGAGCGTCAGCACTGGAACACCATAACCGACTATGCCCGCAAGCAAAAAGCGGTGTTGTGTTTCGCCGCCGCAGACAGCCTGAGCGCATGGCAACAAACGCTACCTAAGGTGCAGGCCAGCGATCAGTTCTGCCTGGCTGTGGTGCAGGCTGCAGGCAACCAGCTGCCGACAGTAGCAAACCTGCAGCATATTCTGGTGGTCGATGACAATGAAACTAATCTGGCATTTGTGCAGGTACTTTTAAAAAACAAACCACTGGTGTTGCATACGGCTGCTTCTGCAGCACAAGTTTTTTTACTCTGTGAAGAGCAGTGTTTTGATATGATTCTGTTGGATATTCAACTGCCAGATATGTCAGGGGTGGAAATAACCAAACAGTTGCGGCAACTACCACAGTATCGTCAGACACCTATTGTGGCTTTTACCGCCCATGCGATGCCGGCAGAAATAGCAACATACCGCGCTGCTGGTATGGATGACATTGTATTCAAGCCTCTGGAACCCGCCAGGTTAGATAGCTTGCTGGCGCGTTTTTCACTGACATCACCGTAGCCAACGCCCCGCTGTCGTTTCGTTAGCCGGTGCTATTTAAATAGTAATACGGAAGCCAATTGTTGCTGCAAGGCGCTTAAATATCCGCTGTGAGTGGGACTATTTAATAGTGGTAATAATTCGGTGCCTACTGCGGTGTATTTGTAATATTGCAGCACTACACCACGCTTTAGCGCGGTGCAATTTAGCGTTTGGCTTTGAAATTGCCAACTAAAGCTTTGGCCGGGCTGTAACTCACCGCTTTCAATTTCGACATTGTGTAAAATGCCAATATCAACCAGATTCAGTATTTGTGGATAGGATAAACCAAACTGACTTAAGTTTAGCAATGCCATACTGCGACCAGTAAGAAGTTGCCAGAGTGAGGGCTTACGTATGTATCCGAAGTAAATACGACCACTTTGCTCTTGTCGGCTACGACAACTTAAACTGGCCGCCAATTGCAGACTTTGTGCTTCTTTGTGGCTCATTTGCTGCAGAATTTGCAAGGTTTTTAAGGAAAACCGACCCGGTGTCGCTATTTCTCCCGCCAGAATTTTTGCCCATAACTGCTGCATGTTGTCGTTAGAGATATTTAAAACCAACTCACAATATTGGGAAAACCAATCTGGATCTATCTCCTGTGCTGATACCCGCTCCGGGCAGTACTCCAGAGCAAGCGCCATAATCTTTTCCAGGTTTTGTTGCTGGCGCTCGCGCTGCATTTGTAAGCGGCGAGTAACCCTTTGTGCCAGAGTTAACGCTGTACCTGGCTCTGGTGCCCCTGAACGCGCAGCAAGTTGCTGCAGCTTCGCATTGCCAGGAGCGTGGTCAGAGATTTCAGCAGGCTCACTGACAGATTCTGCCGTTTTGTTTGCCACCGGCGTGCCTAAGTGATAGCGCGCCAGTTTTAACAGTCGCTGCTGCCCCGTCGCCGGGGTTATTTTGTTCACGATAATTCCGGTATTTATTGAAAAATTAATGTTATCTTGGCACTAAGCAGAGTTAGCAGCAAGTAGCGCTGATTATTTATGCCATAAAGCTCTCTGGTAAAATAAGATAAAAATAAACGACAATTCGTTTTTCGTTTTTTAACGTATACATGTATATTTACAGCAAGAGACAGATTAAGGCGTAATCATGAAATCGAATGAAACAGATGAAGATTTTCTGTTTTTTGCAGAAGACGAGCAAACCTCGTCTGAACCTGAGCTGGCGATTGGTGTCTGGAATGTTCTGATCGTTGATGATGACGAAGAAATTCACACTGTTACCAAGCTCGCTCTGAACGATCTTATTGTCCTTGGCCGTAAACTGAATTTTCACCATGCCTATTCCGGCGACGAAGCCATTCGGTTTTTACACAACAACACAAATATCGCCATGGTATTGCTGGATGTTGTCATGGAATCTGATGATGCCGGGTTAAAAGTGGTACAACGGATCCGCGATGAGCTGCACCTCGAAGAGCTGCGGATAGTGCTCAGAACGGGACAGCCCGGCTATGCTCCTGAAGAAAGTGTCATTAAAGAATATGATATTAATGATTACAAAACTAAAACAGAGCTGACCCGCGGCAAACTCGTTACTACTATTATTGCGTCCATTCGTTCTTATCAACAAATTCGAACTATTAATCAGAACCGGATTGGTCTGCAAAAAATCATTAATGCTGGGGCAAATCTGCTCGAGCAACATTCGCTGCACGAGTTTTCAGAAGGTGTTGTTACACAAATTGCGTCGTTAATCGGGCTGCATGCCGAAGGCGTACTATGCGCCCAGATTGAAGATGATGGCAGCGCCAGCGATAAAATTTATGTGCTAGGCGCAGCGGGTCATTATGCACCGTTTATAAAATGTCAGCTCGACAAGTTAGATAACCCAAGGATCGTGCAGCAAATTAG
Source organism: Arsukibacterium sp. UBA3155 (assembly GCA_002364615.1). GTDB lineage: Bacteria > Pseudomonadota > Gammaproteobacteria > Enterobacterales > Alteromonadaceae > Alishewanella. The sequence goes on along the minus strand of DEYP01000028.1, from coordinate 87,598 downwards.
TTTATGTTTAAGTCAGCGGCAAAATATTTTCGGCCAGCAGGATACGGTATTGTATTTGGGCAGTGATAACCATTGTGCTGCCGTATATATAGAGACCAACCGACCTATTGAAGCCTTTGACCGGCAATTGATAGAAGTATTTTTAAGTAACATTTCTATCGGATATGAAAATGTGACTTTATTTCAGCAGCTAAAACATGCTGCTTATATTGATCCGCTTACTAAAACTCCTAACCGCAATGAGTTTATACAGATTTTACAGGACACCCGTCGCTTTGACTCTGAGGGCATGGTGGCGGTACTGGTCGATATTGATCATTTCTCTGATGTTAATGATGGTTTGGGGCAGGATGTAGGAAACGAACTGCTGATTGCGCTTACTTTGCGCCTGATTGCTTTCTTTGGCACCAGCTGCCAGCTGGGGCGAATTGGTGCCGATGTATTTGGTTTGGTAGGTCCTTCACACGAATTAACTCCTGAGCGCTTAGAAGCGTTGTTTAATGAGCCCTTTCAGGCGTCAGAACATGCGTTACAGGTTACCGCAACCTTTGGCTTATGCCACTTAACTGATTCTTCAGAGCAGGGCCTTACCATCTTAAAACATGTGTATATTGCCCTGAATAAAGCTAAGAAAAGTATTAGTCAGAGTTACCAGTATTATCAGCCAGAAATGGAAGATGAAATGGCAGAGCGGTTGTCACTGCTGCGAAAACTGAGAAGTGATTTCAGTCGCGATAAACTGGAGTTGTGGTATCAGCCGCAGGTATCGTTAAGCAGCAAACAAGTCGTCGGAATGGAGGCATTACTGCGCTGGCCAGTTGCTGATGGCAAATATATCTCGCCTGCTGTGTTTATTCCGCTGGCAGAGTATTCAGGTTTAATCGTAGAAATCGGCAGTTGGGTACTGGAGCAGGCTTGTCAGCAAATAAAGCATCTGGCAAAGCAGGGCTTCAGTAATTTACGGATTGCCGTCAATGTCTCGATGCCACAATTTCGAAATCATCACTTTGTGCAGACGGTCATTGATTGTGTTAACCGTTATGATATTGATCCGGCGCTGTTAGAGTTAGAGATCACTGAGTCAGTGGTCATGGATGAACCTAAAATCGTCATCGATGCCCTGCAAAAACTTAAAAATGCCGGAATCAAAGTGGCGATTGATGATTTTGGTATTGGTTTCTCATCATTAAGTTATCTGCAGCAACTGCCGCTTGACCGGATTAAAGTTGACCGGGCATTTGTGAGTGAGGTCACCGAACCTGCCGGAGAAGTTATCGCGCAGACGATCATTAACCTTGGTAAGCGGTTGGGGCTCTCTACAATTGCGGAAGGGGTAGAAACTGTAGCACAACAGCAGGCAGTGGAAGCGATGGGCTGTGATGAAATGCAGGGTTTCTTATTTGCCAAGCCAATGCCTACGGCAGACTTATTAGTATTTTTAGCTGACAATAATACTAAAAAATAGCGAATAAGCCCGCTTCGTTCAAAAAATAAAGCCGCAAAGCGGCTTTATTTTTATACGAGAGTCGACTGATGTTATTTTTTCGCCCGTTCAAACGAGGTCATGATTTCCGCTTTGGCAGCAGCTGCATCGCCCCAGCCCTGTACTTTGACCCATTTGCCAGCTTCCAGCTCTTTATAGCGCTCGAAGAAGTGTTGGATTTGCTGTTTTAACAGTTCAGGTACATCGTTAATGTCCTGAATGTGGTCATACAGCTTGGTGAGTTTGCTGACAGGCACCGCAATAACCTTGGCGTCTTCACCTGCTTCATCTGACATATTAAGTACACCAACCGGCCGACACTTAATTACGGCACCCGGTACCAGTGGGTAAGGTGTAGGAACTAACACATCAACCGGGTCACCATCTAACGACAGGGTATGATTTACAAAGCCATAATTACAAGGATAAAACATCGGCGTTGACATAAAACGGTCGACCCAGACGGTACCGGTGTTTTTATCTACTTCGTATTTAATCGGATCGGCGTTAGCCGGGATTTCAATAATAACGTTAATTTCGTCCGGTAGGTTCTTACCTGCGGCTACGTCGCTTAAGCTCATACTGCTTCCTTTTTGATTAATTGATACTATGCCGGCTATTATAACTGCAGCCGCAAAAATAACTATGCTTTGTGATAACCAATACAGGTTTCCACTTCATGTTTTGAACCCAGAATAACCGCCACCCGCTGGTGAATATCGATAGGTATAATCTCCATGATCCGTTGGTAGCCAGTAGAACTGACACCACCTGCTTGTTCTACCAGAAAGCTCATTGGATTGGCTTCATACATTAGTCGCAATTTATCGGGTTTTTGCGGATCTTTGGTATCGGTTGGGTAGGCGAAAATACCACCGCGGCATAATACCCGATGCACATCACCCACCATTGCCGCTATCCAGCGCATATTAAAGTTTTTACCACGGGTGCCGGTTTTACCCAGTAATAAATCGGCTATATAATGCTGCATCGGCTCCTGCCAGAAGCGTTGATTTGACATATTAATGGCAAATTCAGTGGTATACTTGGGGATAGCAGCCTGATCTTCAGTCAGCAAAAAACCACCGTAAGTGTTATCAAGCGTATATAAACGGGTACCATGGCCGGTAGTCAGGGCCAGCATAGTCGAGGGGCCGTACAGCACATAACCGGCAGCAACCTGCGCAGTACCCGGCTGCAGAAACAAACTGGCGTCGTCAGCTTCTTTAGCGGGATCAGCAGGCAAAATAGAGAAGATAGTGCCGATTAAACTGTTAATATCGGTATTCGATGAGCCGTCTAACGGATCAAAGGTCACCAAATATTTACCCTTAGGGTTGCCGGCAACGATAGTGTCTTCTTCTTCTGAGCTAATCGCTTTAACTACGCCGGTTTCAAGGATAACTTCTTTTAATAATTCGTTGGCGATAACATCAAGTTTTTTTTGGGTTTCCCCTTGAATATTCTCGCCAAGGGTAGAACCTAATACACCTGCCAGTTCACCCTGACTGACCCGAAAGGCGATTTCGCGACAGGCAGCAAGAATCGTTTTAAGCAGGGCTATTAAATCAGGTTCTACTCCGTCCTGCTGCAGTACCGGGGAAATACGGCGCATTTTATTATTCCTTTTATTGCTAGTGTAAAATTGTAGGGCTGGGCTATTTTAAAGAATTTATTGTTAAATTGCAGTTTTGATCGTAGTTTTATCTGTTTTTCTGATCCCAACGGGCCTGCGTAGCAGGAAATTACTGATGCATATTCATATTTTAGGTATTTGTGGCACTTTTATGGGCGGTATTGCCGCAATTGCCAAAGCGCTGGGCCATAGTGTTACCGGCTCTGATCAAAATGTTTATCCACCAATGAGCGAGCAATTAACGGCGCTGGGTATTGGTTTGGTGCAAGGCTATGACAGCAGTCAGTTTAGCCCTGAGCCGGATTTAGTGATCATCGGCAACGCATTGTCCCGTGGCAATGAGGCGGTAGAGTATGTGCTAAGTCGGGGGCTGCGGTATACCTCGGGCCCACAGTGGCTGGCTGAGCAGGTATTACAGGATCGCTGGGTGCTGGCGGTGGCAGGCACCCATGGTAAAACCACCACCAGCAGTATGCTGGCCTGGATTTTAGAAGCCGCTGGCTTAAAACCGGGTTTTTTAATTGGTGGTATTCCACAAAATTTTGATACCTCGGCCAGGCTGGGTGAATCACCCTTTTTTGTGATTGAAGCCGATGAATATGACACGGCCTTTTTTGATAAACGCTCTAAGTTTGTACACTACCGGCCAAGGACATTGGTGATTAATAATCTGGAGTTTGATCACGCCGATATTTTCCCTGATTTGGCGGCAATTCAACGCCAGTTTCACCATTTGCTGCGCATGGTGCCGGCAAATGGCCTGGTGCTGTCACCGGAAGATACCAAGGCCGTTAGCCAGACGTTGGCCATGGGCTGTTGGAGTGAGCGGCAAAGCTATGGTCAGGATTGGCGGGCAGAGCTGATAAATAACGATGGCAGTGCGTTCAAACTGTTTTACCGGCAGCAGTTGCAAGGCGAGCTGCACTGGCAATTAGGTGGCCAGCACAACGTTGACAATGCGGTGATGGCAATAGCGGCTGCCCGGCACGCCGGGGTGCCTGTGGCCGTTGCACTTGAGGCAATGGGCCAGTTTGTGGCGCCGAAAAGACGAATGGAGCTAAAAGCCGACATTGCGGGTATTAAAGTGTACGATGATTTTGCCCATCACCCTACAGCCATTGCCACCACGTTACAGGGCGTGCGAAATAAAGTGGGCCAGGGTAGGTTACTGGCCGTACTTGAGCCGCGATCAAACACCATGCGCATGGGCGTGCACGAAGCGGCGTTACCCGTCTCGTTGGCGATTGCTGATCATGTGTATTTATACGAGCCGGCTAATGCCAACTGGTCACTCGATGCCCTGACCCGCAGCTTAAGCCCAAAAGCCCGTCTGTCGCATGATATCGAGGCGCTGGTCGGTTTGCTGGTCGAACAGGCAACAAAGGGTGATAACATCGTCATTATGAGTAATGGCGGTTTTGGCGGCATTCATGACAAGCTGATCCAGGCATTAGCGCAAAAATGGGAATAATTATGCGGGAAATAACCTTAGCCTTTACCGGCGCCTCCGGCGCACCTTATGGCTGGCGCTTGCTCGAACTTCTGCTGTTACAGGGGGTGCGGGTGCATTTGCTTATTTCCAGCGCCGCCCGGGTAGTGTTTGCTACCGAGCACAATATTAAATTAGCTGGCGCACCAGATAAATGTACCGAGCAGTTGCAGGAGCGGTTTAACTGCGGCAAAGGGCAGCTAACGGTGTATGGTAAAGATGACTGGTTTTCGCCGGTGGCCTCAGGCTCTGCCGCGCCTAAACACATGGTAATTTGTCCCTGTTCGACCGGTACTTTGGCTGCCATTGCCATGGGCGCCAGCGATAATCTGATTGAGCGCGCCGCCGATGTGGTGATTAAAGAAGGCGGTAAATTGATTTTGGTACCGCGGGAAAGTCCATTAAGTGCAATTCATTTGGAAAATATGCTTAAGCTGGCAAGGCTTGGCGTGACCATGATGCCGGCGGCGCCGGGTTTTTATCATCAACCGCAGCAAATCAGCGATTTAGTCGATTTTATGGTGGCGCGTATATTGGACCAGCTGGGGCTTGAGCAGCAGCTCACCGCTCGCTGGGGTTATGGTGGCGACCGTGCTGCCAGCAATACCAACACAGGAGAGCGCGAGTGACTCTGGCGTTAGATATTTCAGCACTTCATAAAGTGTATAAAAGTGGTACCGTTGCCCTTAGCGGTATTGATTTACAAGTAAAGCAGGGGGACTTTTTTGCTTTACTCGGCCCCAATGGTGCCGGTAAAAGTACCACTATTGGTGTCATTACCTCGCTGGTCAATAAAAGCAGTGGTCAGGTAAGCGTATTCGGCTTTGATATTGACAACCAGCTTGAGCAAGCAAAAAGTCAGCTTGGATTGGTGCCGCAGGAATTTAACTTTAACCAGTTTGAAACCGTGCTGCAGATTGTCATGCATCAGGCTGGATATTACGGTGTACCGAAAAAATTGGCTCTGGTCCGCGCTGAAAAATACCTGAGTCAGTTAGGGTTGTGGGAGAAGCGTCATGCCCGGGCTCGTGAGCTTTCCGGTGGTATGAAGCGACGGCTAATGATCGCCCGCGCCCTGATGCATGAACCTAAGTTGCTAATTTTAGATGAGCCCACGGCAGGCGTCGATATTGAATTGCGTCGCTCCATGTGGGAGTTTTTACGCACGATTAATAAAGCCGGAGTAACCATTATTCTCACTACCCATTATCTGGAAGAGGCCGAAATGCTCTGTCGGAATATTGCCATTATCGACAAAGGCCGCATTATTGAAAACACCAGTATGAAAGCGCTGTTAAACAAGCTGACCAATGAAACCTTTATTCTCGATCTGGACCAGAATCCAGCCAATATTAACCTTGATGATATTAGCTGGCGGATCATAGATGAACACAGTATTGAAATTGATGTCGCGAAAAGCGAGGGCTTAAACCCTATTTTCAGTCAGCTGAGCAAGCAGCAGGTCAATGTGTTATCAATGCGCAATAAAGCAAACCGGCTGGAGGAGTTATTTGTGGCTCTGGTGGAAAGTGGTCGTGAGGAGGCAAACTAATGCGTGCCAGTTATCTGATTGCTCTGCAAAGTATTTTAAGCAAAGAGATTATCCGCTTTATGCGGATCTGGGTGCAAACCCTGGTGCCGCCTGCCATTACCATGAGCCTGTATTTTGTTATTTTTGGCAGTTTAATCGGTTCTCGTATCGGTGATATGGGCGGCTTCAGCTATATGGAGTTTATCGTCCCCGGCCTGATAATGATGGCCGTCATTACCAATTCTTATGCCAATGTGGCTTCATCGTTTTTCAGTGCCAAGTTTCAGCGCAATGTTGAAGAGCTGCTGGTGGCGCCAGTGCCAAATTATCTGATTGTGCTGGGCTATGTCGGTGGCGGCATGACCCGCGGCATTCTGGTCGGTTTAATTGTTACTATCCTGTCGTTGTTTTTTGTTGATATCCAAATTCATAATCTGGCTATTATTATTGTTACGGTCATTCTGACGTCGATGTTATTTGCGCTCGGTGGATTAATTAATGCCATTTACGCCAAAACGTTCGACGATATCAGCATTATCCCTACCTTTGTGCTGACGCCACTCACTTACCTCGGCGGGGTATTTTACTCGTTGCAGATGTTGCCCGGTTTCTGGCAAAACGTGGCGGCATTAAATCCGATCGTCTATATGGTTAATGCATTTCGCTATGGTTTTCTTGGGTTTAGCGATGTCAGCCTGGTATTGGCGCTGACCGTTGTTATTAGTTTTATCGTGGTTATGTTCAGCTTTGCGCTGTATTTAATTAGCCGGGGGGTTGGCCTGCGAAGCTAGCCCTGATGAAATTTTTGCAGACATCCAGCGGCAGTTACAGTAAAGTTGGGCCCTTTGTGCACAGCTGACTTATGGCTGTTGCTGTAGACCTGAAGTGGTAAACCTAAAGTGAGCCGGTGTATCGGCGCAGTGAGTAGCATAACGCATGACAGAACCGACAAAACGGCTGGCCGCCGCCTCTGAAGACGCACTTTGGCGTATTTTTACCGTACCCGAGGCACCGGATTCCACTCTTAGCATTATTGAACAGAATCTGTCGCAGAATCTGGCCGGCTTTTTACGGGAAAGTATTGTCGCGCTGGAAAAACCGCTATGGCAAATCGAGCGGGATTTTCAGGCGCACCAAATTCCGCTGTCGCCACAGTTCGTCTCTGATTACGCAGAAAGCATGATGCAAAAGCTGGTGGCGCACTCAGTACATACCGCTTCCCCCAGCTTTATCGGCCATATGACCTCGGCCTTGCCGTATTTTGTGCTACCGCTGTCAAAAATGATGGTGGGGCTGAACCAGAACCTGGTGAAAATTGAAACCTCTAAAGCCTTTACGCCGCTGGAGCGTCAGGTGCTGGGGATGATGCATCATTTGGTTTATGGTGAAAAAGACAGTTTTTACAAAAAATGGATGCACAGTGCCAACCACTCATTAGGCGCTTTTTGCTCCGGTGGCACTATTGCCAATATTACCGCGCTGTGGATTGCCCGTAACCGCTTGCTAAAAGCTGATGGTGATTTTAAAGGGATTGCCAAAGAAGGCTTATTTCGGGCGTTAAAACATTATGGTTACGATGGTCTGGCGCTAGTGGTATCTGAGCGCGGCCATTATTCACTGGGCAAAGCGGCGGATGTACTGGGCATAGGCCGTGACTATGTGGTTAGCGTTAAAACCGACGCCAATAATAAAGTTGATGTGACCCAGATGCAGCAAACCCTGCTTCGTCTGCAGGAGCAAAATATTAAAGTGCTGGCCATAGTAGGGGTGGCAGGAACCACTGAGACCGGTAATATTGACCCATTGGCTAGTCTTGCTGATTTAGCCGAACAGTTTCAGTGTCATTTTCATGTTGATGCTGCCTGGGGCGGTGCTACGTTACTCTCTGATCAGTATCGCCATTTAATGGCCGGGATTGAACGCGCTGATTCCGTTACTATCGATGCCCATAAACAAATGTATGTGCCGATGGGGGCCGGCATGGTGGTGTTTAAACACCCTTCATCGGCCCATGCTATTGAGCACCACGCCGAGTATATTCTGCGTAAAGGCTCTAAAGATCTAGGCAGCCAGACCTTAGAAGGGTCGCGCCCCGGTATGGCGATGCTGGTGCATGCCTGTCTGCAGGTGATTGGCCGCGATGGCTATGAAATTCTGATTAACCGCTCATTAGAAAAAGCCCGTTATTTCGCTACGTTAATTGAGCACAATATCGATTTTGAGCTGATTACCGCCCCTGAGTTGTGTCTGCTTACTTACCGTTATGTGCCAGCGCTGGTGCAAAAAGCGATGGCGGTAGCCAGTAGCGAGCAGCGTCAGCAGTTTAACGAGCTGTTAAATGGCCTGACTAAGTTTATTCAGAAACGGCAACGCGAAGAGGGCAAGTCATTTGTCTCGCGTACCCGCTTAACCCCGGCCACTTACGACCGCCAGGAGACCATCGTGTTTCGGGTAGTACTGGCTAACCCACTGACCACAGAACAAATTCTGCATGATGTACTGGTTGAGCAAGACCAGATAGCCCAGCAAAGCAAAGAGTTTTATCCGAAATTGCTGCAACTTGCCAAATCGCTGTCTAACTAAATCAATCAACTTTGTTTGAATAAAATATCGAAACGCATTGTGCTGGTAACAGGCATAGTGCGTTTTTTTCTGTTGCCTATGCATTGGTAACCCTGTGCCTGCTTATCATTTGATCTGTGACATTTTTTTCGCATTTATGTTGTAAACTAATAATGAATTGCTATTGTCGGTGCTGTTACGCAGCAAAAAGGCTCAGATCAATTAAAGGAACACCTATGCGGATTATATTATTAGTTATGTCGATGCTGTTATTAACCAGCTGCCAGAGTGCCTATTACTCCACCATGGAAAAAGTGGGTGTGCACAAAAGAGACATTCTGGCCGATCGGGTTGATAAAGCCCAGGACGCCCAGCAAGATGCGCAGCAGGAGTTTAAATCGGCGCTGGAACAGTTTAGCACCCTGATTAAGTTTGACGGCGGCGATTTACAAAAACAGTATGAGCTGACAGATGATCAGTATCAGGCCTGTAATGAAGCGGCTGCTAATGTCTCAGAGCGGATAAACAGCATAGAAGACGTGGCAGAGGCTTTGTTTGATGAGTGGCAGGAAGAGCTGGACATGTACAGCAACGCCAAACTGAAACAGGACAGCGCCGCCAAGCTAAAATCGACTAAACGCCAGTACCAGCAATTGCTTAGCACCATGCGCCAGGCAGAAGCGTCAATGGCACCGGTACTGGATAGTCTGCGCGATAATAGCCTGTATCTTAAACACAATTTAAACGCCCAGGCTATTGGTGCGCTTCGCAATGAGTTTGCCAGTATTGAACGGGATATTACCCTACTTATTCGCAATATGAATAAAGCCATTAGCGAATCACAGCAGTTTATTGCTACGCTTAAACAATAACCGAACGATTACAACGCTAGCGCAATAGCGACAGTTAGTAATACATTAATCAAAACAGGAGAGTGTTATGTCTGGACAGGGATCAGGTGGTAATGTTATCGCCGCGCTGTGTAATATTTTTATTCCCGGCCTGGGGCAATTGGTGCAAGGCCGTATATTGTCTGCGTTACTGTTTTTTGTTTTATGTGTGGTCGGTTATGCACTATGGTGGCTGATTATACCTGCCATTATCGCTGCCATTGCCCATTTATGGTCAATTATCGATGCCGCAAAGTTTCGCGCCAGACTCTAGTGGCGTGAGTCTGGCGGCCAGTGAGTTTTCACGGTTGCCTTTAACGGTTACTACGGTTTACTCAGACCTTATTCTAAATAATCTAAAGAGCATCTATGACCACGCCCCAAAGCATTATTATTCTGATCCTGTTGGTCACTGTTGCTATGTTTTTATGGGGCCGCTGGCGTCACGATATGATAGCACTGGGGGCGCTGCTGGCCTGCGTATTATGCGGCGTGATTGACCCCGCCATTGCCTTTAACGGCTTTGGCCATCCAGCGGTAATTACTGTGGCCTGTGTTTTAGTACTAAGCGCAGGTTTACAGCGAAGCGGTGCAGTGGATGTGCTGGCGCGTTATGCGATGCCGAAAAAATCCGGGCTTATGTTAAGCCTGGCGGCTCTGGTAGGCATTGGAGCGTTGCTGTCGGGCTTTATGAATAACGTAGGTGCGCTGGCGCTGTTGATGCCGGTAGCACTGCAGGTAGCGAACCGGCTGGAGGTACCACCGGGGCGGGTATTAATGCCGTTGGCGTTTGGAACCATTCTTGGCGGCATGACTACCCTGATTGGTACACCGCCTAACTTAATTGTCTCGGGCTTTCGGGCGCAGCAGGGTAATAGTGCCGGTTTCGCGATGTTCGATTTTACCCCGGTAGGCCTTGCAGTGGCGCTTACCGGCTGCGTATTTGTGGTGCTGGCCTGGCGTTTTGTTCCGGCGCGAAAGCAGGCTGGCACGGAAGGTTTTGAAACAGGCGCTTATCTGACCGAGGCCCGGGTATCTGAAAAAAGTAAAATTGCAGATATGCGCTTGTATGACATTGAGAAAGAGTTTGATGACAGTGGTGCGCAAATTGTCGGACTGATCAGGAACAACGTTAAAATCAACGCACCCAGTGGTGGTAGGGTGATCCGGGGAGGTGACATTCTGGTGCTTGAAGCGGAAGTTGACTCGTTAGGAGCCATACTGTCGACATTGGGGCTGGAGCTGGAGGAATCGAAAACCGTTGAGAAGCCTGCCAGGTCCGATAACGACAATGCTAAAACGGAGTCACGGGCTTCTGGTAGCAAAAGTACCCCGGAATTTAAATCGGCAGACAGCAAAGTTGTGGAAGCAAAAACAGAGGAAAAACCGACTGAGAGCAAGCCCTCGGAGAGTAAATCGCAGAACGCGGAAGATATTGTGTTGATGGAGCTGGTGGTAAGGCCCGAGTCCAACCTGCAAGGCCGGTCTGCAACCAATATTATGCTGCGATCACGCTATAGTTTGAATTTGCTGGCCGTTTCCCGCGATGGCGGTCGTTCTAAGTCACGCCTGCGAAACTTCAGAATGCAAGCGGGTGATTTATTGTTGTTACAAGGCACCAGCGAGAGTGTTTTAGAGTTTGCCAGCGACTATGGCTGTGTGCCTCTGGCAAAAAGAGAGCTTAAGATACCGGATAAAAAACAGGCTGCCCTGGCCGGCATTATTATGTTCTTTGCGGTGGCGGGTGCCGCTTTCGGCCTGTTACCTGCTGCGATATCTTTTGCGATGGGGGTATTGGCATCAATGATCTTTAAAACAGTGCCCCCGCGTTCCGTTTACAGCAGCATTGATTGGCCGGTTATTGTGCTGCTGGCCGCGCTAATCCCGGTAGCGGGTGCGATGGAGGCAACCGGCACCGCCGAGCTTATCGCCAGTGCGCTGATGAAATATGTGGCGCAGGACAATGCCATAGTGGCGCTTGGCATGGTGCTGGTGATTACTATGTTTTTATCAGACTTAATGAATAATGCAGCAACGGCAGCCGTGATGTGTCCTATTGCCATTGGAGCGGCACTGGCTTTAGGGGTTAACGCAGACTCATTTTTAATGGCGGTCGCCATCGGCGCTTCCTGTGCCTTTTTAACGCCAATAGGACACCAGAACAATACCTTAATTCTTGGTCCGGGTGGCTTTAAATTCGGTGATTACTGGCGGCTCGGATTGCCGCTTGAAATTTTAGTGGTATTAGTAGCTTTACCGCTTCTTACGGTATTCTGGCCGTTATGACACTGGAAATCGCCCTGGTTTTACTGCTGTTAGCAGCGGCACTGGTGCTGTTTGTCACCGAGTGGCTACGGATGGACGTGGTGGCGTTGTTAATGCTGTGTACCCTGGCGTTATTTGGCTTAGTGTCACCATCAGAAGCGGTCAGCGGTTTTAGCAACCCGGCAGTGGTGACGGTCTGGGCCATGTTTATCATGAGTGAGGGGCTTACCCGGGCGGGAATTGCTGACAGTATAGGCCGACGGGTGATTCGTTTGTCGGGTAACAGCGAAACCCGGATGATTATCGTCATTATGCTGGTGGCCGGCTTGTTATCGGCTTTTATGAGTAATATTGGGGTTGTTGCCCTGTTACTTCCTGTCACGGTTGAAGCGGCCCGGCGCTGCGGTATCGCGCCAGCGAAAGTGCTGATGCCAATGGCTTTTGGTGCCATGCTAGGTGGCTTATTAACCTTAATTGGTACGCCGCCGAATTTGCTGGTTAGTATTGCATTGGAGAAAACTAACCAACCTGGCTTTCAGCTATTTGATTTTGCCCTGATTGGCCTGCCTATTTTACTGGCAGGCACTTTGTTTGTTGCTTTTATTGGCCGGCATTTTTTACCAGATACCGACCCGGGTCGTGCCAGCCTGGCTGGCAGTCGTAACCTCAGTGACCAGTACGGATTGCAGGAACGGATATTTGCCCTGCGTCTGCCTGATCCTTCGTTGCTGGCAGGCCGGACACTGGAAGAGTCGGGGCTGATTAATACCGTTGGCCTGATGGTAATCGCCCTGACCCGTGGCAAGGAAACCTTTACCCTGCCATCGCGCCATACGGTACTAAAAGCCGGTGATATTGTGCTGGCACAAGGCAAATTTAACCGCTTCGAACGGCTGCGTAGCTGGAACTCCTTGACCATTGAACGTGAAGCACCGATGCTGCATGAAAAGTTACTGGCAGCCAGTGGTCTGGCTGAGCTGGAAGTGGCTGCAGATGGCCCGTTGGCCGATGAAGTACTGGAACATCACCGCTTTCGTGAAAATTATCAGTTAAATGTATTGGCCGTTAAGCGGCCGGGTAAAACACTTTACACCCGGTTGGCCGATTTATCGCTGGCTGCCGGTGATAAAATTCTGGTGCAGGGCAGCCGTGCTGCGCTGGACGCTATGCAAAAGCAAGACGCGTTTAAAGCCGTGGTGCCACTAAGCACTGATGACGTAAAACGGCAGTATAAGCTGGAAGAGCGGCTGTTTGTGCTGGGCTTACCTGCCGACAGCCCGTTAGTTGGCAGTACTTTTGCTGACAACCGCTTGGGTGATGCCTTTGATTTTCGACTACTCGGCCTGTTTCGCCACGGCGAGATTATTCAGCAATTCAGCTCTGACGACACACTGGAGGCAGGCGACTTATTGTTGATCCAGGGGCGGGAAGAAGATCTGGATATCTTGCGTGGCTTCAAAGAGTTAGAGCGGCTGGATGATATGTCACCTTACCTCGATTTACTGGCTAAAGGTAAATTAGAGTTAGTCGAGGCCACGTTACATCCGCGCAGCAAATACATTGGCCAGAGTGTTAACGCGCTGCAACTTGATAAACGCTACAAAGTAGAGGTCGCCGCCATTTGGCGTGAAGGGCGCTCTTATCGTTCGGCCCTTGGCAGTATGTTATTGCAGCCAGGTGATGCATTGTTAATTGTGGGCCCGCGCTCGCGCCTGGCGAAGTTAACCGATAGCGAGCATTTAATCGTCATGAACCCGGTGCAGGTAAAACCGGTAAATGCCAGCAAAGCGCCGCTGGCGGCTGGCCTGATTGGCTTAATGGTATTGCTGACGGTAACGGGCATGTTACCGGTGTATTTAGCCGCTATTCTGGCGGCAACGTTAATGATCGCCAGCCGATGCCTTAGCATGGAGCAAGCTTATGCGGCCATTGACTGGCGCTCTATTTTTCTTATTGCCGGCATGTTGCCGTTAGGTCTTGCCATGCAACACTCTGGTGCGGCGGCCTGGTTGGCTGGTGGCGTTCAGTCGGGCTTAGGTCAGTATGGCCCGCTGGCGGTCATGGCGGGCTTATACCTGGTTACAGCACTTGGTACGCTGGTTGTTCCCACGGTAGCACTGGTGCTGATTATGGCGCCTATTGGCCTGTTGCTTAGCACAGCATTAGGGGTGAATGGCCAAAGCGCCATGATGGTGGTTGCAGTCGCAGCTACCAGCCTGGCCAGTCCGGTGTCGCATGCCGCCAACACCCTGGTAATGGGCCCTGGCGGCTACAGGTTTGTCGACTATTTAAAAGTGGGTGGGCCGTTAAGCCTGTTGTTATTTGCGATTACCATGGCCTTACTGCCGTTATTCTGGCCACTAACCGCGGGTTAGAGAGCCAGCCTTTATTACAACATACTTTTTAGTACGTTATCTTTACGCACAAAATGGTGGTGTAGCGCCGCGCCAACATGCAGCGCTATCACGCCAATAAGTGCTATTGCCAGCCAGCCGTGCAGTTCCCGAAACAGTGCATAATTGTGAATATCAACCTGCAGAGCGGCGGGTAATCTGAACCAACCAAACAGCTCTATCGGCCTTCCAGCAAAATACTGCATTAAATAGCCGGAAAGCGGCATCGCAAACAGCAAGCCATACAATAGCCAGTGGGAGGCTTTTGCCCCCCATTGTTGTGCCGCAGATAAGTCACCTGGCAGCGGTGGCAGCCGGTGACGCAAGCGGTTTATCAGTCTGGCCATCACCAGGATGATGGCGATGACGCCAAAGGCTTTGTGGGCGGTTAGCAAAGTGAGCTGCCAGGGTTGTAGTGATGTAATCATTAATAAGCCTGCCGCCAGCATAGAAACAACCAGCGCTGCCATACCCCAGTGAAACAGCCGCATAGAAAGTGAAAACCGATCTGAGTTACTCATTATTGCTGCCCTCTAATGCGCCATGTAATTGCTCTTTTGCCCTGCGTCGGTAAGACTCAGCATAAGCTGCCGATCGAGCCCGTAAAATAGGGTCGGCCGTTGCCGTAATACCAGAAGGTAAAACCAGTGGGTCAAAATTAATGGCATGACAGTCGCCTTCCAGCTGCGCTGTGGTACCGGTAAGCACTATTTGCCCAGCGTTGATCTGCTGTCGACTGGCTGGCCATGCCTTAGTTGGGTTAGTTTCATCATCTGTCGGCTCTGCCAGGGTAAATACCCAGTCAAACACTACTGGCTTTGCCGCAATCCGGGAGCTTATTTCTTGATGCAGCGCATCATCGTCCTTTAAATCGGTTGCTGCCACAGATACCGTGGGTTGCATCGCCCAGCGTACCGCGTGTTGGTCACCGCCCGCGTTAACCAGGTAAAAGGCATTGATGCTGTGATAGGTTTCAGCAGCAAAGCTGCCGCTTGGCTGGTACTGGCCGGCCCATGCTGAAAACTCGCTACTCTCGGGGTGTTCTGCAAAGAATTGTTTTATTGCTGCAGGGCCTGCCTGTATAGCCTGTATTTGCTGATAAAAGGTGTGCGGATCAGCGACTGCCATAACCGGCGGGGTATTCATCGCCAGGCGCCATTGTTCAGTCCGGCTAAGGGCGAAACTTAACGCCAGACTGCGCACCGGCGCCTTTAAATCAGGCGCGGTAGGATTATTGCCGGCAATCGACAAACGGCCAGTAAAAGGCGTAGTCCCTGCTTTAAACAAGCTGGCCTTAGAATAATCAGCTAAGTTACCGTTGGCACGGAATTCACCCGTAACACAGAGTCCTTTAGCATGAGCGCGCCGAAACCCGGCGAAGCTTGAATTGCCTTGTTGTAAATCGACAAACTGTTGCGCTGAGACCTGAGGTGGCACATCAGCGGTCAGACCTGCCGCAGGTGCCAGCAATAGTGCAAAATACAAATATTTCATGTGGCTG
The DNA here is from genome assembly GCA_002364615.1 of Arsukibacterium sp. UBA3155. Lineage (GTDB taxonomy): Bacteria > Pseudomonadota > Gammaproteobacteria > Enterobacterales > Alteromonadaceae > Alishewanella. The sequence continues at coordinate 71,848 of DEYP01000028.1, read as the reverse complement.
TACTCACTATCGGTAATAACTTTATTTGCAGGAAGTTGCAAAAATTACTATAGCCGACATTGACCGGAGTAATGCTTAATAACTTTCATCAATTTGCGCAGCGTAATAGCAAAGTTAGCCTAATACTAACGTGAGGCATGAAACTTGTACCGTTAGGCACTGTTTTACGCTAACGTAGCCAACGGTAACCACGCTCGCTTCCGTCCATAGAACGCTAATCAATTGAGGAAAAGATGCATTTACCCACTGTTGTTATGGTAGCGCTAGTCATTAACCTGATTGTTGGCGCGTACCTGTACCTGCTTTATTTACGCAAGCCCAAAGATCGCTGCTTTAAACTCTGGTCGTATTCTTGTTTCTGTTTTGTGTCAGGCGCCGGTTTAGTGGTGTTGCGTGCTTACCTTGATTCTGATTTTTTAACCTATTTTATTGCTGACTGTTTGTTGCTGCTAGCGCCGGTTTATGTGCTGGCGGGGCTGGTTCAGTTTTCACGCTTTCGTTATACCAGACGCCGCCGTCAACTTGCGGTTGGTGCACTGGTGTTGGCTATCATCACCTTTTTACTCAGCTATTCTCAACCGGGCGTATTAAGCGTCGCGGTAGCACTAGCCATTGCGCTGACATTTTGCTTGTGCGCCTATTTACTGCATAAATCGATTATTACCGAGCCGATGTTCACGCGAACGCTGCAAACCGTGTTTTTGTTGCATGCTGCAGTGATGCTTATACAGGCCATTCTGGTTATCGATAATTGGTCGCATCTCAACATTCATGGTTTGCCAGAAACATCAGTTTACTCCTTACTGAGCCATATTTTGCTTACCACTCTCACCGCGTTGCTACTGCCGTGGTTAAGCTTTTTAAAACTTGAGCGTAAACTCACACTGAAATCGCAACGTGACGGTTTAACCCGCCTGGCTAATCGCGAGCATTTTTTCAATCAGCTTGACCGCTACTGGCAATTGCATCCATCAGTACCTGTTGTATTTATGATGATTGATATCGACTTTTTTAAAACGGTAAATGACACCTTCGGTCATGCGCTGGGTGATCAGGCAATTGCTTCGGTTGCCAGACTGCTCTCAAAACAGTTGCGCAGCAATGACATTATTGGCCGGATTGGTGGCGAGGAATATGCTGCGCTGTTAATTGATATTGATAAGCAAACCGCACTAAAAATTGGCCAGCGTTTATGTCAGCAGGTAGCCGCGAAGTTAAAGTTTATTGAAGAGAAAAAAGTTGAGTTGACAATCAGTATTGGCTTGGTTCAGATTATTCCGGCGCAGCACGGCCATAAGATCGCTTTTAAAGCGGCTGACGAAGCGCTGTACGCCAGTAAGCAGGCTGGCAGAAACACCGTCACGTTGGGTAAGATTAATACAGTTTAACTTGTGACATGCTGTTACTCAGACAACTGCTGGTAAATCAACATCCAAAGCTTAGAATGTACGTAAGACAATCCACAATAAAAAGGTATACATAGTTAAAATCTTGAATTACATTCGGGTACAAGAATATGCCGATTGATTTAATGTCTCAGGCTGTATTCTAAATTTCACACTAACGTTAAATCCTTTTAGTCAGATACCGGCTTTTTTCAGGATTAGATAATAAGTAGAAAATGGAGATTAAGAAGTGAATAGTGAAGTACCTGCAACTATGGGTGATGTAAAAAAATTCACCGGATTCTGGCCAAGAGTTGGTGCCAGTCTTATTGATACACTTATTTTGTTAGTAATCACATTGCCAATTTTGATATCAGTATATGGCTGGGATTACTTCGATGATGACTCATTTATTATGGGCTTTGCCGATTTTTTTATGAATTGGTTATTTCCGTTAGCTGCTGTATTAGCTTTCTGGATTTATAAGCAAGCCACGCCCGGAAAAATGGCAATTTCAGCAATAATTGTAGATGCTAAAACTGGCGGTAAGCCGACTTTACAGCAGTATATTGTTCGCTACATTGGCTATTATCTTGCAGCTATCCCACTCGGACTTGGTTTTTTCTGGGTAGCATGGGATAAGAAAAAGCAAGGGTGGCACGATAAACTGGCGGGAACCGTTGTCATTAGTCCTAAAAATAATCATACACAAGAAGTTTCATTTGAAAGTCAGTAAGTAGGCTTTATTGGTATTTTTGTCTGCGAAATATTGAAACTCAGATGGTCGCTGTTGCGGCCATCCAACGGTTTAGTTGGTAATATTATTGAAACAGGTAAGGAAGCGTAGTGCTGCAAACTACGGCAATTACTTGCTATATCAATAAAGATAACGTAAGAGTGCGCTTAAAACAGCATATATAAAAAAGGGAGTTACAGTGGAAGCGTTAAAACATTCAGGGCTCGGGATTGCGTCATTTATTACCAGTATCGTTGCTGGAATTTTAATTTTTGTGCTTATCGTTATTGCTGGCATTATGGAAGCATCTACGCCGGGTGGTATTGATGAAACCTCTGCAGATGCTGTAATAATTGGCCTGTTTTTACTTGCTTTTTTAGGGGCGTCAATAGTTGCTTTCGGCCTGGGTATTAGCTCACTTATTCAGAAAAATCGCAAAAAGATTTTTGGCATTCTTGGTACTACGTTTTCTGCTCTTATCGTGTTGGGTACGGCGTTCCTGATTGTGCTTGGCCTTGCCATGGGTTAATGCTGAGCACTATTAAGAGATACATAATTAACTGAAGTTACCACAACCCCAGCTGCGCCTGCTGCTCTCCTGGCCATGGAGCCAACACAGAATGGGGTTGCTTTAAATCGACTGCAAACTGGCGGCATAGTTGTGGTGCCAGGGTATTATCCGGCGTATGGAAAAAGCAGTAAGGGGTTTTACCCTCAGCCAGCCAGCTGTTAATTTTAGCGAGCCAGGGGGTGTAGAACTGGCGGTTTATTTCCATATCATCGGTGCCGATAAAACGCAGCATTGGCCGGTCGCTCAGACAAATAGCATGCACCGGTAAGCGTGGTTTTTTACTCTGAGCATCCAGCAGGGCAGGGCTGCTGGCGGATACTGAAAACAACGCCCGGCTATCAAATACGACTCGTTCGGCAGCAAACTGTTGTAACAAGCGATTTAACGACAGTTCGTGCTCTGCCTTATCAAAAAAAGCCGGATGTCTAACTTCTACTGTCAGCGGTATTTTACCGCTAAATAGCTCAAGCACAGTGGTTAATTGCCCCAATATTGACGGGCCTGCAGATGCTGGTAGCTGTAAGTGAATTAAGCCAATAAAACGGTGCACAGGTGAAAAGTAATGCCACCAGCTAAGTAGAGCATTTTGATCCAGCTCAGTTAGTTGATGACTAAAGCGACGGGGTACTTTAAACACAAATCGGAAATGCGCTGGCAACTGCTCTGCCCAGCGGGCTAACTGGCTCTCGGAAGGGTCAGCATAAAAGCTGGTATTACCTTCCACACTATTAAAGTACTGGCTGTAACCGGCTAAAAACTGATTACTGTTAAGATCATCAGCAAACAGGCTGCCTTTCCAGCGGCTGTTGGCCCACATCGGACAACCCAGATATAGCAAGCGTTTACAGCTCCAGGTTATCAATCAGCCGGGTGCTGCCCAGTCTGGCAGCGGCCAGAATCACTTTGGGTTCGCTGGGCATAGTGGCCAGTGCCAGGCTGTGCTGGTTGCTGATATTAACGTAATCAGGCACAAACCCTGCTGCCGTTAGCTGCGCTTTAGCCTGTTGCTCCAGTGCCCGGTAATCATGGTTACCCGCGGCAATGTCGGCCTTAAGTTGCTGCAGTATCTGATATAGCGCCGGTGCCTTCGCGCGCTGTTCAGTCGTTAAGTAGCCATTCCTTGAACTCAGCGCCAGGCCGTCGCTGGCGCGCTCGGTTGCTACGCCAATAATCTCAATGGGCAAGGACAAATCAAGCACCATCTGGCGGATAATAGCCAACTGCTGAAAGTCTTTCTTACCGAAGCAGGCAATATCGGGCTGCACCAGATTGAACAGCTTACATACAATGGTCGACACGCCGCGAAAATGACCGGGGCGGTTGGCGCCGCAATGCAAATCACCTAATAACGGCACTTCAACAAAGGTTTGGGCATCCAGGCCGCGCGGGTACATTAACTGCGGAGTAGGGGTAAAAACCGCATCAGCACAGTGCTGTGTTAAGCCGGCAATGTCTGCATCAAGCGTGCGAGGGTAATTGGCCAAATCTTCATTCTGGCCAAATTGCATCGGGTTAACAAAAATGCTGACGATCACTTTATCGGCGTGGTGTCTGGCTACATCAACCAGTTGCAAATGGCCCTGGTGGAGGTTACCCATGGTGGGAACAAAAGCGATTTTGTTACCCGCACGCCGCCAGTTGGCTATTTGCGCTGTTAGCTCATCAATATTGGCAAGTATCTTCATTTAGTTAAAACTATGTTCTGTGCCCGGAAATACCTGGCTTTTTACTTCGCTGACATAGGCGGCAATGGCACTGCGGATTTCACCGGTTTGCGCCAGATAGTTCTTGGAAAACTTTGGAATATAGCCACTGCTAATGCCCAGTAAGTCGTGCATCACTAATACCTGGCCGTCAGTAACATTGCCGGCGCCTATGCCAATAACCGGTATGCTCAGTGCATCAGTAATCCGCTTGGCCAGTGGGGTTGGAATACATTCCAGTACTAATAACTGGGCTCCTGCTGCCTCCAGTGCCAGGGCTTGCTGCAGCATGGCATCGGCCGCATCGCTGGTTTTCCCCTGTACTTTGTAGCCGCCCAAAATATGTACCGACTGCGGCGTTAGCCCCAGATGGCCACATACCGGCACACCCCGTTCGGTCAGGGCTTTAATGGTTGGTAATAAAAAGTCGCCACCTTCTAATTTCACCATATTGGCACCCGCCTGCATAAGTGGGGTAACACTTTGCATGGTTTGTTCGGGCGTGGCATAACTCATAAAGGGTAAATCGGCAATCACGAACGCATCTGGCGCGCCAGCGCGGACACTTTTGGTGTGGTAGGCAATATCGGCCACGGTAACCGGCAGGGTGTCACTATGGCCCTGTAACACCATGCCCAGTGAGTCACCAATTAATAATACATCGACGCCTTGTTCGGCAAATAACTTGGCGAAGCTGGCATCATAGGCAGTCAGCATGCTGATTTTATCTGCCTGCTGCTTCATTTTCAGTAACACTGCAGTAGTGATCTTAGCCATAAAATCCTCGTCCGACCATTTATTCCGGGTGCGCAAGATCGCACAAAGTTAACGCAGCTGCAAGTTAGCCGCGACCAAGTTATTCGCAAACAGTGGCGCTAAGTTTTTCCAGACCATTTAGCGGTACCTGGCTAAGTAAGGTTTGCAGTGGCGTTCCACAAGGCAGTACCAACTTTGGAGCAATTTCTGCCAGCGGATACAGCACAAATTCTCGCTTGGTTAAGCCGTAATGGGGAACGGTTAAGCGTTCGTTGCTAATAGTGTGGTTACCATATAGCAAAATATCCAGATCAAGCGAGCGTGGGCCCCAGCGCTCCGCCTTTCGTTGTCGCCCTTGCTGCTGTTCGATCTGCTGCAGAGCATCCAACAGGGCGAGGGGCGACAGCGTTGTACTGACTTTTGCCACGGCATTAACGTAATCCGGCTGGTCTTGCGGGCCCATTGGCTTGGAGCCGTATAAACCAGACACGGCCAGCAGTGTACTTTGCTTAAGCAAACGTAAAGCTGCAATTGCATTTTGTAACTGGGCCACAGGGTTAGCTAAGTTAGCACCCAGCCCCAGATAAGCCTCGTGCTGCTGCACTGACTTTGCAACACTCTCAGGCATCAGGCGTACTGCTACGCTTTCGTTTATAGTTGTTACGACGCCGTTTCGGCCGGTCCTGACCTTCCCGCCCCAAACTATTTATCAGCTCCAGCTTTTCGGCCTCGTCAGCAAATTGAAATTGCTGCCACCAGCTAGCCAGTTCCGTCAGGCTGCCACCTTCGGCTTGTGCCCGCAATTGTAGAAAATCAAAGGCGCCGCGAAACTTGGTTTGTTCCAGCATTTTAAAAGCACGGCGGCCACTGCGCTTAGTTAAGCGGGATTGCAATGCCCAGATATCGCGCATGGTTAAACTAAACCGTTTTGGAATAGCGATAGTGCGCTGAATGTCATCCAGCACTTCAGTCATGGCGATATTCAGCGCATCAATATCGTTCAGGCCACTTTCTATCAGCAGAGTCTGGCTGCGAAGTTCTACCGGATACCATAACATGGCGGCAAAAATAAAGGCTGGGGTCACCGGTTTATCAACAGCAACGCGCTGGTCTGTGTCTTGCAGAGCGTGGGTAACCAGTTGGAACGCTTTACCCTCTGGTTCCTGCTTTAATATTTTGTCGAGCTGCGGCATCAGCTGTTTTAGAATTCGGGTGTCACGCAGTAGCATAAAGTTGTCAAAGGCTTTGCCGGCCATCAGCATTTTAACCAGCTCGTCAAACAAGCGTGGTGCCGGAATGTTTTTTAATAACACCGCCAGCTGACTGATCGGCGTTAATGCATCGGGCGCAATATCCATATTCAGCTTGGTCGCAAAACGCACTGCCCGCAGCATCCGCACCGGATCTTCCCGGTAACGCACTTCCGGATCGCCAATCAGCTCTATGCGCCGTGCAGCAATATCCCGCATACCGTTAGCAAAGTCGTAAATAGCAAAGTCTTTTACCGAGTAATACAACGCATTAATAGTAAAATCCCGCCGTTCGGCGTCTTCTTCAATACTGCCGTAAACGTTGTCACGCAGAATTTGCCCATGATCGCTTAAGCTGGCGGTTTTTAATTTGGGTGCCGTACTTTCTTCGTCTTCAGAACCACTGTGATGGCCCCGAAACGTAGCAACTTCGATTATTTCCCGACCAAACACCACATGAGCCAGCCGAAAGCGACGACCAATTAACCGGCAGTTTCGAAACACCTGTTTAACCTGTTCCGGATGGGCATTGGTCACGACATCAAAATCTTTTGGTTTTAGTCCCAGCAGCAAATCGCGAATACAGCCACCCACTAAATACGCCTCGAAACCGGCATCTTTTAACCGATACAGTACTTTTAATGCGCTGGGGCTGATATCGCGCCGCGAAACACTATGCTGGTCGCGGGTAATAACCTGCAGTGGCGGTAATATCGAGCTCACTGTCGCTTTGGGCACCGATGCAGTAGCGGTAGCGGCAGGTTTAGTCGCAGCAGGCTGTTGCTTTTTATCGCCCTGAGGCTTGCCGCTAAGGGTTCTGCGGCAAAAATCTAACACACGCGAAATTATGATATCTCTCCTGAGCACTTGCCAACCTGAACGGCGGCATTGGCATCTGACTTAAAAAACGGCTAATAATACCGCAGCACGCGGCAAAAAAGAATTAATCTGGCAAAAATCAGCCAAAATCGGGCGCTAAAACTTCCAGCGTGGCCGGAATATCCGCCGGTTGCCAGTGCTTAAGAGCAAAGGCTAGTTGCTCCGGGGCGGCGGCGCGCTGCAATTCTGCAGGCAAATGCAGCCCCAAAATAGCTAGCGCCCTGGCCATTGTATAGCTGGCCGGCCAGTTACTGAGTGCGGTAGCATGGTTTTGCTTGCTAAGCTTGTGACCTGGCGCGGTGACGGCCAAAGGCAGATGACCATACATCGGCGGCTTTGCCCCAAGTAAGCTGAATAAATGTTGCTGGCGTGGAGTCATACTGAGTAAATCGGCACCGCGGATCACTTCAGTAATGCCCTGGTCCCAGTCATCTGCAACGACCGCCAGCTGGTAAGAAAATAAACCATCGCGGCGCAATACTATGTAATCTTCCTGTGCCATCGCGGGTGCAATACGTTGCAACCCAAGTAACCTATCGTCAAACTGACAGGAAACCTGCGCACTGCGCAATCGCCAGCTTAACGGTTCTGTGGCATTTGTTATGTGCTTCAGGTCTAGGTTGGCGCACGTACCCTGATACACGCCGCCGCCGGCATTAATTTGTTTACGGGTACACTGACAACCGTATATCAGGTTCTGTTGTTGCAGCTGACTGAATATGTCGCGGTAGCGTTCGGTCCTGCTGCTTTGATAAATAACCTCATCGTCCCACAGCAATCCATGTTGTTCCAATGCACTCATAATAGCGCTGTCCGCACCATGGCGAACTCTGGGGGTATCAATATCTTCGATTCGCAACAGCCACTTACCGGCCTGGCGTTTGGTAAACAAATAGCTGCCTACTGCCGCCAGCAAGGAGCCAAAATGAAGGGGGCCGGATGGGGAGGGGGCAAACCTGCCAACAGCAACCGCTGCTGGCTTAGTTAAGTTTGTCAACACTGCCACAATGGCTGCAACTAGCCGCCTAACTGCTTTTCTTTAATTTCAGCCAGCGTTTTACAGTCGATACATTGATCAGCAGTTGGCCGTGCTTCTAACCGTTTAATGCCGATCTCTATTCCGCAGGTATCACAGAATCCAAAATCGTCATTTTCAATTTTTTGTAACGTTTTTTCAATTTTTTTCAATAGCTTACGCTCGCGATCGCGGGCGCGCAATTCCAGACTGAACTCTTCTTCCTGTGCAGCCCGGTCAACCGGATCAGGAAAATTGGCAGCTTCATCGGCCATATGCGTTTTCGTACGGTCAACCTCTTCGCGAAGTTGTTGGCGCCAGGCGTCAAGAATTTTGCGAAAATGCTCGAGCTGTTTCGGGTTCATGTATTCTTCCCCGACCGCTTCCTGGTAAGGTGCAACACCGGCCAGTGCCAGTAACCCTAATGTCTTAACATTCTTGCCTTCTGGCATGATCATCTCCTGTACAATACTGCCAAGCAAAAAAAGTGGCGGCTATAGATAGCAGAATATTGCCATCACCGCAATCACTAATAAAAAAGCCGGCGAAGTATACAGATTGTGGCCATAGCCGTCACCTGTTTTAACTTTCGCTGCTGTCACCGCGAAAATAGTGCATTGTGGCGCCCTATTGACGCGATCTGCTCGTGGTCGGTCGTTGCGCTATGTTACACTTCGCCTGATAAAAGTTAGCCATTGTCGCTGATAAGTTCGATAAAGTGGGGATTCCTATGTCTGATTCAAAGTCTAATTCAACATCTGATATGTTACACGTTAGCATTGCTGCAGATAAAGCAGAACAAAAATGGGGCAACAACGCCTTATTAAGCCCGACAACACAGGGATATCAAATTCATTTAGTTGGATCTGACCCCTTGCGTAATATGCAAAAAGCCGCTCGCAGCCTGAGTAATCTTGGTATCAGCCAACTGCAGTTAGCTGGCAAAGGCTGGAGTAAAGATTTGCAGTGGGCATTTTATCAGGGGTTTTGTACGGCCAGAAAACACGATGGTGTTGTTTTTAACAATGAACAGGGCGAGGCTGAACAGCTGTCGCAACTGGCGACGTGTTTTAGCTTTGCCAAAAAAATAATCAACGATACACCGGAAATGCTATCGCCGGTGGCGCTGGCCGAGCAGGCTGAGGCGTTTATTCGTGCCGTTGCACCAGAGGATAGTGTTAGCAGCGAGTTGATTGCCGGTGAAGATTTGGCCGACGCCGGCTGGCATGGAATTTATCAGGTTGGCCGCGGCAGTACCCGGCCACCGGCGTTACTGGTGCTTGATTTTAACCCGTCAGCAAAGCCGGAAACTGCGGTGGCCGCTGCGCTGGTGGGTAAAGGTATTACCTTTGACAGCGGCGGCTACTCTATTAAGCCAACCGAAGGTATGGCGACCATGAAATGTGATATGGGCGGGGCCGCTACGGTGACTGCAGCCCTGGCACTGGCAATTATGCAGGGCCTTAGCCAACGGGTAAAACTGATTTTATGTTGTGCCGAGAACCTGATCAGTGGCCATGCGTATAAGCTTGGCGACATTATTACTTACAAAAACGGTACTACGGTTGAAATTGTTAATACCGATGCTGAAGGCCGGCTGGTGTTGGCCGACGGTCTGATGTGTGCGACGGAAAGTAAAGCGCCATTGATTATCGATGCGGCCACCCTGACTGGTGCAGCTATGGTAGCAGTGGGTGGCGAATACAATGCGTTATTTGCGCTGGACAAACCGCTGGCGGCAAGAGCGCTGCAGTATGCTGCCGATGAACAGGAAGCCACCTGGCAGCTGCCGCTGGAGAAATGGCATCAGCAACAATGCCCTTCACCTTATGCCGATACGGCCAACAGCCGGCCAGTAAAAGGTGGGGGCGCCGGCGGCGCCAGCAATGCGGCCGGTTTTTTAAGCCGCTTTGTCGCAGATGATGGTAAAGGCTGGCTACATTATGATTTAGCCGCAGCATTTAATAACTCGGCCAACAGTTACTGGTCGGCGGGCGCTACCGGCCATGGTATCCGCAGTATTGCTACTACCTTACTCACAGAAACGAAAAGGTAAGCAATAGCACTGTGACCAGCCAGCGGGTTAGCCCGGACTTACCGGTAGCAGCAGTGCTACCGGAGCTTCGCCAGTTACTGACTACCCACAGCAGGGTGATTCTGTCGGCGCCACCTGGTGCTGGTAAATCGACCTGGTTACCGTTGCAGTTACTACAACATAGTGCTGTCGCAACCGGCCAGATCATTATGCTGGAACCGCGCAGACTGGCCGCTAAAACCATCGCGGCTTATCTGGCGCAGCAGCTGAATGAGCCGGTTGGCCATACCGTCGGTTATCAGATCAGGCATGATAGCTGTCAGTCGGCGGCCACCCGGCTACTTATTGTCACTGAGGGTATTCTTACCCGCAAATTACAACAAGACCCCGAACTTGCTGGGGTAACTCTGCTTATTTTTGATGAATTTCACGAACGCTCATTGCATGCTGATCTGGCACTGGCACTCAGCTTAGAAGTGCAACAACTGCGGGACGATCTGAAAATTCTGGTCATGTCGGCTACGCTGGACGTAGCGGTACTGGAGCGTTATCTGCAGGCACCGGTTATCAGTAGCAGCGGCCGCAGTTATCCGGTCGATATTCAGTACATTAAACCAGGTACCGAGCCTGTCGCCATTCAGGCTGCCCGTCAGGCTGTCACTGCTTTTCAGCAGCAGTCCGGTAATATTCTGGTCTTTTTGCCAGGACAAGCCGAGATTAATAAGGCCAGGGAATTTCTGGCTGGTCAGGCATTGCCAGATAATGTGCAGGTGTTTTCACTGCTTGGCGCTTTGTCCCTGTCTGAACAACAGGCTGCGATAGCGGCCCCTGTTGCCGGGCGCTATAAAATTGTGCTGGCAACGAATCTGGCTGAAACCAGTTTAACCATCGAGGGGGTTAATCTGGTGGTGGACACGGGCTTGTGCAGGCGCGCCAGCTTTAACCCTCGCCATGGTATCAGTAAGCTGGAGACGGTTGCCATCAGTCAGGCCGCGGCGACTCAGCGTGCAGGCCGGGCTGGGCGGCAAGCACCGGGACGCTGCTATAGAATAGATACCGCAGAACTGTGGCAGCGACGAGCCGCGTTTGAGCCCGCAGAGATTGAATTGGCAGAGTTGACACAGTTGCGGCTGGAACTTGCCGTTTGGGGCGCTCAGCCTGCTGATATAAACTGGTTAACACCACCACCGATGGCACATCTGGCGGTCGCAAACCACTTGTTACAACAATTTGCTGCACTGGATGAGCACGGGGTGATCACGTCTTTTGGCCGACGATTATATCAAACCGGTAGCTCGGTTCGCCTGGCTAATATGATGTTGTATGCACGTGAACACGAGTCAGAGGCGCCAGGCTTAAGCTGGTTATCTGCCTTAGTTGCTGCGTTGTTGGAAGACAGTCGTAACCTGCAGGCTAATCTGGAGCAGCAACTTCAAAGCTTAGCGCATAACAAGCATTTACCTCAGCATCAGCAGGCCCGGCAATTCGCCCACCGGTTAGGCGCTAAAGCTAATGGCAGCGATAATTTACCGATGCAATGGCTTGCTATGTTGTTGCTCAGGGCTTTTCCTGACCAACTGGCGCAGCGCCGGGGCCAGGGCTATTTGCTGGCAAATGGTGTAGGGGCGAGCCTGGGGCCGGATCATCCGCTACAAGAGAAAGACTATCTGGTGGTATTAGATATTCAGCAATGGCAGCAACAAAACCGTATTCGGCATGCCGTTGCCATCGAGCTGGATGACATATTGGACGATTGGCAGTTGCCGTGGCAGCTGAAAACGGGCTGGCAGGATAAAACCGCCAGTTTCAGTAGTGAGCGTCAGCGTTGTTTTGGTCAGCTGGTATTGCAACGGCAACCGGTACAGGGGGTTGTCACTGCGGCTGAACGACAACAAGCCTGGCTTGATTATCTGAACCGGCGCGGCCTGGCAGAATTGACCTGGTCTGAGGCGGCGCAAAGTGTATGTGCCCGGGTGCAATTGCTTTGCCAGTATTACCGGGCTGCGTCCGGTGGCGCAGCAAAAAAAAGCGCAACCCAGCCTGAGGTGAAGCACTGGCCTGATTTCAGTCAGGCTGGGTTGCTGGCAAATTTGGATCAGTGGTTGGCGCCTTATCTTGGCAATATCCATAAAAAAAGCCAGCTTACGCAATTGGAGCTGGAACCGGTATTGTTGGCGCAACTGAGCTTTTCGCAACAACAAGTGTTAAATCAGTTATTGCCTGGGCATTGGCAAACCCCTGCCGGTAGCCGGCTAAAAATTGATTATCTGCACCCCGGGGGGCCACAACTTTCAGTCAGAGTTCAGGAAATGTATGGTCAACTCAGCACCCCCGCGGTGTTAAATGGCACTATTGCTCTGACCATTGCCTTGCTGGCACCGGGGCGGCAGCCGCTGCAAGTCACCCGCGATTTAACCAGCTTCTGGCAAAATAGCTGGCAGGATGTTAAAAAAGAAATGAAAGGTCGTTATCCCAAACACTACTGGCCAGATAACCCGGCCGACGCACAGCCAACAACAAAAACGAAAAAGGCGATGTTACGCGATGTCAACCCGAAGTAAAGGCGCTGGTACGCCGAAAATGAAAGTCCGGCCATGGTGGCATAGGTCATTAATTACGCTAGGTAAGCTGGCTCTGGTAACCTTGTGCGTGCTGCTTACCTATCTGATTTATCTGGATAGTAAAGTCACCCGTGCCTTTGCCGGTCAGAAATGGCAGGTGCCAGCGCAAATCTATGCCCGTAGTCTCGAGCTGTATCCCGGCAAAGCATTAAGCTCACTGCAATTGCAAGCCGAGCTGGAACAACTGCAGTACCAACGCAATCCAGCGATGACGGCTGCTGGTCAATACAGCGTATCGCGCAATCATGTCACGATATACCGGCGCGCTTTTACTTATATCGATGGCATGGAACCTGAAGCCCTGTTCAGTGTTGAATTTAACAGCAGTGGTATTAACCGCATTCGTTACCGTCAGCAGCAGGAAGTTAACTTTGCAAGGTTGGAACCACAGTTAATTGAGCATATGTTGTCGCCGCATCAGGAAGACCGTGAGCTGGTCAGGTTAGAGCAAGTGCCAGGCTTGCTCAAAGAAGGCTTGTTATTGGTAGAAGACCGTGATTTTTATCACCATCGTGGGGTGTCACCGCTTTCCGTGTTGCGGGCTCTATGGGCCAATATCAGTGCCGGGCGCACGGTGCAGGGCGGTTCTACGTTAACCCAGCAGCTGGCAAAAAATATGTACTTAACCAGCGACCGAACCTTGCTGCGTAAAGTGAACGAAGCGATGATAGCGCTGATCCTGGATTACCGCTTTAGTAAGGACCACTTGCTCGAAGCTTATCTGAACGAAATATTTCTGGGCCAGAATCACGCAACGGCAGTACATGGGTTTGGTTTAGCCAGCCGGTTTTATTTTGCCAAACCGATAACGGAGCTGCGACCAGATGAAATGGCGTTAATGATTGGCTTGCTAAAAGGCCCGTCCTATTATGATCCACGGCGCTATCCAGAGCGGGCCGTCAACCGCCGGGATTTAGTGCTCAGATTAATGTTCGAACATCATTTGCTTACTGGTGAACAGTATCAGCAGGCTCTTGCTCAGCCGCTACAACTGGTTGCGCGTGGCCAGTATCTGAATGCGCGTTTTCCTGCCTATCTGGATGCAGTTAAAAAAGAGCTACGCCAGATTAATTTTGACCAACGGTTGTTAAGTAGTGGCATCAAGGTATTTACCTTTTTAGATCCCAAAGCGCAGCAGCAAGCCGAACTGACCGTAACAGAGCAATTACAAAATAAGGATGAACAGTTGCAGGCCGCCATGATGGTAGTGAATTACCAGCAGGCAGAAATTCAGGCATTGGTAGGGGGCAGAGAAAGCGGATTTGCCGGCTTTAACCGGGCATTAGATGCCCGGCGGCAAATTGGTAGTATTATTAAACCGGTTATTTATCTGGAAGCACTTAATCAGCCCGGGCGTTTTTCGCTGGCGTCAATCCTGCAGGACCAACCCCTTAGTTTACGTTCAAATAATGAGGACTGGCAGCCCCAGAATTTTGATAAAACCTTCCGAGGCCCGGTAAACTTAGTCACGGCATTAACTGACTCCCTTAATGTGCCGACGGTGCGTTTAGGTTTACAGCTGGGAATGCCGGCGATAAGTGACGGTTTGCGTAAGCTGGGGCTGAATCGGCGGGTCAGTTTGCATCCGGCTGCATTGCTCGGTGCAGTGGAACTGAGCCCGATGGAAGTGAGTCAGCTTTATCAGACCATCGCTAACGATGGAGTGTATCAAATGTTAGCCACCGTGCAGGCGGTGACGGATCAGGATGGTCATCGCCTTTATCACCGCTCAGGTGAGCGCTACAGCCGTTATCCTCCAAGCAGTATTTACTTGTTGCAGCATGCGTTAATTTCGGCAACACAAACCGGCACAGCCAAAGCATTGCAATATGCGATGCCCACTACCGTGTTCGCCGGAAAAACCGGTACCTCCAGTGATTATCGGGACAGTTGGTTCAGTGGCTTTGATCAGCAAACATTAGTGACGATATGGCTGGGGCGTGATGACAACAAGCCAATTGGGCTGACTGGCAGTAGCGGTGCCTTACCCTTGTTTATTGACTTTTTTAAAGGCCAGGGAGCCCAGTCAATAATTCAATATTTGCCCGATCAGGTACAGGTACAGGCTTTTTCAGCAAGCAGCGGTACACCCGTGGCAGAAACTTGCGCTAACATATTGTTATTACCTGCGATATCAGATGAAATGCAGCAGCAATTGACCTGTGAAAATTCTAATTAACGATTAACATAAAGGGTGCGGCAAACTCACAATTATGGAAATTAAACCCGAACGATCGCTCCAGGTGGGTGAATGGCATTATCTGGCAAAAGAAGACAAGCTGGTGCAACTTAGTGCGCATGGCGACATTGTTGCAACCGCTGATTTAGATAACCTTGGCCAGAAGGTCGTTAACTACTTTATCGTTCATGCGGGCAACCTGGTTACCAAAGATCAGTTACTGGCTGATGTCTGGGGGATTAGGGATGTTTCAGACGGCCGGGTCATGCGGGTGATCAGGGCGATAAGAATTGCGCTGGACGATGATAGTCGTCAGCCGACCTATATTGAAACTATTCCCAAGCGGGGCTATCGGTTTATCGCGCCTGTCAGTGAAGCTCCGGATAAATCAATGCTCCTGCCGACTGCAGTTACACCTGGTCAACATGTGGCTGTAGTTAAAGCAAACCGCCAGACTTGGGTTGTGGGGTTGTTGCTGGCGGTACCTTTGCTGTTGCTGCTGATATGGTTACTGTGGTTAAAACCGGTTACCGACAACCAGATTGCAGAAACAAATAGCGTTCCGTTGTGGCGCTACCAGCCCATTACCTCGCTGGATGGCCTGGAATTTTATCATAATGTGTCCGCCGATGAGCGTTATCTGGCCTATAGTTATGCCAAACAGGGTTCCGATTTAATAGCGGTACTTACGCTGCAAGATTTACAAAGCCATCAACGAGTGCAGCTCACAGCAGAAAGTGGCAGCAGTCTGGGGGCCGCGTTTAGTCCCGATGGCAGTCAAATAGCTTACCATAGAATGCTACCGGATCGCCGTTGTGAAATCCGGCTTATCGAACTGGAACCTGGCAAGCTGATGGCTAAGTCAGATACGCTGTTAACGCGATGCACCCCTGAATCGGTATCCGCCCGGGTAAGCTGGTCGCCAGATGGGCGCTATATTGTGTATCCCAGCCTGGATGCAGAACAAAAACAAATGGTAATGATGATGTATCCGTTAGCAGGTGGCACTGCCGAGCAATTAACCGTACCGCCCACCAGCAGCTTTGGCGACTATGCCGGCCGGTATTCACGTGCCGGGGATAAAATCGCTTTTATTCGCGATGCTGCCGGCGCTGCGCAAATTTGGGTGCTGGATTTAACCAATCGGGCAACCCGTTTGTTGGTACAAATTGACGATGCTTATCCGGGGAATATCGACTGGACCTTGGATGATCGCAGTATTATTTACCCATCAGGGCCGACATCACTGGGTATCGTAAATGTAGCCAGTGGTGAGAGTCGGGAGCTTGCCTATACCGACAACCATGCCAGTGAAATCCAGGTTGGGGCTGTAAGCGGTAAAATTTATGCATCGGTGGGTTTTTTCGCCCATACCAATATTAAAAAGGTGAACAATAAGATGTTTGCGGCAACCCCTGCAGAGAGCCTGGTGTACAGTTCGAACCGCAATGAATCATTAGTTGAAATTAATCCTCAGCCGCAAGGGCCTACCGCCGTTGTGTCGCGCCGTTCCGGTTTGCCTCAGGTCTGGTTATTTTATCCGGACGGCCGTCAGCAACAGATAACAGATTTTACCAGTCGTGAGCGGATCCGCAGTCTGGTATTTGCACCAGACGGCAACCAGTTGTTATTACATTTGAATACCGGAATCTGGCAGCTCACTCTCAGTGGTGAGTTAAGACAAGTCGTAGGACAGGATGGAGAAGCGGTGGCTTATCCTGCCTGGAGCCGGGATGGCACAGAGATATTTTATGCCCAATCGCGGCAGGGGCGCTGGGATGTTATTGCCGCTGCCGTTGATACCGAGATTGAGAAGCGCTTGCTGGCAACCGATCGTGAGTTATATCAGCAAAGTTATATTGCTGAGTACAGTATCTGGCGTGATGCTAACTCGAAGGATTTTGTTATTGAATACAATAATGGAGACACGAGAGTACTTAACTTAGGTACGACCGCAGATCAGGCCTTTTTTAAGTTAGACCTCCGTTCTGAGGGCTTTTACTTTACGTATTTGCTGGATGGTACTCAATATCAATTACGCTATTACGATTTAACCAATAATACAATTAAAGAACAGGTTATAGACGATTATCTCTATCACAGTCGTTTTAGTATGTCATTGGATGAAAAGGAAGTTTACTATTTGGAAGCGGCAAGGGCAGATTTTGATATTGCCGAGATAAATTTCTAGATCGACAATTTGTAAAGTTTTTATTGAAAAACCATCGAGTTTCATCGGCAGTTTAAGAGTAGGGTCGATCGTGTTAAGCACAACTATGTGACTGAAACCCGGAGATTTTACTATGATAAAAGCATTAAAAATAATCGTTGTAACTGCCAGCATTAGTCTGGCATCTACCGCCAGTTCGATAAATGACAGTATGACTGAAAACGAATCACTTTACATTGACGACCTATTAGTATGCTCTTTTTGGCCAACATGCCGTGACCCGGACCAGCAAAAACCCGTGCCATCTGACAGCTCTGCGCCAAAACCAAGTGGCGATAAAGACACCACTAAAGATAAGAAAGATGAAGTTCAGCTTGCCTGAGCCAGCTTAAATTCGTTTCTAAAGCAGATACACTCTACTTTTGCGTTTATTAAGGTATAATCCGCTCTGACACTTTAGTCGGGCGGACCTTAATGTCGAATTTAGAACCACTGGTAAAAATTGGCAACTGGTATTATCAGGCAGCTTACGGCCAATTGTTGCCAGTGGCAGCTGATTCCGGCACTGCGGTTGCGGTGGTATTGGAACCCCGGTTGCACAGCCTGCTGAATTATTTTTTGCTGCATTGTGACCAAGTTCTGGATAAAGATACCTTAATTAATGATGTCTGGCCTGCAGGCGAAGGTACCGATGCCGCCGTTATGCGGGCAGTGGGCGCCTTGCGTAAAGTACTGGGCGATAACGTAAAGTCGCCACTTTACATTTCAACCATAGCAAAAAAAGGCTATCAGTGGCGTTGCCTTATTGAGCCGTTAACCACTGCGCAGCATAAGCCTGCTCTGGCTAATAGCCTGACACTGTCTGGGGCATCCTTCGCCACTTCTGCAGCACGCCCCCCGGCAAATGACGCCTCTGAAACCGGTGCATCAGGCCTGCCATGGCGCTTTATCAGTGCGGTATGTTCGGTGTTATTACTCGGTGGTACGGTGTTAGCATATTTGCTGGCCAGTATGACCGTAACGCCTCTGACCAAGTTACCCGATTCGATTAAGCCATTAAGTGCGCTAACAGGACAAGAATTCTGGGCAACATTGGAGAGCGCTGAGCAATTTGCGTTTTATTGGTATCGCGAGTCAGAAGATGCACCCTATCAACTGGCCCGTCAGGATTTAGCCAGCTTAAAGGTAAGTTATAATGACACACAATATGATGAAGTCAGCCAACCGGTATGGTTAGATCAGGCCCAGTTGCTGTTTCGGGCGCTGGACGATGAACAACGTTGCTACTTTTACCAGCAACAGGTAATGCCTGAGTTTTCGCCGGCGAGCAAAGTAATGCCTTGTCAGCAGGTATTAGAGCAAGGGTTAGCTATTCTAAAAAACCAATGGTTCTGGCTGGATTATGCCACTGATTTGCGGCGCTATGAGTTATGGCGGCGCTCAGAAGATGGCAGCACCGCCAGAGTCATGGCGTTTCCGGAAAAATGGCAAAGCGCAGATCAGTTGCTCGTGGTGGGGCAATCGCTTTATCTGGCCGCTCAGCAGGATTTCTATCGCAGTCAGCTTTATCGGGTTGATCCCCAGCTGCAGCTACTGGACGCCATTGATGACTTTGATCAGCAGATTATTTCCAGCAGTCGCTGGGATCAGTACCATGCGTTGCTAACCCTGAAAAACAGTGAATTACAGTTATATAACCTTAAGGATAATACCCAGCTAAGCTTAGGCCCGATGACCTGGCAACTGACTCAACCGCAACGCTACCAGCAGCGAATATTAACTACCCAACACCTTAACTATACAACCGATATTGTTAATTTGGTATTTGAGGATGGTTTGTTAAATAGTGAGCAGAGCTGGCAAACCAGTAACCGCAACGAGCGGCTGTTTGCGGCCAGGGATCAGCAACTGGCTTTTGTGTCAGAGAGGGCCGGGGACAATCAGGTATGGTTGACCAATGCTGGCGAGAGCCGGCAATTATCACGATTAGTCGCGGGTCAGTACGTCCAGCAGTTGTTCTGGCATCAGGCACTTTTGCTGGCCGTTATCGATAATCAGTTATATCAGATTGCACTGGATGATGGCGCGCTATCATTGCTGGCTGGCACGCCGGTAACGGGCCGTTATCAAAGCTGCCACAATACGCTGTACTGGACGGAGCAAAATAGCGACGGCTGGCAATTGCTGCATCAACAGCAGCAACCAGAAGTATTGCTAACAGGAGTCGTTAACTTTAAATGTGCGCCTGATGGATTAGTGGTGCAGTTTTATAATGATGATAAGCTGGCATTATGGTCAGCGCAGCAGCCGTTGCAACTGACACCTCTACCTGTCAACCTGAACTGGCATCACATTCTGCCAGCGCAGTGGGCGACGAATCGCCAGCAATTACTCTGGCTGGACCGCCAGCATTGGCAGCTAAAGGTATACGATTGGCAAAGCGGAGAGACGGCCAGTTATACCTGGCCTGCTTCGGCATTGCCGCTGGAGATCCATAGCGACAATGCCGGCAGTGTATTCAGTGTGCAGCCGCGTCATTACGATACCGACATCGTTTGGCTGCAAAACCGCAGTTAACCTGATTACATTGAAACGTGGTTAAAGCGCAGCAAAGCTGTTCGCTGCGGCGTCTATTGTAGCTTTCAGATCGTCATCACTATGAGCAAGGGATAAGAAACCCGCTTCATAGGCAGACGGTGCCAGATAAATGCCCTTTTCCAGCATCAGGTGGAAAAAATGTTTGAAAGCGCTGATATCACATTGGGTTGCCTGCTGAAAATTACTGACTTTGGCTTCTTTACTGAAGAAAAACCCAAACATGCCGCCGACCTGATTAAAGGTCATGGGCACGCCATGCTGGCGCGCGGCGGTATCTATACCGGCAATAAGCTGACTGGTTTTTGCCGTTAGCTTTTCAAACACCTCAGGCTTACTGATTTCGTTAAGTGCTGCCAGGCCGGCTGCCATGGCAATAGGGTTGCCTGATAACGTTCCTGCCTGATATACCGGGCCGAGCGGCGCAATGTGCTGCATAATCTCCCGCCTGCCGCCAAAAGCGCCTACCGGCATGCCGCCACCAATAATTTTGCCCAGGGTGGTCAGATCCGGAGTAACCTGATACACCGCTTGTGCGCCACCTAGCGCTACCCGAAAACCTGTCATTACTTCATCAAAAATAAGTACAGTCTGATACTCGTCGCAGATCCGACGCAAGCCTTGCAAAAAATCGGGCTCAGGCGGAATACAGTTCATGTTACCTGCTACCGGCTCGACAATAATACAGGCAATATCGTCCCCTCTTTCTGCAAAAATATCGGCGACCTGCGCCAGATTATTAAACTCACAGGTCAGGGTATATTTAGCAAAATCTGCCGGTACACCAGGGGAGTTTGGAACGCCCAGGGTCAATGCTCCTGAGCCTGCTTTTACCAGCAGTGAATCAGCATGACCGTGGTAGCATCCTTCAAATTTTAAAATGGTATCACGCCCGGTATAGCCACGGGCTAAGCGTATGGCGCTCATCGTCGCCTCTGTGCCCGAGCTTACCATACGGACCATTTCCATCGAGGGCACCAACTGGGCAATTTTTTCTGCCATATCAATTTCTGCCGGGCAGGGCGCACCAAAGCTTAAGCCATTGGCGGCAGCCTGAATAACCGCATCGCGGATAGCGGGGTGATTGTGGCCGAGCAACATTGGGCCCCAGGAGCCGATGTAATCAATATAGCGTTTACCATCAACGTCAAACAGGTAGGCACCATTGGCCCGTTCAATAAATACAGGAGTACCGCCGACACTTTTGAAAGCACGGACCGGCGAGTTAACGCCACCGGGAATAGTGCGCTGGGCGCGTTGAAAAAGGGTTTCAGATAAAGACATAATAGTTTCCGTTTGCAGTTTGCCTTTAAGGCGTTATTTATTGCTATACCAGGGCACCGCACATTCGTAATCTTTAACAATGTTTTCCACGCCAAGCGTTAGCGCAAACAGTGCCATTCTTACCAAAACGCCGTTGTCAGCCTGTCGAAAGATTGCCAGGTTTGGGTTAAGGTTTAAATCATTGTCTAATTCATTGGCTTCAATACGCGAATCCCGCGGCAAAGGATGCATAATAACCGTATTCGATTTACAGTAACGGGTATAAATTTCCTGATTTAACCGAAATTTACCACGATACTGGTCGGCATCGGCTTTAGAAGGAAAGCGCTCTTCCTGGATCCGGGTCTGATACACGATATCCGCATTTAAATGGCCTTCCAGTTTGTCACTGATTACCAGCTGGTGCCCGGCATTGCTCAGGCTGCTGATAATATCATCCGGCATGGCCAGTTCAGCCGGTGATACCAGCGTCAGCTTGATATTGCGATACAGACACAATAACTTAGATAATGAGTGAACCGTACGGCCGAATTTTAAATCGCCCACCATGGCAATGTGCATGCCATCAATCTGCAGGCCTGACGCTGCCAGTTCCCGCTCTATGGTAAACAGGTCAAGTAACGCCTGGGTCGGATGTTCATTGGCGCCATCCCCTCCATTTAACACGGGCACCCTGCTACCTTCAGCAAACTCAGCGACCGAGCCGGCCTGCGGATGACGCATGGCAATAACATCACTGTAACTGCTGATTACCCGGGCCGTGTCAAATAACGACTCGCCTTTGGATAGTGCAGAAGATTCCATGCCAGTTGTTTCGCGTACTTCTCCGCCGAGCAAATTAAAGGCACAGCCAAAGCTCACCCGGGTTCGGGTGCTGGGTTCAAAAAACAGATTACCCAGTATCGCGCCATCGAGTACTTTGGTGCGTTTTTTGCGGCTGGCATAAGGTGCCATTTGCCGGGCAATATCAAAAATACGGGTAATACTGTCTCGATCAAATTGCTTAACAGAAAGAATATGTTGGCCTTTGAAACTCATCGTCAGTACTCACTTAATACTTGCCATCAGGCGCCGCTACCGGCATAAATTGGTCGCTATTATACGCAAAACCGCTGGGCAAAAGCGAGTTTAGTGAAGCAGCGGTTTCAGGGTGGCCAGTAATATAATAGCCAGTAGCACTAATACCGGTAATTCATTAAAAATCCGGTAAAAACGTGGGCTGTGCCGGTTACGGTTGTGTTTAAAATCTGCCAGTAACTTGAAGCACCAGCCATGATAACCATACAGCAGCAGCACCAGCACTAACTTCAGATGTAACCAGCCACTGGCCACAAACCAGGCCTTACCATAAGCAGCAATTAGCAGCAGGCCAAACACCAGCGTCAGCAGTGCAAAAGGTGTTACAAACCATAAAAGACGCCGTTCCATGATTTTAAAGGTGTCAGAGCACTCAGCACTCTGGGTTTCAGCGTGATAGACAAAGAGTCGGGGCAAATAAAAAATTCCCGCAAACCAGGCTATCATAAAGAAAAGATGTAAAGCTTTGTACAATAGAATCAGCGTCATAATAAGTTATTCTGTTTAGTTAACAAACTGCGAACCTGATCCCAGCGAATAATACCCATAGGTTCGTACGGGTCGTCCTGATAAATGTAAACCAGTCCATCACGCTCATCTTCAAGTATGGCAAACACTTCAGCCATGGT
Organism: Arsukibacterium sp. UBA3155; assembly: GCA_002364615.1. Lineage (GTDB taxonomy): Bacteria > Pseudomonadota > Gammaproteobacteria > Enterobacterales > Alteromonadaceae > Alishewanella. The sequence continues at coordinate 48,963 of DEYP01000028.1, read as the reverse complement.
TGATTGGTGAGGTAACCCGCTAATTTCCTGATAGCGAATAGCACTGTCGCCACTTAACGACAAACTGACATCATAACTGGCGGCCACAAACTGGGGTGTTTCACCGTCGTCGCGTTTCAGCAATAATTGCACTGGCAGCTCCAGCTGCGCCAGTTGCTGGCGAACCGCATCTTCCGCTGGGTTGTGCAGCAAAACATATTCTTTGCTTAATAATGCCAATACCCCTACTTTTTGCAAAATGTCGTCAGCCGGTGCCAGTTTATACGGTAGCTGCATAAAATCGAGTTGCATCATGAAAATAGATTTATTATTAAAAAACTGCACTGTAGTTACGTAGGCGGTAATAATCACTACCATAGCAGGTAAAATAATTTGCTGGTTAGACGCCAGCTCTATAACGGCCAGCAAAGCGGCTAAAGGGGCATGCAAGGTAGCCGCCATTAAACCTGCCATCCCCAGCACGGCATAGGTGCCCGCAGTACTGCTGTCACCAATAAAAATGGCAGGCACGATTGCCATTAGGGTACCTAATACGATGCCCATGCCAAATACCGGCCCAATAACCCCGCCAGGGACTCCAAGCCCAAGGGCAAAGATGGTCAGTATAAGTTTGCCGATAAAAATCACCAATAGTAGCTGCACGTCGGTCGGATGGTTAACCGCATTGAAGATAGCACCGGTTTCAGCACCCATCGCATGTGGTATCAGATAACCTACTGCGGCTGTCACAATCCCGGCCAACGCCAGCCGAACCATTAATGGCCAGTTTTTTACCAGGCGAATAAGTCGCATCAGATTTTGATTAAACAAAAAGGCGACAGCGCCAAATACAATGCCGCAGACAATAAGATAGGGAAAATGCCAGATGCTAATCGCCACAATATTAAGCGATGCCAGCTCGCGGTCATGTCCGAACACCAATTGCGTGGCGAGTGCACCCACTACTGACGCCAGCATAATAGGAATAAAGACATGGATCCGATATTCGCGCAGCACCACTTCCATGACAAAAATGACAGCAGCCAGCGGTGTATTAAAAGACGCGGAAATGCCAGCGGCTATGCCACAGCCTGCCAGGATCCGAACACTGTTATAAGGTAGCTGCAGATATCGGCCCACTGAACTGGCACCATATGCACCAAGGTGTACGGAGGGGCCTTCGCGGCCGACTGAAAAGCCACTGACCAGGGCAATAATGCCGCCAAAGAACTGATTCAGGGTATTTCGAAAAGGCATAATGCCGTAACGGGTTTTGATTCGATGAATGACAAAGGGTATGCCCATTCGGTAATGGCGATAGCCGGTTACCAGAGCAAGCAGGCCAATCAACAATGCGCCGCCCAGTGGCAGAAGCCAGACTATTTCCGGATCAGCGCTGGAGAAGTCATCGGTTTTCGTTAAAAAAAGTAGCTGAAACGCCACGATTGCCAGGCGAAAAATGATAATCAGCAGGGCCGCTATCAGGCCACCGAGCATGCCCAGCAAACACAGTTGCAAAGACGTCTGTGGTAACGCTAATCGGCGCTGCAACCCGGGCAGCCAGTCTCTCCATCGTCGCATAGTAAGGGGCATGAAATAAACGATGGGTTAAGTTTAACATAAGCGGTTGAGAACGCAGGTCTTAATTGCATAGCTAATTAAGTTTCTTCGTTAAGTTTGATTGCAGCAGGGTTAATACTTGAATAAATTAGTCAGGTATTGGATAATCCGCGCTGTTGTAACCCCTGTTGGAGCACCCATGTCTGATATGCAAATACCATTAGAATTTACCGATGCCGCGGCACGCAAGGTTGCCTTGCTGGTAAGCGAAGAGGACAATCCGAATCTGAAACTGCGGGTATATATTACCGGTGGCGGCTGTTCTGGCTTTCAATATGGTTTCACCTTTGATGAAAAAGTCAACGAGGGTGATTTGACCGTGGAAAAACAGGGGGTTTCGATGGTAGTTGATCCAATGAGCCTGCAATATCTGATGGGCGGCGTGGTCGATTATACCGATGGCCTGCAGGGAAGCCGGTTTATTGTGCAAAACCCTAACGCAACAACAACCTGTGGTTGTGGTTCGTCATTCTCTGTTTAGTAAAAGTATACTTTTTGTAAATTTTAGAGGACGATTTTGCCAGGCTAACCAGCAAAGTCGTTCTTAATCAATAATATTATCTTGTTAGCTGGTCGCAAACAGCAAAATGGTCAGAACCAGCGCTATGACAAGGTTGAAGCTGATAATATAAATAAATCCCTTTTTCCCCTGTACGATAGTCCAATTATTTTGCTGCAGATACAAATACCAGATTATGCACATCAATAAAGGCACTAGAAACAATAGTTTAACCATTTTTTAAAACCTCAGAAGACTTTGGCGGTTGCTATCACTCTGACCGCCGTGCTGTTTATACTCACCACTCATTTCTGCCAATGTAAAGTTACTGTACATTTTTTAACGCATGTAGCTATACGCTCATCGCATCCTATGGTTTAATTAAAACGCTTAAATTGCTTATTGCACTGGCAATAAGGTTTGGATTTTATTTCGCAGGAAGGCTGGTTAATCATAATAAAAGCGTAACACGCTGGGAGAAGAAAAAATATGAAAGGTACTAAAAGTGTAATTTCAGATGAAAATAAGCGTCTTTGTGTCTGGCTGAAACGACAGCGCCAGGACAAAGGCCACACAATGCGCAGTTTGTCTGAAATTTTAGGAACGCCTCATTCATTTATCGGTAAAGTTGAAAATCAGGAGCGCCGGTTGGACGTAGTTGAATATGTCCGTTACTGTCAGGCGCTGGAAGTTGATCCGACAGAAGGGTTAAAACAGGTACTCAGTGCCTGAGCACAGATTTCAATTAAGTTTACGCTTAATTTGTGATTGAAACAGGAAGCCGCTACTTAGCGGCTTTTTTATCAGCGGTTGTATGAGACAGGCGAGCTAACAGCGTAATCAGGATCAGTGCGGGGACGCCCATGGTTGCCGTCATAATAAAGAAATTACTATAACCGAGCTGGTCGACCCATTGACCAGAAAAGCCTCCGGTGAACTTTGGCAATAACAGCATCAGAGAGCTGAACATGGCATATTGAGTAGCGGTAAACGCCAAATTAACCAGAGACGACAAGTACGCAATAAACGCGCTGGTGGCAATTCCAGCACTTAAATTGTCTGCAGAAATAACCAGCGTAAGCCACATTAAATCGTAGCCAACCTGACTAAGTGCCGAAAATAACAGGTTAGTGGCGGCACTTAAGATTGCTCCGGTAAACAGCACTTTTATGATGCCGAACTGATTAATTAAGATCCCGCCAAGTGCGGCGCCTACCAGTGTCATTATTACGCCAAATATTTTTGAGACGCTGGCTACCTCTTCTTTGCTATAGCCCATATCGACATAAAAGGCATTCGCCATCACACCCATGACCACATCGCTAAGCCGGTAACAGGCTATCAGAGCCAGAATGAGCGCGGCATGCCACTTATACCGCTGAAAAAAATCAATAAATGGTGCAACCACTGCTTGCTTTAACCAGGCAAGCAGCCGTTGTAATACTGAACCTTCGGTGCGTTGCTGCTGCATCAAGCCACTGACAGGCTCGTGACTGAGCAACGTGGTAATAATGCCCGGCAGCATACACAGACCCATTACCAGATAAGCATGTTGCCAGCCAGCTAAGTCATATCCCGGACCATCAGAAAATAAAGCGGCCAACCAGAGGGTTCCGGCGGAAGCCAGAATCATTGCCAGCCGATACCCGGTAAGGTAGGCCGCAGCCAGAGCAGCCTGCATTTCAATTGCTGCACTTTCAATGCGAAACGCATCAACATTGATATCCTGAGTAGCAGAAGCAAAAGCCAGAACCACCGCCAGTGCGGCCATCAAAGCCAGATTCTGCTGTGGATCGGTCAGGGCAATACTGCAAATCGCCACAGCAACCATAATTTGAGACGTTAACAGCCAACTGCGACGTCGGCCTAACCTGTTGTGTAATAATGGTATCTTCAGGTGGTCGGCTAGGGGGGACCATAACCATTTTATGGCATAAGCCATTGCAACCCAGCTAAAGTAGCCAATGTCGGACCGTGATACTTCTGCTTCCCTGAGCCAGAATGATAATACCCCGAATACCAGCATTAACGGCAGGCCACTGGAGAAGCCCAGGACAAATATTGCTAACACCTGGCGTTGAAAATAAATACGCAGGCCAACGAGCCAGAGAGGTAAAGTGGCCAAGATAAACATCCATTCTTAAAACGATAACGGTAGCTTACCCTGCTGGAAATGAAGGTCAAGTAATTAGGGACGGACGCCGATGCAGTCTAGTGGGCATTGCCCTTTACCTCGCAGAAAACACATACAATCCTGGATGCGGCGGCGAAGCTGACGATTGTGCTGCAGGCTGTGGGCAGGCCAGTATTCCAGTTGGTGCATCAGGTGCCAGAACGCCCGCTCCCGCGAACTGCCGGGAGTGCCTGCCAGCAAGTGCAGCTGCGACCACTCTTCCAAGGTATCCCAGATAAATAAATGCAACTCACTATGGGCCAGCCGGCCGCGCAAAAAGCGCGACACGTAATACACCAACTGCTGAGATTTAAGTTCTATAAACCGCTCTGTCATTGCGTGCCTCAACTGTTGCAAAGGTGACAACAATTAAGGCAAGTATAGTCGGTTTTATTCGATTGGCAGTAAGCGCACCGTATTTAACAATAAGGGCTCCACGGGAACGTCTGGCCAGCCCAGCTTTTCACTGGTTTCGGTGGGCAATGCATTAATTTTATCGAGCACGTCAAAGCCACTGATCACTCTGCCAAATACGGCATAGCCCCAGCGTGAACCCGGGTCAAGGCTGTCGTTGTCTGCCAGATTAATATAGAACTGGCTACTGGCACTGTGCGGATCGGCAAGGCGAGCCATGGCAATAGTGCCGTATTGGTTCTTTAAGCCATTGCCGGATTCATTAAAGATAGTTTTCCCTTGCTCAATCTCAGCAAATTGACGGTTGTATCCACCACCCTGTACCACAAAATCAGCGATTAGCCGGTGAAACACCGTGTTGTTGTAAGCATTTGCTTTAACGTAATTTAAGAAATTATTAACCGTGATCGGTGCGCGACTGCGATCCAACTCCAGCACAATGTTGCCTGCTGACGTCTCTAGTTGAACCTTAGGATAAAGGTTGTCAGGCTGCATAAACTGACCCGCCCAGACGGGCAGGGTAAAAAATAACATCAGAAACGTTAGCCAGACTCGCATTATTTTATCCTCTTATTTCAGTTTGCCAGCTTTCATCACGCAATAAATCGGTCAGCACTTGTTCGGTCAGCACTCTGAGTTCACGCTCTATCACGGCAATATCGGCCTTTAGGGGGGCAATCTGACGACTGTCACCACTATACGCTTTGGAGAAGGTATTGCCATTATGCTGCACCAGTACCGTCATGGTCACCCGGTTTACCACTTCATGATCAAGCGGCCGCTGATTAACTCTAGCTTGTAACTGATTGATTTGAATAGTTAATGTGCGTCCACTTTGATTGCTTAAACTGGCACCTCTGGCTTTGAGTGCGGTGGCAACGGTTTGCTCTAACTCTGCCCTGAGATCATTGGCCGTTGCATATCCCTTGCTGTATTCTCCACGGTAAATAACCAGAGTATTCATATTTGACCGTTGGTCCAGCAAATAGAAGTCAAACGATGTCTGGTTCAGCGAAGGTGCCTGGGGCCAGAATACTTGCGGGCTGACGATTAACTGTGGTGGCTTGCTGGCGCAGCCGGCAAGCAAAAATAAACACAGCAACAGAGTACGCATCAGGGTTAACTCCTTTTTATGGCTTCAAGTATCACAAATTTTGGATTAGCAGCCAACTGCTGACAGTGGCCAAATAGCCGTTGCAATTGCTGCTGATAATTGAGATGACGGTTAGCAACAATACGCAACCTGCCTCCCCGTTTCAATACACGTTTTGCTTCGGTAAACATTTGCGTGGCAATATGAGTGGTAACGGTATGTTGTTGGTGAAAAGGCGGATTACAAATAATCTGATCGGCACTCTGGTCTGGCTGACTTGCCAGACAATCATCGACCACAAACTCGACCTGGTTCCGGGAGTTGGGCAAATTCAATGCGATACTGGCGTTAGCTGAGGCTATCGCCATATAAGATTCATCGGTAAATACGACCTGACAATCAGGCTGCTGAGCCAGCAGCATCAGCCCCAGCACCCCGTTACCACAGCCTAAATCGATAATACGCTGACCTGCCGTATCTGACGGCAAGTGCTGTAAAAAAAAACGGGCGCCTAAATCCAGTTTCTCCCGGGCGAACACATTCGCATGATTGACCAGGGTAAAGTCAGTCTCTGCCAGCGGCCAGCGCAGCGGAAACTGAGGTTGTAATTTGCCTTGCAGGGGCTGGCACTGAATGAGCCGGCACTTTTTAACCGCCAGTGACGCTTCGGCAGGGCCCAGCTGCTTTTCAAATATATCCAATACGTTACGGTTAATCTCTTTGGCTTTTGCTGCGGCCAGAACAACGGTTTCAGGCCGGATAATGGCCGCCAGCTGACTTAAAATAAAACGCAAATAACTGTGGTTATTGGGCAGCTTAATCACCACAATATCCGCATCAGTGGGCAGCGGCGACAGGCTGTCTATACTGGTAAATTGCTGGTTAGTTAAGCCATTGGCGGCGCGGTTATAACTCACTGCCTGGCGGGCCAGGTAGGAGTCAGTGCTGCTGGTTTGCCGCCACTTTGCCAGGGCACAGGACAATGCGCCAAAACTATCATTAATTAACATCAGGTGCGGCGACGCGTTATTCGCTGCCATAAAGTTGGTTGCAGCCGTATTTACAGCCTCTATCAACAGTTCATCTGCCGCATCCCAGGCTTGTAAGCTGTGGTTAGGCTGGTTAAGCGGCCAGCGCTGGAGGGTCAGGTTGATCTGACCAAACTGAAATTGGGTATTCATAGCAACAACGTCTTAGCAGAGAGATTGACATTTTGACACGCCAGGCGCAGAGCGACAACAGCAAAGCAGTAGCACAACACTTTTTATTACCTGATGCAGAGATTACCCTCTGGCGGCTTTGGCTTGATAAGCCTGATGCTGACGCGCTGCTTGCACCACTTACCAGAGAGTTAAGCTGGCGTCAGGAGCAAATTCGCATTTATGGTAAAACGGTGAAAATACCGCGCCAGCAAGTATGGATGGGCGAGCCGCATTGCAGTTATCAGTATTCTGGCGTTCGTTTTACCCCTTCTGCATGGCATCCGGCGGTACAGCGGTTAACGGCTGCGGTCAGCGACAGCATCAACCAGCCACTGAATTGCGTGCTGCTAAACCTTTACGCCAATGGCCAGGACCATATGGGGTGGCATGCGGACAATGAACCGGAACTTGGTGTTGCACCCATTATCGCGTCACTGAGTTTAGGAGCGACCCGGCGCTTCGACTTGCAGCACCAGACGCAGGGGCATCAGTTACAGTTGCAGCTGGAGCATGGCAGTCTGCTTGTAATGGCAGGCGCCTGCCAACAGCACTGGCAGCACCGGCTGCCCAAGCAAAGCCGGGTTGCTGCGCCGCGGCTTAATCTTACTTTCAGATATATTGCACCGCCAGTATAGATAAAATTAATTTTAGTAAGGCAGCCAATTCGTTACTGACTTATTGCAGTCAAAAGGACAATTAGCAGGCGACAATACGCATTGGCTTGACTAAAATTAGCGTTAAACCAGATCAGGGAATGAAGATAATGTTGATCCAGACCTCGATAGAGCAAAAATTACTGAGTGCCTTTGAACCGGTGTTTCTGGAAGTGATTAATGAAAGTGCTAATCACAACGTACCCGCCGGCTCTGAATCCCATTTTAAGGTGGTGATTGTCACACCGGCATTCGATGGCATGCGCTTGTTGCCGCGCCATCGTGCCGTTAATGCCGTAGTGGCCGAAGAGCTGGCTGAAAAAATACATGCGCTGGCGTTGCATACCTACACGCCATCCGAGTGGTACGAATATTACGCCGAAAAACCGCCAGCGTCGCCCAAATGCTTTGGCGGCAGCAAAACCGACAAAAATACCGCAGTAATTAACCGGTCGTAACACGTCCCTGTGCCAGCTGCGCCATGTGATAAATTTGCTGAAAATTAACCAGAAATAAAATAAACAGGCTGATCAGACCTGTTTTCTGCGTTAAAGTTTTACACTAGCATAATTTTTTAGTGAGCTAACAGCAGGACTTCTTATGGTTATTCAACCGAAAATTCGTGGTTTTATATGTACCAATGCCCATCCGGTGGGCTGTGCTGAAAATGTCAGACAGCAAATTAGCTATGTGAAACAACAAGGGCCGGTAACTAACGGTCCGAAGAACGTGCTGGTTATCGGCGCTTCAACCGGTTATGGCCTGGCATCCAGAATCACCGCCGCATTTGGTTCTGGCGCCAGCACCCTGGGGATATTTTTTGAAAAAGCCCCGACTGACAGCAAGACCGGTTCTGCCGGCTGGTACAACACCGCCGCATTTGAACAGGCAGCTAAAGCAGAAGGTTTATGGAACAAACATCTGAACGGTGATGCGTTTACTGACGAATTAAAAGCCGAAGCCATTAACCTTATCCGTAGCGAAATGGGCAAAATTGATTTAGTGGTATACAGCCTGGCAGCGCCGCGGCGTAAAGACCCGGTCAGCGGTGAGGTTTACAGCTCGGTATTAAAGCCAATAGGTCAGGCCTATACTGCGAAAAATCTCAATACTACCAAGCGCGAAATCGAAGATGTGTCGGTCGAGCCGGCCAACGACGAAGAAATATTTAATACCGTTAAGGTAATGGGTGGAGAAGACTGGGAGCGTTGGTTAGACCAACTGCATGCCGCCGGTGTGTTGGCCGAAAATTGCCAGACCGTTGCTTACACTTATATCGGTAAAAAGCTTACCTGGCCTATTTATGGCAAAGCAACTATTGGTCGGGCGAAAGAAGATTTAGATCGGGCTGCAGGCGCTATTCGCACTAAGCTGGATGATGTAAAAGCAAAAGCGTACGTCGCTTCGTTAAAAGCGCTGGTTACTCAGGCCAGTTCCGCTATTCCTATTATGCCGCTGTACATATCATTGCTGTATCGGGTGATGAAGCAGCAAGGCACTCATGAAGGTTGTATAGAACAAATCAACGGCTTGTTTCGCCAGGGATTATACAGCGATACGCCGATCCTGGATGACGCAGGGCGGTTAAGAATGGATGGCAAAGAATTAGCCGACCCGGTACAGGATAGCGTTGCTGCACTGTGGGATCAGGTGACTACCGAAACCATCGACAGCCTGACCGATTACCATGGTTATCACACCGAGTTTTTACATTTATTCGGGTTTGGTTTTGACGGCGTTGATTATCAGGCCGACGTAACACCGGCAGTACCGTTACTTAACCTGGCTAATTAGTCTGATTGACACGCCGCCTGCAGGCGGCTTTTTGTGTGGCGTTGTCAGGTGCTTTTTGTATGGCGTTGCCAGGTTTAGCTCGGCAACAACCCGATGCAACGCCGGCGAAGCATCATTATTGACTGGGCGGTGCTGCCAATTTAGCAGTGCAAGCCTGCAATGATTTTGCTGATAATTTTACGTCACACCATGGATAGCCGCTTGCTTTAATGCTAGAATTCGCGACTTTAATACGTGTATCTGGTTAAAAATTAATCGCCTTCTGGGCTTAATTAGTATAATCAGGTGTGCTGTGCTCGCTGCAGCTGAAAAACTAGACCCGGTTTCTTCTCAAAATAGTAGTGCAAGTACGTATGATAAAACTCAAGAAAGGCTTGGACATTCCCCTCGCAGGCAGTCCTAAACAAGAGATCAGTACGGGTAATGCCATTACTACCGTCGCCATTTTAGGCGAAGAGTATGTGGGCATGCGTCCGACGATGGCAGTCGAAGAAGGTGATGTGGTTAAAAAAGGTCAGGTGCTTTTCGAAGATAAGAAAAACCCTGGCGTTAAATTTACCGCACCGCTGGCAGGTACCGTCAAAGAAATTAACCGTGGTGCTAAGCGGGTATTACAATCTGTCGTCATTGCCGTCAACGGTAATGAGGCCGAGCAGTTTAATCGCTACAGCAGTGATCAGCTAGCGGGCTTAAGCCGCGAGCAAGTTACCGAAAACCTGGTTAACTCGGGCTTGTGGACTGCCTTGCGCACCCGCCCGTTTAGTCAGATACCGGCGATTGATAGCACACCACGAGCGATTTTCGTCAACGCAATGGATACGAATCCATTAGCCGCAGACCCTGCTGTTATTATTAACGCGGAAGCTGAATCCTTTGCGCAGGGGCTTACGCTGTTAGCTAAGCTGACAGATGGCAAAGTGTATCTGACCAGAAAACCGGGCAGCCAACTGCCTGAGAGCACAGCGGTTGAAGTAGCCGAATTCGATGGCCCGCATCCTGCTGGCTTAGTGGGTACTCACATTCACTTTTTAGAACCGGTTAGTATGAAAAAAGTGGTTTGGCATATTGGCTATCAGGACGTGATTGCCATGGCTAAGCTGTTTTTAACCGGTGAGCTGGATGCCAACCGGGTGGTTGCGTTGTGCGGTCCTGTAGTGAAATCACCACGTTTAATCAAAACGGTGCAGGGCGCTTCATTGGCCGAGCTGACCAAAGATGAACTTAATGACGGCAAAAACCGTATTATCTCTGGCTCAGTGCTGGCAGGTAGCAGTGCTCATGGTGTCCATGGTTATCTGGGACGTTACCATAATCAGGTATCGGTGCTTGCTGAAGGATACGAGAAAGAGTTTTTAGGCTGGATAGCCCCGGGCGCCACTAAATTCTCGGTAACCCGCGCTTATTTGTCGCACTTGAGTCCGAAGCGTTTGTTCAATATGACAACAACCACCAATGGTTCATCCCGAGCCATGGTGCCTATTGGTAATTACGAGCGGGTTGTACCGCTGGATGTATTGCCAACTCTGTTGTTACGGGACTTAATTTCCGGTGATACCGACAGCGCGCAAACCCTGGGTTGCCTGGAGTTAGACGAAGAAGATTTGTCATTATGCACCTTTGTGTGTCCTGGCAAATACGACTACGGCACTATTCTTCGCAGCTGCTTGACGACCATCCAGAAGGAAGGCTAATCATGAGTTTAAAGCATTTTTTAGAGCGCATTGAGCCGCAATTTGAGAAAGGCGGAAAGTACGAAAAATGGTACGCGCTGTACGAAGCAGCGGCGACCATTTTTTATACGCCCGGCTTAGTGACCCGCAATGGAACTCATGTGCGTGATAGTATCGATTTAAAGCGCATTATGATTTTTGTATGGCTGGCATTATTTCCGGCCTTGTTTTTCGGTATGTTCAACATTGGTCATCAGGCAGTTGCAGCACTGAGCGCTGGTTATGGCACGCCTGACACCTGGCAGGTTGCTATTTTCCAGATGCTGGGCGGGAATCTTACTGAGGCTTCTGGATGGGCTGGCAAAATGTTGTACGGCGCCGTCTGGTTTATCCCAATTTATGCCGTTACCTTTATTGTCGGCGGTTTCTGGGAAGTGTTATTTGCCTCAGTGCGTAAGCATGAAGTGAATGAAGGCTTCTTTGTCAGTTCTATACTGTTTGCATTAATTCTGCCCGCAACCATTCCGCTGTGGCAGGTTGCGCTGGGTATTACCTTTGGTGTAGTTGTGGCCAAAGAAGTATTTGGCGGTACTGGCCGTAATTTCCTGAACCCGGCGCTGGCTGGCCGTGCGTTCCTGTTCTTTGCTTACCCTGCCCAGATCTCCGGTGATTCGGTCTGGACCGTAGCCGATGGTTATTCAGGTGCGACCTGGTTAAGTAAAGCGCAAATGGGCGATCTGGACTACGCCGCAAACACCGAGTTATGGTGGGATGCTTTCCTGGGCTTTATCCCGGGGTCAGTCGGTGAAACATCAGTACTGGCATTATTAGTTGGTGGTTTAGCGTTAATTTACTTCCGCATTGCCTCATGGCGCATAGTGCTGGGTGTGATGATTGGCATGATTTTAACCAGCTATCTGTTCAATGCGGTTGATTCAAATACCAATCCATTATTTGCCATGCCGTGGCACTGGCATCTGGTATTGGGTGGGTTTGCTATCGGTATGTTCTTTATGGCTACCGACCCGGTATCGGCCTCGTTTACTAATCAGGGGAAATGGGCCTACGGCATCTTAATTGGCTTTATGGTCATTATGATCCGGGTGGCTAATCCGGCTTACCCTGAAGGTATGATGCTGGCGATCCTGTTTGCCAATCTGTTTGCACCTTTATTCGATTTCTTCGTGGCACAAGCCAATATTAAGCGGAGGCTGGCACGTAATGTCTAGTAATAATGACTCCATCAGCAAAACGCTGATCGTAGTAATCTCGTTGTGTCTGGTATGCGCTATTGTGGTGTCAACGGCCGCCGTGCAACTGCGGCCGCAGCAAAACCAGAACAAACTACTTGATTCGCAAATTAATATTTTGCGGGCTGTAGGGCTGGTTGAAGGTGCCGCATCACCGGAAATGGTGGTTGAGACGTTTAACAAACATATTGAAACAAAACTGGTTGATCTTAACACCGGTGAATTTGTTGAGCGTGACCCGGCAACTTTTGATTATCGCAAAGCGTTAAAAGACCCTGAGCAAAGTAAAGCATTGGAAGATGGCAATGATGTTGCGTCTATTCGCAGAATTACGGAACTGGCCCCTGTTTACCTGGCTTATGATGAGCAGCGTAATTTAACGGCTTTCGTAATCCCGGTGCACGGCTACGGTTTGTGGTCTACCATGCACGCATTCTTAGCTATAGAAACCGATGGCAACACCATTATTGGTCTTAATTACTATGAACAGGGTGAAACCCCGGGTTTGGGCGGTGAGATTGAAAACCCCCGCTGGAAAGCTCAGTTTGACGGTAAGAAACTGGTTAATGATGCAGGCGAAGTGGCACTTGAAGTGAAAAAGCCTGGTAATGCAGATCCGGATTCTCCTTATGAGGTTGATGGTTTATCTGGTGCTACCTTAACCGCGAATGGTGTACAAAATACTTTTACTTTCTGGATAGGCGAGAATGGCTTTGGCCCATTCTTAGCTAAAGTGCGTCAAGGAGCCTTAACCAATGGCTAATGCAAAAGAAATTAAAACGGTTCTGTTCGGGCCGATTTTTGCGAACAATCCCATCGCATTGCAGGTGCTGGGCATTTGTTCTGCGCTGGCAGTTACCACTAAGATGGATAAAGCGTTAGTAATGTGTATCGCACTTACTTTCGTAACCGCTTTTTCTAACCTATTTATTTCTACAATCCGTAATCACATTCCGTCTAGTGTGCGGATTATTGTGCAGATGACCATTATTGCGTCTTTGGTCATCGTGGTTGACCAGTTTCTGAAAGCTTATGCTTATGATGTGGCAAAAGAGCTGTCGGTGTTTGTTGGTTTGATTATTACTAACTGTATCGTTATGGGCCGGGCTGAAGCCTATGCCATGAAAAGCTCACCAGGTATGAGCTTTTTAGACGGTATCGGTAATGGTCTTGGCTACAGCGTCGTGTTGATGGTTGTTGCCTTTATTCGCGAACTGGGCGGTTCAGGTTCTGTGTTTGGGGTGCAAATCATGCCACTGATTAGTGAGGGAGGCTGGTATCAGCCGATTGGCTTGCTGTTAATGCCACCAAGCGCCTTTATTATTATCGCCTGCTTTATCTGGATATTACGTACATATCGTCCAGAACAAATTGAAAAGGCATAGGGAGCATTACATGGAACATTATGTAAGTTTGTTTGTACGCGCGGTCTTTATTGAGAACCTGGCGTTATCGTTCTTCCTTGGAATGTGTACCTTCCTGGCTGTGTCGCAAAAAATTAAAACAGCGTTTGGTTTGGGGGTAGCGGTTATTGTAGTACTGGGTATTTCAGTGCCGGTAAATAACCTGGTTTACAATGTGTTACTTGCACCTGGTGCACTGGAGTGGGCTGGTTTCCCGGAAGCAGATTTAAGCTTTCTGGGTTTCTTAACCTACATCGGGGTCATTGCCGCGCTGGTACAAATTCTGGAAATGATTCTGGATAAGTTTTTCCCGGCACTGTACAACGCATTGGGTATATTCCTGCCGTTAATAACCGTAAACTGCGCCATTTTCGGTGCGGTAGCCTTTATGGTTGAACGCGATTACAACTTTGGCGAAAGCGTGGTATTTGGTTTGGGCAGCGGTGTTGGTTGGGCGCTGGCTATTACCTTGCTGGCAGGTATTCGCGAGAAGTTAAAGTATGCGGATATCCCTGCTGGCTTACGTGGCTTAGGGTCTACCTTTCTGGTAGTGGGTTTAATGGGATTAGGCTTTATGTCTTTCTCTGGCGTTTCACTGTAAAGCAGTAGAGGGAAAATACAATGCAAGAGATCTATCTTGGCGTTGGCATGTTCACCATAGTGGTTTTGATGCTGGTGTTTATTATCCTGGCAGCAAAATCTAAGTTGGTGGCCAGTGGCGACATTACGATTAGTATTAATCACGACCCTGATAAAGCCATTAAAACCAAAGCGGGTGGCAAATTATTAGGCGCACTGGCAGATAATGGTATTTTCTTATCATCAGCCTGTGGCGGCGGCGGTTCTTGTGGCCAGTGCCGGGTGCATATTAAGTCAGGTGGTGGTGAAATACTGCCGACTGAAATGGGCCATATTACTAAAGGCGAAGCACGCGAAGGCTGTCGTTTATCCTGTCAGGTTGCCGTTAAATCAGATATGGAAATCGAGGTCGAAGAGGAAATCTTTGGAATTAAGAAATGGGATTGTGAAGTTATTTCTAACGATAACAAAGCAACCTTTATTAAAGAGCTGAAGATGGCTATTCCGGATGGTGAATCTGTGCCGTTCCGTGCGGGTGGTTATATCCAGATTGAAGCACCGGCTCACCATGTTAAATACAAAGATTTTGATGTCCCGGAGAAATTCCGTGGTGACTGGGAACGTTTTAATTTCTTCAGTCTGGAATCGAAAGTGGATGATGAGACTATCCGTGCCTATTCCATGGCTAACTATCCGGACGAAGAAGGCATTATTATGCTGAACGTACGGATCGCTACGCCACCGCCAAATAACCTGAGCTTGCCGTGCGGTAAGATGTCATCGTACATCTGGAGCCTGAAAGAAGGCGACAAAGTAACCATCTCCGGTCCATTCGGTGAGTTCTTTGCCAAAGAGACTGAAGCAGAAATGGTGTTTATTGGTGGCGGTGCTGGTATGGCGCCAATGCGTTCGCACCTGTTTGACCAGCTGCGTCGTCTGAAATCAAAACGGAAAATCAGCTTTTGGTACGGTGCCCGCTCTAAGCGTGAAATGTTCTATGTAGAAGATTTCGACATGCTGGCGGCCGAGAATGATAATTTTGAATGGCATGTTGCCTTATCTGATCCGCAGCCGGAAGATAACTGGGATGGCTACACTGGATTTATTCATAATGTTATTTATGAAAACTATCTGAAAAAACATAAAGCTCCGGAAGACTGTGAGTTTTATATGTGTGGCCCGCCAATGATGAATAAAGCTGTCATTAATATGCTTAAAGATCTTGGTGTAGAAGACGACAATATTCTGCTTGATGATTTTGGTGGCTAAGTCACCATCAGCGTAGTTAAATTAAAAGGGGTAACGTTTTGCGTTGCCCCTTTATGTTATTAGAAGGCTGTCAGAACAGATGATGCAACGCGTTTCTCCTTTTTCGTTTATCTGGTTGTTGGCCATAAGCTTATGGTTGGCGGGCTGTAGCCCTCAGACAACGTTACCGCAAGAGCAGGTATTACAAGGCAACACCATGGGGACTACCTATAGTGTTAAGTTTTTCAGTAACACGCCGGTTGCTCAACACGCATTACAGCAGCAGATAGAACAGGAGCTGGAGCTGATAAACGACTTAATGTCGACTTACCGGCCAGCGTCAGAGTTGATGCGCTTTAACCAGCAGCAGACTACAGAACCTTTCATGCTGAGTGAACAAACCGCCAAAGTCATTGCCGAAGCAATAAGAATTGGTGAACAAACCAATGGCGTGCTGGATATTACGGTCGGGCCTCTGGTCGAGAAATGGGGCTTTGGTGCCAATGGCCGGATTAACGAGAGGCCAGCGCCACAAGCGCTTGATGCCATACAGGACTTCGTCGGCTTAGATAAAATCAGTCTGAGCGAACAGGAGTTAATAAAAACGGATGGCCGTGTGGCGCTGGATTTATCCACTATCGCCAAAGGCTATGGCGTGGATCGCCTGGCAGAAATTCTTGAATCGAGCGGTGTGACCGATTATCTGGTGGATATTGGCGGTGAAATGCGGGTAAGTGGCAGCAAACCGGACCGTGCCTGGCTGGTGGCAATAGAAAAGCCGGTAACAGGCCAACGTGCTATGCAAAGAATTCTGGCACCTGGCAATATGGCGGTAGCGACTTCGGGCGATTACCGCAATTACTTCGAGCAGGATGGTGTTCGTTACTCGCACTTAATTGATCCGCGTACCGCCGAGCCTATTGCGCACCGGACGGTATCGAGCACGGTTATTCACCCCAGCAGCATGACGGCAGATGGTTATGCTACTGCACTACACATCATGAATGCAGAAGAAGCGCTGCAGTTTGCCAATCAGCACCAGCTGGCTGCGCTGCTTATCGTAAAAACTGACGATGGTTTTACCGAGCTGGTAAGCGAAGCGTTTAAACCCTATTTAGTTGATGAGGAGAGGTAAGTCATGGCTGTTTTTCTTTTTACCTTTGGGCTGTTCCTGGTGGTGGTGTTAGCCATGGCCATCGGCTTTGTTGTACAGCGAAAAACGCTGGCAGGCAGCTGTGGGGGCCTTGGTGAGCTCAATATTGCCAAAGCCTGTGATTGCGATAAACCCTGTGAGAAAAGACAAAAACGCCTGGATAAAGAAAAATTCTGGCAGGATAATAAAATCATCTGAATGGAAGATCCTCGCGTATAGGTTAAGCTGTTACATAAAGCAGGCTGCGACAACCGTGGCAGCCTGCAATTGCTTAAACTGAAATACGATAAGGATAATTACAATGTTAAGGTTACAACCCCTCACGCTGCTCCTGCTGCTGTTTTTAAGTTTACCTGCATTAGCTAACCGGTTTGCCAACGTCGAGATTAACGCCACACCGCTGGCTGATAACCTGTATATGCTAACCGGCTCTGGTGGCAATATGGCGGCGCTGGTTACTGATAATGAAGTGATATTAATTGATGCTCAGTATGCTGAGCTGGCAGATAAAATTAACGCTAAGCTGACAGAACTTAGCAGCGGTAAAGCGCTTGGTACCCTGATTAATACCCATATGCATGGCGATCATGTCAATGGCAACAGCGCGTTAATGCCAAAGCGGATAATTGCGCACGCGAATGTGTTAAAGCGGCTTAGCGCCGATGCGGCATTCCCCCGCGCTGGTTTACCTACGGAAACCTTTACTAAGCAACTTAGTTTGAATATGAATGGCCAGCAGCTTCGTCTGGAATATCTGCCACCGAGTCATACTGACGGCGATATTATTGTCTGGTTTGAAGGTAAAAACGTGGTGCATATGGGAGACATGCTATTTGAAGGACGTTTTCCGTTTATTGATTTAAATAACGGCGGTTCGGTTCGCGGCTATATTGCCAATGTAGCCTATGTTATCAATCAGATAGATGATAAAACCAAAGTGGTACCAGGTCATGGCGAGTTGACCGATAAAGCAGGTTTACAACGTTTTCATCAAATGATGTTAGCCACCCTGGCGCAGGTAGAGCAGCAGCAGGCGAAAGGCTTAAGCAACGAGCAAATCGTAGCCGCGGGGCTGGGCGAGCAATGGAAAAACTGGCACTGGAATTTTATTACGGAAGAGCGCTGGATTAATACCTTGTTACAGGCAGAACCGCTGACGCGCTAAGCCTGGGCTAACTGCAGCTGTGAGCGTTTTCGCTTGTTGCCAGTTTGAGAAAAGCTGGCGACAAGCGCAAATCATAAGGCTAAAACATCAACTTTAAGCGGTGCTCACAGACTACGCTACTTCGTTGGTAAGTCGGTTATAAACGCCATACCCGGTACTTTTTACCCTTCATTTTGCCATCATTCAGTAGGGCCAACGCCTGTTTTGCCACCTTACGGCTAACGGCAACAAAAGCGACGGTGTCTAACATCTGTATTTTACCAATATCGGCAAACACAATCTGGCTGCTGCTGGTCAGTGCGCCGACAATATCACCCGGCCGTAGTTTATGCTTTTTGCCACCATCGATTTGCAGCGTTTGCATCGCAGGCTCTGGTAAAGTTTGTAACAATACCGAGGCGTCGGGCAGCGGCAGTGCGTCTATTTCCAAATCGAGTTGCGAGGCCAGGGCACTAAGCTTGCTGCCATCATCCGGGCTTAGCAATGAGCAAGCCAGGCCGCTGTTGCCAGCGCGGCCTGTACGGCCAATCCGGTGAGTATGAGTCGCGACATCATGGGCCAGCTGGTAGTTAATTACTAAATCCAGTTTTTCGATATCCAGGCCGCGGGCGGCAACATCAGTGGCCACCAGCACGCTAACACTATTGTTACTGAACTTAAGCAATGCATGCTCGCGATCGCGCTGCTCTAAGTCGCCGTGCAGGGCCATTACACTGACTCCAGCCAGTTTTAAAGTATCAGCCAGTTCCTGGGTTTCCCGCTTGGTATTACAAAATACCACTGTGCTGGCGGGCACAAACTTGTGTAGCAACAGTTTAACGGCATCGCTGCGTTTTTTGCCGTCCAGTTGATAGAACTGCTGTTCAATACTGGTTTGGGTATGTGGGCTTGCTACGGTAACGGTTACCGGGCTTTGCATTATACTGTCGGCTATCTGGCGGACCGCTTTATCGAAAGTGGCACTGAATAACAGGGTTTGGCGCTTAATCGGAACGTCTGCCAGAATCGCATTTAGCGCATCAGCAAAGCCCATCTCCAGCATCCGGTCTGCTTCGTCCAGAACAAGGGTGGTTAATTCAGTTAAATTGAGCCGTTGCTGCTGCAGATGATCCAGTACCCGGCCCGGCGTGCCAACAATAATATGTGCGCCGTGTTCCAGTGAGACAATCTGGCTGCGACTGGGCACGCCACCACATAGCGTCAGTACTTTAATATTATGAATATTACGGGCAAGCTTACGAATTTCAGCGGCAACCTGCTCTGCCAGTTCGCGGGTAGGGCACAGTACCAGAGTCTGGATCCGGTAGCGCTTTACATCCAGTTTAGCCAGCAGCCCCAGCGCAAAGGCTGCGGTTTTGCCGGAGCCGGTTTTTGCCTGCGCTATCACGTCTTTGCCGTCTAATATTGCCGGCAAACTTTGCGCCTGCACCGCGGTCATCTGGTGATATTCCAGGCTGGTTAAACATTCAAGTAAAGGCGTAGGCAAGGCTAATTGACTAAAAGCGTGATCAGACACAATGAAATCCTGTAACTAAAAAACAGGACGCCGCCTGCAAGGGGGCGGCATTATAGCAGATGTCATTAAAGCATGTTGACGTTTTGTCGTTAGGCCTTATTTTCAATCCGGTTATCGGCGTCGGTTGCATCCTGTTGCTCAGGTTTGGTCAGGCTAACCACTTGATCCTGCGACGTACGATGAGTTTCGCCAATAAAGCTGCCGCCGCGCTCAATGCACAAATCGTCACTGTGAATAATACCCAGGGCTTTACCCTGAGGCAGAATTTCTACCGTATTGGCAAACAGCTCACCGTCAAACAAGCCGTTAATGATCACTTTATCAGCAGTAACTTGCGCTTTTACCCGACCGGCTGCACTGATGATTAACGTTTTTTCGCTGGTGATCACGCCTTCGACGTAACCATCAACCTGCATATCGCAACTTAGTCTGAGGCTTCCGATAATTGAGCATCCCGCAGCGATGACAGTTGTAGTTGTGTGCTTGCTTTGGTTTGCAGCATCGTTACTAAAGAATCCCATTTAATGCTCCGTTCTTTTTCAAATACCAGGTCAAAATTATTCGCGTCCCAATCCATAAAGCTCTGCGGGTTAAGTGACCGGTCTAAAAAGTGAATTTCGTAATGTAAATGCGGCGCCGTAGAGTTACCGGTATTGCCTGAAGTGGCAATCAGTTGTCCTTTATGAACAAACAGGCCATTAGCAACTTTAAACTCGTCCAGATGAGCATATAAAGTAGAAAACCCAAAAGCGTGGCGGATTTTAAGTAAATTGCCATAGCCATTTTTGCTTGGGCGCACGACTTCGACAACGCCATCGGCGGGGGCATAAATAGGGGTGCCGCGATTGGCTGATAAATCAATACCATTATGATGTTGCTGCTTACCCATTATAGGGTGGGTACGCACGCCAAAGCGGGAAGAGCGACGGCGAAATTCCAGCGGTGAACCATTGGGTACCAGTTGTAACATTGCCATTTTAGCACTGGAGTTTACCGTAGCGGTATCGAGTCTGGCCTCAAGATCCTGTGGAAACTCCTGCTCCAGTCCCAGCGTCAGTTCAATCTCTCCCAGCCGGTTGCTAACCTGCAGCATTTCATCCTGCTTAATAGCCAGTTCCTGCTGCAGTTGTTCCCGGGTCTGGCTTAGCTGGGTAATTTCTAACGCCAGCTGTTCAGCCTGTACTGCTAATTCCTGCTGCTGGCTTTTGGTATGATCAACCGTTTTTAGCAAATAATCGATGAGGGCTGCCGTAATAATCACGGTAAATAATATTAACCATAAGCTAATAACGGCATTGCGTTTAAATAGCTTGCTGATACTAAAGTGGCGGGTACCATTGATGCTCGATACCGAGATAATAATGCGATCTTTCATCTGATATAACAGCTTTTACAATGGTTAAAAACAAAACAAGCGGTCAAAATAGGGTGCTTTGTCGCTTCTGTCAAGGTTTTCGTCGCTTCCAGAAATGACAAAACCGCAATCAAAGCTGCGGTTTTGTTGCTAACTGCATTAATGTTATAACATTAATGACTCTCGTCGCCTTCAATGCCATGAACATGGCCATGCGCTAATTCTTCTGCCGTGGCGTCACGTACTTTCAGCACTTCAACCTCGAACTTCAGTTCAATACCTGACAAGGGGTGATTACCATCTACCACCACTTCTTCTTCGGTCACATCAAGAATAATCACAGATTGCTCCCGACCATCTGGGCCGGCAGCCCGAAAACGCATACCTGGCGCGACTTCCATGCCTTCAAACATGTTTTTAGGCACCGACTGCACCAGTTGATCATGGCGTTCACCGTAGGCGTCAGCAGGCGCAATTGTTGCAGTAAAGCTGTCACCGACCGCTTTACCGGCCAGAGCCTGTTCCAGACCGGGAATTAACGCGCCATGGCCAAACAAAAATACCAAAGGCTCGCCATCAGCAGATGAATCCAGTTTGTTACCTTCCGGGTCGGTAACGGTGTAATGCATGGCGACGACTTTGTCTTGTGAAATGGTCATGAAAACCTCTTTAACTTAAGGGATAAGGTAACGGCAGCAACTGCAGTGCCGGTGCACTGTCTGACTTTAACCGTAACGAGTCTGCCGGTGTTATATCATTAGGCAGTACGGCAATTAACCAAAGCTGGTTATTGATATTGACTGCGTTAATAACCTGGCCCACCCGGCGCCAGTTGTCGTTGAATTGTTGTTCGATATCACATCCGGCTGCAGGTGCTTCGTCGGTCTGTGCCTGCAAAATCCAGGCGGCCCGCTTATTGCGGCCGAGATATTTCATTCGGGCCACTGTTTCCTGACCCAGATAACAGCCTTTGGTAAAACTAATGGCTGAAACTGCTTGCAAATTAAGCATTTGCGGTACAAATTCGCCAATCAGCGGCTGTTCCAGATAGCACAGGCCTTGCAGAATGTGCTGCTTTAGCCAGAGTGTTGGCGCTGCCAGCGGATACGCTTGTTCCAGCAACGCTATGGCATTATTTTTGGGAAGGACCAGCATGTAATGCTGTTCTGCTAACTGCAGCACCATGCCACCCTCATGGCGGCTAAGCCTACCATTGCCGCCGGGCAATTTAAAGCCAAGCTGGTTTACCAGGGTGTGTGCTTCATCGCCGCCAATTCCCAACACGGCATAGTCGTCGTGGCCCGCAGTAAAGTTTACTTTAGAAAACACCCCAAATTTGCGCCACTGGTTTACCGAGGCGTTTAATTCATCCCGAAACGCGATGGCTAACAGCTCGTCGCCTTGCTGCAACAGGTGGAACACCGACCAGGTTTTGCCTTTGGCATCGCAATGGGCGCCGCGCAAAAAATGCGTATCATCGAGCTGGTCAATGTCACAGGTGGTCTGGCTTTGTAAATATTTGCGGTTATCTGCCCCACTGACTCTGACAATGTCAAACGCGGGCAACGGCGCAATAAATGCCCCCTGAACCTGATTGGATAATTGGCCGTAACTCTTTGCGGTTAACCAGGATGTATGCATTGTTTATATCACCAGAAGTATCACCAAAGCGTAGATAGTTGTAACATTGGGGCAGCATTTAAAAGCTCAACCCCACAACGGCAGTTTTGTGCAAATGCCGTTATCTTTATCACTGTATCTGGCATTAAGGAATTTGAATGACTGAGTTAATGATTAAACCACGTCTGCGCTGGGCGTGCCGGCGCGGCATGCTGGAGTTGGACGTGTTGCTGGCGCCCTTTGTCGAAGATGGCTACGATGCGTTGTCGTTACAGCAAAAACGGGATTTTGAGCGCTTACTGGCCGCAGATGACCCGGATTTGTTTGCGTGGTTTATGGGCCACGCCAAATCGAGCGATCCGGCACTGCAAGCCTTGATTAACGTTATCCTTGACCGTGTCCGGGTGTAATGTCGTCATTGGCAACTCAGTCTGGCGCCAGCGCGGTATACTGGCGCTGGCGGTTATGGTTTTCTTGCTGTTTGTATTGCAGCCTCTGCCGGGGGTTGCGGTAGGGCTGGCAGCGCCGCTACTGTTTGTCGTGTATTGGTATGGTATTCGCTGTTACCGGCAACCCCGGGTAGCGACCGGGTTAAGCTTACAACCGGATGGCCAGTTACAGTGGTGGCACAGCAAGCTGCCTGGCGGTCAGCTAAGAGAAGGCTGTCTGGTCAGTGAGTTCGGCGTGTTGGTGCGCTGGCAATGTCAGCATGCACAGTTGCATCTGCAATGGTTGCTGGCCGACCAGCTAACTGCAGCCGATTACCGGGCGCTGGCGCGACAGCTTAATCAGTTTAACTGGCAGCGCGCCGCGATCACGCCATCTGACAACTAAACCAACGGCGGCAGCAATGTTGCTAAGTCTTAGGCAGCAGTACTGTCGGTTCACTGTTGCTGAGTAATTCAGGGTAATCCAGATTGTAGTGCAAACCGCGGCTTTCTTTGCGTGCCATGGCGCAACGAATGATCAGCTCTGCCACCTGGGCCAGATTACGCAATTCGAGTAAGTTGTGACTGAGCCGGAAATGACTGTAATAATCGTGAATTTCAGACTGTAATAATTCAACCCGGTGCAACGCGCGCTCCAGTCGTTTATTGGTACGGACAATACCAACATAGTCCCACATAAACAGCCTGAGCTCGTGCCAGTTATGGGTAATAACAATTTCTTCATCAGAATCACTTACCCGGCTTTCATCCCAGGGCGCAATATCGGCATAATGCGCCGCAGCCGGCAACTGGCTTAAAATATGTTTGGCAGACGCCTGAGCAAATACGACACATTCGAGCAGCGAATTGCTGGCCATCCGGTTGGCGCCATGTAAACCGGTATAGGCAACTTCACCAATGGCATACAGGTTTTGTAAGTCAGTCTGGCCATCAAGGTTAGTTAACACGCCGCCACAGGTGTAATGCGCCGCCGGTACCACCGGGATAGGCTGGCGGCTGATATCAATGCCAACACTTAAACATTTGGCATAAATTGTCGGGAAATGCTCAATAATAAAGTCTTTTGGCTGATGACTAATATCAAGGTACAGACAATTAGCACCAAGCCGCTTCATTTCATAGTCGATGGCCCGGGCCACAATATCGCGTGGAGCCAGTTCGGCGCGCTCATCAAATTCAGGCATAAACCGGCTGCCATCTGGCCGGCGCAGAAACGCGCCTTCACCTCGCATGGCCTCTGAAATCAGAAAGTTCGGGGCATCAGGGTGATACAAGCTGGTGGGGTGAAACTGATTAAACTCCATATTGGCAACCCGGCACCCGGCGCGCCAGGCCATAGCGATACCGTCACCACTGGCCACGTCCGGGTTGCTGGTATACAAGTAGACTTTACTGGCGCCACCGGTAGCCAGTGCGACAAAATGGGCTTTAATAGTTTCTACTTTTGCGCGGGTTTTATTCCAGACATAAGCGCCATAACAGCGTTTAGCATCTAAACCAATTTTTGCGCCATTAATCAAATCGATCGCATTGTAATTTTCCAGCAGCTGAATATTCGGGTGTTGTTTAACCTGGTCTACCAGCGTTATTTGTACTGCCTGACCGGTTGCATCGGCGGCATGTAATATACGCCGGTGGCTGTGGCCGCCTTCGCGCGTCAGGTGGTATTTTAAACTGCCGTCAGTATCCTGATACTGATCAAAGGGTACGCCTTGCGCTATCAGCCATTGCATGGCCTCTTTGGCATGTTCGGCGGTATATTGCACGGTGGTCTCATCACATAAACCGGCACCGGCGATAAGTGTATCGTTAACATGGGAGGCAATACTGTCATTTTCATCAAATACTGCGGCGATACCGCCCTGGGCATACAGGGTAGACCCTTCGCGCAGCGGGCCTTTGCTTAACACTAATACCCTGGCATGATCCGCTAACTGCAACGCTAAAGATAATCCTGCGGCTCCGCTGCCAATAATTAAAACGTCACAATGATATTCATTTTGTCGTGTCATGCGATACACTTGCCCCAGTTAAGCCTCAATATCAGGGTAACCTTGGAGTTACCGCTGCAATTACCCGACAGCAGGGCTGTTGGATCAGCTTATTGTAGCGGTTTTGGCATAATAAACAGAACTATTTATTGTTGGCATGGTCAGAGCCTCGACGCCAGACAAGGGCCATGCAACATCGACAACCTATTACGTATTACAGGGGACAGGCTCACAGAATGAGCGAGCAAGAATTAGATTGGCAAATTGTCCAGCGGGTCCAGCAAGGTGATAAAGCCGCATTTAATCTGTTGGTGAAGAAATATCAGCACCGGATTGCGAACTTAATCTCTCGCTATGTCTCTAACCACGGAGATGTGGCAGATGTTGCCCAGGAAGCCTTTATCAAAGCGTATCGGGCAATGCCAGGGTTTCGGGGCGAAAGTGCTTTTTATACCTGGTTGTACCGAATTGCAGTAAACAGTGCTAAAAACTATTTGGTGTCGAATGGCCGTAAGCCACCCGCCACCGATGTGGATGCCGAAGATGCTGAGTATTTTGAAGGAAGCGATGCCTTAAAAGAACAGGATTCGCCAGAGCGTTTACTCTTGTCTGAAGAAATTCGGGCCGTGGTATTTAACACGATTGATAAATTACCGGATGAACTTCGTACCGCAATTACACTCAGAGAGCTTGAAGGATTGAGTTACGAGGAAATAGCAGAAGTGATGGCGTGCCCTATCGGCACCGTACGCAGCCGGATTTTCCGGGCGCGTGAAGCAATAGATATTCAGCTTAAACCATTGATTGGCTAAATTATCAGGCTAAATCGGATAATAAACAGCAAGCAGACAGGAAAAATTATGTCGTCAGATAATCAGGATTGGCTCTCAGCCGCCAGCGATAACAGGCAGCTTAGCAACACTGAGCTCGATCTTTTGTTGCAACAGCCAGAATTGCAACAAAAGCTAGAGAGATACCAATTAGCTGCAGCTGTATTTCGTCGCGAAAATGCAGCGCCATTGCCTACCGATTTCGCAGCTGACATCGCCGCCTTGTTGCAAGACGAGCCGACTTATCAGTTAAGTCACAGTCGCACGCTGCTGCAAAAAGTTGGCGCTGGCCTTAGTGCCGCCGCAAATGGCAGCTGGCTTAAGCCCGCAGCACAAGGTGCTGTTGCAGCCTCAGTGGCGTTGTTTGCAGTATTGGGCGTGCAGCAATACCAGCAACCTGCAGGTCAGGATTTAATGCTGCCCAGCCCGGTGCTGCAAACCAACCCGATTGGCGGTTTTGCTACGCCGGTCAGTCTCAGTTCTACTACGGTTGACAGCCGTTTCGCTGAACAGGAACAGCAGGCAATGCAGGAGCAGCAACGCCGGTTGCAGGCATTGTTACAGGCACATCGCCAGCAAGTTCGGGTAACTGAGCAGCAACACGCGAAAACTGAGCAGCAAAACGAGCAGGATAACGAGCAGTAATATGAGTAAAGTAGTATGGCTGTGGTGCACGTTGTTGTTATTCTGCAGCAGTGTGCTGCACGCCGACGAGCCTGGCTGGACCCTGTTTGACCGGGTTCAGCAAAGCGTAACGCAATATAATTTTGACAGCTCGTTTGTGGTATTTAAAGGCAGCAAAGTAGAAACTTTCCGCTGGCAGCATGGTCGTCAGGACGATAAAGAAATTGAACATCTGGTGCCGCTTGACGCAGATGGCGTCGACATTCTGCGCCGTGACAATGTGGTATATTACTTTCTAACTGACCGGCCTGCGTTAGTTACAACCAGTGACAGCATTAAAGAACTTCCCGCCATTTTATTTCAGGAATCTCAGCAAATTCGTAAGTTGTACACGGCAGTGTTAGGTAGCAGCTCTGTTATGTCCGGCCATACGGCCCAGCTGCTCAGGCTCAGTGCGAATGACCCTGGCCGGCATAGCTACTGGTTATGGATTGAGGTGGAGTCTGGCTTTCCGCTACGAATTGATGTGATGTCAGAGCAACAGACACCGTTGGAGCGCTGGTTGGTTACCCATATGCAAATTACCCCTGAGCTGCCGGATAATTTGCAACGGTTGCTGAACACCGAACTGCCCGAGCCCACCGCCCGTCAGCCAGGAGCAACGTTAAACCCTAATAAGCTTCAGCTTAGCTGGCTGCCGGCAGGCTATCAGTTAGTTACCGATCCGCATATTGTGCCGCAATTGCAGCAAAACTTGCTTAATTACTGGCTGCTGAGCGATGGGGTGCATCAGGTATCTGTTTTTGTACAGCCCACCCAGCGGATGCCCACTCAGGCGTATCGCGATGGTGCGACGACCATTTACATGCTAAGTGCCCCCGAGCATGACATCACGGTGATTGGTCCGGTCAGCATTAATGTGGCAGAGCGTATTGCCGCGGCGGTGCGCTAAGCGCAGCGCGATGCTGCACAGGTGCTGTACAAATACTGTGCAAACAGTGCACAAATAACGAAACCCAAATAATCAAACCCAAATAATGATCCCCGGATGATGGTCGCCAGATGATTGAACAGATAGCCACCGTACTTGCGGTAGAAAAACAAGGGGTATGGCTTGGCACAACGCCGGTAACAACCTGTAATGCCTGCCAGGTCAGCAACGACTGTGGTACCGGCATCGTCGCAAAAACCCTGACGCCCAGACAAACGCGTTTTTTTGTGGCAACTGACCTGGCACTGTTACCCGGCGAGCGGGTTACGGTAGCAACGCCTGGTGAGCAACTGGTTACTGCCGCATTATTGGTCTACCTGTTGCCCCTGGTGATGATGCTTGTTAGCGCGTTGCTGGCGCATCTGGGCTGGCAGGCCACAGAGGGCTGGGTGATGCTGGCTGCGGCAACCGGTGCAGGCGGCGGTTTACTGCTGGCCCGGTATTACGGCGCCAGAATGGCAGGGCAGCAACAATTAAGTATTGTTAACGTGCTACCAGAGATCAACGTCCGGCAACTGTCCTGAGTCTTGCGTGAAGAACACATAGCAAGCTGCCTGCGGATAGAGTACAATTCCCGCTAATTTTTTTACAGCATCGGTCTGAGAATAGCCGCATCGTTAACCGGTGCACCTGAGCTTATTGTCAGTACCTCCAGTATATTTCGGACATTTGCGGATAACATGGCAAAACTTAATAACATCAGAAATTTCTCCGTCATCGCTCATATTGACCATGGTAAATCAACCCTGTCTGACCGGCTTATTCAATATTGCGGTGGCCTTTCCGATCGGGAAATGCAGCAACAGGTTCTGGATTCAATGGATCTGGAGCGTGAGCGCGGTATTACTATCAAAGCGCAAAGCGTTACCCTTAATTACACGGCTGATGATGGTAACACCTACCAGCTGAACTTTATCGATACGCCGGGACACGTCGATTTTACGTATGAGGTAAGCCGCTCTCTGGCAGCCTGTGAGGGCGCATTGCTGGTGGTTGATGCCGGGCAGGGCGTAGAAGCACAAACCGTCGCCAACTGTTATACCGCACTGGACATGAACCTTGAAGTTATCCCGGTATTAAATAAAATCGACTTACCTCAGGCAGAACCTGAGCGGGTTGCAGAGGAAATTGAAGACATTATTGGTATCGAAGCGCTGGGGGCGGTGCAATGCTCTGCCAAAACCGGCTTTGGCATCAAAGATGTACTGGAAACCATCGTTAAGAAAATCCCACCGCCAGAGGGTGAGCGGGACTTACCGACCCAGGCCCTTATAATCGACTCCTGGTTTGATGCCTATCAGGGCGTGGTGTCGCTGGTACGGGTAAAGCACGGCTCGATAAAAACCAAAGACAAAATTAAAGTAATGTCGACCGGCCAGGTATATGAAGTTGATAAAGTAGGGATATTCAGCCCCAAAGCCACCCACACCGGCGAGCTGAACACCGGTGAAGTTGGTTTTGTTATCGCCGGCATTAAAGAAATTAAAGGCGCACCGGTGGGCGATACCCTGACCTTATCGAAAAACAGCGCCGAGAAGCCCTTACCTGGCTTCAAACGGATTAAACCTCAGGTTTATGCCGGGGTATTTCCGGTATCCTCTGACGACTATGAAGACTTTCGTGATGCCCTGGCTAAACTCAGTCTGAACGACTCGTCATTATTTTATGAGCCGGAAAACTCCGGTGCACTGGGCTTTGGTTTCAGAATTGGTTTCCTTGGCATGTTGCACATGGAAATCATTCAGGAACGACTGGAGCGTGAGTACGATTTGGATCTGATTACGACGGCACCTACTGTGGTGTACGAAGTGATTAAAAAAGATGGCGAAAAAGTCATGGTCGACAACCCCAGCGATTTGCCGGCGGTAAACGATATTGACGAAATACGCGAGCCGATTGTTGAAGCGCATATTCTGGTACCGCAGGAATATGTGGGTAATGTAATTACCTTGTGTATTGAAAAGCGTGGCGTGCAAACGAATATGTTGTACCACGGTCGCCAGGTCGCGTTAACCTACGAATTGCCAATGGCCGAAGTCGTGATGGATTTCTTCGATCGTTTAAAATCGACCAGCCGCGGTTATGCCTCTCTGGACTACGCGTTTAAACGCTTTCAAACCTCAAATATGCAACGGGTAGATATCCTGATTAACGGCGAGCGGGTTGATGCGCTGGCCATTATCAGTCATATCGACTTTGCCCAGGGACGCGGCCGGCAGCTGGCCGACAAACTAAAAGAGTTGATCCCACGGCAAATGTTCGATATTGCCATTCAGGCAGCTATCGGCAACCATGTTATTGCCAGGACCACCATTAAGCAAATGCGTAAAAACGTACTGGCGAAATGTTACGGTGGTGATGTCAGCCGCAAGAAAAAACTGCTGCAGAAACAAAAAGAAGGTAAGAAGCGGATGAAACAGGTGGGTAATGTTGAAGTACCGCAAGAGGCCTTCCTGGCCATTTTAAAAGTCGGTAAGTAATAATAGGTAAGTAAAAGGGAAACGCATGGCCGGTTATTTTGCAATCTTGTTAGTGATACTCACCCTGACCAGTGGCCTCATTTGGCTGCTGGATGCGCTGGTACTCGCCCCCAAACGCCGGGAGCGCTTGATATTGGCGCAAAGTGGTGCTGGGAATCAACTGCCCGAAGCAAGTAGCGATACCCTGCTAAAAGAGCCGGCAATAGTGGAAACCGCAAAGTCGATCTTTCCGGTGATCGCTGCTATCACCCTGTTTCGCTCTTTTTTATTCGAACCTTTTCAAATTCCTTCCGGCTCAATGATGCCGACCCTGCTGGTGGGTGATTTTATTCTGGTAGAAAAGTTTTCCTACGACGTGAAAGACCCGGTATGGCGCAAGACGCTTTATCACAATAAGTTGCCACAGCACGGTGATGTCGCGGTATTTAAATATCCGGAGCAGCCCACAGTCGATTTTATCAAGCGGATTGTCGGTTTGCCGGGTGATCGGATTATCTACCGGGATAAACAGTTGTATATCGACAAAGCCTGTCAGCCTGAGCAATCCAGCGGTTGTGGCTCACTGGAGCGGGTTACCCTGACTCATATTCCGGATGCTCAGTTCTTTCAGGGCCGCATGCAACAACGGCGCTATCACGAGGCATTGGGAGAGAATGGTCACCATATTCTGGTGACGCCCGGCGTGCGCGAACAGCCCGGACAATACCATCAGCAACAAGGCACGGCCATTGACGAATTTGTGGTGCCGCAAGGTCACTATTTTGTATTAGGCGATAACCGGGATAACAGCCGGGACAGCAGGTTCTGGGGCTTTGTGCCAGCCGACAACCTGGTGGGTAAGGCTGTGTTTATCTGGATGAGTTTTGAGTTCAGTGAAGACCCCGACAGCTGGTTACCTGGCTGGGTGCCGGTTGGCGTAAGGTTTGAGCGCCTGGGTAAAATTGAATAAGGTGCGCTGATGCTTCAACCTGTTAAACCATTAATGATTAAACTGGGGTATCAGTTCCAGCAACCCCAGTTGCTGGAGCAGGCTTTAACCCACCGCAGCTGCAAAGGCAAACATAACGAACGGCTGGAGTTTTTAGGCGATGCCGTGTTAGGGCTGATTATCGCCCAGATGCTGTTTGACCAGTTTCCACAAACCCGCGAAGGTGACTTAACCCGAATGCGCTCAGCGCTGGTAAAAGGGGTAACCCTGGCCGAAATTGCACAGGAGCTGGCAATTGCCCAGTATTTGCGGCTTGGGCCCGGCGAATTAAAAAGTGGCGGCCACCGCCGCGAATCCATTCTGGCGGATGCGCTGGAAGCCATTTTAGGTGCTATCTTTTTAGACAGCGGCATGGACGCTTGCCGCGAACGAATTAATGTCTGGTTTGCAGAGCGTCTGTCACAGATTGCGCCGGGTGAACAAAAAGATTCAAAAACCCGCTTGCAGGAATATTTGCAAGGCCTGCGTTTAGCGTTGCCGGTATATGATGTTATTGCCACCACCGGCGAAGCACACCAGCAAACCTTTACGGTGCGTTGTACTGTTCCTGGTATTGCGCCCATTACTGCCTCAGGCAGCTCGCGGCGTAAAGCCGAACAAGATGCCGCAAACGCGGCTTTGGAACAGATTAAAAATGAACGATAACGTCGTGCCAACGCCTCATGCAGCGCCAACTACCTACGCCGGTTTAGTAGCGATAGTGGGCCGTCCTAATGTCGGCAAATCTACTTTGTTAAATAAGCTGGTTGGCCAGAAAGTCAGTATTACCTCGAAAAAGCCACAAACAACCCGCCACCGCATTGTCGGTATCGATACCGTTGATAACTATCAGACGGTTTATGTCGACACCCCGGGCCTGCATATTGAAGAGAAGCGGGCCATTAACAGGATGATGAATAAAGCGGCATCCAGCTCGATAGCCGATGTTGAGCTGGTGCTTTTTGTCGTGGAGGGAACCCGTTGGAACGATGACGATCAGATGGTATTAAATAAACTGATCCAGGCACAAAAGCCGGTGGTGCTGGTCGTCAATAAAGTCGACTTATACAAAGATAAGTCGGAGCTATTGCCGCACTTACAGAAGCTGGGTAGTCAGCTTAACTTTGTCGATGTGGTGCCATTGTCGGCAGAAAGTGGCGACAATGTCGAGGCGCTGAGAAAAGTGGTGCAGCGTCATTTACCCCTTTGTGAGTTCTTTTTTCCGGAAGATTACATTACCGATCGCTCGCAGCGCTTTATGGCTGCCGAAATTGTCCGTGAGAAGCTAATGCGCTTTTTAGGCGATGAATTGCCATATTCTGTAACAGTAGAAATTGAGCGCTTTAAATGGGAAGAGAAACATTTCCATATTGCGGCGCTGGTATTAGTTGAGCGGGAAAGCCAGAAACGAATGGTTATTGGTAACAAAGGTGAGCGGATAAAAACCATTGCCACTGAAGCCAGGCTGGATATGGCCGCCATGCTGGAGCAACCGGTATTTTTACAGGTATGGGTTAAGGTGAAGTCAGGTTGGGCTGACGACGAGCGAGCGCTTCGTAGCCTTGGTTATGGCGAAGATTAACCATTGTGAAGATTAAGGTTTAGCCAGATGCAGCCGCTATGTCCCGCTTATATTTTACATAGCCGGCCATTTCAGGATAATAAGCTGCTGCTGCAGCTGTTAATGCCAGAGCAGGGCAGAGTGTCAGCAGTCATCAGAAAACGGCAGGGAAAACAACGCTTTGCGTTGCAGCCCTTTCAGCTGTTTACGGTGGCCCTAAGCGGTCGCAGCAGTTTAAAAACGGTGACAACGTTAGATGAACTGGCCCCTGCGGTGCGCTTTAACGGTAAATTTTTGTTCAGTGCGCTTTACCTTAACGAGCTTATTTGCCGGCTGTGGCCAGATGACATGGCGGCAGAGCAGTTATTTGATCATTATCAGCATAGTCTGGTCGCACTGGAGCAAGCACAGCACACCCCAGAGATGCTGGAACCCTGTTTGCGCGAGTTTGAGTTTTCACTGCTTACTGAACTGGGGCTGCAGATAGACTGGCAACATGCTGCTGATGGCGCACCACTGCTAGCAGATTTACAATATTTATGGCAGCCGGAGCAAGGTTTTGTGGTCGCTGGCCGCGGTTGGTCTGGCACGGTACTGCAGGCCATTGGCCAGAATAACTGGCAGCATACTGATGCGCTGAAGGTAGCCAAGCAAGTCAGCCGGCAGTTGCTAGCACCCTTATTGGGTGATAAACCGCTGCACAGCAGAGCGTTATTTAACGCGCTCGGCTAAACCCTTAGCGGATTGCACAAGTATAAGCTGTCATTCTAATCAGTTATTTAAAACCGGAGCCGTTATGAGCCCTATTTATCTTGGTGTCAATATCGATCACGTGGCTACATTACGTCAGGCCCGCGGTACCAGTTACCCGGAACCCTTGCATGCCGCATTGGTGGCAGAGCAGGCAGGAGCAGATGGTATAACGGTGCATTTACGCGAAGATCGGCGTCATATTATTGACCGTGATGTCTTTTTATTACGCCAGAGCCTGAGCACCCGGCTTAATTTTGAAATGGCGGTTACCGACGAAATGCTGGGCATTGCCGGTAAGCTAAAACCGCAGTTCTGTTGCTTAGTCCCTGAAAAACGCCAGGAACTGACCACCGAAGGCGGTTTAGATGTTGCCAGAGAGCTTAGTCGAATGAAAGACGCCGTCAGTCAGTTAGCAGCAGACAATATTCTGGTGTCGTTATTTATCGACGCTGACCACGCTCAGATAGATGCCGCCGCCGAATGTGGTGCGCCCTTTATCGAAATCCATACCGGCCGTTATGCCGAGGCGACAGATCACAAGGTGCAACAGGGCGAACTTAGCCGGATAACCGAAGCTGCCGCCTATGCCGCATCACTTGGCATTACCGTTAACGCCGGTCATGGTTTGCATTACCACAATGTGCAGCCGATAGCGGCTATTCCGCAGATGTACGAGCTTAATATTGGACATGCTATTGTTGCCCGGGCTATTTTCAGTGGTCTGGCCGGGGCGGTATCAGAGATGAAGCGATTAATGGTTGAGGCCAGACGCTAATGGCCATAATTGGCTTAGGTACCGATATTGTTGAAATTAGCCGGATAGAGCAAAGCCTGCTGCGCTCGCCAGGCTTGATAAAACGGGTATTAACGGTAACTGAGCAACAGCAGTTTTCACGTCATACCCTAGCCAGTCAAACATTAGCCAGCCGGTACTTTGCCAAACGCTTTGCCGCCAAAGAAGCTGCTGCCAAAGCGCTTGGCACCGGAATTGGTCGCGGGGTGTCGTTTCAGCACATTGAAATCAGCAATGATCAGCATGGCCGGCCCGAGCTAACCTTTAGCGGCTTTGCTGCTGAGCTGGCAGCGCGTTTAGGGGTGAGTCATTGCTGGTTGTCATTAAGTGACGAGCAAGCCTACGCAATGGCAACCGTTATTCTGGAAAGTCAATCTTAGCCAGCCAGTCGCTGTCCAGCTGGCATAACGCGCTTAAAATATCGTCCAATTCAAACAGCTCGGGTTCCAGTTGCTGGATATCAGTGCCGGTTTTAAGCTGGGTCTCCAGCGTTTCTGCCAGGTTTTTTAACGCCGGCACGCCGGTGTAGCAGCAGGCACCATGCAATTTATGGATAAGCTGCAGCAATTGATCATTGTCGTTGGCAGCAATAGCGGCATTTAACGCTTGCTGCGTTTGCGGCAGGCTGGCTAACAACATTTGCAGCATGTCTTTAGCCAACTCAGGTTTACCCCCGACCCGTTGCAACCCTACCTGCCAGTCGATCAGATTCGTAGCGTCACTTTTAGCATCACTTTTAGCATCACTTTTAGCATCACTTTTAGCATCACTTATAGCCACGCTTTGCGGCTGCTCTGCTGCCGTCTCGGTTTCGGATGATAACGCAGACTGTGCTACAAGCGGGCAAAATTCCTGCAGGGTGTAATGCAGCATTTTGTCATCCAGTGGTTTACTTAAAAATTCGTTAAAACCTAACGACAGTAAACGGGCGCGCTCTCCGGCGACCGCATGAGCGGTTACAGCAATAATTGGCGTATGCTCATTTAACGAGCTCTGCCGGATCCGCTGACAGGCGTTAATCCCATCCATCACCGGCATATTGATATCCATAAATATAACGTCATACACATGCTGGGTCGCTTTTTGCCAGGCATCTGCGCCATTGGTGGCCGATTCCAGCTGCTCTACCAGTTCGGTGAGCAAGGTATTGATCAGTTTCAGGTTGGCTTCGTTATCATCAACCGTCAGCACTTTTAACGCCGCGCGGGGCTGAATAACCGGTACTGGCAGGTTTTTCGCCTGATCCAGATAGGGTTTCGCCAGGGCGAAGGCCAATTTACGCTGATGGGTGGGTTTGGGCAAACAGGCGTTGGCACCCGAAGCCAGCATGGCTTCACGCAAATTCGGTGATAAGGTGTTAACCAGTAAATAAGTGTAATGGCAGCTTGGCTGAATTTGCTGCACCAGGTTAATAACCTGATTAACCTGGTTTATGGCGATAGCCCGGCCAATCAAGCCGATATCGTAGTGCTGTCCATGATTCAACGCTTGTTGCAATTGCCCTTTGGTGGCGCAGGTTGTTACCTGCAAGCCCCAGCTATGCAGCAGGCCAAGGGTCGCTTCGCGTGAATATTGTTGTGGTTCAAAATACAGCAGGCTTTTGCCCTCAAGCACCTCAATAGGCAGTGGCTCAGCCACTGATAAATGATGGCGCTGGCATTTTATGGTAAACCAGAAGGTCGAGCCCTCTGCCGCTTTACTTTCAAAACCAATGTTGCCCCCCATAGCCTGCACCAGGCGCTGGGAAATCATCAAACCCAGGCCAGAGCCACTATTGTGATCTTCAGGCTGGCTGCTGGTGAACCCCTGAAACAACTGGTTTTGTTTATCTTCGCTGATGCCCCGGCCGGTGTCCTGAATGGAACAGTGCAAAATAAGCTGGTCCTCATTCAGTAAGGTGGCGCTAACCCGGATCACAATACTGCCATGCTCCGTAAATTTAATGGCATTACCGGCAATATTCATCAGAACCTGAATGAGCCGGCCCGGATCGGCAATCAAATCGTCCGGGCAGCCATTATCAATCATTATCACCAGTTCAAGGTGTTTATCAAAAGCGTTGGCAGCCAGTAATTCCGTAGCATCGTTAAGCAAATCACGCAATGAAAACGGCTCGGGGTTAATTGACATCCGGCCTTCTTCCAGCTTGGAGAAGTCCAGCACATCGTTTACCAGGTGCAACAGGCTGTTGGCGGATTTCTGGATGGTGCTAAGATAGTCGTGTTGATTGGCACTGAGCTGCGTTTTTAATAACTGTCTGGTAAAGCCTATAACGCCATTTAGCGGTGTGCGCAGTTCGTGGCTCATTTTTGCCAGGAACTCAGATTTCTGCCGATTTTCCTCTACTGCTTTGCGCCTGGAAAAATCGAGCTGAATATTCTGCACTTCCAGCTGCTCCATACTCAGCTGCAGATCACTGGTGACTTGTTCAATATTGTGCTGCATTTCCTGCTCGAGCGAGCTGAGTTGTTCACTCAGTTGGTTAATGCTGCGCTGGATCTGATCAAGCTCTTTAATACCAGAGGTGTTGGTTTGCTGCTGATACTGACCGGCTTGCACCTGTTGCAGTTGTAACTGCAAGCGGCTGAGCATCGGCTGTATTTTGTGACGGACAAACTGGCTGAAAATAATACACAGCATAATAACCGCTGCCACGACAATGGCCACATGCAACTTATAGCGCTGTTGTTGCAGCAAAATATGCTCGTTCTGCAGATGCAGCAGAATATAAGGCCCTGCAGCAGGCTCGTTGCGGTTAAAACGTAACGACTGATACGTTAGCAAGCTGTGCTCAAACGGCACCAGCTGCCCGGCTGCCACGCCGCGTTGCGGCTCAGGTTTAGGATAGGCTGCAGCGTGGTATTGCGGGTTACTGCTGGCAATAATTTCGCCATCAGCAGCAAACAGCACAATATTACTCAGCACCGGCGAATTAAGGCGATGGCTGGTATTTAATAGCGCTTCAATGGCAGCAAGGTTACCATCTGCCAGATACGTTTCGCTGCTTAAGGCCAGAGGCACTGCTATATTTCTCGCCTGTGTGGCCAGGTTACGGTGTAACTCTGCTTCTTTATTGTATGCAAAGTAGCTGCCCAGACCAATACTGGCCAGGGTGGCCGGCAAAAGGGCAAAAAGTAATATCCAGTAACGTAACGCAATTTTCGTCATTCGGGCCAGAGCTTGTTACAATAGTTGCGGGCCCGCCCATAATGACATAACAATTTCTACTTGCCTACAATACAGAGCGCAGATGGTAACACTATATAAAGCAAAGGCTAAAGCCAGCCTGGTCGGCGCAACCCTGACCCTGGATATCGATAGCACAGATTATGAAGTTAATGGCCTGAGCCGTTATAAACAAAAAATCGCTTTTGTCAGCGGCGCTTTACCAGGTGAAAAGGTGCAGGCACGGGTGCTGGAAGATAAGCCTGGCTATATTAAAGCCCGCACCAGCAAAGTACTATCCCCGGCAGCTGAGCGGCAAGTACCGTTTTGCCCGCATTTTAATCAGTGCGGCGGCTGTCAGCTGCAGTATCTGGATAATGACCAGCAAGCCCGCTTAAAACAGCAGGGCATTGACCAGCTTATCCGCCATCAGACCGGGCTGGCTGCACTGCCCTGGCAGCCGATGTTAAGTGGCCCGGATACGCATTACCGGCGTAAAGCCAGACTGGGTGTCTGGTATGATAAAAAAACACGCCAGCTTAGCGTCGGCTTTCGGGCCGAAGGCAGCAAAAATATCAGTGCAATCAGCGAGTGCAGCATGTTAAGCCCGCTGCTGACACCGGCCCTTACGTTGCTACCCCCGGTGATCAAGGCGCTACCTGATCCTGCTGCCGTGACCCATCTTGAGCTATTTAGCGCTAACCAGCGGCCTTATGTGGTGGTGCGCCATGTTAAGCCGTTAACGGCGGCGCAGCAGCAAAGCTTCGTGCAATGCTGGCCAGAGGCCTATTTTCTGGGCGACGAGGGTAATGATAGCTTGCAACCCTGGCAGGCAGATACGCCCGTACCAGACTATACCCTGACAGAGCAGCAAATTGATTTACAATTTCAGCCTGGCGATTTTATTCAGATTAATGAAGCGGTAAACCAGCAAATGGTGACTCAGGCCCTGGCCTGGCTTAAGGTTAACGCAGATGACACTATTCTGGATTTGTATGCAGGTATGGGTAATTTCAGTTTGCCACTGGCCCGCTATGCCAAAACGGTGCAGGGCATAGAAGGTGTGGCCAGGATGGTGCAACAAGCAGCAACCAATGCCAAACTTAATGGTCTTAACAATGCCAGCTTTGCGCAGGCCGATTTACATTTACCCTGGCCCGATGCGCCCTGGCGCGCCCAGCGCTACACTAAAGTTGTGCTGGACCCGGCCCGGGCCGGGGCAAAGGGCGCAATAGAGCAAATTGCCGCGCTTAAAGCGGCACAGATATTGTACGTGTCGTGCAACGCTGCTACCTTTGCCCGCGATGCCAGCGTATTGCTTAGTCAGGGGTATCAGCTGCAAAAATTATCTGCCATTGATATGTTTCCGCATACCAGCCATCTTGAACTGATGGCGTTATTTAGTGCTTCATTTAAAAGCGCTTCGGCATAAGAATAAGGGGTTTTCATGGTCAGGGTTCGTCAATCTCATAGTAGTGGCTATCACGGCGGTGATACGCTGGAATGGCTGTGTTCGCTGGGGTTGACTGAGAAAAAGATTAACGCCTTGCTCAATTGCGGGGCCTGGCTGAAACAGCAAGGTTTAGATGACGATATTGTCCAGGTGCGAACCGGCTGGGAAAAAGTCGAAATTCTGGCCGACCTGAAAATGGACCATGACTCCCTGCTCGCCGCCTTATTGTTTCCGGCCTTTGACGCGCACTTGCTCAATGAAGAAAAGCTGGCAGCAGAGTTTACCCCGACCATTCTAGGCCTGCTGCATTCGGTGCAGCAAATGGATGCTATCCGCACCATTCCTACCGGCGCCAACCAGAGTGTTAACCCGCAGCAGGCCGATAATTTACGAAAAATGCTGCTGGCCATGGTGGAAGATGTGCGAGCGGTGGTGTTAAAGCTGGCCGCGCAGATTTGTTATTTACGCCAGGTAAAAGATGCCGATGAAGAAACCCGGGTACTGGCCGCCAAAGAAACCAACGCCATTTTTGCACCCTTAGCCAACCGGCTGGGTATCGGCCAGTTGAAATGGGAATTAGAGGACTTAGCCTTTCGCTATCTGCACCCTGGTGTTTATAAACAGGTGGCCAGTTTGCTGGAAGAAAAACGGCTGGACCGAGAACATTATATGCAGGATTTTGTCGGTTCAGTACGCCAGAAAATGCAAGCTGCCAAACTGGACGTTGAGGTATACGGCCGGCCCAAGCATATTTTCAGTATCTGGAAAAAGATGCAGAAAAAGCAGCTGAGTTTCGACCAGCTGTTTGACATTCGCGCGGTACGGATTGTTACCGAGCGGGTACAGGATTGTTATGGTGCGCTGGGCATAGTACATACCGGCTGGCGCCATTTACCCAAAGAGTTTGACGACTACATTGCCACCCCGAAACAAAATGGCTATCAGTCTATTCATACCGTGGTGCTGGGGCCGCAGGGCCGCGCAGTAGAAATACAAATTCGTACCCGGCAAATGCACGAAGATGCTGAGCTTGGCGTGGCAGCGCACTGGCGTTATAAAGAGGGGGCCGTTGGCAGTAATAAAGTGGTGGCCAATGATGAAAAAATTGGCTGGCTGCGCAAATTACTGCAATGGCAGGAAGACGTGGTCGATGGCACGGACTCAGCCGGTACCGATTTAGCCGAAGAGCTGCGTACTCAGGTGATTGAAGATCGGGTGTATGTGTTTACGCCCAAGGGCGACATTGTCGATTTACCCATTGGCTCTACCCCGCTGGATTTTGCCTACTATGTGCATTCTAACGTTGGCCATCGTTGCATAGGTGCGAAAATTTCCGGCCGTATTGTGCCCTTTACCTATCAGCTAAAAACCGGTGATCAGGTAGAGATTTTAACCGGGCGCGAGCCTAACCCGAGCCGCGACTGGTTAAACCCGAACTTAGGCTATTTAAAATCCAGCCGGGCCCGCTCGAAAGTGCAGTACTGGTTCCGGCTGCAAGACCGCGATAAGAATCTGGCGGCGGGTAAAGAGCTGCTGGACACGGAGCTGACCCGCTTAAATCTGGTAATGGAATACCCGGCCAAGGTACTAAGCCGCTTTAATGTAAATTCAATGGACGAGCTGTTAGTTGGCATTGGTGGCGGCGAAATTAAAGTAACCCAGGTGGTGCACTTTATTCAAAGCCAGAGCGGCAAGCTGGAGTTGCCGGAAATTGACCCGCGGCTTAAAACCAAACCGCTGCCGGCAGCCAAAAGCAAAAGCGACGTGGTGGTGCAGGGTGTGGGTAACCTGCTGACCCATATGGCCGGTTGTTGTCAGCCGTTGCCGGGGGACGCCATTATTGGCTTTATTACCCAGGGCCGTGGTATTGCCATTCACCGTGATGACTGTGACCAGTTTAAAACCCTGCAGGACAGCATGCCGCAACGGGTAGTGGATGCTACCTGGGGCGACAAATATGCCTCGGGCTATGAAGTCGATATCCGGATTGTGGCGCACGACCGCAACGGCTTGCTGCGTGATATCACCAGCATTTTGGCCAATGAAAAAGCTAACGTGACTAAAATGAGCAGCAGTTCAGACATTAAAGCGCAAACGGCAGTCATTAATATGACGCTGGAGCTGTATAACCTCGACTCGCTGAACAAGTTACTGAGCAAAGTGAGCCAGATTGACGAAGTGGTGGAAGCGAAGCGCTTGCACCATTAAGCCATGTTAAATATCAGAAGTTTAAACATCAGAAGAGAGTAGTGTGACCGATAATATCCAGCGCCTGCTAAATATCATGAGCGCCTTACGTGACCCCAAAACCGGTTGCCCGTGGGATTTAAAGCAAAACTACAGCACTATTGTGCCTTACACCCTGGAAGAAGCTTACGAAGTGGCCGATGCCATCGCGCGCGAAAACTTTGATGAGCTAAAAGACGAGCTGGGCGATTTATTATTTCAGGTGGTGTTTTATGCCCAGCTGGCTAAAGAAGACGGGCTTTTTCAGTTTGATGACTGTGTCGCCGCCATTTGCGATAAATTAGAGCGGCGCCATCCGCATGTGTTTGGTCAGGGGAGTGATGCCAACACGTCAGGTACTGCAGAAACGGTGCTGCAACAGTGGGAAGCGTTAAAAAGTAATGAGCGCAAAGAGGCTGGCCAGCATAGTGTGCTGGATAATATTCCAAAGGCGATGCCAGCACTTAGCCGTGCCAACAAATTACAAAAGCGTTGCGCCACAGTCGGCTTCGACTGGCCAACGGTAGACGGTTGCTGGGATAAAGTAAAAGAAGAAATTCTGGAAGTAGAGCAAACCGCAGCGGGTAGCCCCGAACTTAGCGAAGAGCTGGGCGATTTAATGTTTGCGCTGGTTAATGTGGTGCGCAAACATAAACTTGACCCGGAAGCGGTGCTGCGTGCTGCCAACAGTAAGTTTGAGAAGCGCTTTCGCGGGGTAGAGCAGGCACTTAGCGAACAAGGTAAAAGCCCGCAGCAAAGTAACCTGGAGGAAATGGAAGCGCTGTGGCAGCAGGTAAAGCGCAACAGTCAGTAAAACAGCAGAAAAAGCGGTCGCTTTTGGCGCGCAACAATGTCATAAAAAATTCATTATTGTGCTTTTTTCAGGCAGTGGTTTTACAGTAAAGTAGCGCCGATGTCAGATTGAGCTGGCAGACTTACCCAACGGGCGTTTTGCCTCGCGGCTTTGCCTAACTGCAGCCGTGACAGGAATAATAAAAATGAAAAAAATAATAATTTTATTAGGGTTGCTGGCAACCTTAAGCAACCCGGTGCAGGCAACAATACTCAACGGCGGTTTTGAACAATGGTCAGGTGATCAGCCTGAAGGCTGGACCCTGGCAGACAGTGGCATCAGTGTTAGTCGGTCGGGCACCATAAAGCTAAGCGGCAACAGTGCTGCGTTAATTACAGTTAACACCGCGGATCAAGCTAATACTGACTTTCGGCAGCTGGTTAGCGTTAATGCCGGTCAGAGCTATAACTTCAGTACCTCGGTATATCATACTGAAGGTAACATTAAAGCCCGGCTTTATGTTAATGGCTATCAGGGCTATTCCAACGAGCAGTTAACCGGCCAGTGGCAAACCTTAAATTACAACTATACCGCGGCCAGTAGCGGTACCATTGAAGTTGGGCTGCGTTTTTACGATGTCAGCGGTTTTGACGGTTCAGAGCGGGTTTATGTTGATAACTTTGAGCCCGCCACCCAGGCCCCCCCCGCCAGTTGTGCCGATACCAGCGCAAACTTTGTGCTTAACACCGATAATTACGGTGGGGAAAGCAGCTGGCAGCTAAACTCAGCCAGCGCAGGTATTTTATACAGTGACAGTAACTTAAACAGTAACACCCAATATACTCAGTCGTGGTGTCTGGCAGCAGGTGACTATACCTTTACCATTAATGACAGCTATGGCGATGGCATTTGTTGCAGCTACGGTAGCGGCAATTACAGCCTGAGTGTGGCAGGTCAAAATGTCTTTAGCGGTGGTAGCTTTACGACATCGCAAAGTCATACTTTTACTATCAGCGGCGGCAGTGGCGGCAATGCTGATTTAGGCGCTTATTACGCTGAGGCAAATGGCTTAACCGGTTATGATTTAAAAACGGCATTGCACAACATTATTAAAAGTCATACTGCACAGGGTTATAGTGCAATATGGGGCTTTTACAATGTGTATGAGCTGGATAACTACTATGAAAACGATGGCTCAATTTTAGATATATACTCTGAAAAACCCAGCGCAACCGACAGCTACGTCTATGCGGCCAGCGTGAATCAATGCGGCAGTTATAACAGCGAAGCCGATTGTTACAACCGCGAACACAGCTTTCCACGCAGCTGGTTTGGTGGGGCAGTAGAGCCGATGAATTCCGACATTCACCATATTTTTGCC
Organism: Arsukibacterium sp. UBA3155; assembly: GCA_002364615.1. Lineage (GTDB taxonomy): Bacteria > Pseudomonadota > Gammaproteobacteria > Enterobacterales > Alteromonadaceae > Alishewanella. Next base: position 6,121 of record DEYP01000028.1, on the reverse strand, counting down.
ACCGATGGCTTTGTAAATGCCAAACGCAGTAGTTACCCCTACGGTGAAGTAGGTAGTGCCAGCTTCGTCTCAACTAATGGCTCTAAACTTGGCAGTGCAGCCGCCGGCAGCGGTTACAGTGGCGTGGTGTTTGAGCCGGTAGACGAGTTTAAAGGTGATGTAGCCAGGGCCTATTTTTATATTGCCACGCGCTATCAGGACCAGCTTGCCAGCTGGCAAACTAACAGCACCGAGGCCAACGCCGCCTTAAATGGCAGTACCACTCAGGTGTTTGAAAACTGGTTACTACAACGTTTAAAGCAGTGGCATCAGCAGGACCCGGTCAGCCAGAAAGAGCGTGATCGTAACGATGCGGCCTATCAGTATCAGGGTAACCGCAACCCGTTTGTTGATCACCCGCAGTTTGTTACTGAAATTTGGGGTAATTAAGCAACAATCCAGCCTGAGTCAGGTTGACCAGGGGGAAATAGCGCGTGCTGTGTGAGTTACCGGAAAAGTTGCAGCGCAATATGTAAGCTGATATAAACTTTACAAACTTATGTAAAACCCGCCTTGCTGCGGGTTTTACTGTATCAGACACATCAAAAAGGGTTTGGGAAATCAGGATGATCAAGAAAATAATGGGTATAGGCATGGCCATGTTGCTGACAGCATGTGCCTCAACATCAATTAAATCAACCCGAATCAATGATACTGCTGGCCTGACTGCAGATCACGGCGTTGTTGCGCTGCAAGTGGTTAACAACACGGACCGCTTATCAAAATTTCACCGCAACTGGACTGAAGTGATAGCCGTACGGTTAGATAACCAAGACGAGCTAAAACAACTGGCGATTGACACAGCTAAAGCAAAAGCGTCGGCAGAAGGTAAAAAGTTTGATCCGGCGAAGGTGGATTGGGATCCGGATATTTATACCCTTAGCCCCTCAGCGGAGGGGGTGGTTAGCAGCCAGTTATTTGTCGGCAGTATGCCGGCGGGTGAGTACATGATCACCTCGTTATATGCTTACTATTCAGATGGCAACATGTCGTCCTGGGTTCAGATGCCAGTATGGGCAGCGGGCGGCATATTCAATGTGGCGGCCAGGCAGTTAACCAGTTTGGGCACGGTGGTGTTTCAGCCCTTACTGGACGTAAAGGCTGAAAGCTTTTGGAGCAATCGTAGTTCAGCCAAAGCCTACGTTACCCGGATGGAGGAAAATAATTTATCAGACTACATGGCGGCCAAATACCCGTTACTAACTGCCTCGCTGGATACCACAGCATTGCAAGGCTGGCAGGATGACCAGTATCAGGAATTACGACAGCAACTGGCTGAACAATCTCAACAAAATGCCTGGGGCAACAGCAGTGCGGCACTGCAGCATCACGGCAAAGGGGCACTGATGGCGCGCTTTGGTTTATTACACTGGCAGGATAACAGTGGCCGCTGGAGTAAGGTGAAATTACCCACTAATGCTCAGCTTTCGGCGGTACTGGATACGGCAGAGAAAATTGCAGTAGGTGCAGAACGTGGCCAGTTGTTCATTGCCGACTCGCCTGCTGGGCAATGGGCCCAGTTGCAGCCAGTTCCTTCATCCGAAGCGATTGTCTGGCTGCAGCAAGGCGGTGACCGCTTTTATGCGATGACGCAGTCATCTAGTGCCTTTACCCTCTATCAGTTTGCTGATTTAACCACCCCCTGGCAGCAGATAGGTGAGTTCAAGCGTAAAGAGTTTGCCTTTTTAGTGCAGTACGGTGGCGTGTTTGCTTTTATCAATCCGCAAGGTAACCTGGCAGTGTTGAACGACGGCCAGCTGCATCAGTATGATCCTGCAGCACAGGCTTGGTCAGCGCAAAAGTCTCAAGCCATGGTCAAGCTGACGCAGTTAAAAGATGGCAGTTTGCTAGGTTTGGCGGTAAGTCAGTGGGACGGTGTGGGCGATCAGATGTTTAGCACCGATGGCGCACAGACCTGGCAGTCATTACATCGCAGTTTAGGGTTGTTTGGTGACAGAGCGGCAGAAATCAGTTTACCCGCCAAACTGGACGATGGCACTCTGGTAACGGTAAGTCGGGTACGACAGGAACAAAAAAATAGTAAGATGCACCTGGTTACCAACCAGAGCCAGGCGTTAAACAGCAAAAGCAGCTGGCAGACTCAGGGGCAGGTGCGCGAAGATTGTACTGGCTTGTTGCCTGAATTAACGCATGACCAGACACTTTACCTGATCTGTAACGAGGGTGATGTTATAAGTACCGATGATTTTGGTCATAGCTGGCAGACCGTAATTGATATTGATGTACCAGCTATGCAGCGCAGTTTTGAGCAACTGCTTGAGGCGCTACAGCAGCAAAATGCCCAAGAGTCAGCCTCACAGTAAGGACGACAACGGGCTTCTCACGCCACTGGCGCCTTGTTTCAGAACATGGGTGTAAATCTGGGTAGTGCGTACATCTGTATGACCGAGTTGCTCTTGTACAGTACGAATATCAGCGCCAGATTCTAATAAGTGAGTAGCGAACGAGTGGCGTAGCGTATGGCAGGTAACATTTTTGCAGATACCGGCTTTTCTGCTGGCTATTTTAACTTCCCGTCTTAAACACGTTTCATCCAGATGGTGTCTTCGAAGCAGTTTGCTGTCAGGATCAATACTTAGCTTGCCAGAGGGAAACAGGTATTGCCAACAAATTTGCCTTGGGGCGCCCGGGTTTTTGCGGGCTAACGCAAAAGGTAACCAGACACCGCTATACTCAGGGTTTTCCAGATCAGCCTGAAAGTACTGCAAAACATACTGGCTTTGTTGTTTAAGTGCCGGCACTAACTCTGGCGCCAGAGTTACCCGCCGGTTTTTATTGCCTTTACCCTGCCATACCATTACTGATAAGTAGTCATAGTCAATGTCATGCACCCGTAACCGAACGGCCTCCATCAGCCGCAGCCCGCTGCCATACATTAATTGGGTAAGCAATTTATATTTAGGATCAACTACCTTTAACAGCATAGCAATTTCGGTACGGGTTAATACCACCGGTAATTTTGGCGAGACCTGAGAGCGATTAAAATTTAAATTAAGCGATAGCGGCTGCTGCAGAACTTTGCTGTACAAGAAACTCAGTGCATTTAATGCTGTAGCCTGAGTTCGCGGCGCGACGTTGCGCTGATTAACCAAATAGCTTAAAAACCCTTCCACGTCTTGCTCAGACAGCGCCGACGGATGCTGTTTTTTGTGATACAGAATATAAAACTTAATCCAGTACACATACGCTTCTACTGTTCTTTTTGCATAACGACGGGCATACATAAATTCAGCGATGTAATGCAGAAATGGCGATGTCATAAGCAACACCTGTTAATTAAATATAAGTGTATATATATACAGTAGTCAGTGAATTAATTGTTAGCAAGTTAATCGCAAGCAGAAACCACGCTTTCCCAAAGCAAAAGCGGATACTCCGCCAGAAATGTGTTGATATTCGGTAAGTTATTGGGTAACTTCAATTCATTTACAAAAGATAGAATGTAATTTACATGTCATGAAAGCGTGTTCGTTACAAACTACTAAGCTGTTATATTTTTTAAGGATAGTTAAGTGGTAAAGGTCGCCATTATTTTTCACTCGGCATCAGGCACAACAAAGAAGCTTGCTGAAGCAGTAGCTTCGGGCATTCGTTCGGTCTCTGAGGTTGATGTTGTTTTTGCTGAAATTGTGGGTACGGATATTGTTGATGGACGTTTTAAAAACTTAGCCTTGATAGAGCAACTCAAAAATGTCGATGCAATGGTTTTCGGTTCACCTACATTTATGGGTTGTGTATCGGCACAATTCAAAGCTTTTGCTGATGCAACGGGTGATCTTTGGGCTGAGAAAGCTTGGTCTAATAAAATTGCTAGCGGTTTTACCATTGGCTCAAATTTAAGTGGTGATCAGTTAAACACCATTCAATACATGCAAATTTTCGCAAACCAACATGGCATGTTATGGGCGAGTTTAGATATACCAGGTAACTGTGATGCTGAAGGGCGAAACAGGCTTGGCGCTCAATCTGGCTTAATTGCGCACTCTACAGATGGCGAACTAAATACAACCGATTTAGTAACAGCAAATTATCTAGGGCAGCGTGTTGCCAAGGTCGCCAAGAAATTTGCAGCATAAAAAATATAACAATCCGCGTCATTCAGGGCCTTCGGCCCTTGCGACGCTCACAAGTTCGCGCGCATGCGCGGGGCGTTATATGCCTAAGGAAAGTTATGGTTAGCCAGCAAGCTATCTGCGCTAAATTTGAAGCGGAATTTGCGCCTTGTAACAGCGGCGATAAGCTAGGTATTGCGATTGAAACTATCGGTAAATTTCCTATCAATGGTCTGCGCCACATAGCTGAAAATGGAACTTGTGGTTGGTATATTTGGTGTGGTGAAGAACTTAGTGATGATGCAGATTTCTTTAAACCTCTGCACGTGAGTCACATCAGTAAGTACTTACCGGAAGTTGAACAGTATCTTGGCTTGCCTTCTGGATATAGGTTTTTGGTTGCTGCTGGTGTTGAGGATATATGGCATGATCCTTCGCTTATCGGCATATAACAAGTTACTTAATTTCGTTCCGGCCACAAACAGCGTGGCCTCCACGGGACTGCCTACGCTGCGCTGCGGCAGCCCATTAGTAAAGCGTTATGCCGGTTGAAATATTATCGGCACTCTCAGGAACAACAACAGGGAAAGAAAATGTCAGTATTTCTTAAATTTCGATTAGTTATTTTAGCTTGCCTAAGCCTTGCCCTTTCGGCATGTATTACTTGGCCAGGACATCGCCAAACAATAGATGAAGAAAATTTCTATTTACATATCACTGCCCCTTCTAGGGTTATAAAAGAAGAAATTCGTTTTAACGCAGAAGAAACAGAACTATTATTTTTACCCGAAAATACTCAGATCGAGTTAGTTGTTGCAGATAACATCGGAAAACATCAGCTCACGATAAAAGAACGCCAAGGTTCTATTGTTTATCACTACAGGTTAAATGGGCGTAAAACGACATTTGGAGCCAAAGAAAAAGAGTGGTTCGCATCACAAGTCCCTTTAATCATTGAAAAAGCTAAATATCGAGATTGGTCCGAGTCAGGCATAACAATCGCCAGCACAACGCGCCTTTAGCGCTCGACTCGCAACAAGTTGCTCGCGTGTGTGGCGGGCGTTATGTGCCAAAGGAGCTAACATGCTACGAACAAGTTTAATTTTTCTTCTTTTAGTTTCAATGCATTCCTTTGCGCAAGGCTGCAATGACTCGCCATTCATGTCTAGTACTGGTCAAGATGGGAAAAAAACAGGTTTATTTGTAAAGCCAAATACCTTTGATGGTGCTCTGGCTTGGGAAATTGGAGAATCCGATCCTCCCCTACCGATAAATGCAGCCGTTCTAATTGCACAAAATTGGGCCAACGGTTTTTATTCTAGATTTGATTCGGTTGCAGTAAGTAGCATTTCGATAAATTTAGTATCTGATTGTGCCCCCCGGGCAGGATCACATTGGGTATATATATTTAGCTTAGCACCAGTCATAGATGGAAATCGCCTTTATGGTGCACGTTATATGGTCGGTGTCACCATGGGCAGCAATATCATTGAGCCTGAGGATTTTGAGAATTAAGGCACATAACAAAGCGCAGCACTCGCGGCCTTTGGCCGCTGGGACGCCAAACCCGCTGCCGCGTTTTTGTCGCCCGTGTGCGCGGCGTTATATGCACTGATATTTTAGGGTGTAATTCATGGAACCATTGATACTTCTGGGTCTAGCACTTTGGTCAGTGCTGTTACAAGTTTATGTTCTGTATCAAGTTAAAAAAGCAGACCCAGATCTTGCCACTGAGCTATTTGACGGTGTTGTGTTTAGTTCTAATTGGCAACGTCAAAAGAAGGCAATGAAGTTTCTTTATAATCCATTTGCATGGCGAGGTGTGGTTTATATAAATATAAAGGTCGCATTAGTATTAAACTTCTGTATTTTAATATTTTTTCTATCCTTAGTTTTTTTGGTTTAATGTGCATATAACAATCGCCAGCACAAACGCGCCCGTTGGTCGCTCGACTCGCAACAAGTTGCTCGCGTGTGTGGCGGGCGTTATAAGCCATGGAGGCTTCAGT
>DEYP01000008.1:637-104215 GCA_002364615.1 Arsukibacterium sp. UBA3155 | reverse complement strand
ATACCTCAGTATCTGACCCCAATTTGGTAAGCGTCAGAACTTGTATAAGATAACAACGGATTTATGATGCACTTTTTCGATCCGCAGCGATCAAACCACAGGATTTTGCGATCAAAACATCCCTGCAACGCGAAAATAAAATTATAAACTAATACCTTTGTACTATATTAAATTGCCGATAAAACAGCATTAAAAAACTATTTTTATAAAAAAACCATTAAGTTAGGTTTTTTTCGTTCATTTATTAACAAACAGCTTGCGCTGGCCTGAAAAATCACCAAAATAGACGTCAGCCCCCAAGGCTAATTAAATCCTCAGGAGATGTAAAAATGAAACGTACACAACAAGGTTTTACCTTAATTGAATTAATGATCGTTGTAGCGATCATCGGTATTTTAGCTGCAGTAGCACTGCCAGCTTATCGTGAATATGTAGCCACCTCATACGGCGGCCAGGCTATGAAAGGAGCTTCCGCATACGTAACCAAAACTCAGGCCTGTGTGCAGACCGGTATTGGTTGTGCCACATTAGCAACCGAAATAACCAATGAAACCAAATTAACAAATGTTACACCTGCTGAAGCTACAGCTGTTACGTTGACTTGGACAAATGAAGGCTGCATATTAACTGCTGTTATGGGTGCTGATGGTGCCTTGGCCTATTCAACAACAGGGGTTGCTCCGAAAGCCACCACACAACAATGCCAAAAAGGTGCCGGTCTAACTGTAACAGCGCCGTAAGCTAACCTGAATGAATTTAGAAGCCAGCTCATTTAGCTGGCTTTTTTATTGGGTTTAATGCTAAAAACATATTTATACGACTATGCCCCCGCTAATACACTATAAACTTGAATAACCGCTAAATGCTGGCATAATCAAACCATTCACGAATATTTAATCCATCATCAGGATACCAACGCTGTATGGCGGTAAATGCAAACTCCACTTTATTAAAGCGCTTATTACAGCAAGGCATTATTGATAGCGATAAAGCCACTAAAGCCATTAGTGAAAAAAGCGGCAATTACCGAACCCTGCCGGAACTGTTAATCAATGAAAAATTAATTGGCTCAGCCCGGCTGGCAGAAATGGCTACCCAGGTGAGCCATGCGCTGAGTATTGACCTGGATTACTACGACCTGGTGTCGGTACCGGAAGACTTACGCAACGAAAAACTCATTCGTAAAAACGATATGCTGCCGCTGGCTAAGCGCGGCCGCAATATGTATTTAGCAGTCATTGACCCTACCAATATTGCAGCGATTGAAGACTTTGAATTTAACACCGGCCTCAATGCTGAAGTGGTGGTAGTTGAATTTGATAAGTTACAAAAGCTGATTGAAAAGTTATTTGATAGCAGCTTTAACCTGGCGGGCGATGCCGCCGACTGGGATTTAGGCTCACTCGGTATTGTTGAGGAAGAAGAGGACGAAGGAGTCAGCGCCGATAAAGAAGACCAACCAATTATTGCCTTTATTAATAAAATGCTGCTGGATGCCATTCGTAAGGGCGCTTCCGACTTACACTTTGAGCCCTATGAAAAACTGTACCGTATTCGCTTTCGGATTGACGGTATATTAAACGAAGTAGCCAACCCGCCGGTGGCGCTGGCCAGCAGGTTGTCGGCGCGGTTAAAGGTTATGTCCCGCCTCGATATTGCTGAAAAACGGGTACCACAGGATGGCCGTATTAAACTTAAACTCTCCGCTAAAAAATCTATCGATTTTCGGGTAAGCAGCTTGCCTACTCTTTGGGGCGAGAAAATTGTAATGCGGATACTTGATTCCGACAGCGCCATGCTGGGAATTGATGTTTTAGGCTATGAAGATATTCAGAAACAGCGCTATTTAGCCGCTTTAGCGCAGCCGCAGGGCATGATTTTAGTGACCGGCCCTACCGGTAGCGGAAAGACAGTATCACTTTATACCGGCCTGGCTATTCTTAATACCAGCGAGACTAATATTTCTACCGCCGAAGATCCGGTGGAGATTAACTTAACCGGCATTAACCAGGTCCAGGTAAACCCACGTGCCGGCTTAACCTTTGCCACGGCGCTTAAATCGTTTTTACGACAAGACCCGGATGTGGTGATGGTCGGTGAGGTCCGTGATTTAGAAACCGCCGAAATTGCCATTAAAGCGGCCCAGACAGGTCACTTAGTATTATCAACTCTGCACACCAACTCGGCCCCCGAAACCTTAACCCGACTGCTGAATATGGGCGTACCAGCCTACAACGTGGCCAGCTCGGTCAGTTTAATTATTGCGCAGAGGTTGGCCCGTCGGCTTTGCCCAAAATGCAAGGCACCGGAGCAATTACCAGAAGCGGAATTATTACGCCAGGGCTTTACCCAGGAGCAGCTGGGAAATATTACTATTTTTAAACCGGTCGGCTGTGAAAACTGCACTAATGGCTATAAAGGCCGGGTTGGTATTTATGAAGTGATGCCAATAAGCGGTAAAATGGCCGATATTATTATGGCTGACGGTAACTCGCTGGATATTGCCCAGCAGGCAGCAAAAGAAGGTATTAACAGCTTACGCCAGTCGGGCTTAATTAAGGCTGCAGCTGGAGTAACCAGTCTGGCGGAAGTAAACCGGGTTACCAAAGGCTAGCAGGCACCAGACATATGAAAAAAAATGATAATTAACAAAAAAGCAAAAATTGACAGTTAGCAATTACTATTAAATCCAGCGCCCTAGCGCAGCAACAGGACACACGACATGGCTCAGGCACAAAAATTTAAAATTAAAGAGCTGGAAATTTATCAATATAAAGGGGTAAACCGTCGCGGTAAAAAAGCCGATGGTGAACTGAAAGGCAATAGCATTGCCGAAGTCAAAGCGCTGTTACGCCAACAGGGTATCACCCCCTCGAAAGTTAAACGCAAGCCAAAATCACTCTTTGGCGGCGACAAGAAAATCACACCAGCTGATATTGCAGTGGTTACCCGGCAGATTGCTACGATGCTCGGTGCTGGTGTACCGCTGGTACAAAGTGTCGATTTAATTGCCAATGGTGCCGATAACAAAGGCCTTAGAGTACTAATGCAGAAAATATCGGTGAAAATTCAGTCTGGTCTGCCATTATCAGAGGTCCTGCGGGAGCACCCCAAATATTTTGATGAACTGTATTGCGACTTAGTAAAATCGGGTGAGCAGTCCGGCGCTCTGGATCGGATATTTGACCGCATAGCGATTTATAAAGAGAAAGCGGAAGCGCTTAAATCGAAAATTAAAAAAGCCATGTTTTATCCGGCTGCAGTATTAGTGATAGCAGGCATCGTTACCTCAATATTACTTATTTTTGTGGTGCCGCAATTCGCTGAGATTTTTGCCGGCTTTGGTGCCGAATTACCTGCCTTTACTTTGTTTGTACTGGGTATTTCCGAAATGATGCAGGCATACTGGTGGGTAGTATTATTTGGCATTATCGCTTTTGGTTATGTAGTAAAGAAAACTTATGCCAATAACCTAAAGTTTCGCACTATGGCCGATGGCTGGATTCTCAAAGCCCCGGTGATCGGTAATATTTTAAATAAGGCGGCGGTGGCCCGCTTTGCCCGCACCCTGTCTACTACTTTTGCTGCCGGTGTGCCATTAATAGAAGCTTTAGATTCGGCCGCCGGTGCCTCCGGCAATGAAGTGTACCGCAATGCCATTATGCATATCCGGGAAGAAGTGTCATCCGGTACCCAGATGTATTTAGCCATGAAACAAACCGACCAGTTTCCGGAAATGGTGATTCAAATGGTATCGATTGGTGAAGAATCCGGCGCACTGGATGGCATGCTGGATAAAGTGGCCAATATTTATGAGCAGGAAGTAGATGATGCGGTGGATGGCTTAACCGCACTGTTAGAACCGATGATAATGGCGGTATTAGGCGTGGTTATCGGCGGCTTAATTATTGCTATGTACTTACCTATATTCAAGATGGGTTCGATTATCTGATGAGTGAATTTGTAAGTTTGTTAAGCCAGCATAGCTGGCTTTTTATTGCGCTTGTAGCGGTTGTTAGTTTACTAATCGGCAGCTTTTTAAACGTACTGGTGTACCGGCTGCCTAAGATGATGGAGCGGGAGTGGCAGCAGGAATATCAGGCCTATTTTCAGGCTGATGCTGTTGTTAGCGCCACTGACAGTGGCAAAGCCGCGGGCGCTGCCAACAAAGTCAATGCCTCAGCTTTAGGTACGCCTGAGCGCTTTAACCTGGCAGTGCCGCGCTCGGCCTGCCCGAAGTGTCATACGCCGATTGCGGCACGCGATAATATACCTGTACTAAGCTGGTTACTATTAAAAGGCCGTTGCCGCCATTGCAAAGCGCCGATAAGCAGTCGTTACCCGGCGGTAGAAGCGCTAACGGCAGTAATGTCGGGCCTTGTAGCCTGGCAGTATGGCTTTGGTACGCTGGCCCTGGTGCTGATTTTTGTCACCTGGGGCTTAATAGCGCTCAGTTTTATTGATATTGACACTATGCTGTTGCCCGACAGCCTTACCCTGCCACTGTTATGGCTGGCCTTAGTATTTAGCTTAACTGATTCAGCCTTAGTTAACCCTGGCCAGGCCATTATTGGCGCCGCTGCAGGTTACCTGACGTTATGGCTGGTGTATTGGGGCTTTAAACTGCTAACCGGCAAGGAAGGCATGGGCTATGGTGATTTTAAATTACTGGCGATATTTGGTGCCCTGCTCGGCTGGCAACAACTACCACTAATTATTTTATTATCATCTTTGGTGGGCGCGGTTATTGGCGCCAGCATGCTGGCGATTCAGGGCCGTGATAAGGCTACGCCTATTCCGTTTGGCCCCTATATTGCTGCCGCTGGCTTTATTGCCTTGTTATGGGGTGAGCAACTTACCAACGCCTACCTGAGTTATCTTGGTGCCTGATACTTTGGTTACCGATAAAGGCCGTTTTATTGTTGGTTTAACCGGCGGTATTGGCAGTGGTAAATCTACCGTTGCTAATTTATTTAAGCAGCTAGGCATACCCTCAGTAGATGCGGACATTGTAGCGCGCGAAGTGGTTGCCCCTGGCAGCCCGGTACTGGCAAAAATAGCCGCGCAGTTCGGGCCAGAGCTATTACTGGCCGATAACAGCTTAAACCGGGCATTATTACGCCAGCTTATTTTTAGCGATGCGTCAGCAAAAAAATGGCTCGATAACCTGATGCATCCGGCGATTCGGGCGGCAATGCTAAGCCAATTAGCGAATTTGCCGCCAGCGCCTTACGTGCTGTTAATTGCGCCGCTGCTGCTGGAAAACAAACTGCAGACTTTGGTAAACCGGGTGCTGGTAGTCGATATAACGGAACAAAACCAGCTGGCGCGCACTCTAAGCCGGGATGCAGTGAGTTCCGGTGCTAATGCTGAACAAGTGCAGGCCATTATTGCCAGTCAGATCAGCCGGCCCGAACGTTTGGCACTGGCTGATGATGTTATTGATAACAATACTGAAATTACAAACGCGGGTATTGAACACGACAGTAGCGCCGCGACGCTGCAGCAGCAGGTTAAGCTGTTACATCAACGCTATATAACACTGGCAGCAAAAGTTTAATAACAGGCCACAATTTACTATGACCGACAATATGACGGACAGTATGACCGATACAGCCGAGATTATTTACGAACACCCACTCAATGAGAAAATTCGTACTTATTTGCGTCTGGAGTTTTTATTTCAGCAGGTGCACAGTCAACTGGCTCTGGCCGATGAAAACCAGCAGCAAAGCTTTTTTACCAATCTGTTTGCCTTAATTGAGGTGATGGATCGCAACGACGTTCGGCCCGACTTAATTAAAGATATCGAGCGCTGTGAAAGCCAGCTGGTAATGTGGTCGCAACATCCTTCGGTGTCAGATTCGAAATTACAAACCATGCTGCAGGCAGCAGTACGCATGCAATCTGAGCTATTACGCAGTGGCAAATTGCTTGGTGCACTAAAAGACGACAACTTTTTAGCGCCGTTACGCCAGCGTTTCAGCATACCCGGCGGTTGCTGCTACTTTGATATGCCGCAACTGCAATACTGGTTTAGCTTGCCGCTGAGTGAGCGTCAGGCCCAAGCCGAAGACTGGCTTAACCAGGTTGCCCTGGCTGAGCAGGCTATTCGTTATGTACTAAGTTTTATCCGGGAGCGCAGCCATTATCAGAATGTGGTCGCCGAAAATGGTTTTTACCAGCAAAATGCCGAGCAATTTGAATTATTGCGAATTAAATACCCGGCTGGCGAAGGCACTTATCCTACCGTAAGCGGCAACAAATACCGCTATGCCATTCGCTTTATGCAGCTGGATGCCGACAGTGCCCGCAGCGCTGCCGCCAAATCACAGCAATTTCAACTGGCTTGTTGTTAGCACTGCATATAAACGTTTAGTCGAGTATGGCGTAAAAAGCAGACACCGATTCACCCACGCCGACACGCCGTAAACCCATCCATGGGGTCTCGTTTCCGCCCGTCCAGGGCTTCAACGGTCGGCTTAGGGTAAACCGATGTCGGCTTCAATACGTTCTGCTGAACTCCTACCTGCGCTACCAAAGCGAAGCTGTTATACTAAACGCCGGATTTAAAGTTTGAATCAGAGTTAAGCTATGCCAACTACCGTTAAATGTCCCACTTGCAGTACCGCCGTTGTCTGGGACGCCAGTTCCGCTTTCCGCCCTTTTTGTTCAGAGCGCTGCAAATTAATTGATTTAGGTGACTGGGCTGCGGAAAACCATCGCATCCCGGATAAAGCACCAATAGATGCTGATTTATCAGAGCAGTATCTGGAAGAACTGGAGCAGGAGTTTATCGCTCAGGATAATCAGTTTTTCAAGAATTAAGCTATTGCATTCTGATTTTATTTAACTTTACCTCGTCACAATTCTTTACATTTTGGTAATGGGTACAGGGTTTTAGCCTGATATATCAAAACGTTAGAGAGTGGCATGTTTTGTGCAAAATAGCGTTTATTGTACAAAAGTAGCGCTGTACGAAAGTGTCTTTGTACAAAACCGCCGTGGTACAAAAGCGTCTTGGTGCAAAAACGTCTTAGTACAAGAGTGCCTTTGTACATTGAACGTCGCTGTACAGAAATTGTGTTGAATAACTTTCAGGATGAAACCTATGAAATTTTTAAAGATAGCCTCAGCTATTGCATTGCTGGGTATGGCCGGAGCAAGCCAGGCCTTAATGATTATTACCGACGGTAATGTTGCTTTGGGTGTTGGTGATCTGGGCCAGCTTAATGTCGAAGGTGGTAATGCAGACGTGGCGGGCACCACAGGTGTTGGTTTGCGTTATATCAGTGAAGGCGTTGAGTATGAATCGACTTTCCATGGTTGTGAATGCGAAGGATGGGGCGTAGCAACTGGCGGTACTTCAGGCTATGCCAATAATGCCGTTGGCACGGCAGGCCTAAGCCTGGTGAGTTTTGACAGTACTGCCACTACTGCAACGTCTGTAACCAGCATGGGTGGCCTGCTGCAGATAACGCATGACTTTGCCCTGGCAACCGAAACCGACAACCTGTTCCGGGTGGCCGTAACCATCGAAAACATTAGCGGCGCCGATATTGCCAATTTGTTATATCGTCGCACCTTCGACTGGGATGCATCACCAACACCATTTGATGAGTTTGTCACTATAGGCGGTACAGCCGGTGCAAGTGCGGTGCTAGGTGCGAACGACAATGGTTTTTGTAGCTCTAACCCGTTAGAGAGCTGCTCACCTCAGCTGGGCAATAGCGGTGACTTTACCGCAGCTGGCCCGGATGATATTGGCTCTAACTTTGATTTTGATTTTGGAGCCTTACTGACTGGTGAGAGCTTCAGCTTTGAGATATTTTACGGTGGCGCTGCAAACCGCAATGCAGCGTTAAGCGCGTTAGCTAGCGTAGGTGCTGAAGTCTATTCATTCGGCTGGTCTGGTTCAGATGTTAATCAGGATGGCTTTGCTGATGATGACGGTGCCATCACCCCTACTTATATTTTTGGCTTTTCTGGTGTAGGTGGTACGGTAATTATCGATCCTGATGACCCGGTAGACGTGCCAGCACCTGCCAGCCTGCTGCTGTTTGCAACGGGTTTTCTGGCACTGTTTGCGCGTCGCAAGCGCTATGCTAAGCTGTAAGCATTGTTAATTGCATAAATTATAAAGCCTTGCTATTGCAAGGCTTTATGTTTTTAGCGGTATAAAATGTTTAACCGTAATACTCCCAGCTAATAAATGTTTAAAGGAATAAAACATGGCCACGTTAAAATTTCAGCGCCCACTGCTAAAAGGTAAGTTGCAGCTAGTAAAACTGGCAGGTTTAGCCCTGTTAAGCAGCGTGCTTAGCCAAACCGTTAGCGCTGATACCAGTAAAGCAACCGTTGAGGCATATGGAGACTGGCGCAGTGTTTGTAATGAACAATGCGTTATTGCCCAGGGCCTGCAGAACCCTGAAAACCCTGATATCATCTATTCCAGCCAGGTGGCTTATGTTACAGGCAGCAGTGATCCGGTGTTGCAGCTTAATTTACCACTGGGAATATATCTGCCACCGGGTGTGGCAATTGATATTGGTGATAATAAGCACAGAGCACCGGTTACCGTTTGCTTGCCACAAGGCTGTAAAGTGTTGCTGGTATTAAGCCCGCAAATTATTAAGCAACTGCAAGAGAATGCCGCCTATACGGTTAAGTTGTTTGTTACTGAACAAACACCGCGCCAGCTGAAGTTTTCGCTGCGGGGCTTTACTGAGGCACTGGCCAGTTTACCCACTAAGAATGATGATTAACGACTAAGGTCTACCAGCGCTGACGCCGCAGCACTAAACGTTAGCGTTGCGCTGTTGTAACCGCTCAACTATGGGTTGGTTGGCGGCTGGCAAGGTAATAGTGGTTAAATCGGCGATATTTACCCACTGTAGCGGCTGCCCCTCCATCCCCCTGGGTACGCCGCTAAATTCGGTCACTAACCAGATATCCAGAGTAACCTGCCGCTCCGGATAAGCATGCTGCAATACCATAAAAGGTTCGGCCTGGGTGACCGTAATGGCCAACTCTTCTTCAAGCTCACGGGCCAACGCTGCTGCAACGGTTTCACCCGCTTCAACCTTTCCGCCGGGAAACTCCCATTTGTCACCCTGATGTTGCTTGGCATTGCGCAGCGCCAACAATACCTGCTGCTGGTGCTGATGTTGCCGCTGCTCTTGTTGCTTAAAAATAACCCCTACCGCTACATGCAGCTGCGGTAGAGATTGTTGCTGGCTTTGACCACTGGTCATTGCACTTGCTGCCTTAACTAAGTTTGCCATGACACTGTTTGTATTTTTTGCCCGAGCCACACGGACACGGGTCGTTGCGGCCCACTTTGTCACCGTCACGTACTACTGGCGTTGGCATGGCGCCGCCGGGGGTAGCGCGTGCTTGTGAAACATCGGCCGGTACGTCAGTGCCCATCTGGCCTGCGTCTGCATGCTGATAATTGTGCGGTACGGCATCGGCCTTACGGCGTTGCTCTTCCACTGCCTCAACATCTTCTGCAGCTTTAACCTGTACCCGGCTTAATACACCAATGACGTCAACTTTCAGCTCATCCAGCATATTTGAGAACAGTTCAAACGCTTCGCGCTTGTATTCCTGTTTCGGATTTTTCTGGGCGTAGCCGCGCAGGTTAATACCCTGACGTAGATGATCCATCGCCGCCAGGTGCTCTTTCCAGTGTGTGTCCAGGCTTTGTAACATAATCGCTTTTTCAAATTGGCGCAGGACTTCTACCCCAACCATCTGCTCTTTATGTTTATACCCTTCACTAAATTCCTGCTGAATTTTATCGCGAAGTTTTTCTTCAAACAGCTTTTTATCATCGGACAGCCACTGGCTTACAGGTAAATCCAGTGCGAAGTCAGCTTTTAAACGCTGCTCCAGGCCAGGAATATCCCACATTTCGTCCAGTGACTGCGGCGGAATATACTGACTGACCACGGAATCGACCACGTCTTCGCGAATAGCGCTGACGGTCTCGCTGATGTCAGTAGCATCCAGTAGCTCGTTACGTTGCTCGTAAACCACTTTACGCTGATCATTGGCTACGTCGTCAAATTCTAATAATTGCTTACGGATATCGAAGTTGCGGGCTTCTACCTTGCGCTGAGCATTTTCAATAGCGCGGCTTACCCACGGGTGTTCAATAGCTTCACCTTTTTCCATACCCAGGCGGCGCATCATGCCAGCCATCCGATCAGAAGCGAAAATACGCATTAAGGTGTCGTCCAGCGACAGGTAAAAGCGTGATGAACCCGGGTCACCTTGCCGACCCGAACGGCCACGCAGCTGATTATCGATGCGGCGTGATTCGTGCCGCTCAGTACCTATAATGTGTAAACCACCCGAGGCAATAACCTCGTCGTGCCGCTGTTGCCAGTCGGTCGTGATCTTAGTCACTGAGTCGTCGGTTTTCTCGCTAAGTGCCGCCAGTTCAGATTGTAAACTACCACCCAGCACAATATCGGTACCCCGACCTGCCATGTTAGTAGCAATAGTTACCGTACCCGGGCGGCCGGCATCAGCAATAATTTGCGCTTCATTTGCGTGGAACTTGGCGTTTAATACCTGATGCTTAATTTTAGCTTTATTCAGTAAACCAGACAGATACTCAGAACTCTCAATAGAGGCGGTACCCACCAACACCGGGCGCTTAGCGTCACGGGCTTTAATAATATCTTCGATAATGGCGTTATACTTATCTTCGGCGGTTAAATACACCAGATCGGCCATATCGTTGCGTACCATAGGCCGGTTGGTAGGCACAACAATAGTTTCCAGACCGTAAATTTGCTGAAATTCAAACGCTTCAGTGTCGGCGGTACCGGTCATGCCGGCCAGTTTATTGTATAACCGGAAGTAGTTCTGGAATGTAATAGAGGCCAGGGTTTGGTTTTCGTTCTGAATTCGTACGCCTTCTTTAGCTTCCACCGCCTGGTGCAAGCCTTCTGACCAGCGCCGGCCTTCCATGGTGCGGCCGGTATGCTCGTCAACAATAACGATTTCACCGTCTTTGACCACGTAGTCAACGTCGCGCTTAAACAACTGGTGCGCACGTAGCGCCGCATATACATGGTGTAACAGAGTGATATTGGCAGCAGAGAATAAGGTATCGTCCTGCTCGATCATGCCGGCTTCACGCAGCATGTCTTCTACTTTTATCTGGCCTTGTTCAGTTAGGTAAACCTGACGGGCTTTTTCGTCCACGGTAAAGTGGCCGTCACCATGGTTACCTTCTTCGTCTTCTTTTTCCTGCTTTTCCAGCTGCGGAACCAGCGTATTAATTTTCTTATACAGCTCTGAGCTGTCTTCTGCCGGACCGGAGATAATAAGCGGCGTGCGCGCTTCATCAATTAATATTGAGTCAACTTCATCGATAATGGCAAACGCTAAGTCGCGCTGCACGCGGTCTTGCGGTGAAAACGCCATATTGTCGCGCAGGTAATCAAAACCAAATTCGTTGTTGGTACCATAGGTGATATCTGCCTGATACGCCTGCTGCTTAGCCTGATGCGCCAAACCTGGCACGTTTACACCTACAGTCAAACCTAAAAAGCTGAACAGCGGCTCGTTGGTTTCCGCATCCCGCCGCGCCAGGTAATCGTTCACGGTAATAACGTGCACGCTTTTGCCGCTTAATGCGTTTAAGTATGCTGGCAAGGTTGCGGTCAGGGTTTTACCCTCACCGGTACGCATTTCAGAAATACGCCCCTGGTGCAGCACAATACCGCCCAGCAACTGCACATCGAAATGGCGCATTTTAAACACACGGGTACTGGCTTCACGCACCGTGGCAAACGCTTCGGGCAGAATATCTTCTAAACTGGCACCTTGTTCGATCCGCTGTTTAAACTCGGCCGTTTTTTGCTTTAACGCCTCGTCGCTTAATGCCTGATATTCGGCTTCAAGCGCGTTGATCTGCTGCACCTGTTTCTGTTGTTTTTTCAAAAAGCGGTCGTTACGGCTGCCAACTAATTTGGCGAAAAGTTTTCCAAACATTATCCAGATACCATTTAAGTTAAAACTGCTTTGCAGCCCTGGCCAGGCCAGTTATTTATTGTCGTTGTAAGTTACTGCCTGCCGGCAAAAACGGCTATTGGCAGGATATGGTGCCAGCCACGATAAGTTTCAAGTCTGGCCAACAGTAGCAGCACCGATAAAACCTGTTACACTTATCCGGCCCGCTGTTCAGTCCAAATAAGTACGCTGTTAATGAAACGCTATAGTCATAAACCCGAAGATTTAACTAAGCTGTTTGGCCAGAGCTCTCTGGCATCGATGCAGCAACAGTATGAACTTGTTCGCAAATTAAACGCCGAGTTATGCCTTATTTTACAGCTGGAACACCTGAGTTTTTGTCAGGTGTCGAGCATTAATGCCGGGCGGGCGGTTATTTTATGTCAATCGCCAGGCTGGGCAAACCGGTTAAAGATGCAGCGCGATGCCATTCTAGACAATTTCCGACAAAAAATCTTGCCTGATTTAGCCGGAATTGATATTGAAGTGTCGCCCCACGGTCAGCTGCCCCGGCAGCAAGTGCAAGCAGAGGCCAAAACCGCGGCGACACCGCCGGCAAAAGGGCTATCAGACGCTGCCCGCAGTGCACTTACTGAAACCCTGAAACACAGCGACGACAAGGTAAAACAAGCGCTGGCCAGACTATTGGCAAAGTAAACTAAAATCACTCTGACCCTTTTTCCATTTTTTTGGGGACAAGTTGAGGTAAATTAAATCACTCTGACCCTTTTTCTACTATTTTGGGAACAAAAAAGCCGACATAAAGTCGGCCTTTTATAATGAGGATAGTAATTAAGCCAGTTGCGGTGCCAGGTATGAGATGGGCATATGGGCTTTGTCTTCAAATGTGACAAATTCCCAGTTTTCCTGTTCGGCTAATACGGCGCATAATAGCTGGTTATTTAAAGCGTGACCGGTTTTATACGAGATAAACTCGCCCAGTACGCTGTAACCCGCCATATATAAATCGCCAATCGCATCCAGAATTTTATGCTTGATAAATTCGTCTTCGTAACGCAGGCCATCCTGGTTTAATACCCGGAACTCGTCAAGCACTACCGCATTGTCAAAACTACCGCCCAAAGCCAGGTTATTCGCCCGCAGGTATTCAATGTCATGCAGGAAGCCGAAGGTACGGGCCCGGCTGATGTCTTTGATAAAACCAGCAGCCGAGAAGTCCATTTGCATACGCTGGGTGGTTTCGGCAATAACCGGGTGGTCGAAATCGATGGCAAAATCGATTTTAAAGCCGTTATGAGGGCGAATTTCCGCCCATTTATCACCATCTTCCACCCGCACAGTGCGTTTGATCCGGATGAATTTCTTGGCCAGTTTCTGTTCATTGATGCCAGCTTCCAGCAGCAAGTAAACAAATGGATTGGCGCTGCCGTCCATAATTGGAATTTCAGCTGAATCGACTTCAATGATCAGGTTATCAATACCCAGACCGGCGATAGCGGCCATTAAATGCTCGGTAGTAGACAGGCGCACGCCCTGTTCATTAATTAAACACGTACACATTACCGTGTCGCCCACCATCTCGGGGGAAACTTTAAAGTCTACTATCGGATCCAGGTCAACACGACGGAACATAATGCCCGTGTTATCAGGTGCAGGCCGGAGAGTGAGCGTAACCTTTTCACCCTTGTGTAACCCAACACCAATAGTACTGACTGTTTTAGCGACGGTACGTTGTTTAATCATAATTTATTCCTGCTCAATTTTTAAGCAATCACAAAATGGCGGCGAAGCTTAGCATAACTTCGTTAACATTACCAATGTAATGGCGTATTCAACTACCCGTTATGTTGGCCAATATCAGCTGAACAGTGGCTTAACTTCAACTGTTACTAATATTATTTCTGTTGCACCAACGGTGCGCCAGGCCTGTTACAACCGGTCACTGCAGGCAGTTTAATCTGCCTGCTTACGCAAGAATGCCGGAATATCAAAGATATCGATACCACCTTTGCTTTCTGGCTGCGTTTTTGTTTGCGCCGCTTCTTCTTTATGCGGGTTTGCTGCCGGGGCTGCATGACGCATAGTGTTGCCCTGCTGAACATAGGCCTGAGCTGGCTCTGCACGGTGGCTTGGAACCAGGCTTATATCCGGCCGGCGGTCAGCACCAATGCCGGTCGCTACTACGGTTACCCGTAATTCGTCGTGCATTTCCGGGTCAATAACGGCACCCACTACCACAGTAGCATTTTCAGAGGCGAACGCTTTCACGGCATTACCAACAATCTCAAACTCTTCGATGCTGATATCCAGGCCGGCAGTGATATTAACCAGAATACCCTTAGCACCTGATAAATCGATATCTTCTAACAATGGGCTTGAAATCGCCTGCTCGGCAGCTTCCTCAGCACGATCAGGACCTGACGCGCGACCGGTACCCATCATGGCAGTGCCCATTTCAGACATTACAGTACGTACGTCGGCAAAGTCGACGTTGATCAAACCCGGACGGGTAATTAATTCAGCAATACCCTGTACTGCACCCAGTAGCACGTTGTTCGCGGCTTTAAACGCATCCAGCAAACTGGTGCCTTTGCCCAGTACTTTTAACAGTTTATCGTTCGGGATAGTGATCAGTGAATCAACGTATTTGCTCAGCTCCAGAATACCTTCATCAGCATAAGCAGTGCGTTTTTTTCCTTCGAACGGGAATGGCTTGGTTACTACCGCTACCGTTAAAATACCCAGCTCGCGTGCGACTTCCGCTACGATAGGCGCAGCACCGGTACCGGTACCACCGCCCATACCGGCAGCGATAAAGATCATATCTGCGCCTTGCAGAGTTTTCTTGATGGTTTCGCGGTCTTCCTCGGCCGAACGGCGACCGATTTCCGGGTTAGCGCCAGCACCTAAGCCTTTGGTCACACCGGCACCTAACTGCAGGGTGACATTAGCAGATGAATTACGCAGGGCCTGGGCGTCAGTATTGGCCGCCACAAATTCAACACCCTCGATATTGCTGGCAACCATATATTCGACAGCATTACCGCCGCCGCCGCCAACACCTATTACTTTAATTACAGCTTCTTGGCTGTGGTTTTCCATTAACTCAAACATAGCTCTCTCTCCGTTTTTACGCTCTTTAAAACTCACCTTTGAACCAGCTGCTGATTTTTTTCAGCAAGCTGCTAACTGGATCGCGGTTTTGCGCCGCGCTTTTTTGCTGGGCCCGAACATCCTTGCCGTACAGCAATAGCCCGACTACGCTGGCGTAGGCCGGGTCTTGTACATACTCTTTTAAGCCGCTGACATGCATCGGCTGGCCAACCCGCACCGGCATCTGAAACACGTCTTCGGCAAATTCCACTGCCCCTTCCATCTTGGCAGTTCCCCCGGTAAGCACTAAACCGGCGGCAATTTGTTCTTCCAGGCCAGAACTGCGAATTTCTTCCAGCACCAGCTCGAACAGTTCGTGATAGCGGGGCTCGATAACTTCGGCCAGGGTATGACGCGACATTGATCGCGCCGGCCGCCCGCCCACACTTGGCACTTCAATACTTTCTTCTTTGCCTACCATGCTGCGCAGGGCACAGGCATATTGCACTTTAATATCTTCCGCGTGGCTTATCGGTGTGCGGAAAATTTTGGCAATATCGCTGGTCACCTGATTACCGGCTACCGGAATAACCGCGGTATGGCGCAGCGCACCATTGGTATAAATAGATAAATCGATGGTGCCACCGCCCATATCGACCACACAGACACCCAGCTCTTTTTCATCGTCGGTTAATACCGCGTAGCTTGACGCCAGTGACGAGAAAATAAGTTGGTCAACCTGTAAGCCACAGCGTTCAACACACTTTTCGATATTTTTTGCCATGTCGTTGGCACAGGTAATAATATGGGCTTTCGCCTCCATTCTTACCCCTGACATGCCCACCGGGCTTTTAATACCCTCTTGCATATCTACCGAGAACTCTTGCGGCAGCACATGTAACATGCGCCGCTCGGCCGAGATAGGCACCGATTTTGCTGCATGAATAACGCTGGCGACATCATCAGCTGTTACTTCAGTATCATTAATCGGCACCATGCCGCTCTCGTTCTGACAACGAATATGTTTACCGGTAATACCTAGGTAAACCGACGAGATCTGACAGTCTGCCATCAGCTCGGCTTCATTAATGGCCCGCTGTACCGCCTGCACCACCAGGTTTAAATCGTTAACGCCACCCTTATCCATGCCCCGCGAGGCATGAGTACCCACTCCGACAATGCTTAGCCGGTTGTCAGGGGTGATTTCGCCTACTACCGCTTTTATCTGTGCAGTGCCAATATCCAGCCCTACGATCAGATCTCGTTCTATCGACTTTGTCATGCTTTTCTCTTTGGCTCCGTATTGGCATAACGCACGGCAATGCCGGTGTCATAGCGCAAATCGACTTCAGCTAATTCCTGCTCCCGGTGATTTTGCATCGTCGGGTATAATTCAATAAAACGTTGTAACCGTTTCATGGTGTCCTGCCGCCCCAGTTTCAGCGCCAGGCCTCCCTGTAGTTGCAAACGCCAGGAAAACCGTTCGGTTAACCACAGTTGTTCAGCACTAAACTGATTCAACTGCAGCAAATTTTGCATATGGCGGAACATTGTCAGGGCATCCTGCTCGCTGCCGTCCGGTCCGTGAAGCTTTGGCAAGGCCGGAACCAACTCGCTTAGTGGGGCGATAAATAACTCCCCTTTATTATTGAGCAAGTGCTGCTGATTCCAGATTGCGACCGGCTGCTGCTCTGTTACAACCACCACCAGAGTATCTGGCCATTGTTTGCGCACGGCTGCCTGATACACCCAGGGTTGTTGCTGCAGGAACTGCTGCACCTGATCAACGTTTACCCGAAAAAAATTACCCACATATTCCTGTTGCAACTGTTGTTGTAAAACCTGCTGCTGAATATGCTGAAAGTCACCGTATAACCGCACCTGTTTAATCGGTGCGCCCTGCTGGCTTTGCAGCCAGCTATGAACCTGCATACCACTCCAGGTCAATAATGCCAAGGCCAACAGAAAAAACAGCAGGCCGCCGATAAAGCCGGGCCTGTGGTTTAATTGCTGATATACCTGGCGTAAACTCATGTTATTGGTCCTGCGCTTTGGTATTTAATGCCACTTGGCCAGTATGTGCGTTGCCATCAAGAGTCTGCTGCAAAATAGTCAGCACCAGCTCGTTAAAACTTAAGCCAGCCGCTTTTGCTGCCATCGGCACCAGAGATTTTTCTGTCATGCCGGGTACCGTGTTCACTTCCAGTAAAAAGTGCTCGCCTTGCTGGTTCAGCATTAAGTCGACCCGGCCCCAACCGGTTGCACCTACTGCTTTAAACGCCGCCAAAGCATCCGCTTGCATGGCCGCAGTTTGCTCGGCAGTTAATGGCGCCGGACACAGGTACTCGGTGCTGTTAGCCTGGTATTTTGCTTCGTAATCGTAGAACGCCCGTGGCGTACGCATTTCGACAATGGGTAACACCGTGTCACCCAGAATGGCGATGGTAAATTCCCGGCCATTGATCCAACGTTCCACTAAAATTTCGCTGTCGTATTTTAGCGCAGCAGCTATTGCCTGCTCCAGCTCAGCAGCGTTACTGGCGGCACTCATGCCAATACTGGACCCTTCGTTAGCTGGCTTAACCATTACCTTGCCACCCAGATCGGATAATAACTGCGCATAATCGGTGGTGTCGTCGTGTACTACTGCAAACGCGGCTGTTGGCAGGTTCTGCGCCAGAAATAGCCGCTTACAACGAATTTTGTCCATGGCCAGCGCTGAGCCCAGGACGCCGCTGCCAGTGTAAGGTAACCCCAGTAATTGCAAAGCGCCCTGCATAGTGCCGTCTTCACCACCGCGGCCATGTAACACAATAAATACCCGCTCGGCGTTCACGTCATTCATTAATGCGGTTAAGGGCTGCTCGGCCGGATCAAAGGCCACGGCATCAACACCCGCCTGCTGCAAGGCACTAAGCACCGCTTTGCCTGAACGCAACGATACGTCACGCTCCGCTGAGTAGCCGCCAAACATCACGGCTACTTTGCCAAAGTTGCTTATGATATTGCTCATACTGCGCCCTCCGACAACTGCTTTAATTGGTTAATGTCGAGTTTCGCTAATGCCAGCTCTTTGACCAGCGAGCCAATATTACCGGCTCCCTGAGTTAGCACCACATCGCCATCTTCCAACACTTCGGCCAGCGCGCCAGCCAGGGCTTTCGGTTCGGCCACATAGACCGGCTCCAGCTGGCCCCGGGCGCGGATTGAGCGACATAAATTACGACTGTCGGCGCCGGCTATCGGTGCTTCGCCAGCCGAGTAAACTTCCAGCAGCAGTAACTTATCAACACTGGATAACACCTGAGTAAAATCTTCATACAAATCGCGGGTGCGGCTAAAGCGGTGTGGCTGATACGCCATTACCAGGCGCCGCTCAGGCCAGGCACTGCGCACGGCAGCGATGGTAGCGGCAACTTCGGTAGGATGATGGCCATAGTCATCAATTAATAAGGCTTTGCCGCGACCGGTATCAAACTCACCGTATTGCTGAAAGCGGCGGCCAATCCCCTCAAATTTGCCCAGCGCTGCCAGAATAGCCTGCTCGCTGATCCCTTCATCAGCGGCCAGCGCGAACGCAGCCGTGGCATTTAAGGCATTATGTTTACCCGGTAAATTCAGCTGTACTTCGCGCTGGTTGCCGGCAGGATCGGTAATAACAAAAAAGCTACGGGTGCCCTGCTGGCTGAATTCGGTAATTTTATAATCGGCATCGTCACTGAAACCATAGGTCAGCACGGTGCGGCCAATTGACGGAATAAGGCCGCGCAGCACTTTATCGTCGATACATATTACTGCCATGCCGTAAAACGGCAGGTTGTGACAAAACTCCAGATAGGTATCTTTCAACTTTTCGAAATCACCTTCGTAAGTGTCCATATGGTCGGCTTCAATATTAGTGATTACCGTGGCCATAGGCTGTAAATGCAGAAAAGAAGCATCGCTTTCATCGGCTTCAGCAATTAAATAGCGGCCCGCACCTAAACGCGCGTTCGAGCCAGCTGAATTAAGCAAACCACCAATCACAAAGGTCGGATCGGTGCCGGCTTCGGCAAAAATAGACGCCAGTAAGCTGGTGGTCGTGGTTTTGCCATGGGTGCCGGCAATGGCAATACCATGGCGAAACCGCATTAGCTCGCCCAGCATTTCAGCACGGCGCACCACAGGAATACGTTGCGCCAGTGCCGCTGCTACTTCAGGGTTTGCCGCTTTAATGGCGCTGGATACCACCACCACACTGGCGCCATCTATCTGGCTGGCATGATGGCCGAATTTAACCCCGGCGCCCAGCGATACCAGGCGCTCCACTACCGGATTTGACGCCAGATCAGAGCCGGTTACTTTGTAACCTTCATTTAGCAGAACCTCGGCAATACCGCCCATACCCGCACCACCAATCCCGACGAAATGGATCCGCTCTACCCGGCGCATGGCCTGTTTTTTATTTTGCAGGGTGGTCATCATACTACTTGTCCTGTTACTTGCCGGCACAGCGCGGCTATTCGCTCTGCCGCATCGTCGGTTGCCAGCGCACTGGCACGTTGCGCCATCTGCTGCAGTGGCGTTTTGTCGGTTAACCAGGGCATTAAAATATCTTGCACGCCCTGTTGTTGTAATTGTTGCTGCGACAGTAAAACGGCGGCATCGCGGTCAGCCAGTACTCTGGCATTAGCCGTTTGGTGGTCGTCTATTGCGCCGGGTAACGGCACAAAAATGGCGGCTACGCCTACGGCGGCCACTTCGCTTACCGTCAGCGCGCCGGCACGGCAAATTAATACATCTGCCCAGCGGTAGGCTGCAGCCATATCGTCGATGAAGGCGCTAACTTCAGCCGTACTGCCGCTGGCACGAAGTGGCTGATATGCCTGCTCTACGTGTTCTAACATGGCAGCGCCGGTTTGATGGCGCACGGCCACAGCTCCGGTTTTTGCCAGCTCAGCCAATTGCTGCGGCAAGGCGTTGTTTAACGCTTGCGCGCCCAGACTTCCGCCAACAATCAGAATATTCAGGCTGGCACTTGCCGGCCGGTTGGCTCGACACGCTACTAACTCAGAGCGTATGGGATTGCCAACTAATTTTCGTTTTGTGTTGCCTTTAAAGGCGCTGTCAAACGCCACCAGAATATGCTTCGCTAACCTGGCCAATAGCTTGTTGGTGCTACCGGCGATGGCATTCTGTTCATGAATAAGTACCGGTATGCCATGTAACCAGCTGGCCAGCCCGCCCGGGCCACTGGCATAACCGCCGAAGCCCAGGGTAATGGTCGGTTTAAGCTGCCGACACACTTTAGCCGCTTGCCATAGCGCTTTAGCAACCATCCAGGGCGCATGTAATTTACTGGCCAGGCCTTTGCCACGCAGACCGGCAACATTAATGCCGTAAAACGGCCAGCCAAACTTCGGCACCAGTTGCGCTTCCATCCGGTCGGTGCTGCCAAGCCAGGCGATATCCCAGCCGTCGGCAGCCAGTGCGCTGGCCACTGCCTGTGCCGGAAAAATGTGGCCACCGGTGCCACCTGCCATAATCAGCGCCAGCGGTTTAGCCATGCTTGCCTCCACTAAGGGCCTGTTTGCCTTTAAGTCGCACTTCGAAATCAATGCGTAATAGCAAGCCTGTGGCAATTAACATTATGACCAGACTACTGCCGCCTGAACTGACAAAGGGCAGGGTTAAGCCTTTGGTTGGCAGCGCGCCGGTCGCTACCCCGACATTGACAGACGCCTGAAAACCAATCCAGATTGCCAGGGCGTAGGCCATAAAGCCGTGAAAGCTTAATTGTTTTGATAAGGCACGCTGACCTATCCACAGCGCCCGGTAAACCAGGATAAAAATCAGGGTCATCAGTACTGCCACGCCAATAAAACCGGTTTCTTCGGCAATCACCGCCAGAATAAAGTCGGTATGGGCTTCTGGCAGATATTCCAGTTTCTGAATACTGTTACCCAGCCCCTGACCAAACCAGCCGCCACGGCCAAACGCCATTAACGATTGAGTTAACTGGTAGCCGCTACCAAAAGGGTCAGCCCAGGGATCAAGGAAAGCTGTTACCCGTTTCCAGCGATATTCGCTGTAAACAATCAGCACGCCAATGGCCAGCACGCCGGTCGCCAGCAAACACAAAAACTGCCAAATTTTCGCGCCGGCTAAAAACAGCAATGCCACGGCGGTGGCGAACATGACAATAACAGTGCCTAAGTCAGGTTGCATCAGCAGCAATACCGCAAACAAAAATAATACCGCCAGCGGTTTCAGGAAGCCTTTCAGGTTATCCCTTACCTCTTCATGCCGGCGCACCAGATAGCTGGCCAGATAGACAAAAAAGAATAACTTGGCCGGCTCTGCCGCTTGCAGACCAATCGGGCCTAATGATAACCAGCGGGTACTGCCGTTGACATTGCGGCCAAACAACAACACAGCGACCAGCAGTAAGATGCCCAGTAGCAGCAACCACATGTTACCGCGATGCCACCAGCTTACCGGTACCCGAAGCACCAGCACCGCCATGGTCAGGCCGATCCCCAGATACACCAGATGGCGAATGGTAAAATGCAGCGGATTATTAAACAGTCGTTCAGCAACCGGCATTGAGGCGCTGGTTACCATCACCACCCCAATTGCCAGAATAAGCATCAGCAGGGTTAAAAACAGTTGGTCGTAAGCTGCGTTGTCATCGCGCTGCCAAAGCGCACTGACGGCGTGCCATGGGTTTTGCCACGCACTCTTCCAGGGACTTAAGGTAAGCTGCTTCATAGTTTCAGCTCCCTGACAGCCCGGGCGAATAACTCACCGCGCTCGGCATAACTTTTAAACATATCCAGGCTGGCGCAGGCTGGTGACAACAGCACCATGTCGCCACTTTGGGCCAGTTTGGCGGCCTGCTTCACCGCTGCGGTTAAGTCTTTTACTTCGGTGGCGTGCGAATGCAGTGCGGCAATGGCCGGACCATCCTGCCCCAGGGTAATAACATGGTTAACGTCACGCGTCAGTACCGGGCGCAGCTCGCTCAGATCGGCACCTTTGGCATCGCCGCCGGCAATCAGAATAAGCTTGCCTTTAACATCAGAGCGCAGGCCGGCTATCGCTGCCAGTGTGGCGCCAATATTGGTAGCTTTGGAGTCATTTACCCAGCGCACACCGTTTTGAGCCAGTACCAGCTGGCAACGATGGGCCAGGCCGTTGAACTGACGCAGAGTGCGGGCAATAGCATCGCGGTTGGCTCCTGCGCTAAGCGCCAGCGCCGCTGCAGCGAGCGCGTTAAACTGATTATGACTGCCGGTAATACCCAGTTGACTCACTGGCAATAAAGGTTCGCCAGCAACGTTCAGCCATAACTGGCCTTTTTGTTCAATGATGCCGTAATCAGTATTATCCAGACTAATAGCCAGTGGCGCAGCATTATCAGCAATGGCTGCCGGGTAGGTTAACGGATCTGCCTGATTATAAACGGCCTGTTCAGTGTGTTGATACACCCGCTGTTTTGATGCGGTATAAGCCGCCATATCGGCATAACGATCAAGATGATCCGCACTGACGTTCAACACGCAGCTGGCGCGGCTGCGCAGACTATTGGTGCTATCGAGCTGAAAGCTGGATAATTCCAGTACAAATACCTCTGTATCCTGCTGGCGTATCGCGTCCAGCACTGGCAAGCCAATATTCCCCGCCGCAACGGCCTTAATACCACTTTGCTGCAGCATCTCAGCCACCAGGGTGGTAACGGTCGATTTACCATTAGAGCCGGTAATGGCGATAACCGGCTTCTGATTAAAACGGGCAAACAGTTCAACATCACCCAGTACTTCCACGCCCTGGGCTTTGGCAAAGCGGATAGCAGGGTGGCTGGTTGCCAGGCCCGGACTGATAATAATCATATCCATTTGTGCCAGGCGGTTAGCGTCAAACTCACCCAGGTAAATGCCGTCCACTTTATCGGCAGCAATCTGCTCCAGCCCGGCGGGCTTACTGCGGCTGTCCATTAGTACCGGTTTAACCCCATGCGCCAGCAAAAAGCGCACTGTGGCCAGACCCGACAGGCCCAGCCCCACTACCGCTATGCGTTTGGCGTTAAGGTTTGTTTGCATCTGTTATCTCAGTTTCAGGGTCGCCAGACCCACCAGTACAAAAATGATTGATAGGATCCAGAAACGCACAATAACCCGTGGCTCTGGCCAGCCTTTTAATTCGTAATGGTGATGGATAGGTGCCATCCGGAAAATACGCTGACCCCGTAATTTATACGAGCCCACCTGCAATATTACCGACACCGTTTCCATCACAAAAATACCGCCCATAATAAACAGTACAATTTCCTGGCGGACTAAAATGGCAATGACACCCAATACCGCGCCCAGCGCCAAGGATCCCACATCGCCCATAAATACCTGCGCCGGGTAGGTGTTAAACCATAAAAAGCCCAGCCCGGCACCTATCATCGCGGCGCACAGCACCACCAATTCGCTGGCATAGGGCAAATAAGGAATATTCAGATATCCGGCAAAGTTAACGTTACCGCTGGCATAGGCAATAATGGCAAACGCTCCTGCCACCATGATGGTTGGCACGATAGCCAGACCGTCCAGGCCGTCGGTTAAATTCACCGCATTACTGGTACCGACAATGACAAAGTAACTCAGGGCCAGGAACAGCAGGCCCAGCTGCGGCATCACATCTTTTAAGAAGGGCACCAGCAACGCCGTTTCTGCCGGGCGCTCCGCCGTCATATAGATAAATAAGGCGGTCACAATGGCAAAAACCGACTGCCAGAAGTACTTCCAGCGGGCAATCAGGCCTTTCGGGTCCTTGCGGATCACTTTGCGGTAATCGTCAATAAAACCAATAGCGCCGAAACTGACCAGCACAAACAGCACGACCCAGATATATTTGTTGCTTAAATTGGCCCACAATAAGGTGCTGACCAGAATAGAGCCTAAAATCAGCAGGCCGCCCATGGTAGGGGTGCCCTTCTTTGAGAAATGACTTTCCGGGCCATCATTGCGCACCACCTGACCGATTTGCATTTTCTGCAATCGGGCAATCAGGATCGGCCCGAAATATAAGCTCAAAAATAAAGACGTTAACACGCCCAGAATTGACCTGAAGGTCAGATAACTGAACACATTAAAAAAGCTAATGTACTGGGTTAAATATTCGGCTAACCAAACTAGCATGGGCTACGCTCCTGCTGACATCGTTCTAGCAAGTCCTGCACAACTAACTCCATTTTCGCACTACGTGAGCCCTTAACGAGTATGGTGACATTTTGCTGGGTTGTAATTAGCGGGTTCAGCCGATCTAACATCGACTGCCGCGAGCTGAAATGCGCGCCTTGTCCATTGAACAAGTCACTGGCGCTCTGTGATAACACACCCAGGGTGAATAACAGATTAATGCCCGCGTGTTTAGCGTATAAACCAATCTCTTCATGGTATAAACGGGCGTTGGCACCCAGTTCCGCCATATCGCCCAGCAGCAATACCCGATAGCCCGGATAGCTGGCCAGTAAATCAATAGCGGCTTTTACCGATTCCACATTGGCATTGTAACTATCGTCGATAAGCTTAATTTGCTTGCTCAGCTCAATGATATTGGTACGTCCTTTTACTCCGGCCATCTGTGCCAGGCCTTGCTGAACATCGCTCAGCTTTGCACCTACTGCCAGGGCAGCCGCAGCAGCAGCCAAAGCATTAGCCACATTGTGTTTACCAGGCAGGTTCAGCTGTATCAGTACCTGCTCGTTGCCGTAGTGCAGGGTAAAGCGGGCGCAGCCCTGGGCATTTAAGCTGATTTGCCCGGCGCGGATGTCTGCAGTGTCTTGTGCTGAACCAGCACTTTCTGCTGTAACATCTGCTTTGAAATTACTGGTAAAACTGATAATTTTCAAATCTTTACAACGGTTACGCCAGTAGTCGGTAAACTCACTGTCGTGTTGCATAATGGCAATACCCCCCGCGGGCAAGCCGGAGAATATTTCACCTTTTGCCCGGGCCACGCCGTAGGTATCACCAAAGCCTTCGAGATGCGAGGCCGCGGCATTGGTAATAATGGCGACATCAGGTTTTGTCAGCGAGGTAGTGTAAGCAATTTCGCCGGCATGGTTGGCGCCCAGTTCCATCACGGCAAACTGATGTTCTGGTGTTAAACGCAATAACGTTAACGGTACGCCAATGTCGTTATTAAAATTGCCCTGTGTGGCCAGTACCTGACCACAGCGGCCTAATATTGCCGCCAGCATTTCTTTTACCGTTGTTTTACCCGCGCTGCCGGTGACTGCAATGGTTTTGGGCTGTATGCGCGCTTTAATGGCCGCACCCAATTGGCCCAGTGCCAGCCGGGTATCAGCGACTACAATCTGGGTCAGCTCACAATCCAGAGCCCGCTCAACCACAATCGCTGCCGCGCCCTTTTCGATAACATCAGCAATAAAACGACTGCCGTCGTAATTCGGCCCTTTTAACGCAATAAATAAGGCCCCGGCGCTTATCGTTCGGCTATCTGTGCTGACATTACTGATTGGCTGGTCCTGACCAATTAACTGCCCCTGTAACAGGGTGGCTATTTCTGCACAGCTTAGCGTTATCATAATGCCATCTCCGACATAAGTTGCCGCACGTAAGCACGCTCATCATAATGATGTTGCTCGTGCCCGATTGTCTGAGTTGTTTCGTGGCCTTTACCGGCCAGCAGGATCACATCACCCGGCTGAGCGCTGGCCAGCGCCAGCTTAATCGCCAGCTTACGGGTAGGTTCTATCCGGAAATTATCTGTATCCTGCATGCCAGCAGCAATGTCCTGACAAATCTGCAACGGTGGCTCGCTGCGTGGGTTATCTGAGGTAATAATAGTGTGATCCGCATACTGCTGAGCCAGCTGGCCCATTAGCGGCCGCTTACCCTTGTCACGATCGCCACCACAACCAAACACACACCACAAGCGCCCGGTACAGTGCAGACGTAATGCCTGTAATGCCTGTTGCAATGCGTCCGGGGTATGCGCGTAGTCGACTACCATGGTAACACCATGGCTGAACGTAAATTGTTCCATGCGCCCGGCCAGCGGTTGCAGGCTGCTGGCCGCATGCAGTAATTCTGTTAAGTCGTAGCCCAGCGCCAGCAGGCTGCTGATAGCGGCTAACGCGTTTTGAATATTGAATTCACCTAATAGCGGCAAGTGCAGGGTATGCTCACCCGCCTGGCTGCTTAACAGGCACTGAAAACCCTGTTCGGTGGCGCTTAGCTGGTGATAACCCAGAAAACGGCTATGGCCCTGACAATCTTCCGCTTTACCATAAACCCACACCGGAATATCGTTGCGACTCGCCAGCGCTTTGCCTAACTGATCAGACACATTCAGCACGGCACAGCGGCTCATATCAGGTTGAAACAAAAGGCTCTTTGCCTGACCATACTCTGCCATGCTGCCGTGATAATCCAGATGGTCACGACTTAAATTAGTAAACACCGCAACCTGGAAATGAATACCCGCTACCCGCTGTTGCACCAGGGCATGAGACGATACTTCCATGGCAACCAGTTGACACTCTTGCGCTACCAGCTCTGCCAGAATGCGTTGTAAGTCAATGTAATGCGGCGTGGTGTTTAAGAGCGGTGTAAGCTGTTGCCATTGGCCATAGCCTAAGGTACCAATTACCGCAGCTGGGGTATCGCACTGCTCGGCCAGCTGGTTAACAAAGCAACTGGTACTCGACTTACCATTGGTGCCGGTAATGCCAATCAATTGCAACTGCTTTTGTGGCTGCTGATAAAAGCGAGCGGCCAATTGTGGCATGCGGCTGACTAAATCGGCCAGTACAACAACGCGATCATTCTGCAGTGGTTGACTCTGCTCATCCAGCGTGTCGGTTAAGACCAATGCCGCGCCCTGTGCTAATGCCTGTTCAATATACTGGTTACCGTGGGCACGGGTGCCGGGCAACGCCACAAATACATCGTCTGCTAACACCTGGCGGCTATCGAGTTGTAATTGACGCAGCGGCCGATCGGCCAACTGCGACGCCAACTCAGGCAACCATAAATGAAGTTGATTAGTTGCCATTTCGACCTCCAGTGCGGCTGATCAGCGCCGGGCCGGTGTCGGCATCAGGTGTGACATTTAACAGCTGTAAGGTGGCGCCCATAATACTGGCAAAAACCGGTGCCGCAATCTCGCCGCCATGATAGAAATCACCAGCCGGCTCGTTAATTACCACCACCGTTACAATGCTTGGGTTAGAAATTGGCCCTACCCCGGCAAACGAGGCAATGTAATCATCGCCGTAGCCACCGGCAATGGCTTTACGGGCAGTGCCTGTTTTACCACCAACCCGGTAACCATGAACCTGAGCCCGGGTTGCCGTGCCACCGGGACCAATGTTGGCTTCCATCATTTCCAACATTGCCAGGGCGTGCTTTTCTGCCAATACCCGTTGGCCAGGTTCGGGCTCGTTATTTTTAATAATACTCAGCGGCCGGTTAACCCCGCCGTTGGCCATCGTGGCATAGGCGCGGGCCAGTTGCACTGCGGTAACGGATAAGCCGTAACCGTAGGAGAAAGTAGCCCGTTCAAAATCGGACCAGCGCTGCCGGTAACTGAAAATACCACTGCTTTCACCCGCCAGGCCCAGGCCGGTTTCTTCACCCAGCCCCATATTGTTGTATAAGCCCACCACATGTTGATGCGGCATTTCCAATACCAGTTTAGCCACACCCATATTGCTGGATTTCTGAATAATGCCGGTTAAGTCCAGATTTTTATAATTATTCGGATCGCGGACCCAGCTGCCACCAATGCGCATGGTACCCGGGTGCGTATCTACAATGGTATCCAGCGTCGCAGTGCCAAACTCCAGCGCACTTAGTACCGCCAGCGGCTTCATGGTAGAACCTGGTTCAAACGTATCGGTAATGGCCCGGTTGCGAAAGCGATGCACCGGAGTATTGCGCCGGTTATTCGGGTTAAACGACGGGCTGTTTACCATAGCCAGCACTTCGCCCGTTGCCACGTCGACCACCACAGCCGAACCGGACGTTGCGCCATGCGATAACACGGCTTTTTTCAGCTCACGGTAGGCAACGGTCTGAATGCGCTGGTCAATACTCAATTGTATATTGGCTGGTGCGGTGGCGTCCTGGCGCTCCAGCACTTCAATTTCCCTGCCTTTAGCGTCTTTACGAAATACTTTACGCCCGGCCGTACCGGTAAGCAGTGCATCAAAGCGCTTTTCAATGCCTTCCACCCCAACGTCATCTACGTTGGTAAAGCCAATCAGCTGGCCAGTCACTTCGCCAGCAGGATAGTAACGTTTTGATTCCTGGCGGAAGTAAATGCCCGGCACTTTCAGTTTTTTAACGTACTCCACCACCGCCGGATTCACCTGGCGCTGCAAATAGACAAAGCGCCGCTTCGGATCATCACCTACCCGGCTTAACAGCTGTTGCGGGGTCATTTGCATAATATCGGCCAGGGCGTGCCAGCGCCGCTCATCCCCGGGGGCGTTGCGCTCGATGACAATTTTCGGATCGGCCCAGATAGCCTCAACCGGCACACTGACCGCCAGCGCTTCGCCATGGCGATCAAACACCATGCCGCGCATCACGGTATCGGCCTCTACCCGTAAACTGCGGCGATCGCCCTGGCTAACCAGCATGTCAGGCTCGATGACCTGCAACCAGGCAGCGCGTGCCAGCAATGCAACAAACACTGAGGTTAGCATGACCATGACAAACGCAAAACGCCAGCTCATCACTGACGGATACTGGCGGGCTTTGGCCTGGCTTTTCCTGGGTTTGGCGGTCATTGCGGCCTCACCATAATATCTCGCTCGCCCGTGGGCCGCTGCATATTCAGGCGGCGCCTGGCAATATCTTCAACCCGGCTGTGTTCGGCCAGCGATCGTTGTTCAAGCAGCAAGTTGCGCCACTGGGTATCAAGCTGATCCCGCTGCTGGTAGTAAGTATCCTGGGCAATAGTCAGCTGACGATTTAAATGGGCCAGATACACCACAGCCAGTGCCGAGGCAATGCAAGCCAGCAGCAACACCCCTGCCAGCTTATGTTGACGCCAGTCCTGGCTGATTAACCGTTCCAGCTGAATTTGGCTCATAGCGCCTGCCTCTCTGCTATGGCTTGCTTTTCGGCAATACGCAGCACCGCACTGCGGGCCCGCGGGTTCGCCGTCAGTTCAGCCTCAGATGGCATAATGGCTTTGCCAATCAGTTTCAGCGGAATAGCCTTGTTGAGCTGGGCATCGGTTAACGGCATGCCACGTGGTACCGGCTCACCTTTGGAATAACGGCGCATAAACTGCTTTACCAGCCGATCTTCCAGCGAATGGAAGCTGATCACCACCAGTCTGCCACCGGGCTTAAGCACTGCCATAGCAGCATGCAAGGCCAGGTTAACCTGCTCCAGCTCGCTGTTAACGTAAATACGAATAGCCTGAAAACTGCGGGTAGCAGGGTGCTTTTTCTCTTTATGGCTTTTAGGCACAGTGTCGCTAATCAGTTTTGCCAGCTGTGCGGTGCGGGTAAAAGCCGTTTCCACTCTGGCCGCTACAATGGCCTGGGCGATGCGCCAGGCAAAGCGTTCTTCTCCATATTCGCGCAGCACAAAACTAATATCTTCAACATCAGCAGTGGCCAGCCACTGGGCCGCAGACAGACCGCTGCTGGGGTCCATCCGCATGTCCAGCGGGCCGTCGCGCATAAAGCTAAAGCCTCGGTCGGCATCATCCAGTTGCGGCGAAGACACGCCTAAATCCAGTAAAATGCCATCGAGTTTGCCACTGAGCTGTTGTTGCTCAGCTACGGTTGCCAGGGCGGCAAAGGGGGTATGGGTGATGTGAAAACGCGCATCGGCTTGCAGTGGGGCTGCAGCTGCAATGGCGGAAGGATCGCGGTCTATCGCGTATAAACGGCCGTTCTGGCCAAGTAATTTTAAAATTTCACGGCTATGACCGCCACGCCCAAAGGTGCCGTCCAGGTATATACCATCGGCTTTAATCGCGAGTCCGTCAATTGCTTCTGCAAGCAAGACAGAGATATGGGTTTGGCTAGTCATTTACAGTACAAAGTCCTGTAATCGTTCAGATAATTCAACGGTGCCTGCCTGCGCTTGTTCCAGCTCAATATCCGCATTTAAGCGATCATGCCAGGCGGCTTCGTCCCAGATTTCGAATTTGTTTAGCTGGCCTACCAAGCGGATATTCTTGCTAAGGCCCGCATGCTGGCGCAGTGGCGCAGGCACTAAAATACGGCCATTTTTATCCATATCGCAGTCAGTGGCATTGCCCAGTAATAAACGCTGTAAGCGACGCTCCTGTGGGTTAAGGCTGGACAAAGACTTCAGTCTTTCTTCTATTTCTTCCCAGTCTGCCAGCGGATACAATAATAAGCAGGGGTCGTGTAAATCGATGGTGCAGATTAAATGGCCCTGATTTTCAGACAGCAGGATTTCCCGGTACCGCGCAGGTAGCGCTAACCGTCCTTTATCGTCCAATGTCAGTGTAAACGAGCCACGAAACATAACTTATTATCTGCCTGGTTAATCTGGCTGCGAATTTCAGCGCAGCGCCAGCATGAATCGCTTGGAAAATTCCAAAATGATCCACAATTACCCACAAATCCCCACAACGATACAGTTTAGGGCTCAGCTTTGACCAATGTCAAGGTAAAAACAGCGCCTGCCGATCGATATAGATCCAGTAAAAACAGGTGCCCGGCTGAAGTTGATGATTTTGGTGGGGAAAAGTGGTGAGCTTGTTTTTAGTAAAGTAACAGCGAAATGAAAATTTATTCTGCACTAACGGCTTTTTTACAGGAAAACTTGCTATTGCCGAATAAATTATTCAATATAAATTTACATATCGCATAATTATTTTTATAGCTGGTAACCTTGCCGGCAGAGCCTAAGACCATCGCCTATGCTGAGTTTACTGAAGATCCGTGGCATGCTTGACCAGATGTCGGTTATTGAGCGCAAGCTGGCCGAGTTTATTCTGGATAATGCCCATATGCTGCGCGACTACTCTTCGCAGCAGCTGGCCGATGCGGTTGGGATCAGTCAATCCAGTGTGGTCAAGTTTTGTCAGAAGCTGGGTTACAAAGGCTACCCCGATCTTAAACTGGCCATTAATGAAGCTGTGGTTACCGCCAGCACCCTGAACCGGGATCAGGCAGATAAAAACAATGAGGATGGCAGCTTACTGGGCATTGGCGAGCAATTACAATTTAGCCTGCAACAACACCTGCGCACCTTATTAACTATTAATGACGAAAAAACCCTGTTGCAGGCGGCCCGTTTATTACAAAGTGCCGACAAAATACTGCTGGCCGGTTTTGCCAAGTCGGCGATTGTGGTAGCTGATATGCAGTTCCGGTTATTGCAGTTGGGTAAGCTGGCGCTACATCACGCCGACCCGGCATTAGCCCTGCAACTGGCCCGCAGTTTAACCGATACCAGCGTGCTGTTACTGATATCCGATTCTGGCCAGAACAATGATTTGCTGAAACTGGAGCACTATGCCAAAAGCCGCCAGCTGAAAATTATCTCGTTAACCAGCTATAAAACCAATGCCCAGAGCCTGGCAGCCGATATTACGTTATTTACCCTCAGCGCAGAGGAAGACATTCGTTTAAACCCACTGCTAACCCAGTTAGCGCAGCAGCATTTATGTCATATGCTGTATTTGCAGCTTTGCCACTGGCAGAACAATGATTTAGCCCTGACAGAAAGCACAGAGCTGCTGGGGTTACTGGAAAAACCTTGAACAACGCTTACTAATGTAATTGTCACTGCCATCACAACCGGTGTTCAGGGCAGCATTTTCAGACCTTCAATAGCCGTAATACCTAAGCCTGGCGCATTACCAATGGTAATGTCGGCGTCATTAAAATTGACACTGCTGCGCACCGGATCAAAGGCACACAGTGATGGACCATCCAGGTCTATTTTGGTGATTACATCTGATTTAGCCACCGCCACGTGTACCGCTGCCGCCACACTGATACTGCCTTCCAGCATGCAGCCTATCATGCACTGCATATCATAAAACGAGCAAATGTCTGCAATTTTGATGGCGTTGGCAATACCGCCGGTTTTCATCAGTTTAATATTAATAATATCGGCGGCGCGCATTTTAATCAGTTCAATCACTTCGCGCGGACCAAAACTACTTTCATCGGCCATCACCGGGGTATGCACCCGTTCGGTAATGTATTTTAAGCCTTCTAAATCGTAAGCTTTTACCGGCTGCTCAACCAGCTCCAGCCGTACCCCGGCATCTTCCAGTTTGCGCAGGGCATAAACCGCCTCTTTGGCGGTCCAGCCCTGATTGGCATCCAGTCGGATCAGCGCTTTGCCGGCCACGGCGGCGTAGATGGCTTTAACCCGCTCAATATCTACCCCGATGTCTTTGCCTACTTTCACTTTCAGGGTTTCAAAGCCACGGTCAATGGCACTTAACGAGTCGGCAACCATTTTGTCGATGTAATCAACACTGATGGTAAGGTCAGTGGTTATTTTCGGCACGCCACCGCCCAGTATTTTATATAACGGTGCCTGATACAGTTGGGCAAACAAATCATATACTGCCATTTCTACCGCCGCTTTCGCGCTGTAATTTTTCATTATCGCGCCCTGGATCAGGCGGATAATATGGTTTAAATCGGCAATGTGTTGCCCAACCAGCTTAGGCTTTAACACACTTTTAATGGCATCGATAATTGAGCCATGAATGTCTCCGGTAATCACTGCGGTGGCAGGGGCTGAACCATAGCCAATATGGCCGGTATCGGTTTCAATCATGACTACCACGTCTTCAATTTGCTGTACGGTGCGCAGCGCCGTTTTAAACGGTGTCTTCAGTGGTATAGTAAGCATGCCCAGCCGGATATCGGTAATTTTCATAGGTGCCTCGGTTAACGCAATGATTTAATAGCGTATATTTTATCCAGATAACTGCTGTCAGTCGTCAGCTGCAGCGGGGTTAACGGTGTTACCGCCACCCCATTTAAAATGCCCCGGTACAACGCAGGTTGAGTTACTGCAGCCTTGCTTTTCGCATTAGAATCAGCGTCAGCAACATCGTTAAAAGTAAAGTACGCCAGATCATGCACGGAATGGATCACAAAAGGCTCACCAGCGTCTTCGCCCAAATACAACATCACGTGGCCCGGCCGGTAAATTAAGTCGCCTGGCTGCGCAGAACGGATTGCCGCCAGTTTATCTGCGTGACTGCTTTGGCTGCTAAAACGAACGTTCCTGCCATAGCTCCCCTCGCCTTGCTGGCCGGAGTTTCTTGGCATCAGCAAGCCAAAACTGCGGTAAATTTCAATAATAAAACCGGTGCAGTCGCGACTGTCATAATCATGACCCCAGCCATAGCGATCGCCCAGAAACTTAAAAGCCTGCTGCAGAATATTAGCGGCGGTGTAGGGTAAATACCCCTCACTGACATCTTGCTGACGGGCAATAAGGGCCGGCGTAAAGTCCAGGCTACCATCAGGCGTTCTGAGTGGTAATTTGACAATATAACTGGCATGAGGGTTCTGACCGTGCACATTATGGCCAGTGTCTTCTGTGCTTAACAAAGGTAAGCGGGTGCCCATATCCAGCAGCAACTGAGATATCGCCGGCATCTCAGGGGTAAAACTGGTAACAACCCTGGCACCGGTAACCACCAGAAACGGTTGCTGTTTAGCGTACTCCAGAACTTGCTGGCGGTGACCCAGTGCA
This sequence comes from Arsukibacterium sp. UBA3155, assembly GCA_002364615.1. Taxonomy (GTDB): domain Bacteria; phylum Pseudomonadota; class Gammaproteobacteria; order Enterobacterales; family Alteromonadaceae; genus Alishewanella. Next base: position 70,403 of record DEYP01000008.1, on the reverse strand, counting down.
ACATTCTTTGCCTGCACCCAACCGGTATAATGATAATTTTGTACCAGCAGCCAATTATTATCCCGGCTGCGGTGCAGCACCGCTATCGCTTCCCCCGGAAACAGCGCCGTTTCCTGAAAGCGGTCTAAATCCAGCGCCATTTGTTCATTGTGCACCCGATCTTCGGTCGGCATGCTGCGCAGGTCTGTGCGCTTTACCACCAGGGCAAAGCGGATTGGGTTGTCTGCCTGCACCCCATCAGTATTCAGATTATGCTGGTAGGCCCGCCATTGCTCGGCACTAAGTACAGCACCATCAGCATAAAAACGCGGCTGCGCTGGTGTGGCGCTGGCTTTTTCAATACGCTCTCTAAGGGCAGCTGCAGTTAAGCTATCTGCCAGGCTGGCCAGCTCGGTCATTTCTGACTGCCTGGCAAAGGTATCGCTATTTCTGGCACTGATTTGCGTCTCGGTTAACAATAACTGATCGGCATCGGCTACTTTTGTCAGCCAGAAATCGGCACTGAGGTGTTTGGTACTTAACATAGGAATATCTGAGTTCGCATAAACATTTTCCTGAAAACAGTTGCTGCCTAAGCATAAAACTAATACTAACCAATAACCTAGTCTCATTTTGTCCTCTTTTTAGCAGCGGAAAAATGCCGGCTGACTTTTATAATAGCTGCAAATAGAATCAAATATTCCAATTATTAATAATTTTTAGCATAAATTATTTTCAAAACCAAAAAATTATTGCTATGTTAATTTTGTGCAGAAAATAAACACCTCGCACTTTATATAGAAACGGGTATTAAAAAGGGCAAGCAGAACCCTGTTACGGACAGCTACAATACGCAACTCCAGGAGAGATACTGATGAAGTATACCGAGCTTAAATTTATAAAAAACAGATTGGCGCAAGCCACCCAATTCGCTTTTCGCTCCCCCACTACTGTCACCGCTGTCGTACTGGCAGGTATCCTGACTTGTGCCCCTGTTGCCGCACAACAGGTGGGTGGCATTCGCGGTAAAGTCACTACCGAGCAAACAGGTACCTCGCTGGCTGGCGTTACCGTTACCGCCACCAGTAATGTGTTACCTGGCACCCGCACCGCGGTTACGAAAGATGATGGTAGCTATTCGCTACCTTTATTGATCCCTGGCCGTTACCAGTTAACCTTTACTGCCGCCGATGGTTCTGTGCGCCGCACAGAGGTAGAAGTACGACTGGAGCAAACATCAAATGTTGATGTCCAGCTGGATGGTAGTACCAGCAATATTGAAGTCATTGAAATTGTTGGCACCACTATCGTCCGGGAAGGTAATTCCAGCTTAACTAACTCGCTCGGTGCCACCGCCATCGAGAGTTTACCCATCGGCCAGGATTACCGGGACTTACTAAAGTTAATTCCAGGCGTCCAGTATTCCGAGAATGCCACTCTTGGCCCTGCAGCGGGTGGTTCAGGGGTTGATAACAAGTATGGTTTCGACGGTGTTGATGTATCACTACCACTATTTGGTAACCTGGCATCAGAACCCTCAACTCACGACGTGTTGCACGTATCGATGGACCGCGGTGGTGCCAAAGCTGTAGGCTTTAACCGCTCGGGCGGTTTCGCTATCGACACTGTATCTAAATCTGGTACTGATGAATATAAAGGCAGTGTAGAATACAAGCTGCAAGATAAAAGCATGGTATCTGACATTACCGGCGATGTGCCATACGAGCTCGACCAAAGCTGGATAACCGCTGGTTTTGGCGGGCCGGTCATCAAAGATGCGTTGTATTTTTATGGTTCTTATTACCGGCCGGAAGTTGACCGGGTAAATAAAGAAACCGCGTACGGTCCGGTCAAAAGTTATAACAGCACCCGCGATGAGTTTTTTGGCAAGTTAACCTGGGCAGCCGCTGACGACTTGCTATTCAATATCAGCCAGCGTAGCTCAGATCGTGAAGTAGTAGGCGCCTCTATTGGTACGCTGGATAGTAATGAAGGTTCATTAGGTGAGAAAGCAGAGCAGGATATCTTTACCCTCGATGGCTCCTGGCTGATTGATGGTGACACCGCGCTGACCTTTAACATTAATAATTTTTCACTGAAATCGTCTGGTACGCCCGATACCATTCTCAGTGTTAACCCAACGATTGGCTCGAGCCTCGATTTGAATAACCTGAACCAGATGGGCAGGTTCAGTGTGCCGACTTTAAGACCAGATACCCCGGAAAATGCTGCGTTTAATGCAGCAGCACAAACGCTTATTAACCAATATGGCTATATCGATGATAGTGGTAACCGTGCTGGTGGTGGCCGCGTAGGCGGTTATAACCAGTTTGATATTACCGAGTTCTCGCGCCAGAGCGTTGAAATTGCACTGGACCGGGAAATGGAGCTGGGCAATGCCTGGCACAACTTCCATATTGGCGTGAAATACTCTGAACTGAAAGAAGAGCTGAGTCGTGTTTCAAATGGCTGGGGTACCATTGGTTTCCTTGGTGGCTTAAGCACTACCGTACCTGGCGCATTCTATCAGGCGACCATCGTTGGTGCCGACCCGAGTGTCGGCAGTGAGCTGAACGTATTGGAGTCGTCAGTTAAAACCTATAACCTGGAAATTAACGACACCATTACCTCGGGCGATTTCGAGTACAACATCGGTGTGTTGATCAGTAAAGATGTGTTATACGGTCAGGGCTTGCGGGAAAATGCCAATAACCTGTCAGGTTATGAACTGGCCCCCGGCAACAAATACAAAATGTATACCATGGACTGGGACGATATGATTCAGCCGCGGCTAGGCGTAACCTGGCGTTATGACGGTGAAAACACCGTATTTGGTAACGTTGCCGTCTATCACCCTGAAGCTAACTCACTGGCCCGCGCTGCATCCTGGGATAGGTCAACCCTGAACCGGATCACCGATGTCTACTTTGATGAAGACGGTGACTTTGTTGAAGAACGCTATCGCGGTTCATCTTCAGGTAAGTTTTTTGCCGATGGTTTAAAACCACGCCGGATAGATGAATTTACCATCGGTACCACCAAAGCCATGAGCAGTCAGTTATATTTGCGTGGCCATATCCGCCATCGTAAAGGCTCTAATTTCTGGGAAGATGTGCCCAACGCCGGCCGTTTATCCGGCACTTACGGCAATGGCCAGGTACCAGCGGATATTGCCGCCAAAGGCTTGTATATTCCTGAGCTTGCGGACTATCGCTCAGAAATTGGCGGTTCAAGTTATGTTATTGCTGAAGTAGACGGTGGCTATACCAAATACTGGGAAGCCAGCATTGAAGCAGAATGGATTGGCGATCGCACCTACCTTAATGCGTCTTATGTCTGGAGCCGTTACACCGGTAACTTTGACCAGGACAATACCACCACCACTAATGATGCCAATACCTTTATCGGCTCATCATTTTATAATGACGAACCGGGTAAATTCTCCTGGGATAATAAAGATGGCACCTTAAGCTCAGACAAGCCGCACCTACTCAAAGTGTTCGGTTACTATACTCTGGACTGGGATGCCAATGTCGGTGCGTACTTCCTGTATCAATCAGGCCAGGCATGGGAAACCTGGTCAGCTGAGTATTACGGCCATGCACCAACCAGTTCTTACTATGCTGCCAACGCTTATGCAGAAAAAGCCGGAAGTCGCAGAACATCAAGTCACTGGCAGGTAGATTTAAACTACACCCAGAACTTTGCAGTAACTGACAAACTGAATATGAAGTTTCAGATTGATATCTTTAACCTGTTCGACCGTCAGACTGGCTACAACGTGAACCCCTACGATTATCAGGCAAATTACGGCGAGGCCCGTAGTTTCTACCTGCCACGTAGAATTCAGTTGTCAGTCGGTATCGACTTCTAAATCCCACGTTGTTCCTGGTACCTTTCGCCCGCCTTGTGCGGGCTTTTTTATTGCCAGCGCCAGCTTAGTATCAGCTTGCTGAGCGATTGCTGCTGCTTAATCTGCCAATCCCATTGTTGGCGGTTCAGTTGTGTACTGTTCAGCCGAACGTGCTCAGCACTGAGCCTGAGCCGATTATTGAACTGGTACCCTAGTGCCAGTAATATGGCTTCGCCATTGCCGTTGTTATCGTCGCCCTCGGTTAAATCTTTGTCATCGACCTTAAAATCATCGTAGCGCAACGTGGCGCTCAGCTTTCCTTGCTGCCAGTGCGCCAGTAAAAACCAGGCGGAGTAATCTGCATCTACCGCCGCCGGGCCCATTAGCGTATTACCGGTTAACCACTGGGCTACCAGCTGCCAGTTGTCATTTATTCTATGCTGTGCCGCTAAACTGCTGAATCGGGTACGCCAGGCATACTGTTGATGGCTGAACAGCAAAGGGTCGCCATTATTGTCGTAATAATAAGCCCGCAGCCGGGTTTTCTGGCCATATTCCCAATGCAACCCAAGGTAATAGCCGCTTCGGTGGTCCAGTTCCCTGGTGGGCTCAACCCATGAATTCTGCAACGACAAATCGCCTGTCTGCAAGCTGGGATAATCGGCAAAATTAACCCGTTCCCCTATACCCGTTTGCAGGTTATGCAGCGCAAAACCGCGCCAGGCTAGCAATGTGCCAGCAGGATCATTGCCCTGAAAAGCGCCAATGACCCCGCTCCAGCTGTGATTCGTTTGAAAGAACCGGCCAGGCCGGCTGATAACCAATTCGCCACCCCGGGTACGGACCTCCTCCGCAACCCAGCTATTAATGGCAGAAAAAGTACTGCTGTAAGGCGATGTCCAGGCCATATCGGTGTTTTCCAGCGACAATTGCGGGTAGAAATAACCAAGGCGGCCACGGATCCGATAGCCGTTAACGGGTAAGGGGGACCAACCCAACCAGGCTTCGGTAACAGAGAAACCCGCTTCCGGGCTGGCATGCCATTGGCTGTTAAGCCTGGCAGAAAAAGCTGAGTCAGTCAGCAGATCTATAGTTAAGTATTGCGGTCCGGCACTTAGCGGTTGCACCGAGTAATGTAACTGACCTGTACCGCCGTTCAGCCAGTTTTTACTCACCCGGTCGGCAGGCTCAGTTTGCGACAGGAAAAACTCGCCTTTCGCTTTATAGCTAAGTTCAACCGCAGAACTGCTAAATGCCAGAAAAGCACCAGTGACTGCGACTATCTGGCGAATTAACTGCGCTGTCATCAGCAACCTCTCAGTAATTTTCAATGTTATTCTGGTTTAAATGTACTATGTTAATTGCCTGTTTGCTAATACTGAGCATCACGATGCCAAAGTACATCTTATTGATTTTCTTTATTGTTCCATTGCAAAGCATCGCTGCTGAGCTTTTTATCACCATTACTGATGCTGCAAAAAAGCCGTTGCCATTTGCTGTTATTGAGCTGGTAAACGATAAATATCCAGCCCTAAATGCGCCGGCAACGGCACAGGTAATCCAAAAAGACCTGAACTTTCAGCCTTTTGTCAGTATTGTGTCGCAGGGCGCATTAGTCGAATTTCCGAACCTGGATAAAACCCGCCATCATGTCTATTCATTTTCGCCTGCTAAAGTATTTGAACTACGCCTGTATTCCGGCAAACCGGAAGCGCCGGTGATGTTTGATCAGGCAGGGGTAGTGACGCTTGGCTGCAATATCCATGACAATATGCTGGCTTATCTCTATGTCAGTGGCAGTCAATTTACCGCTATGACCAACGCCAACGGTGAGGCTTACTTTGCGGATCTGCCGCAGCAGGAATTTGAAATGAAAATCTGGCATCCCTGGCAACAGGAAACCCTGCCAGCACAGGCTATCCGTATTACCACCGGTAAGCAGCAACTGGTCAAGGCGCTTAATATTGTGCAGCAAGATCTGCCAGGGGCAGACAAGGCAGGGTTCAGCGACTACTGAGCGCTAACCATTAACTCCAGCGCTGGACGCTGGCAAAGACGCTGGTAATTAAGGCTGAATCAATTAAAAAAGTGAGTTGGCCATTAAGCCGGGTTCTGTTCTCTGTTGCCAGAGTGACAATCATTCCTCTAGGACTTAGGTCACCCTAAGCCTCAAGCAATCTACCCGCCCTCAACGCGGGCCGCGCCATAGAGGGCCTATTTGATCTTGCTCCGGGTGGAGTTTACCGTGCCACGAACTGTTGCCAGTCGCGCGGTGCGCTCTTACCGCACCCTTTCACCCTTACCTGATCCCACTTGCGCGGGCCATCGGCGGTTTGCTCTCTGTTGCACTGGTCGTAGGCTCACGCCTCCCAGGCATTACCTGGCACCCTGCCCTGTGGAGCCCGGACTTTCCTCCCCTTGCTTACGCAAGCAGCGATTGTCTTGGCCAACTCAGCGCGGATTATACCCTTTTTATCAGCTGGCACCAGCCCATTCTAATGCCAGCTTATAAAGCGGGTTTTTCTTTTCATTATGAATTTGCGCGGTAAGCGCTGCGGCCTGTTTCACCGGCAGTTCGGCCAGCAGAATTTTTAAGGTTTGCTGCACCTGCTCACTAATGTCACTGGCCGCTTTGGCTGGCGTTGAGGTAATCATCAGCACCATTTCACCCTGACAGCGCTGCGGGTCGTCGTTTAACCAGGCCTGGATCTCTGCAGCGGTGCCATGACAAAAGGCTTCAAAGGTTTTGGTCAATTCTTTAGCCAGCACTAATTCACGGTCGGCGCCCAGCACCAGCGCGACATCATCTAAACAGGCCTGAATACGCCGGGCGGTTTCATAACAAACAATAGTGCCCACATCAACTGGCAATGCTGATAGCTGGCTCTGACGCTGACTGCTTTTTGCCGCCAGAAAACCAATAAATAAAAATTTGTCTGTCGGCAGCCCTGCCGCGCAAAGTGCAGTAATAACAGCGCTTGGCCCGGGTATGGGTATTACCCTGACTCCGGCTTCCCGACACTGCCGCACTAGGTTATAGCCCGGGTCGCTGATCAGTGGGGTTCCGGCATCCGATACCAGTGCCAGATCCTCACCAGCCAGACAGCGCTCAATAATACTAGCCGCGCGTTGCTTTTCATTATGATCGTGCAATGCCAGAGTGCGGGTTTGCACCCCTAAGTGCGCCAGTAATTTACCAGTATGGCGGGTATCTTCAGCGGCGATACAGCTAACCTGCTTTAGGGTAGTGATAGCGCGCTCGCTGATATCCGCTAAATTGCCTATCGGCGTGGCGACAACGTATAAAATTCCGGTTTGTTTCGTCATATTTCGCTATTTAATTGAGCTTGGCGGACAGTCTAAGTAAGATAGCCCTATTAAAAGCCTAATGGTACTGTGCAACGTGAATTCCAGCAAATTAAAGCCACTGCTATTTTTAAGCCTGTGCAGCCTGTTAGCCAGCTGTGCCCAGCAACCTCAAACTACCGTTGAGCGCCCCGCAGCAGTTATCGGGCAGGAAGTGCCGGCAACCAAGGCTGAAGCTGCCGCAGATTTATATCAGCAAGCACGTGAATACCAGGGTGAAGCCAGGCAAATACATTTGCTGCGGGCCGCCCGGGCCGCATTGGCACAACAACAGTATCCGCTGGCGCTGGCGATAACCCATACATTGGCTACCAGTGAATACTCTCTTATCCGCCAGCGCAATATCGTGCTATTGCTGCAAGCCTACCTGGCAAATAATGAGCTGGAACGCGCCGATGCACTGTTGGAAAACACGCCGCTTGATACGCTACCACAAGCAGATTTAAGCGACTATTTATGGCAGGGCGCGCAGTTTTACGCCAAACAGCAGCGTAGCCTGGCGGCCAGCCGCTGGTTGCTGCAACTGGACCAGCAACAGCAAAGCACTGAAAACTATGCCCAGCTCTGGAATATATTGTGGCAGCAACTTACCGCGCTAAGCCCGGCAAACCTTACCGCTTTGCGCACCAATGCCACAAACCGCCAGCTGGCCTGGCTAAATCTGGCTGAGCTTAGCCGCCAGAATATTGGTCAGCAACAGGCATTGCAGCAAGCGCTGGCAGCATGGCATCAGCGCTACCCTCAGATGCCAGGACCTGATGCCTTGCCCGAGGCACTGCAGCAACTGCTAACGTTAACGCCTTATCAACCCAGCCGGATTGGCATATTGCTGCCATTAAGCGGAAACTTCCGGGCGCATGCCAAGGCCCTGCAATATGGATTAATCAGCGCCGCCAGCGCACAGCAAACGACCGCGCAGCTGATCTTTATTGATAGCCAGCAAAGCCCGGAGCAAATAACCTTAAGCTTAAAACAACAGATGGTCGATTTTGTAATTGGCCCCTTGTTGCGGGACCAGGTTGATATGATCAGCCAGCAGGCTGACTGGCCCTGGCCCACCTTGTTTTTAAACAGTCGTGATCCGGTACAGCCAAAGCGGGAAGATCATTTCTTTTATGCACTAAGTTTAGAAGATGAAGCCAGCCAGATGGCGGCGCTTTTTCAGCAAAAAAATTATCAGCGCCCGGTGGTGATTAGCGCCAGAAACAATATCAGCCAGCGGATGCAGCAGCATTTTGCCGCGCAGTGGCAGGCAATGGGCCACTCAGCTCCCGAACTTTATCAGTTTAGTGCCAAAGCAGAGCTGGAAACGATTATCAGTGAACTGCTGGAAACCGACATCAGCCAGAACCGTATTCGCAGTATCAGCAGTCTGGTGAGCAGTAAAACCAAACTGGAAGCCGAGCCGCATAGCCGGCTGGATATCGACGCCATTTACCTGCTGGCCGATCCGGTGCAAACCCGGCTATTCAAACCTTATGTCGATGTCTCAGTAAACCAAACCGCCCCGCGCTTACCGGTGTACGCCAGTTCACGTAGTTTTAGTGCCAGCCTGGATAGCAACGAGCAGCGCGATTTAAATGGCCTGACCTTCACCGAGATGCCATGGATGCTGGGCGAGCAAAGCAGCGTACAATTACGCGAGCAATATCAGCAACTGTTTACCGATCAGGATGAAATATTACAACGGCTGTTTGCTATGGGCCATGACGCCTATCAGCTAATTGCCAGATTAAAACAACAACAACATTTGCCTGCTCTGGTGTTTTCCGGTCTGACCGGTCAGCTTAGCCTGGACCAGCATGGCAGTATTGTGCGGCGCTTAAGCTGGGCCAGCTACCGCAACAACCGGCTTATTTCCGTGCAAGAACCCTGAGCATCAGCAAATGGTGATGAGAAACTCGTCATGAACAATAAAGGGCAATACTACGAGCAACTGGCGCTCGACTATTTGCAGCAGCAAGGCCTGACCCTGGTGTGCTGTAATTTCCAGTGCAAAGCCGGCGAAATAGATTTAGTTATGCGTCAGAACCAGCAACTGGTGTTTATTGAGGTAAAATACCGCGCCAGTAACGCGTTTGGCGGCGCGCTGGCAGCCGTTACCGTGGCCAAGCAGCAGAAGCTGCTGCGGGCCGTGCGCTGGTATTTACAGCAGCATGGTGGCCAGAGTCAGCCATGCCGCATCGATGTATTGGCAATTGAGGGGCGTGAGCCGTTTCATTACAACTGGTTGCAGAACGCATTCAGTTAAAAGGACAGGGTAATGCAGGAACATATCCGACAACTTTTCAGTGAAAATATCCAAACCATGATCGCAACCAGCGAAGCGCTGGCGGAACCGATTGAAAACAGTGCGCTGGTTATCGTCAATAGCCTGATAAACGGTGGCAAAGTGCTATGCTGCGGCGCCGGGGCCAGTCAGGCTCTGGCCTGCCACTTTGCCCAGCTGCTATTGGATCAGTTTGAAACCGAACGGCCCTGTCTGCCGGCACTGGCGCTGCAGGACGATATTTCGAGCCTGCATCCGAATAACCATATTAACCAGGACTTTCTGGCACGCCAGGTGCGGGCACTCGGCAGCGGTGCAGATGTGCTGCTGGTAATTTCGCTGACCGGTTCCGAACAAAGTTTAATTAAGGCAGTCGAAGCAGCAGTAACCAGCGATATGAAAGTAATCGCGCTGACTATTGATAACGACAGTGATCTGGCCGGCCTGCTGAACCAGCAGGATGTTGAGCTAAAAATACCCGCGCACCGACCGGCCAGGGTATTCGAATGCTATACCTTTTTACTACATTGTATTTGCGAACTTATCGACACTACGCTGTTTCCACAGCAGGGAGAACTATGAATATCAGTAAACTTATCGTCCTGGCGGTTACCATTACGCTGCTGCAGGGTTGTGTTGTCAGCGACCGGCGCACCCTGGGGTCGCAAATTGATGACAATAGCATTGTGATCCGCGCCCGGCGGGCTATTGGCACCGCTGAAATGATACCCGATAGCAGCAACATAGGTGTGACCAGCTATAACGGCATTGTCTTGCTCACCGGCCAGGTGAACAGCAATAGCATAAAACAACAGGCAGAACTGTTGGTTAAAGACACCCCTGGCGTGCGGGATATTCATAATCAGATCCGGCTTGGCAATAGTACATCGTTATCCACCCGCACCCGGGATAGTTGGATCACGACTAAAGTGAAGTCTCAACTGCTAACAGATGATGATGTCAGCGGCCTGAACATTACTGTGGTTACTGAAAACGCCGAAGTGTTTTTAATGGGACTGGTCAGTGGCGCTGAAGCCGATAAAGCAGTAGATATTGCCCGTAATGTCGAAGGGGTGGCACGGGTAGTGAAAGCGTTCGAACGCCGTTAACCTTCAAAATAAATAAAAAGGGTCAGAGTGAATAATTTATTCACTCTGACCCTTTTTTTGTTTCAACTGTCAGGGTTTTAGCATTCCTGCAGCGCTTTTAACACTTTAGAATGAAATTCACGCTGCTTCATGACAATCATCACTACCACGGAACTTATCATAAATAAAATCGGGTCTATAAACCACGACAGTGCAGATAACGAGAAGTAAATGGAGCGCAAACCATAATTAAAAGAATGGCCTGCCTGATCGATGACTTTAGCAGCCCGGTTAGCGTACAGCGCCTGATCCTCTTCATTTAAGTTGCGGCCATCCGGTGCCGCACCGATTAACACGCCACAAAAACCGTACTGACGTAATGACCAGGTAAACTGAAAAAAAGCGAAGACAAATATAAAGGTCAGCAGTAATAATTTCAGCTGAACCGAGCCTTCAGTGTAATTGGCCCAGGGCACCAGATTTGACAACATTACGCTCAGTTTTTCAGCGGAAGACATGGCGGTCAGCAAACCCGCCAAAATAAGCAATGAACTTGATGCGAAAAAGGTGACGTTGCGCTCCAGGGTAGAAATAAGCCCTACGTCCGCCATTTTGTTATCGCGGGTCAGCATTTTCTGCATCCAGTCAGTACGTTTACGCCGCAGTTCAAACGACAAACAACTTACTTTCTTGGCTTTGCGTTTAGCAAAAAGGGTATAGCCTATCCACAATACAAAAAACCAGATAACAGCAATTAAGTCTAACGGGCCTGGCATATTATGCTCCTGCAACTAAACCAAAGATGGCGTGTCAGCGCGACTTTTTAACATACCGCACTGCGTAACAGCTTGCGCTGGTAACGAAGATGCCGCCAGGCATCCATACTGTAAATACATAACGCCAGCCAGATAAAACCAAAGGTTATTAAACTGGCTGGTTGCAATGGCTCATGATACAGCCAGACACCAAAGACAAACATCAGACTTGGGCCAATATACTGAAAAAAGCCCATGGTCGATAATTGCAGGCGACGGGCTCCGGCAATAAAGCACAGTAAAGGAATGGTGGTAACAAAGGCCGCGGCCACCAGCAATAGGTTAAGCGTGGTGGAGTTATTCAGCATATTAACCGCGCTGCTGTCGGCATAGTGCCACCAGTACAACAGCGCCAGTGGCAGCAATAATAATGACTCGACAAACAAACCCGTTATTGCTTCTACCGCCAGCTTTTTACGCAATAAGCCATATACGGCAAACGAGCCGGCCAGTGCCAGCGCCACCCAGGGAATGGAGCCGAAAATAACCACCTGAATGACCACGCCGGTTGCCGCCAGACCCAGCGCCAGCCATTGTAACACTCTTAATCTTTCGCCCAGAAATAACATGCCCAGCAATACGTTCAGCAAGGGGTTGATATAATAGCCGAGACTGGCTTCAAGCATATGATCACTGTTCACCGCCCAGATAAACAAACCCCAGTTAACGCCCAGAATCAGCGCGGTAAACAACAGCCATAATATCAATGTTGGCTGGCGCAACAGCCGCATAAGCTGAGCCCCTTGTTTCAGGGCCAGCAATACCAGCAATAATAACAAGCAGGACCAGACAATCCGGTGCACCAGAATTTCCGTGGCAGCTATAAAATCAATTTGTTTAAAGTAAAGTGGGGCAATACCCCAAAGGCTGTAAGCGCTGGCAGCGAAAGCACCACCGAGCTTTTGCTCCCTGCTTAACGACATTGTATAACCCCAGAATGTCGGCCCTTAGCCAACCAGATAAGTACCGGTACCCAGTGCAATATGCACGCCTTGTTCGTTATGCAGTTCCATCCGGCATACTGCCACTTTATTGCCAGCACGGATAACCCGTGCCGTCGCAATGAACTCCGCCCCGCGGCCGGGTCTTAAGTAATCGGTACGAATATCAATAGTGCTCATTTTTCCAAAGCGTTGTACCAGTTCGGCTTGCTCAATTTCGCTGAATCGTCCCAGCGCACTGGCTACCGCCATCATACCCCCGGCCACATCCAGCACAGTGGCAATAACGCCGCCGTGTAAAATCTGTTGGATAGGGTTACCCACCAATTGCTCCGCCCAGGGAAAACGCACCTCGACTTCATCGTCGGCAAAACGGCTTACCTGCAAGCCGAGTAAACGGTTAAACGGCATTTGATCAAAGGTCGCGGCGATATAGGGTAGCAGTTGTTCAGCAGACTGGGCCATCTCAGTACAACCAGCCGCTTAGGGTCAATATTGCAGCCAATGCCAGAAAGAACAGCATATTGCGCTTCCCTAACTGTACCATGGCACTGCTTTCATCCAGCGTATTCAGCTGCTCCTCTTCCTGCGGTTCGGCAGCCAAAGCCACTTCGGTCAATACCTGCTCGTTATCGGTAGTAAAATCCATAAAATAAGCGAGTAAGGCATTAGATGCCCGGGAGAAATAGCCCACCAGGGCAAAGCCTAAACCAAATAACCGGGTTGGAAACCACTGCGCCCAAAACGTCATGTAATACACGGCGTCCGGACCATCTGTGTCGGTTTGCAGTTTGCTGTAGTCTGCAGCGGTCTGTTCACTGTCTGCTGCTGCGGTATTATCAACCAGGGTTCTGGGCTCTTGTAACTGGCGCACCAAAACATAGGTGATAACCCCAAACACCCCGAGTAATAAAAACCAGAACACCGTCGCCGCATAGTAACGAAAATTGAGCCAAATCAGCGTTTGGCCATAACTGTTTTGCTCAATACTGCTACCCGACTCCGTGCGAATTTGCTGCATCACCAGATAAGCCGCTTCACCGTCGCCCCGCTCTTGCGCATTCAGATACTGCTTGTACAGCTGGCGGTAATGCCAGCAACCAATTCCGACCAGCAACACCAGTGTATTAACAATTAGGCTGAGCAGACGGTTATCGATTAAGCCCAGCAGCAAAGCAACAATAGTACCCGGCAGCAACAACCATAAATACTGGCCCAGTTGATGACGGGCTAACCCCGCCAGCGGGGTTTTCAGACTGAAGGTTAGATAGGCTCTGACGTAGCGATGGGCCTGCCAGGCGTCGCTGCGCACCGCGAGGCGCTCAATAATTAGTGCCAACAACATGCTGATCAACGTCATTCCCTGCTCTCCATTCTTGTGGCTTGAACTACGGCTTTAATATTGGCCCGATAATACGACCAGTCAAACGCCGGTCCCGGATCCGTTTTGCGTCCGGGGGCAATGTCACAATGGCCAACAATCCGCTCCGGCTTCAGCTGCTGATAGCGCGCCAGTAAATAGTGGCTCAGCGCTATCAGGCTTTGGTACTGCTGCTCAGTATACGGCATATTATCGCAGCCTTCTAACTCTATCCCTATCGAAAAGTCGTTACAGTTGGCCCGACCAGCAAATTCACTTTTGCCAGCATGCCAGGCTCTGTTAGCAAAAGGGACATACTGGAAAATGGTGCCATCGCGCCAGATAACGCAGTGAGCCGCCACCCTTACCCCCTGCAACGATACAAAGCTGGGATGAAGACTGCAATCAAGGGTGCCGCAAAATAAGCTGTCTACCGGGCAACCCTGCTGTGGTGCTGTGGCAAAATCTCCGGCGGGTAAACTGATGTTGTGAATAACCAGCAAGCTGATTTCCTCGCCGGGGGGCCTATCATCAAAATGCGCAGAAGGGCGTTGAAGCATTGGAGGGCATACGGGCAGAGCAACGGTTTTCATCAGAATTTTGCCTTTAGCCTTTACTGTGATTAAGCTAGAGCGCTATTGTCAAGGTTGAGGCACGCGAATGCAAGCACCCGAACAACGAACTCCTTTTGCCAAAGCGTTTAGCTGGCTGGCCTGGTTATTACTATTGGTCATGCTGTTCTTGTTTTTTCAGGACTATCTGGCTGGCAAACGCAATCCAAACCAGCAACTGCAGAGCATTCAGGGCCGTGGTGGCGAAATTAGTACGGTATTGCTGCGCAACCGGGCCGGCCATTACATTGGTACCGCGCTGCTTAATGGTCAGCCGGTCGACTTTATGCTTGATACCGGTGCTACCACTGTCGCTATTGCGCAAAGTACTGCTGAGAAGCTGGGTTTACCGCGTGGCAGGCAAATTCAGGTGGCCACGGCCAATGGCATCACCAGTGCCTACCTGAGTGAAATAGCATCACTGCAACTGGGTGATATCGTACTGCAAGACGTCAGTGCCAGTGTGGTACCTAACCTTGGCGGCACCGAGATTTTATTAGGCATGAGTGCGTTAAACCAGTTAGAATTCCGCCAGCAAGGTAACCAACTGACCCTAATTCAGCGAAATTAATATGACAGAGCATGCCACAACAGTAACCCATCATCCACTTCTGGCCCTGGAAATCACCCGCAGCGTTCAAGCCGCGCTGGCCGAAGATCTGGGCTTTTTGCCGTTGGACGAAGGTGATATCACCGCCAGTCTGATCCCGGCATCACAACAGGCAACGGCAACCATTATCAGCCGTGAACCCTGCGTAGTATGTGGCACTGCCTGGGTTGATGAAGTGTTTGCCCAGCTAAACCGGGTAGCCGCAGCACAGGGAGCAGAAGCCGGTCAGGTCAGTATCAGCTGGCAGGTAGCCGATGGCGACAAGGTGGCAGCCGACAGTCTATTGTGCCGGCTGACAGGCCCGGCCCGCTTACTGCTAACCGGTGAGCGCAGCGCGCTGAACTTTTTACAGTTGCTCAGTGGCACAGCAACCGTTACCGGCCAATACGCCAGCTTGCTGGCCGACAGCGATACCCGGCTGCTGGATACCCGTAAAACCCTGCCGGGGCTGCGGTTTGCGCAGAAATATGCGGTACAATGCGGTGGCGGCGTCAACCACCGCCTGGGGTTATTTGATGCGTTTCTGATTAAAGAGAATCATATTGCTGCCGCGGGCTCTATTGATGCTGCAGTAGCTCAGGCCCGTCAGAATTTTCCGGGAAAACCGGTTGAAGTCGAAACAGAAAACTTGGATGAGCTGCAGCAGGCGTTGCGTGCTAAGGCTGACATTATTATGCTGGATAATTTCAGTAAGGCCGATATTAAACAGGCCGTGCTGATAAATAGTGGCCAGGCAAAGCTTGAAGTGTCGGGGAATATTACAGCTGAACGGTTAAGCGAACTGGCCGCCAGTGGTGTCGATTTTATTTCCAGCGGTGCTTTGACTAAACATGTCCAGGCCATCGATTTATCTATGCGGCTGAGTATTACCACCTCCGACAAGTAAAACTTTGCCGGTCAGTTAAACTACGGTTAAGTAAACTTCTGATACACTCGGCTAATTGCAACACATGTAGCTTGGTGACGGCCTATGCAGCTGACAGGAAAAGTGGTGCACTGGCGCGACGATAAAGGTTTCGGCTTCGTCGTACCTGATAATGACACCCAGCAGGTTTTTTTTCATATTCGTGATTTTACCGACAGCAAGATCCGTCCGACGGAAGGCTGTCGCCTGCAATTCAGTCTGAGTCAGGATAAACAAGGGCGGCCATTAGCCATTGAGCTGCAGGTTATCAGCGGGTCCAGATCCGCTTCTCCCCTGGCAGAACATGAGATTGTCGATCTGGACTACACCCAGGATGTAGCATTGTACTTTCGCTGTGCGTTTCTGGTGCTGGTGGTTATTGCACTGCTGTTTGGTACCCTACCCTACGTACTACCTATTCTCTATATCGAAGCAAGCCTGTTTACCTACTGGTTGTATCGCGCCGATAAAGCCGCAGCCAAAGCCCGGCAGCGTCAGCGTCTGCCAGAGCAAAGTTTACAATTATTCAGCTTAATTGGTGGCTGGCCAGGCGCCTTGCTGGCACAGAAAAAACTGTCACATAAAAAACGTAAGTTTCTATTCCAGCGAGAGTTTTTGCTGGTTATTGTCGGTAACGGCATTTTGCTTATCTGGTTGCTGTCGCAACATGGCCAGCTGTTTCTTGGCAGACTGGCGCTCTGGTCTTAACTACGCACACCTGGCGTTGTTATCAGCCTGGCTTTTGCGGGTCAGCGCTTAACTTTGCAACGGGCGCCGGCCGGCCCAGTAAATAGCCCTGAAACTGTTGGCAGCCCAATTTTGCTAATGCCTGATATTGTGCAACCGTTTCTACCCCCTCCGCGATCACCTCCAGTTCCAGGCTGTTACCCAATGCCAGAATGGTTCTGATAATGGCGGCATCACTGGGATCGTCCAGTAAATCGCGGACAAAACTGCCATCGATTTTTAACTGGTTAAGTGGCAGCCGTTTTAAATAACTTAAGGATGAATAACCGGTACCAAAATCGTCCAGCGAAAAGCGTATTCCCAGCTCACCCAATTGCTGCATCTTCAGTATGACTGCCTCGATATCCTGTAATAACTGGGTTTCGGTAAGTTCCAGCACTAAGTTCTCCGGGTTAGCACCACTGAGATACAGGGTGTCGCGTACCAGTTCCACAAAATTTGGGTCATGTAGCTGCCGCACACTTAAATTAACCGCCAGATGCCAGCCTGACTTCTGCTTATCGTGTTGCCACTGGGCCAGTTGCAGGCAACTTTGCTGTAATACCCAGGCGCCGATTGGCAATATTAAGCCGCACTCTTCGGCCAGTGGAATAAATTCAGCTGGCGATACCTGACCCAACTCAGGATCAGACCAACGCAGCAACACTTCGGCACCCACCACCTGGCCATCGAGATGATATTGCGGTTGAAAATGCAGACTAAACTGTTGCTGCGCCAATGCCTGGCGCAAACCACTAAGCATCGCCGAACGCTCGAGCACGGTGGCTTGCAATTTACTGTTATAAAAACAGTAACGGCAGCGGCCGCGGTTTTTGGCATCGTACATGGCCAGATCTGCCCGTTGCAGCAGCTCGTCTACGTTGTCTGCATCACTAAACATAGCAATGCCAATACTGGCGCTGATGGTGTAAGTGCGTTCTGCCAGCTGAAACGGCTGGCTTAATATATCCATCAGTTTCATCGCCAGTAATTCTACCCGTTGTCCGGCTAAATCAGCCCGGGGCTGCAGCTCCGGCAGCAACACCACAAATTCGTCACCACCAAACCGGGCCAGCGTATCGCTTTTACGAAGCTGATCGCTAAGCCGACTGGCAACCTGGCTCAGTAATTCATCACCTACGGCGTGGCCCAGCGTATCATTCAAATCTTTAAAATGGTCCAGATCAATAAACAGTATGGCGCCCTGAGTAGCCCCCCGGCCCGCGAGACTGAACGCCTGCTCCAGCCGCTCCAGCAATAAACGCCTATTAGGTAGCGAGGTTAACGCATCATAAAACGCCAGTTGGTGAATGGCTGCCTGGTTTTGTTTATGTTCGGTCACATCGGTAGAAATACCGCACAAGGCGTAAATTTCACCATTGGCATGGCGCAGCGGTAACTTTACTGATAAGAAAATCCGCTCTTCATTATCTTTTACCGTGGTATTTATTTCTTCTTCGACGATGCGCTCGCCGCCACTAAGCACCCGCTCATCGTTAACCTGCAACTGGCTGACGGTTTTTGCATCAAAAAACATATTGTCGGTATGGCCAACGATCTGCTCCGGCAGCCGGCCGAACAATTCAGCGATTTTATGATTGACATACTGATAGCGAAACCGCTTATCTTTAATATAAATATGAGCGTCGACGCTATTGAGAATAGTGGTTAGCCGGTCCTGACTCAGCCGCAGCCGGTTTAGCTGAATAATACTGCGCCGTTGATACCAAATTAACGTTAAAGCAATCAGTACTATTAATACGCCACTGATAACCGACCACAGCAGCAACATAGAAATATTGTCTGTCGTGGCAAGGCCTGGCTTGCTCCAGTGATTGATCGTCTGAAAATAATACGATTGAGGCTCTGCCTGCCATTGCCGCAGATAACCATCGATAACCTCTAATATCGGCAGGTTCCGGCCATAAGCTGTGGCATAAAACAGTTCAACCGGATCAAAGCGCAGCGGGTTCGCCTGCAGTTCAAATTCAGCAGCCCGGCCATTACCAAACAAATGGTTTGCTACCGCGACATCAGCCTGGCCGGCGGCGACCAAATTAAAGGCGGCCTGCAATGATTTAACCCCTTGCAATTTAATGTCCAGCTGATGCTGTTGGCTGTAGTTATACAAAAAATGGTATTGGGAACTGTCACGCAGCACCGCGACCTGCTGGCCAGCCAGGTCAGCTAGCGCTGCAATCTGATTGTCCGTTAGGCTGTATAATCGTGACCAGCTAAATAACGCCGGTACTTGATGAAAACTCATCACCTGCGCCCGCGCTTCACTGAATGCGACGTCAGGCAGAATATCAATATCACCACTTTTCAGCAGCTCAAGGCAGTAGGCCCAGTCGCAGCTCACCGGCTTTAAGTGCCATTTTTCCTGCAGCGCAATTTGCGTCAGTAAATCGCCGAAAATACCGCTGGGCATGCCATCAGCACTGACGGTAAGCTTCGGCGGATTCTGGTAAATACCGACGACCAGTTGACGGTGTTGAACCAGGCTGGTGTCATCAGCCGTTGCCGGGGGTGGCAACAACACTGGCACAAGTAACGTGAGCAATGCCAGCACGGCAATACGGCGCATAAATACTTCACTTAGTTATTATTCTGTTATTGAGCTTACTGCAGGCAGCGTAAATTGCAAATACCGTCTTTGTACAGGAACCGGTCTCCCTCGATCATTACTGTCACACTTTGAAAATAATGCCGAGCCGGTAACACCAGTGCATTAGTAAATAAGAAAATCCTAAAAATACCAGCGCAAAGATCAGTGAGCCGTTTAAATCACCAAACAGCGGCTGAAACAGCCGGCTGAATAGCCAGCCTTTAAGCAAACCGTCGCCGACCGGTATCATTACCAGCGCACGCGCCATTAAGCCTGCCAGCATAAAAAACAAAATCGCATTGGCGCCAAACACCACAAAAGGCGCGCTCCAGCGCCGCCAGCGTTTAATATCACATAACCAGATACATGCCGCCATAGCGATAGCGCAGTAACCGCTGCTAAGCACTACAAAACTGGGGGTCCATAAGCTTTTATTAATGGGTAAGGCAAAATGCCATAACTCGGCCAGCCACACCGAGATAACTCCGGCAAGCAATAACCCCCGCACTTTCCAGGACAGAGAGCGCTCGGTTTGCAGCCACTGCGCCAGCAACACCCCACTTAAACAACTGGCCACCGCCGGCAACGTTGACCATAAGCCTTCAGGGTCGAACGCAAACGGGGTGGCACTTCCATAATACAGATGGCGGGCACCCAGCACGGTATGGTCGAGCCAGGCGGCAAAGCTATTGCCAAACAACAGCAAACCGCTGAACTGATTGCCGTAGGCATCCTGATACGGCAGATGTAACATTGCCAACAGATAGACTGCGCAAAGCCCGGCTAACCAGAGGATCCGGCCACGGGTACCGCAATACAGCACAATCAGTACCGTCGCAAAATAGACCAGGCCAATCCGTTGCAGCACGCCAAGCCAGCGCAGCGTATGCAGTTTTTGTTCAATGTAGCTGTACGCCGGATCAGCAAAATTATAATAAAACAGTGCCAGAAACAGCCCCAGGCCAAACAATTTCAGACTGCGAACGGCTGCATGACGGATAATCAGCCCTTTGGGCTGACTGCTTTGCCGTTGCAGACGCAATTGCAGTGATATGCCGACAATCACAATAAAAAAAGGAAAAATCAGATCGGTCACCGTCCAGCCATGCCACTTTGCATGGCGCAGTGGCCCATAAACATGGTTCCAGCTTCCGGGGTTATTAACCAGAATCATCCCGGTAATGGTTAACCCCCGCAGGGCATCCAGTGCCAGCAGCCGTTGCCTGGGTACATTAGCCAATATGGCATCACAATGCTGCTTTAAGCCGCTTAACATTATTATTTGCTACCCTGTGACGCTGCCGTGGCTTGCTGGGCAGGTGCTGTGGACGTCGGCTTCAGGGTAACCGGCAGCACGCCGGTAGGCTTAACCTGGCCCAGTAAAACTCTTGCCAACGCCGTATAAGTAGCGCCAGGCTCGCCCGCTGCAATAGCTTTATCTTCACTGTTGTAGGCGTAGCTGGCCAGTGCCAGATCAGCATAGGGCCCATAGGTGGCGGCATCATAAGGCGCGCGCAGGCTGATATAAACATGGGGCTTTTGCTGCTGCTTTATCTGGCGTAATAAACTCAAAAAGTCCTGCTGCTGGCGCTGATAACGGGCTGCCAGTGGTCCAAGCGCACTAATATCATCCATGCCTCCAATTTCAGCAAGTGACGGCATCGGGGTGATAAAGCCACTAATCACCACCTCAGCCCGCTTCAGCAGGTCAGCGGCCTCTGTCAGGTCCTGCTGCAACAAACTAATGCTACTGATAGTAAGCGGTTGCGGGCTTTGTTGCTGTAACGCCAGACTGAGCGCTGCCGCTTTGTTATTGTCTGGCATAATCAGCAACACCTGTTTGCCGTTAAGCGTCGGCATACTGGCTTGTTCCGCCATGCCAGCTACAGAAATACGGGTCACTGCGGCCTGAGCCAGTGCCAGCTCAGCCTGCCGGTGGGCCGGACTGCCCAGTACTTTATTTGCCGCTAGCAGCTGCGTCTTTGCAGAACCGGTTGGCATCAACGGATACTGCTGTTTGAGACGACTAATCCGCTGATAGGAGGCGTCCAGTTCAGTACGCTCCAGCTGGCCCGCCAACACCGCTTGCTCCAGCGCGTTGAGCAACGCCGCTAAATCGGCCAGTTCAGCCGGGCTTTGCAGCTTTACCGGCATCAGCGCAATGTCGGCACCGGCAGCAAAGGTAGCGATCACCGCATCGTGCGGGCTGAAAAAATGGCTGATACCCGCCATATCCAGCGCATCGGTAACAATAAGCCCCTGATAATCCAGTTGCTGGCGCAGCAAGTCATGTAAAATTGCCCGTGATAACGTCGCCGGTTTTATCATCTGCTGGCCATCTTTGGCAGTAAAAGTACTGCTATCCAGCGCCGGATACTGAATATGCGCTGTCATAATCATACCGGGGTTATGCTGGTTAATAATTTTAGCAAAAGGCAGCAAGTCGACCTGATCAATCTGCTGGCGGCTATGCGCTACCCGCGGTAAACCCAAATGACTGTCGATATGGGTGTCGCCATGGCCCGGAAAATGTTTCAAGGCGGCAATAACACCACGTTGCTGCATGGCCGCCGTCATGGCACCGCCCAGTTCTGCGACCACCGCCGGGTCTTCTGCAAAGGCCCGCACATTAATTACCGGATTATCCGGATTAACATTAACATCAACTGTTGGCGCAAAATTAACGTTAATACCAAGGGCCAGCAGTTCGTCCGCAATGACACGGCCCGTCAGTTCAGCAAAATGATTGCCATGTTTCGGATAGGTAGCACCGATGGCCATATTGCCACTAAAGGCACTGGAGTGCTGGCGCGGTAGGCGGGCAACCCGGCCCCCTTCCTGATCGATACCAATAAATAACGGGTGTTTTAAAGCAGAGCGGGCCGCCGCCTGCTGCAATTGGCGGTTCAGGGTAATAATCTGCTCGTTGTGCTCAAGGTTTTCGGCAAATAAGATGACGCCGCCAATATCGTACTGGCTGATTAAGTCTGCCAGCTCCGGTGGCAGGCTGGTTAACGGCGTGCGGCACTTGCCCGCCGCCACAGGTTCAGTGCAGTAATAGCGTAAATCGAGCATCAGTTTCTGGCCCAGCATCTGCCGGACCGTGGCTGTGGTTACAGGGGCCGTCGTTGGCTGCGCCTGACTGCTCATTGCCAGCACACCGGATAGCATGCCCACAACCATCCAACTTGCCCACCGTAACCGTTGCCACCAATTTTGCTGATCCGACACACTGTTTACTCCGCTTATGTTAAGGTAACGATTGTGCTGCTATGGGCTTGCAGTAAAACAAAAAAACACGGTGCCCGCCAGTAGTGGCAGGGGGCAAAAGTAAAAATTAACGGTTAATAATAAAATCAGGCCTCGGGAATTCTGCCATGCAACTGACGTTGTTAGACTGGACGGTATTTTTTGGATATTTTCTGCTGCTGGCCAGCCTGGCTATTTGGGTAAACCGGCGTAAAGCGAATAATAGCAGTGACTACTTCCTCGGGGGCAACGCCATGCCGCCGTTTCTGGTGGCGATATCGGTTCTGGCCACTTCGCAGTCGGCAGCGACGTTTCTGGGCGGTCCCGACATGGGGTTTCGCGGCAACCTTAGCTACCTTGCAACCAACATTGGTGCCATCATCGCCACCTTAGTAGTGATTAAATGGCTAATCCCACGCTATTACCAGTTAAAAGTCACTACCGTATACGAGTTACTGGAAAGCCGCTTTAACGCGACCGCCAAAAATCACGCTGGTAAAATGTATTTATTTGGTCGGGTGTTTGCCAGTGGTGCCCGCTTGTATATGGCCGCGCTGGCGGTTGCCATGCTTTTATTCAGTAATATCGACGCCGGCAGTGTGGTGATCGCTATTATTTTACTGGCCGTGGTAGGGCTTGCTTGCACCATGGCCGGTGGTATTCGTTCGGTTATTTACACTGATGCCTTGCAGTGCGCAGTGTATGTTACGGCTGCACTGGTGGTGCTTGGCTATTTATATCATAGCTTGCAACTGGACCTGAGCAGCTTATATCAGGTGCTAAGTGAGCCGCTGGCCGATGGCAGCTCTAAATTATTACTCTTTGATTTCAGACCCGATTTCAGTAGCAGCGGGGTGTTCACTATCTGGTCTGCACTGACCGGTTTCGTGCTGTTAAATATTGCTGCATTTGGCCTCGATCAAGACATGACGCAACGGGTGCTGACCTGCAAAACCGCAGCCGGGGGCGCAAAAGCCCTGTTATCGTCGGCACTGCTGGTGATCCCGGTGATGCTGGTCTTTATTGTGATTGGTTTACTGCTGTATATTTATTACCAACGGCCCGATGTGTTTGCCAACAGCGCCAGCTATAGCGGTAGCTTTGGCGGTGAACAAATTACCGTATTTATGTATTATGTGTTAAATGAAATGCCATCGGGCCTGCGGGGCCTGGTCGTGGTGGGTGTTATTGCCGCAGCGCTATCTACCATTACCTCAGGCTTAAATTCGATGGCTTCGGTGCTGGTTGCCGATATCTACCAACCCTGGCGCGAACGCCGCCAGGCCCTAACCAGCGAGCGGCATTACGTTCACGCCGGTCAATGGGCGATGCTGCTCACTGCGGTGGCACTATCCGCAATGGCTGTGCTGTGTTTTTACTGGCAGCAATATTCTGATATGCCACTACTGGCGTTTGCGCTGAGTGTTATGGTGTTTTCTTATAGCGGCTTGCTGGGTGTATTTTTTACCGCATTATTCAGCAAGCGGGGCAACAGCCGCAGCGTGACTGCCGCGCTTTTAGCCGGTTTCAGTGTCACATTATTGCTGCAGCCTTACCTGTTGCAATTAATTAGTCCGACCCTGGCCAGTTGGGATCTTGGCTTCACCTGGCAATTGTGTCTGGGCACCCTGATTGCCTGTCTGGTTTGTATGGCAGGTAAACCACAACATGCAGCCCTTTTGACAACAGCAAATAAAGCGGAGCATTAAATGTATTTACTGGCGGTAGATGGTGGCGGCAGTAAAACCCTGGCCAGACTGCAACACACAATCAGCGGTCAGCAATGGCAGGCTGCCGGCGGGCCGGCTCAGCTATCCAATGATCTGGAACTGGCTGTCGCCACGGTTCGTCAACTAAGTTTGCAGTTATGTCAGCAAGCAGACATCAGCCTGGCCCAGGTTATGGCCTGTATTGGTTTGGCCGGTGCCGGTAATCCGCAACTTTACCGCGCGTTTTGCCAGCAACTGCAACTTGATTTCGCCGCCTGGCAATTGACCACTGATGCACGCACCTCGCTATACGGCGCCAATAATGGCGAGCCGGTTGTTATGGTAGCGCTGGGTACCGGCTCGGTGGCCATGCGCTTATCCGCGGACGGCACTGAGCAGCAAACCGGTGGCTGGGGCTTTAATATTGGTGATGAAGGCGGTGGTGCCTGGCTGGGCAAGCTGGCCGTGCGCCAGTTATTGTGGCAACTGGATAGCGACCAGGGTGTATCCAGCCCGTTAACGCAAGCCCTGGCTGCACAGTGCGGCAACGATATCCAAACGGTATTGCCCTGGCTTAAACAAGCCGGTGCCAGTGACTTTGCAGCGTTGGTGCCGTTGGTGTTTGCTCATCAGCATTGCCCACTGGCGCAGCAACTGCTGCATCAGCACGCCATTGCCATTGCTGAACTTATTTGCTGCTGCCGTGGCGAACGTTCATTGCCAGTAGTATTGCTCGGTGGCCTGGCGGCAAGCAGTCAGCCGTTGCTGAGCCCTGAGATCAACCGCTTGTTGCAACCCGCACGCGGCGATGCACTGGACGGAGGCATGATATTAGCTGCGCAGCAGCTGGCAAAGTTTTCAGGCGTTGCCGGGCCAAACAAAAACTCTGGCGGCTCCGGCGCATAACGTTTTACTAAACCCTAACCAAGTGAGTGGCTGATGAGTCAAACTGAATTGCTGCAACAACTGGCCAGTATGAGCACCGAAGCTCGCAATCCGGCGTCTACTGCTTTAGATACCCTCGACAGTCTGGAAATTGTCAGGCTGATTAACCAAGCCGACCATACGGTTGCACCGGCCTTAGTGGCAACCTTACCGGCAGTGGCACAGGCCGTTGATGCTATCGTTGCCGCGTTTGCCAGTGGCGGCCGGCTAATATATCTGGGCGCCGGCACCAGTGGCCGGCTGGGTATTTTAGACGCCGCCGAGTGTCCGCCTACTTTTAGTGTGCCGGCAAATCAGGTTATTGGTTTAATTGCCGGCGGTACCACCGCCATTCAGCGGGCAGTAGAAGGTGCCGAAGACAGTCCGCAACTGGCAGAGGAAGAATTAACAGCAATTGACTTCGGGCCAAACGACGTACTGGTTGGTATCGCTGCCAGTGGCCGCACGCCTTATGTGCTGGGAGGTCTGGACTATGGCCGCAAACTGGGTGCCACTACCGTTGCCATCAGCTGCAATAGCACAGGCTCAATACTGCAGGCAGCCGACATTGCAATTTGTGCTGAAGTAGGCCCGGAAGTCCTCACTGGCTCTACCCGGATGAAAGCCGGCACCGCGCAGAAAATGCTGCTTAATATGTTAAGCACCGCGGCCATGGTGCGCAGCGGAAAGGTTTATCAGAATCTGATGGTCGACTTGCACGCCAGTAATGAGAAACTGCAGGCGCGGGCGGTTCGTATTGTAATGCAGGCGACCGACTGCAATAGTGTTACCGCCAGCGCTGCCCTGCAGCAAGCCGATATGAACGCTAAGCTGGCCATTTTACTTATTTTAACCGGTGATGATCTGGCCAGCTGTCAGCAGGCACTGGTCAAAAGCCAGGGCTTTGTTGGTAAAGCGCTGGAGGCAAAAGCATGAAACGCTGGTTAAGTATACTGCTGCTTATTTGCTTAGCCGCCTGTGGCGACAGCCGCAGTCAGCAACCGTCAACTGCAGCAAGCCCCGCCACCCCTGGTGCAGAGCAACTGGCAGCCTATTTGCCGCTGCTTAAAGATAAAAGAGTGGGTTTACTGGTTAACCAAACCTCGCGGATAGGCCAGCAGCACCTGGTCGATGTGTTGCTGGAAAATCAGGTGAATATTGTCAGTGTATTTGCGCCAGAGCATGGCTTTCGTGGCGATCATGATGCTGGCGCTAAAGTCAGCTCGGGTACCGACAGCAAAACCGGTATTCCGCTGCTATCGCTGTACGGCGCCAACAAGGCACCCAGTGCTGCGCAAATGCAGGCGTTGGACATCGTAATTTTCGACATTCAGGATGTCGGTGTTCGCTATTACACCTATATCAGCTCTATGCACTATCTGCTGCAGGCAGCCGCTGAGCATAAGGTGACAATGCTGGTACTCGACCGCCCTAACCCCAACGGCCGCTATCTGGATGGGCCGGTGCTCGATTTAGCCTATCAATCTTTTGTGGGTATGCACCCGATACCGCTGCTGCACGGCATGACGGTGGGCGAGCTGGCACTAATGATTAAGGGCGAGCGCTGGATAACTGACGCCGATAAGCTGGAGCTGACAGTGATCCCGGTCGCGAATTACCAGCGTGATATGGCCTACAGCTTGCCGGTACCGCCCAGCCCTAACTTACCGAATGATCAGGCCATCGCGCTGTATCCGTCGCTGGGCTTTTTTGAGGCGACGCCGTTAAGTATTGGCCGCGGCACCCCGTTTCCGTTTCAGGCGATTGGTTATGATAAATTTAGTTTAGGAGAGTTTAACTTTACCCCGGTAGCGACGCCCGGTGCAGCTATGAACCCACCATTAAAAAATACCATCAGTCGGGGTCAGGACTTGCGCCAGGTAGCAGCCGGTGGCTTAGATTTAAGCTACTTAATTAACTGGCAGCAATTGTTTGCAGCCAACAATGCCACTTTTTTTAACTCGCCGGGCTTTATGGATAAACTGGCCGGCACCAGCAAACTACGACAGCAGATTGAGCAAGGGTTAACCGAGCAGCAAATCAGGGCCAGCTGGCAAACCGACTTACAGGCGTTTGCCCAGCAGCGCCAACCCTATCTGCTATACCGTTAAGCTGCGACTACTCTGCCTGATCCTGCTCCAGCCTGCGAAAGCGGGCTAACGGCGCCATTCTGGCCCGGTTCAGGCTTAACACCTCACCGGCAATACTGATGTTATCTACTTTTGCCAGTACCTCCAGAAATTGCGGTTCAAGCGTATCTTCCCGACAGGCTTTGCGGGTAGTGGCCAGCGGGCCGAAACTCAGCATGGCGTCCTGTAACTTATAGCTACCGGTCAGGTTGTTACAACCGGTATACCCCGATACCCGGCCAGCGGGATCAAACTGTAAAAACACCTGATTGTCATCAGCCACGCTTTGTTGCATCAATTCAATCAATTGCCATTTGCCAGCAATCGTTAAGCCGGCCGCCACTGCGGGTGCAGAATCATCCGGTTCATCCTGTTGTTTATCCAGCCAGTACTGTGCAGCAAGCTCGCCGCCAATTCGCTGCCCCTGCTGGTCCAGCAGCAACAGGCGGTTTTCACCCACCAGAAAACGGCTACCGTCGGCATCGTCCAGTTGGATACTGCTGCCATCGTCGCTCCATTCAAAGCGGCCACTGGTTTGCTCCGGTTCGTCAGCTCGCTCCTGATAATAGCGCGACAACTGGTACTGTTGATCAGCCTGCAATTGCAGCGTCAGCTTAATCCCGGAGCAATCGGCACACGGAATAACCCCCTGATAACTCCCGGGCCAGTCCACTGCAGTACGGCTGTTGTCGGCGCTCGCCAGCTGCTGTGCTGGCGCACTATCAGGCAAGCTCGCAGGTTTAGATTCCGGCTGACAAGCACTCAGCAGTAAAGCGGTTAATAAGGTGCTGCCAAGCAGCTGCGGTGAAAAGGTCATATTTATTCCTTTAGTGAGCAATCCAGCCAGGCTGGTGCCGTTAAATTGTCGCCGGTGGCTGATAACTGCCGGGAAAAAGTGTATTGTCCAGCATAGCACTGTACCGGCGCTGAATTTACGGCGGTCCGTGAAAATGCTCAGCATTGAACTACACTGATAGCTATTTTCTAATGGCAAACAGGATCGAAGATGAGTATTAATGTACTGGCAATTTGTGGCAGCCTGCGGGCCAAATCAACTAACCGGGGTCTGGTGCGCTATGCCATGGCCAATTGCCCTGACGGCATGAAAATACACCTGGCAGATTTAATGGAAGTGCCCTTTTACAATGCAGATCTGGGTGCTAAACCAGCAGCAGTAGCAACTTTATGCCAGCAACTGGCTGAAGCTGACGCCTTACTGCTGGCCTGCCCTGAGTATAACTATTCTTTAGCACCGGCCCTGAAAAACGCCTTAGACTGGGCCTCGCGCGAGCCTGACAATCATTTATTAAGCGGAAAACCGGTGGCGATTATGGGCTCAGCCGCCGGCATGGGGTCATCGCGTTCTCAGTACCATTTACGCCAGGTATGTGTGTATTTAAACCTCCATCCGCTGAATCAACCTGAGGTCTTTGCCAATGCTTTTAGCGGTGCTTTTGATAACGATGGCGATTTAACCGATGACAAAATTCAGGCTAACGTGCGTAAGCTGCTGGCGGCGTTACTTAGCTGGCAGCAACGCCTTAATGGCAGCAAATAACGCTAATTGCCACCAAATGCATCTAACAGGCTGGCATCTGCCAGCCTGATCACGCGGCCGTGTACCACGGCCAACTGGACCTTATTATCATTACTCAGCAAAAAAGTGGTAGAGGAACGGCGCTGCGGCCAGCGGCTTTTCACGCCTGGCGGATTTATCGCCACCGGCAACCCTGAGTTATTCGTCAGCAAATCTGGCTTACCACTAAAATGACTGTAACCCTCTGCCAGTAACTGGATATAACGCGCGGTGTTTAAGGTTAATGGTTTGGTTAACGGGTAGGCTTTACCAGCGCTGTACTGCAAGCCGCTGGCATCTACGCTGTGATAAGCACCATAAATACTGGCATCGCCTATCTCATCCAGCACCACACTGCCCCGGCCATTGCCACCGGCGTTAAAGGCTAAATCAACCTTGGCCAGCACGCCACTGCTATCCGCTTTTGGCAGACTGATATTGCTAATAATTAAGTCTTTCATGCCACCGCTGTTATTCATCGGAATAGCCTGATACCCGCTTAAATCATAATCACGGTAATTGCCGCTGCTAATTAACGCTAACCAATTTAAATACAGTTTCAGGTTTAACTGGCGGGCTTGCTGGCGGAACGGGTCATTATAATTGCCCCCTGCCTCCACCAATACCGTGCTAATGCCCATTTTAGAAAAGGTATCGCCGAAAGAGCGCACGGAGTATTCGTCATCATAGCGGCCAAGCTGCTGGGGTATCGCCTTATCCAGCATCGGTTTGACGGCACTGATTAACTGCATAGCAGCATGGCGGCTGGGGTTTATCTCCCGTGCCTCGTTATAGGCCGGTGCCAGCAAAGAAATCGTTGCCGGCTTTTTATTGTCACCGGCGCCATGATAACGGTTCTGATCATGCAAATTAAAACCATAATGGGGCTTAATTTGCTTTGCCGCCTGCATCAGCATCTGGCCTTCCGGGGTTTGCAGCGCTACCGCATCGCGGTTAACGTCAATTCCCAGCGCGTTATAGCGGCTGTTACGCGCTGCCCCATCTGGGTTTAGCATTGGAATTAAATACAAGGTAATCTGCTGCTGCCAGTCTGTCAGGCTATTATCTTGATCTTTATCTTTATCTGCTTGTGCTTGCTGCTGCGCATCCAGTACCGCCAGCAAATCAAAAATAGCCGCCGTGGCGGTGGGTTCGTCGCCATGCATTTGAGACCAGGCCAGCACTTTACGCTCGCCCTGGCCAATTTTAAACAGGTAAACAGGCCGCTGCTCTACCGAGCGGCCCAGCTCAGTAACTTCAAGCCAGTCCTGCTGCTGATAATAACGGATCAGGGGGGCAATATCGTCATGGGTGATCTGGCCTTTCGCCAGACCTGGGGTGGTAAATTCAGCGTAATCTGCTGCATTTGCCAGCCCCGTTAACACCGCACTTAATGCTAACCATAACGATATTTGCTTTAACATGGCATCCTCTCTTTCGTTAGTTAAGCCATAACTGCCATTTACCATATCACAGCCCGTAAAACTCAGCACGCTGCAGCATTGTCATCTCTGGGCTAAGCTTAGTAAACGCTAATTCAGAAGGGATATCTCCAATTGCTTAGCCCCAAACAGTTTTATCAGCAACTTCGCCAACGTAAGGTGCTCAGCACTGTGCTGGCCTACCTGATTATTGTTTGGCTAACGCTGCAGGTGGTGGCAGTGGTTTCCCAGCTATTAGTGCTGCCGGCTACTGTTGGCAATATTATCGCGATCAGCCTGATCGCTGCTACGCCTTTAGTATGCTACCTGGCCTGGTTTTATCAATATCAGCAAGGCCGGATACAGCTCTTTGCTAACCCTGACGGTCGGCCGCACGCGATGTTTGGCAGCAGGCAGGTTATGGTGTTACTACTCATCTTCATCTTTAGCGCCCTGCTGGCTTATCAGTATTACCTGCTCAGCCGGCCTGCAACGCCAGCAGAACCATTAAATCTGACGGCCAACTCGATTGCAGTGCTGCCTTTTACCGCTAAAAATCCAACTGAAAACAGCCCTGAGCCAACACCGCTGAAAAACAGCCCTGAGCTGGCGCTGCTGGTAAACAGCCTGGCTGAAGAAATAAGCAGCCAGCTTGGTCGCACACCTGGGTTAACAGTGGCGTCTGCCAATTCCGGCCAGGTATTAAGCGCCCAGCAATTAAGCGTACCCGACATTGCCAGCCGGCTGCAGGTTGCCAGCTTGCTTACCGGCACAATCAACTTACAAGACAAGCAGCTGCACATTCGGGTACAACTGCTGGACGGCAGTAACGGCCAGACCTTATGGACCAATCAGCTGCAACGCCAACTAACCGATGTGTTTGTTCTGGAGAGCGAAATCGCCCGCAGTGTGGTTAACGCGCTGCAAGCCAGCCTACCGCAAGACAGTTCGCTGTTAGATTTATCCGCCAATGCCAGCACCCAAAGCGCCGATGCCTATATCAGCTATTTAAAAGCCCGCGAGCAATACCGGCTGCAAACCAGCGAAGCGATGCAACAGGCCCGCCAGTTATTTGAACAAGCTATTGGCCAGGACCCGGAATATGCGCTGGCTTATGTTGGCCTGGCCGATACCCTGCTGCTGCTAAGCGATGGCAGCAAAGAGTTTGGCATTATTGACGTGGATATCGCTACCGGGCTGGCGAAAGAGTATCTGGATAAAGCGCTTATCCGTGCGCCGCAGCTGGCAGAAGCCTATGCCATTCAGGGCAAAATGCTGGAACTACAACAGCAGTTTGAGCCGGCGCTGACGGCCTATCAAAAGGCCTTGGCGCTTAACCCTAACCTGGCAGTAGCACATATGTGGCAGTATCTGCTGCTAAAACAACAAGGCCGTTATGCTGAGTCACTTGTAGCGCTGGAGCGGGCTTATCAGCTGGATCCGGTATCCATCGCCGTGCTGTATAATCGTGGTTATGAACAGGCAATTCGCGGTCAGTTTATTGAGGCCAATGCAAGCTTTAATCAATTACTCCAAGACTTCCCTACGTCACCGATGGGCCATGCAGGTCTGGCATTAACCGCCTTTCATCAGGGGCATTTAGCTGACAGCTTATACCACTGGCAGCAGGCTTATCACTTATCGCCTGAAAACAGTTACTATCAGCAAAATTACCGGGGCCTACTTATAACTCTCAATCTGATCGAATTGGAACCTGATTTAAAAACCAATTCGCTCTACCGTTCTAATTATTTATTGCGAATCGGCGACACAGAGACACTCTTTAACGAAATGGCTTTTTATTTGGCTGCGCGGCCAGAGGATAAATGGCTGCAATTTGAAGCAGCACTTTACCAGATGTTACTTGGGCATCCTTCTAAAGCAGTTGACTTGCTCTTACAGCACCACTCTTCTTTTAGTGAAGATGAATTGTTTGCAATGCCAATGTGCAGTCCGGCTATAGAAATAGCCTGGGCGTTACAACAAAATGAGAGAAAGCAACAAGCTGACAAGCTGCTAGTCCGTTGCCAGCAGCACTTAGACGCCGCGAAACAAAATGACTTGCGAGATAGCTACCTGAATCACCTGGCGGCACGGCTGGCCGCTTTACAAGGTAATAATGAATTAGCATTACAACAACTGCATCAAGCAATGGCCTATGGCTGGCGTGAATGGTGGACCTTTTACGATCCTATTTTGCATAGTATTCCGACCAAGCAGCTGGCGCCACTGCGCCAGCAACTGGAAAATTCACTTAATGAACAGCGGCAGCTAGTGCTGGCGCGTGCCAAACAGCTTACGCCGGCTAAACAATAGTAACCCTAAGCCAGCAAATAAACTTAAAGTAGACGGTAATGGCACCTGCACCGCACGCGGCTCCAGAATTAATACCTGTTCAGACGGCGAACTAAAACTTAATACATCAGCGCGTCTGCCTTGGTAGTAACAATTTTCATCGCCCTCATCCTCATAAAAAACAGGAAAACATTCATCACGATCATTACGGTAATAAAAATCCCGCTCGGCGCCGGAATAAAAAGTACTGTTAAAGGTTAGCGAGTATGCACCTGGCAATAACTCATCCGGCATAACTGCCGCCGGGTTAAAGCCATTCTCCCGTAACGCAGCAAAGGTCCAGCTTTGCTCGCCCTGCATCAGGGTCCAGCTGAAATCAGCGGCAAAGGCGGAAGGAAAATCCCAAATTAAGGCGCTTTCAAAGTCCAGTTGCTCACCCTGTAGAAACTCGTAGTAGCAAGGCTCTTCCTGCCAGTACTCTGGTGGTGGGAACGAGTCATAGGGCATAATCAACCAGCAGTCCCGCGGTACTGCCAACAATGGTAAGTCGCCGCTGGTAAAGCTGACCCGGTTAATGAACGGTGCCCCAGCCTGTAAATAACCGTCTCTGATAAAGCTGTTATCATATAAAGCATAGCTTTGAGGACTGGTTGAGGTTTCTGAACCACGGCCTGCACCGCGGACTAACGCAGCGTCTGCCAGAAAACTGCATAAAAGCAGCACAATTATCGAAAATCTTAAACAACGCATAACCGCTCTCCTTGTGATCGATGCTGCTATTCACCGGCTTACTGCATACCGAACCACGAAGGCAAACTTCTGGATAAAAATTAAGTTAAATTCACATCATTTAAAGCCCACTAAGTAAAGCAGAAATCAGCTAAAACGCCAGTGGCCGGCTTGCCCGCAGGCATGCTTAGCTGTATAAAAGTAACTGTATAAATTAGTTGTATAAAAATAATAAAAAGGAGCCTAAGGTGGCTGACTGGTTAACCCTGCTTCCGGCGCTTGTCGCCATTGCCGTGGTGTTGTGGCGCAAAGAAGTGATTCTGGCGCTGCTGTTATCGCTATGTACCTCCGAGCTACTGATATTTCTGCAAAACGGCCAGAGTTTTGGCGCTGGTTTATTGCTCGATGGCAGTATTCAGACTCTGGAGCGGATTATTGCCGTTACTGGTGACGCCGATAACGCCCGTATTTTAATGTTCTCGTTGCTGGTCGGCGGCTTGCTGGCCTATATGCGCTACTCCGGCGGGGTGTCTGCTACGGTGGCAATGCTGGTCAATAAAGGCATTGCCCGCAATGGCCGCCAGGCCGGTTTACTGACCTTTTTCATCAGTAGTGTGACCTTTATTGAATCGAATTTAAGCTCGTTAACTGCCGGTATCAGCTCGCGCGGTTTATTCGATAAATTTAAAATGAGTCGGGCCCGGCTGGCTTATATTATCGACAGTACCAGCGCGCCTATCTGTATTATTATCTTACTAAACGGCTGGGGCGCCTATATTCTGGGGTTGCTTAGCACCTATGATTTACCAGAAAGTCCGGTGGCCATTTTAATTGGCACCATCCCGCTGAATTTCTATGCCCTGATCACCCTGCTGGTTGTGCTGTATACCATTATCAGTGGCAAGGTATACGGGCCAATGCGTAAATCAGAACAGCAGCTGCATACCTTATCGCAGCATAGTGAAATTGAGACTGAACCCAGTCACCCGGCTTATATGCTGGTGCCTCTGATAACCCTGGTCGGCGCCATGCTCGGCTTTATGCTGTTAACCGGTAATGGCCAGCTGGTGCAGGGCTCGGGTTCTAAATCGGTGTTATATGCCACCGCACTGGCCTGCGTGGTGGTGTATGCCATGATGCTGCTAAGCCGCCGTTTTAAACATCAGCAACTGGTCGATATCGGCTTTAAAGGTATTAGCGAACTCCTGCCGCTAGTCACCATTGTGTTGTTGTCACTGTCGCTTGGCTCCAGTTTAAAACTGCTGGGCACCGGTACCTTTATTGCCAGTATTGTTGATCAGAACCTGCCGCTGGTGCTTAT
Source organism: Arsukibacterium sp. UBA3155 (assembly GCA_002364615.1). Lineage (GTDB taxonomy): Bacteria > Pseudomonadota > Gammaproteobacteria > Enterobacterales > Alteromonadaceae > Alishewanella. The sequence goes on along the minus strand of DEYP01000008.1, from coordinate 35,920 downwards.
TCCGGCGCTGCTGTTTTTAGCCGGCGCGCTTATTTCGTTTACTACCGGCACCAGCTGGGGCACCTTTGCCATTCTTATTCCGATAGGCATGCCAATGGTCAGTCTGCTCGGCCTGCCGCCACAACTTATTCTGGCGGCTATTTTAAGTGGCGGCGTATTTGGCGATCACTGCTCGCCTATTTCCGACAGCACCGCAGTAAGCTCAGTGGCCGCCGGCTGTGATTTACTGGAGCATGTAAAAACCCAGCTGCCGTATGCACTGGTGTGTGGCGCCATCGCCTTGCTAAGCTTTGTGATTGCCGGCGTACTAATGATCTAACGAGGATAACCATGATGAAAATGGCTCTGCTTACCACCCTGCTGGCTCTGACCAGCCCGTTACCGCTTGCTGCTGAGCCATCAGTACCAGCCGACTTTACCGAGGTTTCATCGCTGATACCCGATGCTCAGATCCATATGGCGTACCTTGGCAGTAATAACTTTGTTGGCAGTCAGGTGGATGGCTATCAGGCCAATAAATGCTATTTGCAGCAAAACGCGGCCAATGCGCTGGTAACAGCCCAGCAATTGGCCGCGGCTAAAGGTTTGACGCTGTACATTTATGACTGTTACCGGCCACAGCGGGCCGTTAACCATTTTATGCGCTGGGCCAGCGATTTAGCCGATACCAGCACCAAAGCTGAGTATTACCCTAACCTGGGTAAAGACCAGCTGGTAGGCGAGTACATTGCGGAAAAATCCGGCCATAGCCGCGGCAGTACCCTCGATTTAACCCTGGCCGCCAAAGATGACAACGGCAACTGGCAGATACTGGATATGGGCTCTCCTTTTGATATGTTCGATCCGGTATCCAATGTCGGCCACCCGACCATCAGCAAAGCCCAGCAGGCTAACCGCCAACTACTGGAAACTATTATGCTGGAGGCTGGCTTTAAGGTATACAGCATGGAGTGGTGGCATTTTACCCATCAGCCACCGGTATATACCGACCAGTATTTCGACTTTGTTATCAAGTAAGCCTTAACGCTTATGCAGCCAATATGGATAGTGGCTTAGGAAACCGACAAGAATGCCGATAGAGCTATCGTTCGTGATCTGGTAGTATTCACACATGCTATTTTTTGACGACCCGACAGTTAATTAACTATGGCCAGACGTACCAAAGCCGAGGCGGAAAGCACCCGGGCTGCCATTTTAGACGCAGCAGAATTGTTGTTTTATCAGCAGGGAGTATCACGTACTACCCTGGAGAAAATTGCCGTTGCCGCTAATGTAACCCGCGGGGCCATTTACTGGCATTTTCAGAATAAAGCCGATTTATTTAACGCCATGCTTGAGCGGGTGCGTTTACCGTTTCAGCATATGCTGGACGCACTGGACAACAACATCACTGAAGAGCCCTTTGCCCAGGTACGGCAGCTGTATATTGATGGCCTGCAACTGATTGCAGGCAGTGAGCAACATCACCGCGTACTTACCATAGTATTTCATCGCTGCGAATATATTGACGAACTCAACCCGGCCGTGACTAAACAGGACGAACTGGACGATCAGGCCGTCGCAGTAATGCAGCGCGCCTTTGAACGTGCCGAACAAGCCGGGCTGCTTCGTGAAGGAGTGACACCTCGCCTGGCGGCCATGTCGCTGCACATGTATGTAGGCGGTATTATCAGTCACTTTTTGCTTAAGCCACAGCAATGCGATTTATGCCTGCATGCTCCGACACTAATAGACACCATGCTGCAGGGTTTAAAACGACCTTAGGATTGTACAGACGGATCGTACAGAGCATCGTTTTAGCTTTTCAGCCTTGCTTTCGGTTGCAGTATCAAACACACTGAAACGTCATTAGTATCGGTGGTAATTGAGTTTGATATCTTTGATTATAAAGCGGCTCATCACAATTTTTAACTATGCTTTGCTTGGTTGCTTCTGCTTATTAGCAGCGACGGCGAACGCCACTTATTTTGAAAAAATACTGATAGACAATAACTTACCCAATGTAGGCACCTATAGTATTACTCAGGATAACCATGGTTATTTGTGGCTGGCCTCAACCAATACCGGTTTAATGCAATTTGACGGCTACCAGTTTCAGCAGCATCCACTCTTAAACACCACCCTGACCAAACTAAAATCGGTACCTGATATTGATGCTATTGCTTTTGATCGCCAAAACAATTTATGGGCGGGTAGCTGGGGTTACGGCTTAGCAAAAATTCATGCCGAAAATGGTGAAATAGCGCTGTTTGACGGCGAGGCGGATCTGCTGGCAAGTCCGTTTGTGCAAAAATTATTTACTGATCAGCAACAGCGGGTCTGGGTCGGCACCACGAAAGGCATTAACCGCTATGACGAGACAACCGGCTTTAGCCGTATTGACCAGCAGACCGATAAATTGCCCAGCAGACGGATCTGGGATTTTGCTCAGACTCCTGATAATACAATTTGGATTGCCACCTCGCGCGGCTTAATAAGCTGGCGGGATAATAGTGGGTTTGGCCAGCCGCTGTATCCGCATGGTGATAGTAATGCTGACAACGTGATCCGCGCGTTGCAGGTCATCGGTGACGAGCTCTGGCTTGGCACCCGCCGCGGGTTATTTGTCTATCAACCGGCGCTGCAGCGTTTTCAGCACGTCAGCTTGCCTGATGAACAGCCGCTTCCCGTCATCAATGCCCTGAGCATCAGCGTTGAGGGAAACTTACTTATTGGCACCTTTAGTGGTATCTACTCAGTTGACCCGGTAAAACGGGTTTTTGTCAGGCGCTCTGCGCAAAATTACGTTGAACTTGAACATATCAATGTCCGGACTTTTTTTATTGATCAAAGTCAGGTGACCTGGGTTGGTACCCGGGAAAGCGGGTTATTTTTTAAAACACGGCAGCGCAGTGCCTTTCAAAACACCGCAGATTCGGCGTTGGCATCCTTACAAAATAACATTACGGCACCGCTGTTAAGCTTGCTGGCAGAACCCGAACAACTGTGGTTTGGCCAGCATGGCAAGGTTAGTCGCTATTCTCATCGCACCCGGCAGCTACAATATTATGATATCCCGGGCAGAATAAACGTTATTCGCCGCGCGCCGGATAACGTTCTCTGGGTAGGCAGCGACAATGGCATATTCCAGTATGACACCGCCGCCGAGCAATTCAGCCGGTTTGCCACACCCTATACCGCACTTAACCTGCCGCAGCAAAATGCCCGGGATATCCGGTTTACTGACGATAATAAAACCGTCATTAACCTGTGGAATAACGGCGTGCTATTGATTGATAACGACACCCAAAGCGTCAGCCATTTTTTAGCTGATATTAGTCAGACTATGGTAGGTGACGCCATCCAGGCCACACTGGTCACGCCTGATTACATCTGGCTGGCCAGTCGTTTAAGTGGCCTGTATTTACTGGATCGCAACACCTTATCCGTTGCGCCAATCTCTAGCATCAACAGCTCATTATTACTTTCATCCGATTTCACCGGCCAACTCACCTGCCTGGCTCATGCCCCCCAAAACAGTGTGGTTGTCTGCTCTGAGCAGGGTTTATTGCAAATTAGCCTGGATAGCGGAGCCGTGCAGTTAATTGATACCGACACCGGTCTTGCCGGTAAATCGCTGGTTGGGGCCCATACCGACAAACTCAATAATATCTGGGTATTGAGCACTGCCGGTCTTGATGTGATAAAGCCCGACGGCAATATCGCTCATTTTAACCGGGTGGATGGCTTAAACAGCAACGAAATGATGTTTAACGCCGTAGCTGAAGATAATAACCAGCTGTATTTTGGTTCTAACGCTGGTTTAGAGTTAGTGACCCCAGATCGGCTGCTTGAACCATTGCCATCGGTTGGCCAGGCCATTACCAAAGTAACCTTTGATCAGAAACCTGCTACCGCCAGTGGCAGCTTAACACCGCTCAAATCGATAACGGTGCCGGCAGAAGTTTCCAGAATAGAGTTTCATTTCGCCAGTTTTGATTTTAATAACCCCGCCCGCAACCAGTATCTTTATAAACTCAGTGGTTATGACGAAAACTGGCAGCAGTTAACTAACGGCAATATTGCGTCCTTTACCAATCTGGCGCCAGGTCGCTATACCTTATTTATGCAAGCCAGCAATAACCAACAACGTTTTAGCGGTCAAATCAGTCAGTTAGCGATAGAGGTTCAGCCCCATTGGTGGCAGCGCAAAACCGTGCAGTTTTTAACATTATTGGCGATTATTTTACTGTTAGCCTACGTCGTTAAATCCCGAATTAATAAAGTAAATCTGGTTAACAGCTTATTGGAAAAAGCGGTAAGTGAACGCACCACAGAACTTGAGCAAAGCCTGCAAAAGCAACAGTTAGCTTATGATGAACTACAACATCTTGATGTAATGAAAAATCAGTTTATCTCAACGGTAAGCCATGAATTACGAACGCCGCTTACGTCGATCAACGGTGCACTTAGCCTGGTATTATCTGGCACCATCGACGACAAACAAGATAAAAAGCAGCAATTACTGCAAATTGCTAACAGCAACAGCCAGCGTTTAACCCTGCTGATTAATGACTTACTCGACTTGGAAAAGCTGGTGGCTAGTCAGATGGTATTTACCATGCAACGCCATGATATTGCAAAAATTGTTCAGCGTGCCGTAAGCGAAAATTCGCCTTATGGTCATAATCGTCAGGTAAGCCTGCGATATATGCCAGCACCAGAAAACCTCGTGACAACTGCGCTGGTAGATGAGAATCGCTTACTGCAGGTACTGGCAAATGTGCTGTCGAATGCCATTAAGTATTCGCCAGAGCGAGGTGAGGTAAAAATTAGTCTGCAACAGCAAGATGCTACCATTGTTATCGCTGTCGCAGATGACGGCCCGGGCATCGCCATCGCCTTTCAACAAAAAATATTTCAACGGTTTGCTCAGGAAAATGCCGGCAACACCCGGGAGCATGGCGGCACGGGCTTAGGGTTGGCCCTGTCACAAGAGTTAATGCATGCAATGAACGGTGATATCTCTTTTGTGTCAGAACCGGGCAGTGGCACCACTTTCTATCTTAGTTTTGCCACTGTAAGCTAAAAAAAACCGGCAAGTCAGTGTGGACTGAAATGCCGGTAAAGGTACTAACTGTCTGCTCGCATAGCGAGCCCTGATAGGTTAACCTGGTTTTACCTGTGCGGTTCTGGCAGTGCTCTTACTAAAAAAGCGCATAATCACCAGATAAAACACCGGTACTAAAAACACCGCCAGCACGGTGGCTGAAATCATGCCGCCCAACACACCGGTGCCAATAGCATTGCGGCTGGCTGAACCGGCACCACTGCTAATAACCAGCGGTAATACGCCAAGGGAAAACGCCATTGAGGTCATAATAATCGGCCGCAGCCTTAGCCGTACCGCTTCTAAAATCGCGGCGCTAAGCTCTTTACCCTGCTGCTGCAGTTCACGCGCAAATTCAACAATTAAGATGGCGTTTTTCGATGCCAGACCCATGGTGGTTAATAATCCCACCTGAAAGTACACGTCGTTGCCCAAACCGCGCATATACGCCGCAATTAAGGCGCCGATAATGCCCAGCGGCACCACTAAGATCACCGCAAATGGTATGCTCCAGCTTTCATACAGCGCCGCCAGACATAAAAATACCACTAATATTGATAACGCATACAGCGCCGGCGCCTGCGAACCGGACAGTTTTTCCTGATAAGAGGTTGCGGTCCATTCAAAGCCGATGCCTGCAGGTAGCTGCGATATTAACTGCTCCATGGTCGCCATGGCATCACCCGAGCTGGTGCCGGGCGCCGGCTCGCCCTGGATTTCCATCGCCGACACACCGTTGTAGCGCTCCAGTCGCTGTGGACCATACACCCAGTCACTGCTGGCAAATGAAGCAAAACTCACCATCTCGCCGCTATTGTTACGCACATACCAACGGTTAATATCTTCCGGGGTCATCCGAAACTCGGGTTCGGCCTGCACAAATACCTTTTTTACCCGGCCGCGGTCGACAAAGTCATTAACGTAGGTAGAGCCCCAGCCAATAGCCAGGGTCTGGTTAATGTTACTTAACGACACCCCCAGCGCCTGCGCTTTTAGCTGATCAACATTAATTTGTAGCTGCGGCGCATCCTCCATGCCATTGGGGCGGACACCGACCAGGTTTTGTTGCTGTGCCGCCATACCCAATAACTGGTTGCGCGCGTTAAGCAAGGCTTCGTGACCCACCCCGCCCCGGTCTTGTAAGAACAACGAGAAGCCGGTAGCACGCCCCAGCTCGGCAATAGGCGGCAGGTTAAAGGCAAAAATCTGTGCTTCTTTTACGGTGCCGAAAAAGCCCCAGGCCCGGCCAATTACCGCCTGTACGCTATCGGCCGGCCCGCGCTCGCTCCAGTCGGCTAGGCGTACAAACGCCAGGCCCATGTTCTGGCCACGACCGGCAAAGCTAAAACCTGATACCGTAAATACCGACTGCACTGCGTCTTCCGTCGCATAATGCGCCGCCACTCTATCCATTACCGCTTCAGTACGCTCCTGACTGGCGCCGGTAGGCAGCTGCACCATAGATAAAAACACGCCCTGATCTTCTTCCGGTAAAAATGAGGTAGGTAAACGCATAAACATCAACGCCATTACCAGCACAATAGCGCCATACACCAGCATCGAGCGTTTAGGCCGGGCCAACATACCGGCAACGCCGCGCTGATAATTGCGGTTAGTGCTATCAAAACCACGGTTAAACCAGCCGAAAAAGCCGCCTTTGGCTTGGTGGTCACCTTTGTGCGGTTTTAACATGGTGGCGCACAACGCCGGGGTGAAAATAATGGCGACCAGTACCGATAACGCCATAGCGGTAACGATAGTAATAGAAAACTGCTGATAAATAGCACCGGTGGCCCCGCCAAAAAACGCCATTGGCACAAATACCGCTGATAGCACTAAACCAATACCGACCAGGGCGCCGGTGATCTGGCCCATCGATTTACGGGTGGCTTCTACCGGGCTAAGGCCCTCTTCGCTCATCACCCGCTCAACGTTCTCTACTACCACTATGGCATCATCTACCAGCAGACCAATGGCCAGCACCATACCGAACATGGTCAGGGTGTTAATGGTAAAACCAAACAACGACATAATGCCAAAAGTTCCCAGTAATACCACCGGCACCGCTAACGTCGGAATAAGCGTGGCACGGAAGTTCTGTAAAAACAGATACATCACCAGAAACACCAGAATAATAGCTTCAATCAGGGTTTGTACTACCGAGCTTATCGACACTTCAACAAAAGGCGTAGTGTCGTAAGGAATAACCGTGGTTAACCCGGCAGGGAAATAAGGTTTCAGCTCGTCCAGCTTGGCTTTTACTGCAGCAGCAGTATCCAGCGCATTGGCACCGGTAGCCAGTTCAATGGCCAGACCGGTAGCCATTTTGCCGTTATAGCGGGCAATAATTGAATAGTCCTCACCGCCCAGTTCCACCCGCGCTACGTCAGACAGTTTTACCATGGCGCCGTCGGCATTTACCTTCAGTAAAATCTGGCCAAACTCTTCGGCCGAGGTTAAGCGGGTTTGCGCCAGTATCGCCGCATTAAACTGCTGACCGGGCAAAGCCGGAGCACCGCCAAGCTGGCCGGCGGTAACCTGGTTGTTTTGCACCTGAATGGCCGCAGTCACATCGGCCGGGGTCAGCTGATACTGGTTCAGCTTGTCGGCATTTAACCAGACCCGCATCGCATACTGGCTGCCAAACACCTGGACATTACCGACGCCTGTGGTGCGGCTTAGTGGGTCTTTAACATTGGCCACCACAAAATCGGCAATGTCATCACGCTCCAGGCTGCCATCTTGTGAGATAAAGCCCACCACCATTAAAAAGCCGCCGCTGCTTTTGGCAACACGTACGCCGTTTTGCTGCACTTCCTGCGGTAATAACGGTAAAGCTTGCTGTAGTTTGTTTTGCACCTGTACCTGGGCAATATCGGCGTCAGTGCCGGTTTCAAAGGTCAGGGTCAGGCTGACATTACCGGATGAGTCTGAATTTGCCGACATATACATCAGGTTATCCAGGCCATTCATCGCCTGCTCTATCACCTGGGTAACCGCATCTTCCGCTGTTTGGGCCGATGCGCCGCGGTAAGATGCACTGATACTGATCGACGGCGGTGCAATTCGCGGGTATTGCTCTATCGGTAGTTGTTTAATGGATAACAAGCCAGCCAGCATAATTACGATGGCAATAACCCAGGCGAAAATGGGCCGGTTAATAAAGAAATTAGCCATGTTTTACGCTCCGTCTGCTGCGTTAACAGCTTTGACAGTCACCCCGGGCCGCACTTTTTGCAGGCCGGCCACGATAACCCGCTCACCTGCAGTTAAGCCGTCGGTTACCAGCCAGTTCTGGCCATAGCTGGCCCCCAGCGTGACCGGCCGCACTTCAACCGTATTGTCGCTACTTACCAGCATCACCGTCGCATCACCTTTAGGTGTGCGACTTATCGCTTGTTGCGGTACCAGTAATGCGTTGTCATTAGTGCCATGATGCAACCTGGCCCGCACAAACATACCCGGCAGTAACTGACCCTGTTCATTCGGAAACACTGCGCGCAGCGTTACCATACCGGTACCCGGGTCAACGTTTACTTCAGAAAATTGTAAACTGCCCTGCTGCGAATAACGGCTACCATCTTCCAGCAGTAAATCAACGTTAACCTCAGCGGTAGCATCGGCGCCCGTCTGCCGCTTCAATTTCAGTAGTTCAGTGCTGGATTGGCTTAGATCAACATAGATCGGATGCAATTGCCGGATAGTCGCCAGTCCCTGCGCCTGATTTGCAATCAGCAAGGCGCCTTCGCTAACCAGGGAGCGACCAATCTGGCCACTGATAGGCGCTTTAATGTCGGTATAATTCAGGTTTATCTGTGCGGTTAATACAGCGGCCTCTGCGCTGGCCACTGCGGCATCGGCCTGCATCAGGCTGGCATTGGCATCATCGAAATCTTGCTGGCTGACCACTTTGCCACCCAGTAAGCCCTTAATTCTGTCAGTTCGTAAACGGGCATTATGCTGCGCCGCTCTGGCACTGCTTAGCGCTGCCTCAGCACTGCTGAACGCGGCCTGATACGTCGCCGGGTCAATTTTATATAAAACCTGACCCGCACTCACCTGCTGGCCTTCGGTAAAAAGGCGCTGCTGCAAAATCCCGCTGACCTGTGGCCGGATCTCAGCCTGGCGGAAATTGGTGGTCCGCCCGGGTAACTCAGTGGTTAACGCCACACTGCTGGTGCTCAGGGTAACCACGGCCACCTCGGGCGTTGGCTGGCCTTGCGCCGCTGCCGGCGGCTCGCTGCAAGCAGCCAGCATCAACACGCTGGTGGTCACTAATACGGTCAGGGGTTTAACCGAAAGCTTTAAAAATTGCATATGTCGTCCTGTATTACCGCGGTTGGCTATGATAGGGAGCACGCCAGGCTGGTTGCTATGGCCAGTTTAGGCCGGCAATATACATACATCAATGTATGTTATCAAGCAAATTATAGACTGTTGCGCTGATCTGCAACCTTTTCAGGACTAGTTAACGCGATAAAACGACGGTAGGAATTTGCGTATTTACAGTAGCTGCTGCCGCTGTTCCGGCAGCCCCATGCTCAGCACAAAGGGCAACGCGGCTTGCTGGGCATCGGAAAAATCCTGCTTACAGGTCAGGCCCTGCCAGTTTATCTCGATCAGGCTTTGCGCGACGGCGCCACCCAGGCCACTGCCCGGCCCCAACAAAATAATATGATCAGGGGCGAAGTCTTTCACCGCTACCTGCACAGCCCTGCTGAAATAAAAAGTATCGTAAACCTGCTGGCCCAGCGTATAGACTTTTAACGCAGCAGGCTGCGCCACAAAAGCCGGCCAGACAATACCACGGCCATCAACCAGTGGTAGTTGTGGTGCGACAAAAAACGACTCACTAAAGCGCGCCAGTGCCTGATCTGCCGCGCTCTGCATTAACGGGCTGTGAAACGCTGCATGACCAGGTAACAACAACGGAAATTTGTCGTCGCAAGGTGGCAGTGCCTGCATGGCTTGCTGCACTGCACTCTGCGTGCCTGCCAGAACGGCATAACCGCCATAGGCTATTGACATAAACAAGGCCCCCTGATGCAGATACAATTGTTCTGCCAGCAGCGAATGCTTATCAAGATCGGGTTGCCAGTCACTGGTAAGCAGTGGGTAAATAAACTGCGCCCCGGCAGCGCTGGCCGTCAGCTGCGCCATACCGGTTACCAGCTGCATACTGTCAGGCCCCTGCCATACCCCGGCACAGCCCAGTGCGGTATACCAGCCCATCGAGTTGCCCGTCACCGCCACTATGTCGAAAGTGTCGCGGTTAATCTGGGCGAAGTCAGCCAGGCCAGCACTGAAAATAAGGGCAGCTGCATTTTCTGCTTTAACATGGGCGGCATGGCTGAATTGACTGGCACTATCCAGCGCAGTTACTGTCGGTAAGTTAAGCTCTGCGCGCCGGGCATCAAAGTCAGCCAGCTGTTGCACAAACGGGTTGCCCGCGGCCATATGTTGCTTAATGTAGCCCAGCTCGGCCCGGTTATAACTGCCGCGCCCCGGACATACCACCAACGCGGTTTTTTTCTGGCTCATGTTGCACTTTCTCCGCTTAGCAACTGCTGCACTTTATCGATGATCTGCTGCTTCGACGGCAATACTGCATACGCTGCAGCGCCCAGCGGTATAAAGCTGTCGTGGGCGGTGATCCGGCTAAGCTGATAAAAGCCGGGCCTCGCTTCACACAGCCCGGTAAATAACTCTTCACTTAATGAACCACGACGCCGGCATTCATCGACAATCAGTACCTGTGAACATTCTCCCAGCGCGTCAATAATGGCATCAAGGTGCAGCGGCACCAGGCAGCGAAGATCCAGCAGGCGCAGGGTATAACCGGCATTTTCCAGCTCTGCCGCTGCCTGACGGCTTAAATAATAACCATTGCCATAGCTTATAATGGCCAGCTGTGGCGTTGCCGCCGGGCCCTGCTCAGGCCCCTGGTTAAAGACGGCCGGCTCGCCCAGCGCTGGTATCGGCGTGTCGGGCAGCGGATAGTCGTTTAACCAGCGGCCATCGCCGGGGGCGAGTAAATCCCGGGTCATGTAAAGTGCTATCGGCTCTAAAAATATGACTAAGCGTTTTTGCTCGTAGGCCAGTTGCACTGCTTGTCGTAATAATAAAGCGGCATCAGCGCCATTAGACGGACACAGCACGATAATGCCCGGAATATCCCGAAACACCGCAAAAGAATTATCATTATGAAAATGGCCGCCAAAGCCACGCTGATAGGCCAGGCCGGCAATGCGGATCACCATCGCATTATGGTACTGGCCATTCGAAAAAAACGGCAACGTGGCGGCTTCACCGCGAATTTGATCTTCAGCGTTATGGACATAAGCCAGAAACTGAATTTCAGCAATGGGAATAAACCCCTGCTGCGCTAAACCGATGGCCATGCCCAGAATACTTTGCTCATCCAGCAAGGTATTAATTACCCTGTTACCACCGAACGCCTGAATTAAGTGCTGCGAAACACCATAAACACCACCCTTCTTAGCAACATCTTCGCCGAAAAGCACGGTATTGCTGTATTGTGCAAATAAATCGTGCAGAGTCCAGTTCAGTAGTTTCGCTAAATGCTGCGGCTTCGCCAGGTTATGTTTATCAAACTCGAATAACGCACTGCGAATGGCGCTTTGCGGCAGTGGCGGCGCCGGTAAAGCCGGTCTTAGCGGTGCTATTGCTGCCATAATGTCTGCAGCGCTTTGTAACTTGGGTCTGGCGCTGGCAACTGCCGCAACCCGGCTTATCTGGTAAGCAAGCGCCGTTACCGCATCATACAGTTGCTGACGGCTTAAAATGCCGCGTGCCAGCACACTGGCTGTGCTGGCCAGTAGCGGGTCCAGGGTCAGCTCCGCCTCGATCAGATGTTTTTGGCGGTACGCCGTTTCGGTATCCGCGCCGGCATGGCCAAACAACCGTACTGTCGATAAATGTAAAATGGCCGGCTGGCGCTTGGTCCGGACATAATGCGCCGCCTTGCGGGCCACACTGTAGGTTTGGGCTAAATCACGGCCGTCCGCGGCAAAATAACGCAGCTCTGGGCGGTCAGCCAGGCTCTGCTCTATCCAGCCCTGCGGCGTGGGGGTTGAAATGCCCAGGCCATTATCTTCGCAGACAAATAACATCGGCAACGGCACATGCTGATAAGCGGCCCAGCACGCGGCGTTTATTGCCCCCTGCGCCGTAGAATGGTTCGCCGAAGCATCGCCAAAACTGCACATGACAATGGCATCCGCCGGCCAGTTACCACTCTGGCCCAGCCGTTTGCTTAAATCGATGGCAAAGGCCGCCCCCACCGCTTTAGGCAGTTGTGAGGCAATGGTGCTGGTTTGCGGCGGAATATTCAGTGCCAGGCTACCCAGCACCTTGTGCCGGCCGCCGGAGATCGGGTCATCACTCGACGCGCAAAACGACAGCAGCATATCGTACAACGGTGTACTGCCCGGTAACTGCTTACTGCGCTCGATAAAAAAAGCACCACTGCGATAATGCAAAAACGCCGGATCGGTTAAACGCAGCGCCGCCGCAACAGCGGCATTGCCCTCATGCCCCGCGCTGCCTATGGTATAAAAACTCTGGCCTTTGGCCTGCAGCAAGCGTGACTGCAAATCGAGTAAACGGCTACTAAGTTGGCTGTGCCACAGGCGATGTAATTCGCTGTCACTCAGCCCCTGCTGCAAACTACTGGCAGGCGCTAAGCTGCCACTGTCAATCTGCTGCAGAAACTGCTGCAGCCATGGGTGAAAGTCCCCGGCCACGATTAACTAAAGGCCTGTAAGCCGGTTTGCGCCCGTCCTAAAATAAGGGCATGTACATCATGAGTGCCCTCGTAGGTATTTACCGCTTCTAAGTTCATCAGATGGCGGATAACATGATATTCATCGGCAATGCCATTACCGCCGTGCATATCACGTGACAGGCGTGCAATATCCAGCGCTTTGCCACAGGAGTTGCGCTTAATCAGCGAAATAGCCTCCGGCGGTAATTGGCCAGCATCCATCAGCCGTCCTGCCTGCAGACAGCCCAGCAAACCAATACTTATCTCCGTTTGCATATCTGCCAGTTTTTTCTGCACCAGCTGAGTCTGGGCCAACGGCCGGCCAAACTGGATCCGATCCAGCGTATACTGGCGCGCCGCATGCCAGCAAAACTCAGCCGCGCCTAACGCGCCCCAGGCAATACCGTAACGGGCTTTATTCAAACAACCAAAGGGGCCTTTTAAGCCCTTAACATCCGGGAAAATGGCATCGGCCGGCACTTCAACGTTGTCCATCACAATTTCGCCGGTTATCGATGCCCGCAGCGAAAATTTCCCCTCTATCTTCGGTGCACTTAAGCCTTTCATGCCTTTTTCCAGCACAAAGCCGCGGATCTCACCGTCTAATTTAGCCCACACCACAAATACATCGGCAATCGGCGAGTTAGTTATCCACATTTTACTGCCGTTCAGCACATAACCATCGGCGGTTTTCTTTGCAACGGTGCGCATACTGGCCGGGTCTGAGCCAGCATCAGGCTCCGTTAAACCAAAGCAGCCAACCCATTCACCGGTCGCCAGTTTTGGCAGGTATTTCTGACGCTGCGCTTCAGTGCCGTACTCATGTATCGGGTGCATAACCAAGGAAGACTGCACGCTCATCGCACTGCGATAACCGCTGTCTACCCGCTCTACTTCGCGGGCCACCAGGCCATAGCAGACATAATTTACGCCAGAGCAACCATATTTTTCAGGCAAGGTGGCGCCCAGCAGACCCAGCTCACCTAACTCGGTCATTATTTCGCGGTGAAAATGCTCGTTACGGTTGGCCAGCAACACGCGCGGCTGCAACTTTTGCTGACAATACTGATGCGCTGTATCGCGGATCATCCGCTCTTCTTCGCTTAACATTGCGGATAATTGAAACGGGTCTTGCCAATCAAATACCGGGCGGGCCATATCGCTACCTCATGCTGTGTCGATAACTAAGCTATTGTGATCAATGAATGTCTGTTGCTCACTCTACTGCGGCCTGCTATAAAGTTAAAATATATTAATTCTGTATCTGGTATAGTTTTTAACTATGGATATTCGCCAGCTTAATTATTTTGTCGCCGTGTATGAACAAGGCAGTATCAGCGCTGCCGCACGTCAGTGCTGTGTAGCACAGCCGTCACTGTCGGCTGCATTGCGTCAGCTGGAGCAGGAGCTGGGAGTAAAGCTGTTTATCCGCCTCTCCAAAGGGGTTACTGCCACAGAAGATGGCGATAAACTGTACGACCATGCCGGTAAATTACTCAGTCAGCTGCACTCACTAAAAGCATCGTTCAATACTCCGGTTAACCGGATTCAGTTCCGGCTTGGCTTAATAAAGGCGCTTGGAGTGGAGCGAATGAGTGCCCTGCTGCGCGAATTCAGCCAGCAGGTTGCCGGCCTTGAACTACACCTGGTTGAGCCGGACGAGCCCTGCGACGCCCGTATTATTACCCCGCAACAACTGAAAACCGGCGAAGTGCTGCAACCTCTGTGGCATGACCGCTACTTGTTAGCCCTCCCACCAGCCTGGCCGCTTAGTCTGCAGCCGCAGATCAGTCTGGAAGATTTCGACAACTTACCGTTAATTAAGCGGTTGCCATGCGATGCCTGGGCAGCTTTTTATCCACAGTTATTGCGGCAGGAAATCCGGCCCGACGTCCGCGCCGACATTCAAACCATCGAGTATGCACTTGGCTTGGTATCCGCGGGCGTGGGCTGTGCCCTGGTGCCCGATCTGGATAGTCTGCGCCAGCGTAGCGATGTTACTCTGCGACCTATTCAGGGCCTGCAGCTGGAACGTACCTTAGTGTTGGCCCATGGCCGCAATCAGGACAGCCACGCCTTACAAGTGTTGCGCCAGCTTTGCCAGCAAATTGCAGCCAAAAGCTGACATGATCTAAACTGGCGCAAAGCCGTACATCTGGCAATATAGATTAGGGAGTTAATCACTATGCATCTCACCATAGTATTACGTCAGGTATTGATGCTACTGACAATTCTGGCATTAACCTATCTTGCCGCCGGCGTTGGCGCGCTTGGGTCGATGAATGCGCCCGTGTTTTATCAGCAATTGCAGCTGCCAGACTGGGCGCCGCCTGCCTGGTTATTTGGCCCGGTATGGACAACCCTTTATACCCTGATGGCCATTGCGGCGTGGCTGGTTTGGCGTAGCAGCAAACATGCCCGATCAGCGCTGTGGCTGTATTTTGGCCAACTGGTGGTCAATGCACTATGGAGCTGGCTGTTTTTTGGCTGGTACTTAGGCGCTCTGGCATTTGCCAATATCCTGTTGCTACTGGTGCTAATAATCGCTACGGCACTAAGTTTCTGGCGCTATAACAAGCTGGCAGGCGCATTGCTGGTGCCTTATTTACTCTGGGTGAGCTTTGCTGCAGTGCTTAATTTCAGTATCTGGCAGCTAAATCCCGGCGTGCTGTAGCACGCCAGTGTAGTTACCCTTGATCTAACCTAAAAAATGCGCACAATACCTACAATTATCCGGTTTCAAGCAGCGTATCAGGGTATAATGCACAGGTTGCAGACATAACAGGAGTTTTCATGCCAATCAGCACCCAACATAAAGTGTATCTTCCGGCCACAGCAAAATCTAACCAGTATATTCTGGCGGAGATCAAAGCAACCCCGGAGCTTTACCAGCATTACAGCAGCGAACAGGCCTGTTATCAGCAGTTAAGCCAGCAGTTGTTTAGCCTGGCTGATAGCCTGAACCTGCACAACGTTCATTTAATCGCCACCGATAAGCTACCAGTCGTGCGCTTTCATACCGAAGCGCATGTGTTTCAGACCGCCGAACAAATTTTGTTTTTTTACAACCCGGCCTATCACGAGGCACAAAATCTGTTTAGCAAACACGGCTATCAGGCGCGTAAAATCCGTTTATTGTTTTTAGCTACCGGCAATGATATTCGTGCCAACGCGGCCGATTTTCATAGCCGGGTGTTGCAGCTGTTACAGCAATTACAACCGCAGTTGCCTGCGCAAAATTTGAAAATTAAAATTCGTGATCACCAGCATTTGTCATACGACTTACTGGCCAAACAAAAAGGCGATCGGGAAAGTTATGGCTTTAAGTTGCGTGCCATTGCCGGTCGCTATGCTACCCGTAAGCTTAGCCTGCCGGACCATAGCGCCCTGACCTATGTTCACCTTACCCTGCCACTAAGCCGGGCATTGAAACAGCAGTATGTCGCAAATGATAGTCTGGATTACAGCCCGTTGTATCAGCAACTGGAGCAGCACCTTAAAGCCTCAATTCAGGCGAAAGACTTAAACCGGGTGGCCATTATCGGCAACGGTTTAACACCACTGGTGCGCAATAGTAAGTTTGATAAACCGGAAACCACCGCCGAGTTGCAATTGCTGGGCTTTGACCCCGCCAATAATACCCAACAATTTATCAGCGACTGGCAGGGCGATAATCTGGTAGAAGCGGTACATATTTTAATTGTCGCCGGCAATGACGATATGACTGAAACTGGCTATGGCCGCTTTATGAATCAGGTAGAAGCGGCGCTGCGCAGCTTTGCCGAAAAGTTGAATGTTAACGCGGAAAAACAGGATTTAACGGTTCGCTTTCACCAACACATCAGCTACAACAGTTCAGCATCCTAAGCGGGCAAGTGCTTCTAAAGCAGAGGGCTGCTACAGCAGCCCTTTTTTTATTCCTACCCAGACTACGCACTTCGCTTATCTTACTTTCTTAGCTTGACGCGCTAAGCGACCTAAGCATTGACAAGCCGGCTTAAAGAAAACAAAATGCTACCAATGATTAACCATTAGTTAATAAACACTGTACTGGCAGTGATGCAGGTAGCCTGAATGGAAACGGAAATCCCCGCAGATTTAAAGCCAATGCTATTCGATGGCCAACTGTTTTCTGGCAAATGGGGCGAGATTTTTTTTGTCAGTAAAAACCGGATAAGTTACACCGATATGGCCAGCATTCCGGCGGTTAGTGCCGTTAACGATGCCATCTATGGCCGCTATTTTCTGCAGGATATCGAACCCGCCTGGCAGCGCGACACCATCATGCGCGATTTATACCGTTACGCCAAACCCTGGGCTACCGACCTATCCGGAATTGACAGCCAGCAATTAATGGCCGAATTATTGCTGCTATTTCAACAGGACGAATTGCGTGCCTGGCAACTGACCGACGGTTGGGCTACCCCACCCGAATCTGTCGCAGGCAATGAATACCGCGCGGCAGGTAGCACCTCTAAGCCGGGCAGTGGCTCGGGTGCCGCAAGCTCTGGCAGCAGTTCAGGTTCTGGCAGCAAGGCCACAAAGCCCAGAGGCGGCAGTGCTGCAGCAGCTGAGCCGGCCACTGCGAAAACAGCGGGGCATGAGACAGCCGCTACTGTTAACAACGACACACATTCTGCAGCACCAACGGAACAAGAAATCGCATTGGCTAAATCGGAAGGTGACACCCATTCACATCGGCAAGCAAGAGAAAAAGTGGCTCGCCATTTTTTAGCGACCCATGGCTTCTCAGATAGCCAGATTGCCAATGCGATAGGAGATGAGGAAGCAAAAATTGAAGGGGGTGTCGACTTAACAAAACCGGTAGAAGTGATAAGCTTCCCCCCTCCCGATGAAATGACCCAGTATGTTAAATCTCATGGTTACCCGGGCAATTGGTTCGATCCTACCAGTGCGCAAACGCCCGATGCGTTAGGATTGAGCGGCGAAGGGCGGACGTTAACTTCGTTTCAGGTGCCGCCGGGTAATGGCCTTCAATCCCATTCAAAACCAATTACTGATGATTGGACAAACCCTGCCAACCCAGTAAATACAAGTGGTGGCGGTAAGCAATTGTTGGTAAATGATGAAACAAAAAAAGCAGTTATCACTTTAAACAACATTGGAATGTAAAATGGATTACCAAGCACTTCTGGTAGCAGCAAATGATGTTATTGCCTGCATCGACAATAACGCTCCCAGGCACACCTCTGCCCATGTCCTGACATCAATTAGAAACCAGATGGTTTTTATTCGTGATAACGCTGCGGCTGGCCGAAATCCAGCAACTGAGCTATCGTCGGGAAGCAAATTTACCTATGCCGTGCTGGCCTCAAGAGAACTGGCCAGTCCGGACGAGATGGTGCTGCAGGATTTGATCGACAATGTCACCAAACTTATGATTAAAAAATGAGCGGGCCAAAAAGTATTGCTACCGTTGCTTACTAAGCTAAGCTTTTCATAACTGCAGCAATAAAGAACAGAAAAATGATCCTGACTATGCCGTTCAATAACAATACCCAGGTTAATTTTGAGCCTTTAACCGGTAATATTACTGCCGAAATTGATGACGCTCTGACCACCGGTATTCTGCACCATGTCGCCGGTCATAATATTGCGTTATACGCCGAGGATAATAAGCTTAAACTACAAATCGATAGCAAAATATGGCATTTTGCCGCCGACAAGCTGAATATCTGTTACCAGCACAACCCGGAAACTCGCACCACCCAGTTTGATGTCACCTCTGCTGAAGGGAAGTTCAGTGTCGAGTACCCTGCCTGGTGGGCCGCTATTCCCAACTATCAGACGATTGAACCAGAGCAAGACCCGGACGAAGATTTTCTGGCCTATTTATGCCAGATCCTAACCTCTGCCACTATTCAGCAATCACTGCTGCATAAGTGGTCGGAATTAAGTCCGTGACAGAATAACGACAAGTTATTGCAATCTCAAAAGCTGCGATAGCCAATGCCAAAATGCAAAACGCCAACCCGAAGGTTGGCGTTTTTATTCACCCTGGCTGCTAATTACTTAGCGTCAGATTTCGTGCGGCGCAACCGACGGCCACCCACTAACGCCAGTAAACCAACACCAAAAGCGGCCAGCGTGGCCGGTGCCGGCACATCTACTGCGATGTCGCGGCCAGGTGCAGCAGTAACGGTTATATTATCAATAAAGTTACCCAGCGTTGTGCCACTGATAGACGTTAAATTCAACGTAGAAGTACTGCCGGTAGCAGTGAAACTATTGAAGAAATAACTCCAGCCAGCAACGACATGGTCAGTCATATTCCAGCTTACATCAGCTACCGATACTGAAAACGCTTCGGTATCTTTGCTGCGGGCGCGGTAGAAAAAGCTCAGATTATATTCACGGCCAACTTCAGTAGCAAAGGTCTGAAAAATGGTCCATTTTCCATTTATTTTACTACTATCATTAGAATTTAATTCAATAAAATTGTTACCACTGGGCGCGGTTACTGAGTTATATGCGTTCCATATTTCAATATCGCTGCCCTGCCAACCGGCTACGGCAGTGCTGGCAAAAACTTTCCACTTATTGCTCGCAACAAAATTCTCTTCAAAATCGCCGTTCACAATTAACGTGGCATGGCTGCTGAAACTGGCGGCCAACAAGGTGGCTGCACCTAACAAGGTACGAACAGAAACTAATGACATCTTGATCCCTCAAACATTCTGCTAATTAGCGGTTACTAAACGCTCACATCATACCAGTACTGATTAAATATCGGAACATATGTTACGTGTTTTTTTTAAAAACAAAATCCTTCTATTTAAATTGGCAAAGCGGATCCTGGGCAGTTGTATGGTCATCGGCGTGTTATAAACCAATCATTGTATAAGTCGCTTCGGTTAACTACTATAATCAGCTGATTGTTCTCTGCTCTAAGCGCATCCTCAATGAACTATGCCATTATTTTTACTGCTCTGCTGGCCCTTGCCCCACTTAATACTCAGGCTGCAGTGCCGGGTCGGGCGTCAAGCCCTGCAACACTACCCAGCACGGCGCGAGCCAGCGACGCCTATGGCAGTATCCACAGCGAGCTGTTACTGGCGCGCTATCCGGTATTCGCCAGCGAATATGCCGCTTATCAGCCTTCGGCTGGCGAACTGGCTCAGATGCAAAGCCTTGAAGGCTTACAAGTAGTGGTATTATTCGGTAGTTGGTGTCACGACAGCGAACGCGAAATACCGCGCCTGCTTAAATTACTGCAACAATCAGAGGTCGAGCTCAGTAGTTTGCAATTAGAGGCGGTAAACCAGCAAAAACAGCACCCGCAACAGTTGCACAGCCAATACGACTTACGTTACACCTCTACTATTATTGTGCTGGATAACGGCCGGGAATTAGGAAGAATAATAGAAAAGCCCAGCAAGTCGCTGG
Organism: Arsukibacterium sp. UBA3155; assembly: GCA_002364615.1. GTDB lineage: Bacteria > Pseudomonadota > Gammaproteobacteria > Enterobacterales > Alteromonadaceae > Alishewanella. Next base: position 15,638 of record DEYP01000008.1, on the reverse strand, counting down.
CAGAAGATCTAGCAGAATTAGTGGCGCGTGACACAAAGTAAAAAAATGACATCTCAGCAGTATTAAGCCGGTTTAGACCAACGTCTAAACCGGCTTAACAGGGTAATAATCTTAATTATTTTCTTCAGCTTCGTCCTGAATCGCCTCACCCGCACTCTCAATATCTTCGCCGGCGCCTTCAATCGTCGCGCAAGAGGCCAGTGCGGTACTAAATAGTGCAACCATTACCAACGTCAACCAACGGGGTGTTTTATTTTCCATGGTGTTCTCCTTGTTCATTACCAGAGTGTGTTTATCAGCGTCATAGCAAGCACTTCAGCTTAATCAATTTCTGCAGCTATCTCTTACTAAGCTCAAATAAAGCAAAAAGCAGACCATTTTTAATGCATTGTTTTTATTAAGTTTATATAAGTAACGTTGTAAGTTGTGCTTATACTAATTACAACAACCCCGGAATATCTTTCAACAAAGCTCAGGCGTAAAACAAAGCGGCCACCACCTGCACCAATACCCAGTCCGCATTGATCTCATGCCGGGTATGGCTGCCAAGCAGTCATACCCGGCAGCAAATAACGCCGTTTATGGCAATTTAACGCATCCTTGGTATATCATCTAAGTCATGAATTCTTGCACGGATTATTATCTAAACTGATTACACCTATAACAGCGCTATTCACTAACTTGCATATAATCCTTACTCATGGACATTCCTATGGCTGTAGATACCCAATATCACCCACTCGTCCCTATTTACAGCGATACCTTTAACACCTGCTTTTACTGCGGTTGTATTGCTGCCGGGCATGACTATGCGCCGCCGTTGCAGTATCTGGAGTTTTACCTGGCGACTCGCGAGCCCAGTGAGTTTTTAAAAATACCGGCCTGTAATGAATGCCATGAGCACCTGAAAAGCTGTAAAGCCGGCACTCTGGATGAGCGGCGCAATTTTGCCAGAAAGAAGCTGGCAAAAAAATATGCCAAAGCGCTGACGATTTATGAAATGTGGACTGAAGATGAGCTGGCCACTCTGGATTTTAGCTTGCGCCACAGTATTGAAGCAGGCTTAAAACTGGGCGCGGAAACGACTGAGCGGCTGGCTTACCCCGGTTTTGCTTATGAAGCCGCTGGCCAGCAGCACCAGGTGCACTTCAGCGAGGCGCCGGTATTTGAGGTGTTTGGTGAGCAGTTTGATACCTTTCGCGAAGCGCTCGATTTTGCCAGCAAAGCATACCGCATACCAAAAAACGCGTTAAAAGAAGCTTTTGCCGAGCACGATAACAACTTTGAGCTGGCCATTCAGGCCGTGCATAAAGCAGCCGCCGATAAAGAATTTAACCAGCAGCTGAAACAGCAATGCGCAGCTTTTGCCAAGCAACATAAACAGGCGATTATTTTTGTGCACAAGCAGGTAGAGCGTTACCTTTCTGAAAATGACGAGATGACCATAACCGAAGCGTTGCAGTATTTGTATGACACGCGGGTAAAGCCAGCAAAAGCCATACGTGACTAAGCAATGCCTGCTACGCTATAACTATCTTTAAAAGATACTGTCTTTAGCAGAGAGTGCGTTTGCAATGAAATATCACCCTAAATTTAAAATCTGGCTGGATAACAAAGTATTAATTGCCAAGGTGCAGGGCAGCTGGAGCCAACAGAACGCGGAAGATTTTGCCCGGGAGCTGAAAGCGGCTGCCAAACCGTTACTGGGCGAAGACTGGGCGAGTATTATTCTGCTTGATAGCTGGCAGTTAGGGGTGCCTGGCATTGAACCCATTATAAAAGACCTGGTTAGCTGGAAGATTGAGCGTGGCTTGGGCTATTCCGCCCATGTTTACTGGCCCAGTATCGTGAAAGAATTCCAGCTGGACCGAATGATAAAGGATATTGCAGGTCGGTTTAAGGTGCAGAAATTTGAGCACCCTGACCAGGCTTTCGAATGGCTGGCCAGCAAAGGCTTTACTACCAATAACCAGCAGAAATTAGCGATTGATTAAGCCGCTTTACTGCGCTGGATCAAGCTGATGCCGTTAACCACTGCTATGCTTAAGCATCCTGATATATAACGGCAACTTATATGCAACCCACCGCCAGAACCTGCGGCATCAAGGTTAGCTGATATGGCTTCGATATCTGATCTTATAGTGATAGCAACGGCGGTTGTTATCATCTTATTTATTGCCGGGTTGCTTTGCCTGCGACTGCTTGATTACCGGGCAGATAAACAATTGATACGAAAGCTTATTGCTCAGCATCCTCCCCACCCTGGCCATTTTCACCCTGTAATGCTGCAAGACTTACCAGAGGCGGCCAAACGCTTTTTCCAATTTAGTATTGCACCGGGTACCCCGTTGTATACGGTGGCCAATATTGCCATGACCGGCCAGTTTAGTCTGGGCAATAGCAAACGGCCTGACTATCTGAACATGAAGGCAATGCAAACCCTGGCCTTTCCTGGCGGCTTTGTCTGGCAAATGCAAGCACGGCGTCAGCTGCTGAGAATATCGGGTTCTGACAGTGCCAGCTGGACCCGGTTCTGGTTGCAGGAGTTGCTACCTGTGGCGCGCGCCGGTGCCAGCCTCGACCATCGCCGATCGGCTTTTGGTCGCTATGTGGCAGAGGCGGTATTCTGGACCCCTGCGGCGGTATTACCCGGGCCAGGGGTTAAGTGGTCCCATCTGAATGAGCATAGTGCCCGCTTAACGGTTACCCATCTGGGGCTGGAGCAAGTTGTCGATTTAACCGTTGCCGACAATGGTCAGCCGCTGCACGTGAGCTTTATGCGCTGGAGCAATGCCAACCCGCAACATCGCTATATTCTGCAGCCTTTCGGCGGCTATTTATCTAATTTTCGGGAATTTGGCGGGTTCAGACTACCGGCCCACGTTGAAGCCGGCAATCACTTTGGTACCGATGATTATTTTGCCTTTTTTATCGCCGATATTAATAGCATCAGCTGGCCACAGCAATCAAACTCCCCAGCCGGCTGATAACCGAAACGGCAGCAGCACATGAGTATTGTTATGTGCTGCCCCTGCGCCAGCTTACTGCGCGCCCGGCTCAGCGAATTTAGTTAGCCAGGCTTTTACCTCGTTATACCAGTAAATAGAATTATTCGGTTTTAAGATCCAGTGGTTTTCATCCGGGAAGTAAATCATCCGCGATTCTACCCCACGGCTTTGCAAGGTACGGAATAACTCAAAGCCCTGCCCCACCGGTACCCGTAAATCCTGCTGGCCATGAATCACCAGGGTTGGGGTATTAAATTTGTTGGCATGGTAATGCGGCGAGATTTGTTTATACAGCTCAGGGTTTTCCCAGAAACCACCAAAGCGGGTGCTGTGCACAGCAAAATCGGCGGCCATTTGTGAGTACATATTATATACCGCCGCATGAATAAGCAGCGCTTTATACGGGTGCTCGGTACCCAGCAAAATGGAAGTTAAATACCCACCATAGCTGGCACCACCGGCGACCATACGATCAGTATCTATCCAGCTTTGGTTTTCAAACCATTTAGTAGCCGCCTGAATATCGGCCAGCGGTTTAGTGCGCCAGTCCGGGTTAATGGCATCGGCAAAGTCCTGACCAAAACTGCTGGAGCCGTGAAAGTTAGGCCAGGCCGTAACATAACCCCAGGAAGCAAAGGTTTGTGAGTTCCAGCGGTAGCTGAAGCTGTTGCTGAAGGCATTGTGTGGCCCGCCATGAATAAGCATTAACAGCGGGTACTTTTTGCTTTTATCAAAACCCGGTGGGTAATGGATCCACATTTGAATGTCTTTGCCTTCAGCGCCCTGATAGGTTACCGACTCGTATGTCCCCAGCTCAACGTTGCTTAAAATATCATCGTTACAGCTATCCAGCCGGCGGGTACTGCCATTGCGCGGGTTGATGCTGACTAAACGCGCTGGATATAAAAAACTGTCGTTGGTGGCAATCAGGTCATTGCCAGCCTGCACCGGCTGACCAAAACTGGTTTCGCCGCTAATGGCCCGTGGCTTGCCTGTGCGGGCATCAATATAGTACAGACGGCGGGTAGCGGCGTCGTCAATACTGGCGTAAAAGCCACGGCCATCATTAGCCCAGGCAAAATTGCTGACTGAGCGATCCCAGTCACTGGTGAGCACCCGGCTGGTTTTTTTAGCCAGGTCATACACCACCAGACGGGCGGTATCGGCATAAAAGCCTTGCAGTTGCTGCCGGCTGAACGCCAGGCTTTTACCATCCGGGCTGAACGTTGGGTTGCTGTCGGGTGCCTGATTGTCTTTGGTCAGGTTTTCGGCGGTATTACTCTGTGCATTGGCGCCGTCAAGCCGGGCTAGAAAAATATCAATTTTCGGGTCTACCTGGTTATCCCAACCATTGGCATTAAAGGCCACGTATTGCTCGTTACTGTCAATATCATAACTGCCGGCGCTTTGGTTTGAGCGCGGTAACTGCTGGCCCAGTGGCAGAGTTATGGGCTGAATATCACCGCCGCTTGCGGCTATGCGGTACAGGTGTGCCTGACGGTTTTCCTCCAGATAACGGTCGAAATACGAATAGGGCAAGGCATTCCATTGTTTGGCGGATACTTTTTGCTCTTTATCTTCTTTTAACCGGGCTGTCATTTCCTGCCAATTTTCATCCGGCCACACCCGGCTGATAAAGTATAAATGCTTGCCCACCCATTTAATGCCCGACACCCCGGTGGGCACCTCGGTCAGACGTATGGCTTCACCCGGTTTATTCATGGGCAGCAAATAAATCTGGCCGGCGTCGTCTTTATCGCGCTGGCTGATAAACGCCAGGGTCGTACCATCGGGTGAAAAGGTGGGCTCGCTGGCACGCATGCCCTCTGCGGTTAAGGCGCGTTGCTGCTGGCCATCGGCACTGAACAACCATAACCGGGTATGGCTTTTATCGGTTTTTACATCGTAGCCGGCCACCGGTGCCACGATGGTTTTGCCATCTTTTGAGACTTCCGGCGTGCCTATGCGTTGCAGTTGCCATAATCGTTCGACGGTTAAGCTGCGCTCAGCAGCGCTATCGCTGCTCTCATTCAAACTGGTACTGTTCTGACTGTAGACGCTGGTGCTGAGAAGCAGTACGACAGGTAACAGACAAAACAGCAGGTGTTTGGTTTTCATGAAAAATACTCCAGGATGGTTGCTGTTAACAAAATTTTGTTGCTCTAGCATAGTCTATCTTAAGCCACCAGGCTGATAAGGTAACTAACTAAGCGGATATATTCGTTGAGCTGGCAGGAGTTTTCCCTTATCTTGAGCATTGCTAACGGGTACTGGGCTGATTGCTAAATGCCATTAAGGGCACTAAAAAAATTCGCATGGCCTTTTTGGTGCATCGTATTGCTTGCAGTTATGCAGCACATTTATGCTGTCGAAAAGGCGTTTCTGGTAGATTTTAAGCGGTTCGAGCGCTATATCGGACAGCATACTGCTGCCCCTGTTCCGGTGTCTTCTGAATGGCAGGCACTGCTGCTTTCCGCCTCAACGCTTGGCGTGTCTGAGCAGCTTAGCGCCGTAAATACCTTTTTGCATCAGTCGCTAACCTATATGCCGGACATTATGCTGTATGGTGTGGAAGACTACTGGGCCAGCCCGGCCGAACTGTTTGCCCGCCAAAAAGGGGATTGCGAAGACTGGGCTATTGCCAGCTATATCAGTTTGCGGGCGCTGGGCATACCCGATGCCCAGCTACGGCTGGTGTATGTGCGTGCTCAGGTTGGCCCGGCTAACAGCGGCTTAAGCCAGGCACATATGGTGCTTGCCTATTATCCTGATACTGATGCTGAACCGCTTATTTTAGACAGTTTGATTCAGACCATTTTGCCAGCCTCTGCCAGAACTGACCTGACCCCGGTATTTAGTTTTAATTCTACCGGGTTGTGGGCTGGTAGTGGTAATCAGAAATCCAGACAAAGTGCGACCGCGCGGTTATCCAGATGGCGTGATCTTGTACAACGATTAGAACTGCAGGGGGTCATATTATGACACCTACAACAACCGGGTTAAGGGGTAGCGAATGTCGCTGATTAAGCAATTGTGGATTGCTATTATTGTTATCGTATTACTGGCCTTTGGCAGCAGTTTTTTTATCAGTGCCTACCAGACTAAAAATTATCTGGCAGAGCAGCTACAGGTAAAAAACATCGATAATGCCACCGGCATGGCGCTGACGTTATCCCAGATGGAAAAAGACCTGACCACCATTGAACTGATGCTTGCCGCCCAGTTCGACACCGGCTATTACCGGCGTATTGCGCTGAAGGATGTGGCCGGCAATATCGTGACCGAGTTCAGCCTAACAGCACAACCGGTTAACGCTCCTGATTGGTTTATCAGCTTACTGAATTTTGAGATAAAGCCCGGTATTGCTCAGGTTCAGGACGGCTGGCAGCGTTTTGGCAGCATAGAGCTGGAAAGCCAGACCGATTACAGCCTGGTGGCATTATGGCAAATAACTAAAGATCTGGCGCTGGGCTTTCTGATTATTGCCATGGGCTGCGGCATTACCGGCAGTATTTTACTAAACCGGGTTCGCCGGCCGCTAAATCAGGTGGTATACCACGCCGAGGCCCTGGGTAACCGTCAGTTTATTACCAGTGATGAACCGGCTACTTTTGAGCTGAAACGGCTGGTGGTGGCAATGAACCGCCTGACTGGCCGGGTACGCCTGATGCTGGAGCAGGAGCGCAAGCAACTTGATCAGCTGCAGCGCCAGTATGAGCTTGACCCGGTAACCAGCGCTTTTAACCGGGCATATTGTGCCAGCTGGCTGGAAGGTTATTTTAATAACAGCGAGCGCAGCGAAATAAAAAGTGTTTTTTTACTCAGAGTAACCAACCTGCAAGGAATTAACCTGCAACTTGGCCGCAGCGAAACGGACAACTGGCTAAGGCTGCTGGTTAACACCGTTCAGCAATATCATGGGGTGCGTTTAGTCAGCAGGTTAAACGGCAGTGACTTTTTTGTGGTATCAGACCAGGTAACCACTACCTCCTCGATGTGTGAGCAACTGCTAGGCCAGCTGAATACCGAATGTCTGCTGGATAGTAACCATACCACCGCCCCGTTATTACTGGTTGGCCTGTCGCTGGACGCCATGAGCAGCCGCCAGCAAACCTTGTCGCAACTCGATGCCATGCTGGTTGAAGTGGAATCGGCGCCACCGTTGCAAAGTAAGACCCTGCAACAGCCTCAGCCATATGACACGCTGGCGGACGCCACAGCCTGGCTTAAAGCCATTAAGCAGGCTATTGATGCAGACCGTATTATGCCGAAGCTGTACCCGGTGCAGCGCCGTGATGGCAGCCTGTTGCATCAGGAAGCAATGCTACGGCTGAACATTAATGATGAATGGTTGTCAGCAGGTCAGATCCTGGGCTGGGCCAGACGTTATCAGTTTACCAGCCAGCTGGACAGCGCCATGCTTAACCGTGCCCTCGGCCAGCTTAGCGCGGATAACAGCTTACAGCTGGCGCTCAATATTTCGGACCAAACCCTGACCACGGTGGCGGTGCATTATCAGCTGCTGACCTTACTACAGACAGTGCCAAAGTCAGTGTGTCAGCGCTTGTCACTGGAATTTGATGAACGGCTGGTGATTAAACATCAGCTATTGTTTATCAGTTTTGCCTCTGCGTTAAAAGCACTGGGGGTGAGTGTTGGCCTGCAAAAATGTGGCTATGCCATTAACGATATTCAGGATCTGGAAAAACTAGGTATAGATTATTTGAAAATTGATGCGGCTATTGTGCTGCGTTATCAGACTAGCGAGGCGGCTAAGTTACTGGCAGGATTAATTAAACTGGCGCATACCCTAAGTTTACTGGTCATTGCCGAAGGGGTGGTGTCAGTAGAGGATATTAACGGCTTACATCAGTTAGGATTTGATGGCCTGACCGGCCCTGGCATTGCCTGAGTAAGGCTCAGGGCATAATGCTGTCGTCGGCGTCTTCCTCCAGCAGATTTAAGGTTTTCATGTCATGGCGTAAGGTTTTTCGGTTTAACAGTTTAATCTGCGCTGCCATGGGTAGTTCGGTAAACCTGATGGTACCACTGGCGGTAAGCAGCTCGACTAAATCTTCCAATACCCGTGCTAACTCAGCATCGGAGTGCTGCAACTTTTTACTGTGGCTAAGCTCCCTGTTGGCCAGTTCGTACGCTGGAATATTTTTCTGCATAAATTGCAGCAAGCCCGGGTCATTATTGGATACAAATTCAGGATAGTCAGCAGATTGCTCTGTGCTTAAGGCCACTATTTCATTATTGCTGGCGCGTTTAACGTACATCAGAGCCATCCTCTAGAGAAGCATTATCAGTTGTAATCGGTCTTTAATACCCAGCTTAGCAAAGGTTGCAGTAAGGTGTTGCTTTACGGTTCTTTCCGTTATAAATAAACTTTCGGCGATGACTTTATTGCTCAGTCCACGGCGGGCAAGGCTGGCTACCTCATATTCCCGTTTTGACAAGCGGTTTTCAAAAGACTGCCAGCTATGCTGCGAGGGAATAACCTGAGATAAAAACTGATTTAACTGATTTAGCAACGAAGCCGGGATCCACAAGGCACCGCTGTTTACCGTATTAACGGCCTGGACAAAATTTACACTGTTACTGCCGGCATCCATATAACCTTTGCCGCCTAAGGTTAACGCCAGCTGCAATTCCGTAATACTAAGTTGCTGGCTGATCACAATAACCAGCGCTTTGCTACTATGTTGCTGCACCAGAGTTTGCCAGTCGCTGCGACCACTGTGAATTAACACCACTGTGCCTGCCGGCAATGGGCTGCTGGCAATGGCAGGAAAGGTATGCACTGCGGCCTGATTAAATGCCGTACACCAGCTAGAGGCGGTAAAACCCGGTGTTGTGTATATGACAACGCTGGTCATTTTTCCGCTACCTCTCTGTCATTGCGTTGCTTTTCGCCCGCAGCAAGGGTTTAAGTAGATACGACAGTACCGTACGCTTACCGGTGACAATATCTACCTGCACCGTCATCCCGGGCAAAATGGTAAGTTTATCGTCCAGTTTCTGGCTGGCCGTGCTTAATCTGACTACGTAGTAGGTGTTGTCTTTTTCATCGGTGACCGTATCGGCACTAATATGACTGACCGTGGCCTGCAAGCCACCAAAAATAGCAAAGTCATAAGCACTGATCCGGATAGTAGCTTGTTGCCCACGCTGAATAAACGCGATATCCCTTGGCGATATCCGGGCCTCGATCAGTAAGGTGTCATCTAAGGGCACAATATCCATAATATCCCGGCCCGGCGTTAATACTCCACCCACCGTATTAATATGCAGCCGCTGGATAGTGCCACGCATCGGTGATTTAACCTCGGCTTGCTGCACCATATCCACCAGCCCGGTTTGTAATTCAGCCAGGGCCGCCAGTCGGGCTCGTGATTCAGACAACTGATTACGCCAGCGGTTAAGTACCGTCAGCTTAATTTCTTTTAGCTTGTTTCCGGCTTCCATTAATGCGGACTCGGCCCGGGCTACATTGGCCTCAGCCCGTTTCATTTCACCGCTGGCTCTGGCGACATCACGCTCCAGGCGTAATATATCAATATCTGACACCGCACCCGACGCCAGCAACGGCTTGGTTACGGTCAACTCTTGATTAGTTAACGCCAGGGTTTGGCTATACTGTGCCAGAGCCGCCCGGGCTTCCACCACTTCTTGCTGGCGTTGCTGTTGCTGCTGCGCCTGGACAGCCAGTTGCTCATTTAATTCCGCCAGACTATTCCGGTATAACTGTATTTCATGCGCCAACCGCTCAGGAACCAGGGTTTGCAGATGCTCAGGAAACTGCGGCTCTGCTTCATTGGTCAGAGCAATAAGCCTGGCCACTTCAGCTTCCAGCGCATAAAACTGCGCTCTGTTTTCCGCCAGATTAGAAGATGAGCGGGTAGCGTCGACAGTAAGCAGCACCTGGCCGGTGTCGACAACCTGACCTTCCCGCACCATAATTTGGGTAACCAGGCCACCGTCCAGCGACTGGATAGTTTGCAATTGCTGTGAGGTAACGACCTTGCCATCGCCCCGGGCTATTTCATCCAGTGGGGCAAAACCAGCCCAGATTAGCAACAACACCACCGCCAGAGCGATAGCGTACAGCAGCCTTCTGGCCGATAACGGCGATTGCGCAATACGCGCCCATTCAGCTTCGGTTACCCAGTCTTTAGAATATTTCAGCCCAGGGTTACTCATGTACTGGTACCCTTAATTCTGCCCTGACGCAATGCTTCCATTACAGTGTCTTTCGGGCCGTCTGCAATAATTTTGCCGTTATCAATAACAATAATCCGGTTTGCCAGGGCCAGCAGCGGGCTGCGGTGCGTGATCAGCAACATGGTTTTTCCCTCTGCATAGCCGCCTAAATGCGTGCGAAACGCTTGTTCACTGCTGTGGTCAAGCGCTGCGGTGGGTTCATCCAGTAACAAAATTGGCGGGTCGTTATACAAGGCCCGGGCAATAGACACTATTTGCTTCTGGCCTCCTGACAGATTCTGGCCTCTCTCACCTACCTGCATGTCAAACCCTGCAGGGTGTTGGCTTATAAACTGACTCAAGCCGGAGATATTACAAATATTAAGAAAGTGCTCAGCACTTTTTGGTGTCGACGCCAGTTCAATGTTGTAACGCAATGTACCACTGAACAAGGTAATATCCTGTGGCACATAACCAATGTTATTTCTTACCTGATGAATATCTAACTGGTTGATATCGATGCCATCAAGCAACACCTGCCCCTCGGTCGGTTCATGCAGGCCCAGAATTAACTTTTCCAGGGTGGACTTACCTGAACCGTTGCGGCCGAGAATGGCGACATGTTCGCCGGGCTCGATACAAAAGCTGACATTGCTTAACGACGGTAAATCGTCATCCTGATAACTGAAGCTAACCCGTTTAAATTCTATTTTTCCCTGCAGTAATGGCTTACTAATGGTATTTTGGCTGGCATCCTGCTCTGAAGGGTATTGCATCAGCACATCAAGGTTTTCGTAAGCTGATGAGGCATAATGAAATTGCGCCAACAAGCCGGCAGCCTGACTTACCGGCGCCAATGCCCGTGATGACAGCAAAAAGACCGCAATCAGGCTGCCCTGAGTCATGTTGCCATCAATGAGCAAATATACCCCGATAATAATGACCGCAACGCCCACCAGCTGCTGAATAAATGCGGTAAAATTACTGACTGATGCCGATACGGCGCGCATTTTCGCGCTATTGTGGGCGCACGCTAACGACAGTTGCTCCCATTTATACTGAATATTCGTTTTCACGTTGCTGGACTTTGCCGTTTCGAGCGAGCCAATAGCTTCAATTAAGGTGGTATTGCGCTCGGCCGCCGACTTAGCCGACTCGTCAGACAGAAACTTAAGTTTGCGCTGCGCGAAGTAAGCGTATATCAGCGAAATTAACGCCCCGACAATAATTGGCAACAGCAAAGGCGGGCTGATGATGGTAATAACCACACAGTACAACAATACGAAAGGTAAATCGGCCAGGGCAACGATGGTTAACGAGCCAATAAAGCCCCTGACCGCTTCAAAAGACTGCACAATAGAAGCAAAAGCGCCGGTAGATTGTGGCCGGTTTTTCAGCTTCATCGACAACACTTTGTCCATAATTGCCGACGACATCATGACATCGGTTTTACTGGCGGCTATATCGACAAAATGATGGCGGAGCAACTTTAAAACTAAATCTGCCAGTAGCACCAGGGTAATGCCTGATGCCAATACCCAAAGCGTATGAGTAGCCAGGTTAGGCACCACCCGGTCATACACGTTCATGACAAACATCGGCATCGACAACGCAAACAGGTTAATCAGAATCGCTGCAAGCAATACATCCCGGTACAAGCCCCAGTTTTGCCTGATAACCCCCCAGAACCAATGCAAATGCGCTGGCAACTTAAAGTGGTTGGTTTTTTGCTCGGCATCTGTTTTCGGGCGAACATAAATTACGGTGCCGGCATAATCGCTATTAAGCTGGTCAAGGTTGACGGTTGCCACACTATGCGGCAGCTCGGGGTAACTAATCACCACTTGTTTTGTATCGTGGTCAATCTGGTGAACAATACAGGCTTTGTTGTCTTGCAGCGTTATGATGGCAGGCAACAATGCGGCATTAAGCTGTTGCAACGGTCGCTGCAGTATTTTTGAGGCCAGTTTGGCCCGCTCGGCTGCCCGGTTAAACACCGCCGGGCTTAGCATGTTATCGGCCAGTGGCAAACCACTGATCAACGCCGCCGGACTTACCGCATGCTGATGAAATTCACAAATATAAAGTAATGCTTCAAAAAGCGGCCCACCGGTATGTTGGTTATCTGGTATCAATGGGCTGCTTCCTGTATCCGGGGTGTATTATTCATCTCGCAGCACAGGACTCTCATCCCTTGCACGTACCACGGCTTCGATCCGGCGATTTAAATTATGAGCCGCTTCGGTATCAGCTTCCGATAACCGCCTGCCAGAGCCAAAGCCTTTGGTAGCGATACGCGTTTCATCAATATTAAATTTTTCCACTAACATGGTTTTCACCGCGTCAGCGCGTTGTTGCGATAATACATTGTTATACCATACCGCACCTTGCGCTGAGGTATGGCCGTTAATCTCAGTAGTGGTATTCGGATAACGCTGCAAAAACGCAGCGAAATTGGCAACGTCAGACTCGCTCTCTGCGTCAATAACACTCGAATCATGGTCGAACTTGATCTCTAAAGTGAAACTCACCATTTTTTCAGTAAAAATGGAACAACCTCTGGCATCCACTTTATCGGTTTGAGGTGTGTTAGGACAATAGTCTGCCGCATCTTTTACGGAATCATTGTCGGCATCGCTATTCATTTGCAGGCTTTCATATACATCGATCGCCGGGCATGCCGTATCTGGGTCTACACTGAGTTTCTCTGCACCAAGTTCGGTTAATGACGGCCAGCTATCAGACGTTAAACCCAGGGTGCTAAGTAAGGTTCCCATGCCTGCCAGTGTTCTGGCTTTGGCTACGCTGAGACTAAAACTGGCAGCAAGGTAGGCTCTGCTGGCCTGGAAATATTCGTTTTCAGAATCCAAAACATCCAGCAGAGAACGCTGGCCAATGTCAAACTGTTGCTTATAAGCAGTTCTTACTTTGTCGGACGACAACCGGTGTTGATTTAACAGTGGCAGCTGTTCTAACAGTTTATTACTGTCATTGTAAGAAATCTGAATGGTCTGGCGAATATTTAAACAGGCTTGGTCTCGTAACTCCTGCGCCAGGTTAATTTCTGAGTAAGCCCGTTTTAACGTGGCCGAGTCCCGGCCGCCATTGTAAAAGTTATACTTAATTTCAATACCGACCCGAGCTTCGTTCTCATCAGTTCTCAGGCCGATATCTGAGTAGTTCTGATAACCATAACTGCCCACCAGATTAACAGACGGCTTGAAATTAGCTTTCTCTGTTTTTGCTGCAAACTCTGCTGCCTTAATATTTCTAAGAGCAGCATGGTACGCAGGGCTGACCTGATAAGCCTGGCGCAATGTCTGGCTTACTGAACCAGGTAGTGCATCGGCTATCACCACTTCGCTCATGTTCTCTGCTGGCAGTTCGCCCACCACTCTTAAGTAACGGGTGGTCACATCATGCAGGTTTGACGTTTCGGTAATGACATTACTTTGCGCCAACGATACCCGGCCACTTATTTGCTCTAAATCAGCCAGTTTGGCTACACCGGCTTTAGCACTACTTTCGATTTGACGATACACTTCAAAATGCTTGTTTAAGTTATCCTGAGCCAGGGCAACCAACTTGCGCTGTGCCAGAACATCCTGATAAGCGCGGTAAGCTTCTAAGGCAACAACCTCTGCCGTTTCCAGCAAATTAAAATAAGCGACTAACTGAAAGTTAGAAAAGCGCTTAACTTCTGAGCGGGTGCGACTGCCGTCGTAAAGCATCTGAGTAAGGGAAAGCCGGGCGTAGGCACCGTCATATTCTCTGACAAAACCATAATTTTGCTTTTGGTACTGGTATCCTACCGTACCGTCAACAGTAGGCTTATAGCCCGCTCTGGCGGCATTAACATTTTCGCCCGACGCCAGGAATTCGTGCCATTTTGCCAACACATCAGGATTTTTCTCAATCGCTGTTTTCGCTGCGTCCTGTACGGATGTTGAAGCATAACCAGGTATTGACAAGGTAGTGAGGAACAGAAAAACAAAAAATTGAAATCCCTTCCAGGTTAGTACAGCTTTCACTCTATTTATATCCTTTAAATAACAAACGGCTAAAGTGCGCAAATTATATCCTATTGCTAAGCCTGCTGGCTACAGTTGTTAACAATCACAATTTATCTTTAATCTAATAAACTGTACCGAGGTCCAATAGTTTTAGTTCAGTTAATTCCTTAAAATAGCCGTTGAAGTGGTTAACTTATGGATATTCCTTATTATGTCAAAAATCGTAGCTCAAGTTGTTGAAGGTATTGTCGAAGTAAAATCTGCTGACGGTGAAGTAAGAATGCTTCAGCAAGGCGATATTCTGATGCCTGGTGATACTATTATTACCAGTGAAGGCAGCTCGGTTGTGTTGGCATATCTCAATGAGACCACGGTGATCGCTGAAAATCAGACCATTGTTATTTCTGACAGTTGGTTACAAACCGATGTTGCCGCAGAAGATTCGGTTGTGGATCTCAATTCAGCTGAAAGCATTCTGGCTGTATTAGACGAAGAAGGCGATTTACTGGAGCAATTAGAAGCGACTGCCGCAGGTGGCGGTGGTACGGCAGAAAATAGCGGTAACAGCTTTGTCAGGTTAACCCGGGTGGTTGAGCTTAACGACCCTACTTTGCTCTCACCAGGCACTTTTGCTGCAGTTGAACCTATTGTCGACACCCCAATTGCCGCCGTTGCTGCTGCAGACGATACGCCGGTGCTGCAGCCAGCCATTGTCCAGGTCGATAATATTACAGCAGATGACATTATTAATGCCGCAGAAGCTGCCGCAATGAT
>DEYP01000008.1:0-282 GCA_002364615.1 Arsukibacterium sp. UBA3155 | reverse complement strand
AGGCACTGCAACCGGCGGTGATATCGCCCCAGGCGATGTGGTCACCATGATCATTAATGGCACCACTTATACGACGACCGTGCAAGCCGATGGCAGCTGGTCTGTGGATGTTGCTGGTAGTGATTTAGCCGCTGATACCGAATTTGATGTGTTGGTGAGCTCCAGCGATGCTTTAGGCAATACCGTTACTTCAAGTGCTACTTCTACTCACACCGGTGATTTAGCTGCTGATGCCGGCACCGTCACCGTGAATAACATTACTGCCGATGATATCGTTAACGC
>DEYP01000020.1 GCA_002364615.1 Arsukibacterium sp. UBA3155 | reverse complement strand
ACTGAAGCCTCCATGGCTTATAACAGCTTATTCAAAGGCTCTGCCCCGGCAAGTTGCAGACGGAACTTCCTCTGAGTTTTTTTAGTTGGCTGAGTCTATTCTTGTACCTGAATGTAAATCAAGCGTTTTTTTGTTGTATACAATTTAGCGTCAGTAAAATACGAGATGAAAGCCCGCGAGTTGCAAATAGAAAACTCAATAGTAGTTGCGGTTGGCTTAAACAGGTTGAAAGGGGTAAAGGAAAAGCCCCTGCGTTGGCAGGGGCTTTTATTAGAGGTTGGTGTAAAGTGTTTAATGTAAAGCGGTTACTTGGGTTCAAACTCAAATGGCTGGCGTTGACGTTCACGCAGGCCAATTTCATTCATACTTTCTGCATCGAACAAGCGACCGTTTACCATGGTATAAATAACTTTATCGCTTACCCGGATATCAGCCAGTGGGTTACCGTCTATCACGATTAAGTCAGCCAGCTTACCCGGTTCAATAGTGCCTAACTGATGATCCATACCAAAGGTTTTAGCCGGGTTAATGGTAGCGGTTTTCAGCGCTTCCAGCGGGGTCATGCCGCCTTGGGCAAACATCCAGATCTCCCAGTGTGCACCTAAGCCTTCGCGCTGACCATGCGCACCGATATTGGTGACTACGCCAACATCCTGTAATTGCTTGGCCGTTTTTACTACTTCAAAGTGGTTGTAGTGATGCTCTGGCGCGGTAGGGCGGCGCATACTGCGTGGCGCCAGCACGTCCATTGGCACATACTGGCTTAAGCGCGGGTGTTTCCACACTTCGGTTTTATCGTACCAGTAGTTTTCGCCCCAGATACCGCCATAGGCCACGTTTAGGGTAGGGGTGTACGCGGTGCCACTGGCCTGCCACAGTTGCTTAATATCGTCATACACTTTTGCAGCCGGCAGGGCGTGTTCGATGGTGGTGTGGCCATCGACAATCATGGTTAAATTGTGCTGCATTAACGAGCCGCCTTCCGGTACTACCATCATACCCAGTTCACGCGCTGCCTGAATTACCTGCTGGCGCTGGTTACGCCGTGGTTGGTTATAGCTTTTAACACTGAACGCCCCGACTTTTTGCAAACGTTCTAAGTGGAATTTAGCGTCTTCCAGGCTGTCGATATGCGAGGTATAACCTGCACCTTCTGCACCATATAAAATGGTACCGGTAGAGAAAATACGCGGTCCGACGATCTGGCCGCTTTGCTGCATTTCACTGGCTGCAAAAATTTCCCGGGTATCGTTTGACGGGTCGTGGATACTGGTAACGCCAAAGGTTAAACCGGCGTAGTTTTGCCAGTTTTGCTGCGGGGTAATTTGCTGATTACCCTGGCTGCCGTGGGCATGCGCATCGAATATCCCAGGCATGATGGTTTTACCGGTAATATCAAACACTTTTGCATTGCTTGGTACGGCAACATCACCGCGACTGCCTACCGCTTTAATTTTATTGTTTTCAACAATAACCACGCCATCGGCAATAACCTCATCGCCTTTCATACTTAGCACCTGACCACCGACAAAGGCTACTGTGCCTCGTGGGATATCAGCCGGAAACTTAAAGCCAAGATTAATGCCGTTTTCTACTTTAAAATCATCGCTTTTGGCACTGTACTCAAACAAGCCATTAATGCCGGCATGATATAACTCAGGCCCCAGGCTCCAGTACAGATTCTGGCTGTCACCGCTCCAGCTGATATGTTCGCCGGCACGGACAGACAGTTGTTTTACCGGTAGCTGCTTGTCGGTGCCGCTGATATCAATCGCTTTACCCCGTTCAATAAAAGGGGTAACAAATATTTTAAACCGATCGGCGAACGCCAGATATTTACCGTCAGGCGATAGTTTAAATTCGGTGCCAAATTTAGCGGTATATAAGGTTTTCTGACTATGTTTTTGTAAATCGATACTGATAAAGCTCGGGGCGCTGCCATAATCCATGGCGTAAACTTTATCATTAGCTGCGCCAAACATCGGTGCATAGCCATTGCGGGCAATCAGTTCACTGTCACCGCCGCGGCTGCTGATTTTATACAGACCGGTATTGAGTGACCACTGTCTGGGCAGCAAGCGCCCGGCACCGATTTTACGGTAGACCACGGTTTTGCCATCCGGGCTCAAGGTCGGCTCGATGTATTTTCCCGGCTCACTGGTCAGTTTGGTTACCCGGCCATTTCGCAAGTTCAACAGGTTTACCGCGCCTTGTGTTTGATCGTTCCAGCTGACAAATACCAGCTCTTTACCATCGCGCGAAAACTCGGGATAAAATTCGAAATCGGTAGTTTGCTTGGTTAACCGGCGCGGTTTAGGATCGTTTAAATCGGTGATATATAAATGACCCAATGCAGTAAATACCGCCTGCTTACCATTGGGGGATACTTTAACAAAACGCAGCATTTTGACGTCAACGTCGGTGCTGTCTAAATCCTGTTTTACCCGCAGTGCGGTCTGGATTTGCTTGCTGGTATTCACTTCAAACGGTACGGTCGAGACTTGTTTGCTGGCAATATTCAGCCGCTTAATGTCGCCACCGGCCCAGAACAGCAAGGCTTTATTATCCGGCGTCCAGCTCAGGGTAGGGTAAACCCCGTGAATGGCCCAGGTTTCCTGCATGTCGCGGTCCAGACCATCGTATAGTTTAATATGCTCGCCACTGGCTAAATCATACAAAAACAGGGTGCTTTGAAAATCTACCCGGCGAATATAGGCTAAATATTTGCCGTCGGGAGAAGGCGTAGGGCGAATGGCACCACCCGCTCCACCGAGTAGCTCTTCAATTTTTCCGGTTTCACGCTCAAACCGTTTAATGACATAAATGCCAGACTCTGAATCTTTACTGTAGTGGAAGGTTTTGCCCGGTGTGTCGTCCTGAGAAAAATAGATATATTTACCATCACGGGAAAAGGCGGGTTCACCTAAATCTTTCTGATCATTTTGCCGCTCAGTCAGCATTACCCCATTGCCACCACTGATATGGTACTGCCATACTTCACCGGCGCCCAGCGAGCGACTGGCCGTAAAGTGTTTACGGGCGACAATAAACTGGCCGTCGGGGCTCCAGGCAGGGCTGTTCAGCAAGCGAAAGGTTTCATTGGTTACGGCACGCGGCTCGCTGCCGTCGGTATTCATTAACCAGATATTGTCGCCACCATCGCGGTCACTGGTAAAGGCAATGGTTTTGCCATCCGGGCTGAACACCGGCTGCATATTCCAGGCAATATCGTTGGTCAGCGCGGTGGCCTTGCCACCGGCTATAGGCATGGTGTAAATATCACCTAATAAATCAAAAGCCAGGGTTTTACCATCCGGGCTTACCGTAATATTCATCCAGCTGCCCTGCTGCACGTTAATATCGACGGTTTCGAACTGGCCTTGCGGCGCATTTACATCCCAGCTAGGGGCTTTTTCGTCCGCTTGCAGCGTTACACTGGCAATAGCCAGCGCCAGTAAACAAGGTTTAAGTTTCGTCATTGGTAGGTTCCCGTGGCGGTTTTCGTTATAGTTATGTACTTTGCCAGATTGGCATAAAGTGCTGATAAAGTTAAGCGCTGGTCGCAAGCAATACGACCAGAGTGCTGAAGGAGTCGATAGAATATGTCCGTGTTGCCTGCGCCGGAATCACCCTGTGTTGCCTGTTGTCGCTTAAACAGTGAAAAGCTATGTGTGGGCTGTTATCGGCACATCACTGAAATTGTTGACTGGAACAGGCGGTCAGACGCTGAAAATTACGCTATATTACAAAAGGTTGCTCAGAGAAAATGTAAAGCAGAGCAACAGCCGGCTGCTGATGAAGAAACAACGGCTATAACCCAGCAAGAATGGCAGGCGGCAAAAGCCATCGTAAGAGCAAAATAAAGGAAACCATATGCCGGATTGGCAAACCATCATCGCAATAGATCCGCTGGGCTGGCAAGAGCTGCTTACTGCACTATGTTGTGGTTTTATCATTGGTCTGGAGCGGCAATTACGCGGTAAGCCGGCCGGGATCCGTACCTCCATTCTGATTATTATGGGTACCTACGTGTTTATCGCGGTATCGATGTCGGTCAATTCCGAGATGACCGATCCGTCACGAATTATCGGCCAGGTAATCACCGGCGTTGGCTTTCTCGGCGCCGGCGTCATGCTAAGCCGTGACGGTATGGTACTGGGCGTGACTTCAGCGGCAACCATTTGGGTATTGGCCGCTATTGGTGTCTGTATTGGTGTCGGCCACGATTTAGTCGCGATAAAGCTGTCAGTGCTGGTGGTAGCAGTACTGGTGGGGGTGGGGGTGCTGGAAAGCTCGTCTTCCTCAATGCGCCGGGGGGTGCACCGCACTTATAATGAGTGGGTACAACGGGCCAATAATGGTCTGTTTAAACGTCGCCAAGGCGATGTTCCGCCGCCAGGGAAAACCGATATTGATGATCCACATTAACATCGGTTTTGAGGGTTTAGATATGATGGTATGGATAAAGGCAAGATTAGGATTAAGCAATGCTTGAAGCTGTCTGGATAGGATTTGCGTTTTCACTGGGCCTGCTGGTCCGGTTAATTGGGTTACCGCCACTGATTGGTTACCTGCTGGCGGGGTTTGTTATTTCCGCTACCGCCAGTGAAATGAACCTGCCGGCGGATGGCCCGTCGATTATTCATCATGTGGCGCATCTGGGCGTGCTGCTGTTGTTATTTACCGTCGGTTTAAAATTAAACGTACGCAGCCTGGCAAAAGCCGAGGTGCTGGGAGGCGGCACCTTGCATTTTGGTCTATCCATTTTGCTGACCCTGCCTGCCGTGTTATTTATTTTTGAGGTTAGCTGGTATCAGGCATTAATGCTGGCCATTGCCTTAGCGTTTTCCAGCACGGTACTGGCGGCGAAGGTGCTGGAGAGTAAGCGGGAACTACGGGCATTTCACGGCAGGGTGGCCATAGGTATCCTTATAGTGCAGGACTTACTGGCGCTACTGGTCATGAGCCTGGCCAGCGGCACGGTGCCATCGGCCTGGGCGCTGCTGGTGTTTGCCTTACCTCTGCTTCGGCCACTGTTGTTTAAACTGCTTGATGCCAGTGGCCACGAAGATCTGCTGATCCTGTTTGGTTTATTGCTGGCACTGGTGGTAGGCGGGCAGGGTTTTGAGCTGGTGGGGTTAAGCTCTGAACTTGGTGCGCTGGTATTTGGGGCGATGCTGGCAAAACACCCGCGGGCAGGCGAGTTATCAAAATCGCTGTGGAGTATAAAAGAATTCTTTCTGGTCGGGTTCTTCTTACAAATTGGTATTGATGGCCTGCCAGATGCCAATGCCTGGCTATTTGCCGGGGTAATGACCCTTATTCTGCCCCTGAAGGCTATCTTGTTTTTCTTATTGCTGGTGTTGTTTAAACTCAGGGCGCGCAGTGCCTTTCTGGCCAGTCTGAGTCTGACCAATTACAGTGAGTTCGGCTTAATTGTGGCCAGTGTGGTGTTACCCGAGTGGATGGTACCACTAGCGTTAACCGTGGCCATTTCATTTGTTATTTCAGCACCGCTAAACCGTTTGGCACACCCACTGTACGAGCGATTATGTAACCGGTTGCTGAAGTTAGAGCGCAATATTCATCATCCGGATGAGCAACCCGTGTCCTTAGGTGACGCTGATGTGCTTATTATGGGGATGGGACGCACCGGCAATGCCGCTTATAATTACCTGAAAGCCAGCAGAAAAATCATTGCCATGGATTCTGATCCGGCTAAAGTTGCTGATCATCAACAACATGGGATCAATATTTTTTATGCCGACGCTGAAGATCAGGTGTTCTGGCAGGGCCTGGACTATGGCAATGTGCAGGCCGTAATCCTTAGCATGAATGACGTGGAAGCTAAGGTTATTGCCGCTAAAAAGTTGCGGGCATCCGGGTTTAATGGCTTTATCGTCTCGCACAGCATGCACAATGACGAGGCCCGTAATATTATCGCCGCTGGCGCTGATGAAACCTATTTAACGATGTCAGAAGCAGGAGTAGGTATTGCCGAACACGTTAAACAACAGTGTTTTAGCAGTAACACCGGAAAAGGATAAAGGCGCCGATAAGGCGCCTTTATGGGTAAACAGATAGCTTTTTAAAAAGCTGGATTTTGTGACGCAGCTTAGCTGGCGCTACGCTCTTTAATAGCGTTAATTACCGGTGACGCAGCAAAACCATTGCTTTGAGCCCACTCAGCATCACCAGAGGCGGCAACAACGCTGCCAGGTAACTGTTTAATCATAAACTCAGCTGTTTCATTGGCATTGTGTTTAATGGCATGACGCACTAACGGCAAACCGTCACATACTACACCACTGTAAACAGCTGATAAGCGGATGCGGTTGTCACTTAATACTTTGCGCAGGTTGTTACGGCTGTCTGAAGCAACGTAAGAGCAAATAGAGATGGCTAATTGATCGTCGGCGGCAACAGGAGCACTTACAAAAGAGGTGGCAGCGATAACAGCGGCTATAGCGATAAATTTGGTTTTCATATTCAAGCTCCGAATTGAGTCAGTTGACGATCATTGTTAGCAACCGGGGTTGCGGTACACGAAAGGTCTGCGTTTAACTCTGGACGAAACAGAATAAACATCGCAACTTGCGACGGCAGCCCAGCTATCATAGGGTTTCCCCGTTAGACCTGAAGCTTTGCGTGATCATCTTTTCAGATGTCTTGCCTTTCGAATTCGCGCATCTTAATTAATGCTTAATATTTATGCAAGCGTTAAATCTAAAATATTTTTTATGGTGAGAACTGAATAAGTTATCGCAATCTGATCAGACCACTGGCTGTTTAGGTCACTAGCTGGTCAGGGCGTTGCTGTAAGCTGGTTTCAATGACAATTTGCACGGCCGAGATCAACGTAGTCAGTGCCATGCTTGGTGTATTGGGTTTATGTATTACCTGTTCAGGTAAATAGGGTAGATGGATAAAACCACCTTTAATACTGGCGTACTGGTTTTTAATCAGGTGCATTAAACCATAAAAGCTGTGGTTACAGACGTAGCTGCCGGCAGATAACGACAGTTGAGCCGGAATGTGTTGCAGCTGCAGTGCGTTTAGCGAGGCGTGCAGTGGCAAATTACTAAAATAGGCCGCCGGGCCATGTGACGCCGTAAGGGAGTTGCGTGGTTGCTGACCGGCGTTATCAGCGATATGAGCATCAATGTAATTACTGGCAATTTTTTCAAGTTGCAGCTGTGCGCAACCACCAGCCTGGCCAAGCATGATAACCACCGCAGGTTTAAGCTGATTTATGGCTTGCTCCAGGCTAAGCAGGCACTGTTTAAACACACACGGCAGTTGCTGGGCAACCACACTGACCTCGTCATCCAATTGCCAGTGGTGTAACGCGTTGGCAACCTGCCACGAGGTATTTATAGATTCACCGGCAAAAGGTTCAAACCCGGTTATTAGTACCTTTGCCATGTTCAAACCTCTGTTATTAATATTATTTAGTTATTACTGTTATTTAGTTACTACTATAGCTGCTGGCTGAGCACTGCAGCAACTGCTGTTTGCCAGCGTTGATAAAGTTTGTTCTGTTCACTGGCAGCCAGTTGTGGGGTGAATTGCTGCTCGGCTTGCCACAACTGACTTATTGCGTCGATATCAGGGTAGTAATCGAGGCTAAGTGCTGCCAGAAACGCAACACCATACACGGTGGCATCAGCGGTATTACAGCGCAGCACCGGTTGCTGGCATAAGTCAGCCAGTGCCTGCAAAAACCAGTCGTTGCTGGTCATGCCGCCATCTACTCTAAGTTGTGCAACGTCAATACCATCCAGGTTCATGGCACTAAGTAAATCGGCACTTTGATAGGCCACGCTGCATAGCGCAGCGGCAGCCAGCTGCGTTTTGCCGGTATCGCGGGTCATACCAAACAGTGCTGCTTTTGCTTCAGGTTGCCAGTAGGGTGCGCCCAGGCCGGTAAATGCCGGTACCAGTAATTCAGTTTGCTGATAATGACTTTGTGCAGCCAGTGCTTCGGTTTCACAGGCCTGACTGATAATACCCAGTTTATCGCGCAGCCACTGTATGGTGGCGCCCGCCATAAAAATACTGCCTTCGAGCGCATAGGTGGCTTTGCCATTTAACTGCCAGGCGAGGGTACTTAACAGCTGATTTTTACTGCGTACTATCTTATCGCCGGTATTAACCATGGCAAAGCAGCCGGTACCATAGGTGCTTTTCAGCATACCCGGGCTTATACATGCCTGACCCAGCAACGCTGCTTGTTGATCGCCCAACATCGCCATTACCGGAATTTCAGCGCCCAATACGTCGGTCGAGGTGGTGCCAAATACACCGGCACAGTCTTTAATTGTCGGTAACAGGCCTGCTGGAATATTGAAAAGCTGCAGCAGTTCTGGATCCCAGTTCTGGCTGGTCAGATTATACAGCGCTGTGCGACTGGCATTACTGGCGTCGGTGGCATGTACCTTGCCGGCCGTAAGCTTGAATAGCAGATAGCTGTCTATGGTACCGAAACACAGCTGGCCGGCTTCTGCTTTGGCTCTGGCACCGGCAATATTATCGAGCAACCAGCCAATTTTGCTGGCTGAAAAGTATGGATCGGCGCGTAAGCCGGTTTTCTGACTAATGGTGTCTTCTAACCCGCGTTGTTGTAATACTTTGCAAAAGGCAGCTGTTCGCCGATCTTGCCAGACGATAGCGTTCGAAATCGGTTTGGCGGTGTGTCTATCCCATAACACCGTTGTTTCCCGCTGATTGCTAATAGCAATACCGCTGATATCAGCAGCGCATAATCCGGCTTTGCTAAGAACCTCAACAATACAGTCCAGCACGCTTTGCCAGATGTGCTGTGGATCTTGCTCTACCCAGCCGGACTGCGGATAGCTTAAGCTTAACTCGTGTTGAGCCGCAGCAATTTGCTGTAATTGCTGATTAAAAATAACCGCCCGGCTGGACGTTGTGCCTTGATCTATCGCAAGAATATAATGAGCGTTCTTAGTGGTTGCCATGTTAATACTGAAAAGTAAGTTATGCTTGCTATCAGAGTAGCAGGATATAACCAGGCAATACTATTAATGGAGCAATACTATGGTTACCTTTAAAAGCAAAGCAAGCCGGGATGTTGATTACCATACCAATGTGGGCATGCAATTACTGAAAATGATGGGACGTGATACTAAGTTGCCAAGCGCCATGTTTGCTGATGATGTGCCGGACGCGTTATCCCGCTTACAACAGGCCGTGGCAGAGCTGGATGACGATGAAGTGGCCAGGGAAAATAAAACCGGCACTGAAAAAAAGCAGAGTGATGATGAGGACAAGCCCGAGCGGGTAAGCTTGAAACAGCGGGCAGAGCCGCTGCTAAAACTACTGCAAAAAGCCAGCGAGGCTAATGTCGGATTGATGTGGGAGTAGCGCCCACACTTTTTTGTATACTGATAACACACTTGCCTGTTTTAAAATCGATGTTAAGTCCTAAATTGAGAGTTGACGATGGATCCGACGACACCGAAGTACTGTGACAACTGTAATACTGCGTTACACGGTGATTTTTGCCATCAGTGCGGTCAGGAAAAGAAAAATTATATCCGTAATGTCAGTGGAGTAGTAACTGAGTTTTTTGGGGAGTTCAGCAACTGGGATACCCGGCTCTGGCAAACATTAATCCCGCTATGGTTCCGGCCTGCTTTTTTAAGCTGTCGTTATGTTGCCGGTCACCGGGTGCCTTATGTACCGCCGCTAAGACTGTATCTGTTTACGTCGATTATTGCCTTTCTGATTTTTGCCCGGCTGGTGCCGGACACCCCGCCGGTTACCCGAGGGCCAGACAATGTGGTGGTACTGGGCACTGACAATGCGATACCAGATAGTAAAAACCTGACTAACTTAGCAGCTGAGCTGAATAATGATACTGCACAAAGTCAATCACAGACGACACCTGATGAGTCTGCGCCTGGTGTCCGCCTCTCTTTTTTGTCTGATGAAGCAGAGCAAGAGTTTACTGCCAAACTGGATACGATCCTGGCTAACCCCAAACTGGCGATCAGTAAGTTTTTCAGTCTGGCGCCGCAAATGATGTTTCTGTTGCTGCCCATTTTCGCCCTGTTGTTGAAACTGCTGTATCTCCGCTCCAGTCGATATTATATGGAGCACCTGATTGTGGCGTTGCATAGCCACACTTTTATTCTGCAAATGTTAGTTATTTTTCTTGCTATTGACTTGCTCGAAAAAAGCATAAGCTGGAACTGGCTGGCGACCGGATTGATTTTAGCGGGGCTGGAAACCGCCATTTTTTGGTGGATCCCACTGTATTTGTTGCTTTGTCAGAAGTATTACTATCAGCAGAGCTGGGGCAAAACGCTGTTAAAGTTCTGTTTAACCAGTACGATTTATACCGTGCTGTTTATCAGCGCTATGTTAAGCCTTGTTGTGCTGAGCATTCTTTGGGCTTAGCCGGTTACTGCGTGGTCTGCGGCGTCGTTTTACACTGTAGTAATTGTTTTTTTAACGCATTAATCTGCTGCAGGTTGGCTGTTTTATCAGCCGCAAGCATTTGCTGAAAAACAGCAAAGTGCTGATCAATCTGATCCAGCTCACATTTGCATTCGGCTTTAATGGCGTCGCTGCTATAGCCTTTGTTGTTAAGCACCTCAACACAACGTTGCAAATAGCTGTCCATGATGGCAGTTTTAAAAGCGGCGCTATCTGTGTCACTTGCTTGCGGCGCTTTGGTGGCATAAGCGGCCAGGCTGCTGCCAGAGCAGCTAAGGTAAAAGGTAAGCAGCAGATAGCGGGTTTTCATGCAAATAGACCTGTTGTTAAAAACGCTACCATAGCCGATCTCTGGCTTAAAATCAGCTATAAACCTGCTTGCTCCAATAAGCCTGCCATATGCTGCAATGCAGTAAGCCCCTGAATATCAGTGGCTTGCAGTGGCACTTTGTACCGGGTCAATTTGGCAAAATCTTGCTCTATCTGCGCTAAATGCTGCTTTTCCTGGCTGCGACGAGCCGCCAGAAAATCACCATCGGCGTGGTCTGGCAAAATGCGGTTTACCACCAGACCCGCCAATGGCAGGTTTTCCTGCATTAGGCTTTGCACGGCACGACCGGTTTCCAGAATTGGCAGCTTTTCCGGGGTCAGTACAAATAACAGCGCGCTTTGCTGTTTATCGGTCAGTACTTCACGGGTGCGCTGCAATAAACGCTGGCGGGCCAGCAGGGTTTCGGTAATGGCTTTGTTGCGGTCATCCATGCCGTCAGTAGCGTGCTCATTAGGATTTGCCAGTGGGTTGGGGATATCGCGACCGCCTTTAGGCGTTAAATGCGCCAAAACTTCGCCAAGCTTTTCAGAGCGCTTGTTGGCATTAAGTAAGCCCTGAGTCCAGGCGGCCATCGCCTCAGGCAAGCTTAGTAATCGTAAGGTATGACCGGTAGGGGCGGTATCAAAAATGACCAGATCGTAGTCACGTAATCCCAGTTCAATGACATTAGACATGCGTTCGAGCATTGCCGCTTCCTGGGCCCCCGGCGACAGCGCGGTCAGGCGCATTTGGCGTTCAATTTCACGGTACATTTCTGGTCGGGTAAAGCGCTTTAACTGCGCGCTGACTTTAGCTAAGTGCAGGGCAACTTCACGATCCGGATCCAGCTCCAGCCCATCCAGATCAGGGGCTAAGCGGGTGATGGTATCGCCAATGGGCCGGTTAAAGGCATCACTGAGGCTATGCGCCGGATCGGTAGAGACCAACAGCACTTTTTTACCGCGGTTGGTGGCTAACAACGCCAGCGCAGAGCTGGTGGTGGTTTTACCGACACCGCCTTTACCCCCAATCAATAACAACCGTTTATCGGTTAACAGCATTTAATATTATCCAGCGGTGAGTGCTCCATGCCTATCCGGGTATGCCAGTCGTGAAATCGCTCCATCAGTAACGGTTGCAGTTCCAGGGTGTAATAACTGGCTGGGTTGGGGACTCCCATCATTTCAGAGAAGATTAGCAACATAAACAAATCGTCCTGTTCTCGCTTAGCACGGGCAATAGCGCTGCGATAAGGGGCGTTATACGCTTCTTCGGCATAAAAACTGGCCTGGCGATACCAGGCCTTTAGTGTATCGAGTTTTATCACGAGTCACTGACCGGATTAGCTTTGTTGGTTTTGATTTGTTTGGTTAACGTGGCGGCACATTCCAGTGATACTAAAATAGCCGCAGCCAGCACAACTAAGTCCAGTCCAAACAAAAACCAGTCTGCTTTGTCATAGAAGGTTTTTAACTGGGTAAGCAATGCCAGGGTGGTCATGAACAGCAAAAAGATAAGGGGTGCCAGGGTGTACCACATTGGCCGGCGTTTTTTAACCAACATTACCGTAATAACAAGCAAGGTTAAGCCAGCCAGCAATTGGTTAGTGGTGCCAAATAATGGCCAGATAAGCATGCCACCGGCACCATCACCACCGGCGCCAAATGCCAGAAATAAACAGCTTGCGACGGCTAAAAAGGTAGCGGGAGCCGCTTTTTGCATCCAGCTGATATTATAAATGGCTCCCCATTCCTGGAAGATATAGCGTTGCAGGCGCAAGCCGGTATCCATGGTGGTACCGGCAAATAACACCACCATTACGGTCAGCAGCGTTTGTGACAGCACGGTATCCATGCCGATACCGGCCTGCAAAATATTGGCGCCGCCATTTATAAAGGCCGACACACCGCCCTGACCAAAGCTGGAGTATATTGCTTGCCAGTCAGCAAGGCTGGCAAAGCCGGCACAGGCGGCAATGATGGCAGCCAATGCCAACGAGCCCTCACCGACAGCACCAAAGTAGCCGACAAAACGCACATCCGGCTCTTTATCTAATTGTTTAGAGGTAGTACCGCTGGACACTAAGCCATGAAAGCCAGAAATAGCACCACAGGCAATCGTTACAAATAACAGCGGGATGATCGAAGGCGTGCCCTCTGGCACATTAGTATTAAACGCCGGTGCGACTAATTCCGGCCCTGAAATAAGTACCGCACCATAAAGTAAGATTAAGCCGACAAAAAGTTGAATGCCGTTAATGTAATCGCGGGGTTGCAATAACATCCACACCGGTAATAGCGAGGCGATGGCGGCATAGGCAAATAGTAGGATAATCCAGCTCTGATTGTCACTAAGGGGTCCCAGTGTTTCCGGTAGTGCTAAAGGCAACAATGGGCCTGCGTAAATCATTGCATATAACGCCACGACACCAATAATAGTGACGAGAAGTAAGCTAATCAGTTTGCGGTAAATAAGCTGACCGATAATAAGTGCGACCACTATGGCGCCCCAAACTGGCAGGGTGGCACTGGGGAATTTAATCAGCTGACTGGATATTACCACTGCAAACACGGCGTTAACCATCAGCAGCACCAGGAATATCACAATCATAAAAATAATGCGGGCCCGGTTGCCGACAATATCGCCGGTTAATGAGCCAATCGATTTTGCTTTATTGCGGGCACTGGCCCAGATGGCACCGGCATCATGCACACCAGCAAAGAATATGGTACCAAATACCACCCATAAAAACGCCGGCACCCAACCCCAGATAACGGCAATGGCGGGACCAATTATTGGTGCAGCTCCAGCAACAGAAGTAAAGTGATGGCCCCACAGAATGTATTTATTGGTGGGCACATAATCAATGCCATCCTGCATTTCATGAGCAGGCGTGCGAAAGTGTGGATCGACTTTAAAGATTTTCTCGCAGATAAACTTCGCGTAGACAAAATAGCCCAGCGCCATAGCGCCAAGACCCATCAACATCAAAAATATCGCATTCATTCAACACGCTCTGACCAGTCACCAGGAATGCTAAGCATAGTACATCAGGAAGAGGACGAGGGGGATGCGACTAAAGTCTAACGCCAGCGAACCTGAGGGTAGGCTGGCGCAAAACCGGGCTGTTACTAACGCTTCTGCAGCCACTTACCGTCGATCAGAATAAAATGGCCGCTGGCAGTTCGTTCAATGGCTTTCTGACCAGCAATAGCTTCAACATCGGCGACGGCAATATCATTTTGCTTCGCCATTCTGACGTATTCTGCCCGTCTGGCATCGTTAATCAGTTTTACCACTGCTTCAGTATCTGCCGAGCTTTCTACTACGCCCAGATATCCATTAGGTTGCTCCCCCACCAGGCCCTGAACTTTCGCCTGGCTTAACGCGGCCATTGCTTGTTGCAAATTCATCGCCAGCACCGGCAAGCTTACTGCCAATACCAGGGAGGCGAGCAACAGACGGGCTTTTCCAAAGCGTTTTTTGGGATTATTAATATTACTGTTCATTACCGTCTCCTTAGAATAAGCCGCTATTTTCACTGAATAATTCATCAAGTTGTTTATCTACCTTAATATAAATTTCATGCTGAATTTTTACGTTCAGATTAATATTTATCGGCTCGTTAGGTAGCTCTACCTGAACTTTGGGCGTACAGGCGAGCAACAGTACGCAAGCTGTTGCCAGCACTGTGGCTAATCGTCTCATGGTTTTTCTCCGTTGGCGGCAGCCGCCTTATGTTGTTTAAGATACTGTTGCTGTTTAAGATATTGTTGTACTCGTTTTGTGATGACTTCATTTAATTTATTGGTTAACTGCAAACTGGTAATCAGGGCAGGCAAGTCTTCTTCCACATTAACATTTAAATTAATGGCGCGGCCCTGCTGCAGGTTGGGATTGCTGCCCTGTAATCTTAAACCCAGATTGAGTTTGCCACTGGTGTCGTAACTGATCGTGCTGCTAAGCACGGTGTATTGAAAATTCTCCAGCGCATCTAACACCAGTTTCATATTACTGTTGGTTTTCGCCATAGCACCGGCACTCGCTGATTGGTACTGCAAGCGGCCACCCGGTGCTTCAGCGGCAATATTGCCGTCGCTAACACTTACCCCTTTGGCATTGATGGTAATGGGGACTTTACCAGATAGTTTACCGTTACCTGTTAAGTCACTGGATGGGTGCTGCTGCAGCAGGCTGGCTAAATCAATCTGCCGCAAGTGCAGGATAAGCTGGTTCTCTGGCTGGCTGAAATCCAGTTGCTGCTCGTTAACACTAACCATACCCTGCATGATCTGCATTTCAATTTGCTGCAAATCAATCTGCAGTTGCCCGGGGGCCAGCAGTGGCATAGTGGCAGAGGCTTTGACGGTAAGCGGACCCATTTCAATGCCATGATTCAGCCGGTTCAGGGTAAGATTACTGGTATTTAGTTGCAGTGTGTCACTGCTAACCGCGACGTCGACTATGCCATTTAAACCACTGAACAGGCTTCGGTCATAAATACCGGCGACATCGCCAAATTGTAGCTGACTGGCGCTGGTAAATGCGCTACCACGATAATTAGCCTCGCCAGACGCGGTAATTTTGCCCCGATTTACGCTAAGAAGCGGCGGCCAGTTGTTAAATGAGGTTGCTAAAGGGGTTCCTGCCAGCAAAAATATCTCTGCTAGCTGCCAGCGCAGCGCTATCGCTTTGTTTTCTGGCTGAAAACTCAGCTGATGGCTGAGCATCAGCCCGGCATCGTTGCTCAGCTGGGCATTGTCTAGCGCCAGGGTTTCTGCCTCCAGACGGACAGTGCCTTGCCATTGCCAGTGTTTACTAAGCAGTGCCGAGTGGCTTACGCTATTCGCACTGAGCTTAACATCGGTGTTTATGGCCGTGACACCCTTGTTGTCACCTGTGATAGTGCTGTTACTTGCCGTGAGGTCGAGACTGCCTATCTGCAGCAGATCTGACGAGACGCCAGTGCGGATATGAGTGTCGCTGGCCAGGGTCAGTTGCCAGTTCTCTGGTGTCCAGTCGCCACTGAGCGCACTACTTAGCACAATGTCTCTAAGCTTAACTTTAGGTGTGCTGCTCTGTTCGTTGGCAAGATCCAGTTTTGCAATCGCTGCGCTTACTACTGCCTTTTTAATCGTCAGTCCCGGGTTGTCGCTGATATCAAGGGTCAGCTCACTTTCCAGGGTAAAACGATTTTCACCACTACTGTTCAGGTTGAGTTGCAAGGGTAGCGCCTTCAAATCTGGCTTTTCATTTGCTTTAGCGCTAAGTACAACGTTGATTGGGCTTAGGTGAATGCCCATGGCCGTCAGGGCTTCGGGTAATTCAAGCTCAGAGAGCACCGCGCTGGCATTGAGCTGCCAATGCTCTACTATTTGATTTTTAAGTCGTAAATCTGCCGTTAACTCGCCCTGGATTAAGCCGAGTTTGGGTAAATAGAATGGATCGGGTACCCGGGCAACGACAATACCATTAAGATCATGACTGCTTAACAGGTTGGACAGATTACCATCCGCCGGCAGTTGCCACTGCAGCTTGCTATACAGTTGCACCGGTTGCTGGAACTGAGCCAGCCAGGCTTCGGGTAAAGTTACTCCCCATTGTTGAAATAAACGCTGGTTAGTCGGTGAGGGCGGGGAAAGCGCTAACACCAGCTCAGTCTCGGCCTGCCGGCTGTCGGGGTTAATATGCTGTTTTAAACTAAACCCAAGTTGCTGCGCTTGCTGTACCGTTAATTCCAGTGACGGTTGCGGTGTCGGCTGATATCGCAAGTCGATAAGCAGCTCGGCCTGGCCAGGCTCGAGTGGTTGAAACTCGCTAATGCTAAACTGGCTTTGCCAATAAGGTGGTGCAGCGTTATCTTCGGTGGTATTCGTTTCCCCGGAGATTAGCTGAGCCTGACTGGCGTGGTAGCGCAAATAACCCGTTAACTGCAGCGGGCACTGGCCGGCCGGGCAGGGCAGCACAAGCTGAGTATCGGCAAGCTTAATATGCTCTGGCAACCAATCTGGTAATTGCCACTGGCCAGGGACAAGCAAGGGACTGGCATCATTTGCGGTTGCAGGCTTGCTTGGTTTACCAACGATAATTTTACCCGGGCCTGACCCGATATATTGCAGTTGTGGTTTAAAAGCCTGTGGCCACAGCCACCGGAGTTCAACATTCTGTAAATCAAACTGATGCTGTGCGTCGCTCTGTTGCAGCTGAAACCGGACCCGGTGAAAAGAGACGCTGTGAAGGGTCAATCGGTTGAAATCCAATTGCAGCTGACTAATTCCCGCTGCTGCAATACTTTGCTGCAAATACCAATAAGCTGCGGCTGCTATTACCGGTAAGCCGATCACTAAAATGAGCACTGCTTTTAAAAAACGTCGCATAGCATGTCCATAGCAGCCAGAATAAAGTTATTCATTAAGATCAATGATCATCAATGTAGATAACCCTACCTGAATAAGTTCTGAATTAGCAAATTAGCTGGCTAAGACGAGAATAACCAGTAATACCCGGAAAAAAAGGGCAACCATATGGCTGCCCTTCGTCTAACGAATTACAACATCGTTTTGTTTTTACTGGCGGGCGTCGGCTGAGGCATCGCGGATAGCCCGGAATTCATTACCTTCATACCAGTTTGGCCACTGCCGGCTATTGGCCAGCTCATTGCCTACCCGGTAGTACAGGAACAAATCTTGCTGAGCGCCACGTAAGTCGAAATCGGCACGCCATTCATCCTGTACTTTGTGGTAACAACAGCGATTATATTCTGCACGTTGCGCTGCGCCCCATTCAGCACCTTGCTGATAATGATCGTTACCGCCTTTTGCATACAGAATAGGCACGCCTTTTTTCGATAAGTTAAAATGATCTGAGCGATAGGCAATACCTGCTTCCGGATTCGGCTCCTGGACGGCATAGCGGCCTTGCTGCTCAGTATATTTCACCAGAATTTTCTCAACATCAGTATTGCCCAGACCAACAATAACCATGTCTTTCATCGGCCCATACATGTTCATAACGTCCATATTAATAGCCGCAGCGGTTTTCTCCAGTGGGAATACCGGGTTGGCGGCATACCAGGCTGAGCCCAGTAAACCACGCTCTTCTGCTGTTACCAATACAAAGGCAATTGAACGCTCGGGTTGCGGCTGTTTAGCAAAGTGTTCGGCCAGTGCAATAACCGCGCCGGTGCCGCTGGCATTGTCCTGCGCACCGTTAAATACTTTGTTATCAGGGTTGGAGAAATCCATACCCAGATGATCCCAGTGCGCCATATACAGCACGTATTCATCCGGATATTTGCTGCCCTCAATATAGCCCACCACGTTGCTGGAGGTCAGTTCGCGCAGGTTATTATTAACCGTAACCGAAGCTTTAGCCTTCAGCGGTACCGGGCTGAAATCAGGCTCCAGCGCTTTTTTATGCATGGTGGCTAAGTCGGTACCCGCATTGGCAAATAATTTCTCGGCAGATTCAGTTGTCAGCCAGCCTTCAACTTTAGCCCGGTCCATATTTTTGTTGTCATTGACCAGATCAAATTTAATTGGCGAGCCATGGGCGACCACACCCCAACCATAACTGGCTGGTGCGGTCTCATGAATAATCAGCGCCATCGCCGCGCCCTGACGGGCAGCTTCCTCAAATTTATAAGTCCAGCGGCCGTAATAGGTCATGGCATTGCCATTAAACAGCTCTGGGTCCTGAGTTGCATAGCCGGGGTCATTTACGAACATCACTACGGTTTTACCTTTTACATCCAGGCCTTCGTAGTCGTTCCAGTTGTATTCAGGCGCCACGATGCCATAGCCGACAAATACCATTTCACTTTCTTCTACACTTACCTGATCGGTAACCCGGGTGGTCCAGGCAATCATTTCGTCGCGATATTTAAAGTTTTCAGGTAAATTTTCACCCGATAATGTCATATCAGATACTTGTTTTGGATCAATCTGCACCAGTGACACCGGTTGCTTATAACTGTCACCGTCGATTGGTTTTAAACCAATCCGCTTAAAATTTTCTTCCAGATAAGCGACGGTAAGCTCTTCGCCTTTAGTCGCTGGCGCCCGGCCCTGATACTCATCAGAGGCCAGCGTTTTAATATACTCGCCTAAGCGAGGGTTAAAATCGGTATCAACCAGTTCAGTTGTGGTTTCGGGTTCAGCCGGACTGTCGTCAACCGGTGCTGCCGGTTGTTTGGAGCAAGCGCTAAGGGTAAGCGCGCCTGCCAGGATCATAAATAGTGGTGAAAACTTTAGGTACGTTTTCATAGTGGCTCCAGTTATTGAAGGTTGTTTTTAGTTTTATAGTAAAAATGCTAGTCAGCATAGCCCCAGGGTGTTGGCGGTAAAGCAACAGGTTGTGTCAGGTCAAAATCAACCTTAAATTCGCGACCTTCCCGGATCAGCCGGTAGCTGAATTTCTCAGGGTAAATAAACATCTGCCAGATATTGGTATTTGACTGTGGTATCCCCCGCGCCGTAAACAGTTCTTTTGAATACTGATCAGCGTGAAACGACTGGGCATTGGCCCAACCCGCATCCAGTGTCTGGCCGCCATACATGGTTTGCTCATCATGACTGCCATCGGCATTGCGATGGTCATGCTTTAATGTTAAACCTGAGCCGGTTTTCGTGATAATCCAGGTACGTGAATGGTCATTACCAACATGAAACGGTATTTGCAACTGACTGTCGGTGCACTTACGCACATGCATGATTAACGCACCTTCAAACCCCGGAGCGGGCGGGTTGTCGACCGCAATCTCACCGGCGAACGCTTTACCGCAGAGGGCTTTTAGCTGATTAAAATAGGCGTCATGGGTATCGATAGAAACTAACGGCGCATCCTGCACGATGTTGGCGCTGGCACCAAGACTAAAGAGCAGGACGGAAGCGATAAGCGTCTTTTGCATTTTTTTCTCCTGTAAGACAACCGTACTATACCTGCATTACGTAAACTCATCAAACCAATGGCTTTTAACTGCTATGCTAAAAGCCAACCTCAGAATACTCTGCATCACAGAAATACGCACAACCAAAGATAAAGGGCTGACTATGCACAATGAACTTGATGGTAAATTGCTTTTAAATGTCTACGCCAAAGTAGAAAAACATGGCAAAGCGGTAGACACTGATCATGGGGCCGGTTTTACCCTGGATGGGTTGACGGTAAGCCAGGGCTTCGACGGCTACGAAGTTTATTTCCAATCAGCCAAGGTACAGCTGACGCTGGGGTTTCATCATAAATGGCACAGCGATGCTCAGAACGAAAAAGATATGGACACATTTATCGAGCTGATTAAACACATTAACAACCAATACAGTTAATTAAAGTTATCCTTACTAAGGCAGCATTCAGTTATTACTGTTATCATGCGGCGCATTATAACCGATGACAATCGGTAGACGTGCGCTAAGCTGATAGACGGCTAAAAGGCTATTGCTATCTGGCGGCTAACGAGTTAAAGTGGCCGCCGTCAATCATATCTGATAGACCAGAAGAGGCGCGTTAACCAGGTAACCCATGTTAGAAGACTATACTTCGCAGCGTGGGCCAGGGGGATTAACGCCGAGAAAGTGCGCCATATAGTTGGGGGTGCTTTCGGTTGAGCAGGCTGAATCCTGCCAACTGTCACCTGTTTGTTTGGTGGAGAGCTTCTGGCCTTTGTTATCGATAGCAACGGTCTGTACTATTCCCGTTTTGCTGCAATTAGCAAAAGCCATGCTCTGCTTATTTTCTTTGTAAGGAGAGACACCCTTGTCCAATCTTATTATCGCCAAATTTGGTGGCACCAGTGTCGCTGACTTTGATGCCATGAGCCGCTGCGCCGATATTATCCTGGCCAACAATGCCATCAGGGTTGTGGTGGTCAGCGCCAGTTCCGGTGTTACCAATCTGTTAGTCGACATTACCAAAACTACCCGGGTTACCGAGCGCTATGACGCTTACGCCGGCATCGAAGCGATTACCCTGGCGGTACTAAACCGTTTAAACCATCCAGAGCAGGTTGCACAGGCCATTGAGCTGCTGCTGGGCGAGCTTAAGGGGCTGATTGAAAACGGCGGTGCCGTTTACAGCAGTGCCCACAAAGACCTTATTCAATCATTTGGTGAGCGTTTAAGCTCGGCCTTGTTCAGTCAGGTGTTGCTTGAGCGCGGCTTAGCGGCGCAATGTTTCGATATTCGCCGTATTATGCGCACCGATAGCCGCTTTGGCCGGGCGGAGCCACAGGTAAAGCAAATTGCACAACTGGCTGAAGTACATTTGCAACCATTAATTGCCGAGCAGTGTATCGTAACCCAGGGCTTTATTGGTCAGGACGAGTTTGAGCAAACCACAACCCTGGGTCGTGGCGGTTCAGATTATAGTGCGGCTTTGCTGGCAGAAGCCTTACAAGCCAGTACCGTACAAATATGGACTGACGTAGTCGGCATATTTACCACCGACCCTCGCTTAACCGATCAAGCCCGCTGTATTGGTGAGATTAGCTTCGATGAAGCAGCGGAAATGGCCACTTTTGGTGCCAAGGTACTGCATCCTGCAACATTAATACCGGCCATGCGTCGCAATATCGGGGTGTTTGTTGGTTCCAGCCGTGAACCACAGGCAGGCGGTACCTGGATCGCCAAAGAGGTAAAACAGCGGCCACCTTACCGGGCGATTGCGCTGCGTAAATCACAAACGCTAATTACCGTGAAAAGCCCGGACATGCTGCATGCTGCCGGTTTTTTAGCCCGGGTATTTGATATTTTAAGCCGGCATCAAATCTCAGTTGATTTAGTGACTACCTCAGAAATCAGTGTCGCGCTGACCTTAGATGAAGGCGGCATGACCAGCGCGTTTAGTCATGCGGTAGAGCCGGCGCTGCTGGAGCTAAGAGCATTTTGTGATGTGGTGGTGGAGCAGGGATTGAGTCTGGTAGCCGTTATTGGTAACCATTTACATAGCAGTAAAGGTATAACCGGTGAGTTGTTTAAAACCCTGGAGCGGATAAACATGCGGCTTATTTGCCACGGGGCTTCCAAGCACAACCTGTGCTTTTTAGTACAGGATGCCGATGCGCCGGCGGTGGTAAAGCAGCTACATTCAAGTTTGTTCAGCGGTTAACATCGTCGAATGTACCAAGCGGCCACCCGGCCGCTTTTTTACACTCTGAATTATCTAAACAGGAATACGCCGTTACTCATAGGGCAGGGGATCGGTGGCGTTATTCAGGTTAAACGCTTCTAAGCGCTCCTGACAGGAGCCGCACTTGCCGCAGGCTTTATCGCGACCGTTGTAGCAGGTCCAGGTTTTGCTGTAATCAAGGCTCATAGCCAGGCCATCGGCTAAAATTTCAATTTTAGTCTGATACAGGTAGGGACTGACAATATCGACTGGCTGATAGTTGGCAATCTGGCAGACATCATTCATTTTCTGGACAAATTCCGGCCGGCAATCCGGATAAATAAAGTGATCACCCGAATGGGCACCGTAATAGACGGCGCGGGCACCAATTGAATCAGCGTAACCCACTGCCAAAGACAGTAAAATCATATTGCGGTTGGGCACCACGGTTGATTTCATATTATCTGCCGCGTAGTGGCCTTCTGGTACATCAATGTCGCTGGTCAGCGAGGAGCCACTGATTAGCTGATTAATGGCTGAAATATCGACAATTTTATGATTAATATTCAGCTCTTTACAGACTTCAGCCGCACAAATCAGCTCTTTAACATGGCGCTGACCATAGTTGAAAGATAAAGCATAAACGTCGTGGCCGGCAGCAATTGCTTTGTGCAGTATGGTAAAGGAATCCATGCCTCCGGAATAAATAACCACAACTTTTTGGCTCATCTTTGCCTCTCTCTGTATAATAGCGGGTAAACAGGCCGCGCATTGTACTTGAACATTGCGGTCAGATCACCTGCTTGTCATTAAGGAACCCGCGGATTGCTATACAAGGTTAATGAAATATTTGAAACGATTCAGGGGGAAGGCAGCTTTACCGGGGTGCCTGCTATTTTTATCCGGCTGCAGGGCTGTCCGGTCGGATGCTCCTGGTGTGATACGAAGCACACCTGGGTGATTAACCCTGATTTGCAGGTAACACCGAAAATTGTTATGGCAAAATCGGCTGAAACGGAACAGTGGGCAGAGCTTAGTGCCGAGCAGGTACTGACGCTATTTCGTGAAAACAGTTACCAGGCCAAACATGTAGTGATAACCGGTGGTGAACCCTGTATGTATGATTTAAACCCGCTTTGTACCACGCTGCACGATGCGGGTTATCAGACGCAGATTGAAACCAGCGGCACCTTTGACATTTTAGTCCCGCCACAAAGTTGGGTAACCGTTTCACCCAAAGTAAATATGAAAGGCGGCTACAAGGTATTGCAAAGTGCCCTGAACCGGGCTGATGAAATTAAGCATCCGGTGGCAATGGATAAACATGTGGTCGAGTTGCAGCAACTGCTGGCGCAAACTGATATCAGCAAGAAGCTGATTTATCTGCAGCCAATCAGTCAGCAGGCAAAAGCCACTGCACTGGCCATTTCCTATTGTAAAAAACACAATTGGCGCCTAAGTGTGCAGGTTCATAAATACATTGGTATTGAGTAGTAGCCGGGCGGCAATACTGTCAGATGGCGGCAATAGTGCTAGGAATTATGTTCCAGCCAGTGTTGCAGGTTATCCAGACAGACAAAAGGGTCTTGCTCTGCAGACAGTTTTTGTTTTAAGCCCGGCTGTATGGGCATCAGCTCCAGCCAGCGCGATGCCAGCCAACTGGCGTTATCAAGCTCGGGCTCCGGATAAAGTTGTTGCAGTTGCGGATAGTCTGCCAATAATTGGAGGAATGAACGGGATAAATCGGGATAGCGCTGGCTTAAGCGGGTCTCTGGCCAGCTACTCAATTCAGTCACGGATGCAACATTCAAGCTGTCTTCTTCCTGCCAGCGCTCAATAATTTCTATCCGGCGTACCCCTCTGACTGTAATGCCCAGTAAACCATCTGAAAGTTGTTCAAAATCATCGATTACCGCTTCTGTCGCCAGTGGTAAGATCCGGTCTCGATGGTGTTGGGTAGCAAACGGGTTAAGCAATGCCATTGCGAAACTGCGCTTACCCAATCCGGCCTCTTTAACCAGTCTGATATAACGTTTTTCGAACACCCGCAAACGCATTTTACCGCCAGGCAAAATAAAGCTGCTCAATGGAAATAATGCTAATTGTTTACTCATACTGCAATTCACTGCCACTTGTTTCTGACTTGCAAAATAATACGGCCTGCATGGTTTATCAGATCGGCTTTGGCAAAATTTATCTTGAAACCGGTTTTCTGGCTATTTTAACATTTCATGATAAATTTAAGATCGACGCCATTATTCTGAGCGCAGCTCAAAGGGTCTTATGCGATTAAATCTGCGTCAATGTGTCAGCGTGTCATTATTGCTCCTGGCGACAGGTTCTGGCACAGCAGCCACTGAGCAACAGGTATTGCGAGCGGCGGTTAGTGACACCAATACGCCGCCCTATGCCATATTTGATGACGCAGGTAAGTTAAGTGCGGGATTAAGTAAAGATATTCTGGATGCATTGGCGTTATTAACCAAACTGGAAATTCAGTATCTCGATTTACCCAGAACCAGAATCGAAGGCTGGTTAGAGAACGGCCAGGCTGATGTCGCTTGTTTTCTGAATCCGGATTGGGTGGCAGAGCCAGATCTTTTTCACTGGAGTCCACCGTTGTTTGCAACGCAACAGCTGTTTATTCGCCGAGCCGATAGCTCGCCTATTATTGCCTTACCTGATCTGGTCGGCAAGCGGGTGGGTACCACCCGTGGTTTTACTTATCCTGAGCTAGAACAGGTGTTTGCACTTGGCGATGTTATCCGGGACGACGCACATACCTTGGAAAGCAACCTGAAGCGCCTGGAGCAGGGAAGACTGGATGCAGTAATGAGTGTCGACTTGTCTTATTATTTTTTTATGGCAAATGGCGGGCTGGGTAGCTTTGCAGCCGATCCCCTCTGGTCTGCACCGCCGTCAGTTTATTGTGCTATCAGCCGTTTTAACCCTGAGCTTGCGGCAAGTTTAATGCAGGGCCTGCATACCTTGGTGGAGAACAAGTTTATTGACAGGCAACTACGCCGTTATAAAGGCGAAAGGCTCGAATAACGGCAGTTACATACTGTTACTGGCGTGGGTCGTCTTTCAGTCTTGGAATTTTTAATCCAAGTTCTATGCCGCGATGCCTGGCGAAGTAAGTACAACCTATAAACATAATTGATGCCAGCAGCAGCTCAATAAACGCCAGCATCTGATACAGCCCGGTGCTGACCCACAAGTTAGTCAGACTGTGCAAAAAATAAATCATCACAATAAAATTAGCCCAGGCAAAGGTATAAGCTTTTCCTTTAATAATGCCATACATCGGCAACCATAACGGCAGCCACAGCAACGCTGTACTGATTAATTTATTGCCGGTTATCTGGCTGGTACTGCCGTATGTTGCAGGCGCGAGCCAGAGTAACCATAGTGGTATCAGCAGCCATAAACCCCAATAACCAAACCGTGCCAGCAAAAGGTAGATTTTCGTTCGTGGCGCCATCGCCACTTCAGTATGTTCATTCATTATTTATCAAACCCTGCAGATTTTAAAGACATACTCAGATGAGCCAGGCGCTTACCAAAAGCAACAGCCAACCGCTGTTCATCAACACTCAGTTTAGTATTGCCTTGCAAGCCACTAATATGAGTGGGGCCATAAGGGGTGCCACCGGTTTGAGTATTGTGCAACTCCGGCTCAGCGTATGGGATACCCATTAACACCATGCCGTGATGCAGCAGTGGCAACATCATACTTAACAAATTAGCTTCGTTGCCACCGTGCATACTGCCTGATGAAGTGAAAACGCCAGCAGCTTTGTTAATTAACTCACCTTTGAGCCAAATGCTGCTGGTGCTGTCCCAGAATGCTTTGGCTTCAGCAGCCATATTGCCAAAACGGACCGGACTGCCAAATGCCAGGCCATCACATTGACTGAGATCTGCCTGAGTTACCGTCGGATGCCTGCCTGGCGACTCTTTGTCAAAACCGGCGATACTGCGAACAACAGCAGTGGCTCCTGCCTGAGCGATACCAATAGCAATTTTTTCAGCCAACGCAGCCACGCTGCCATGTTTTGAGTAGTAAAGTACCAGCACCTGAGCACTCATCAGAGAAGCGCGCTTATATTGCTAAGGGGACGACCAATAGCGGCTTGATCACCCTTGACAACAATAGGTCGCTCAATCAGCCTGGGATGCTCTACCATGGTATTAATCAGTTGCTGTTCGCTTAACGCCGGGTTATTGAGTTGCAAATTACGGTATTCTTCTTCTTTGCTACGCAGTAATTCTCTGGCTGAGATATTCAGCTTCATCAAGATTGCAGCCAGTTCTGCTGCAGTGGGTGGTGTCTTCAGATATTCAATTACTGCAATGTGTTCACAATGTTGTTGCAGCAATGCTAACGCCTCACGGCTTTTTGAACAGCGGGGGTTGTGATAAATCGTAATCATAAATCTTCCATTAACTCGCGATATCGGTGTAATGTTGCGTATCTGGTCAGTGCTAAACCTGCTTACATTTGCTTCAGGCGGTCAAACTCGGCTTGAAGTTGTTGCTTTTTAGCCTCGACCCGTCTGTTTTCGAGGCGGGACTTCTCACCAATATGATTCAGCGCTTCGTTAAGATCATCAATTGCTTTCGGGTAATTTGCCATCTGGTAGTATAAGTCTGCCCGGGCTTCATAATATTTCGGATAGTCTTCCAACCTTTTGTAGGCATCAGATAATAAATCGTAAGCCAGAATATTATCGTTTTTGTAATACAATAAATTACGCAATAAATGAATGGCAAGGCGGTAACTGCCGGCTTTGATAGCGGCATTGGCATAGTTTAAGGTAACAACCTGGTTATTGGGTCTGATCAGGTACTCTTGCTCCAGAATTTCCAGTGCTTTGGTAAATTGATTCTGGCCAAGCAAAATATCGGTATAAGCATCGACATAATATAAATTGTGCGGTTCTTCCAGCAGTAAGTCTTCAATAATTTTCTGGGCATCAGCAAACAGGTTGTTATCAAGTTTAGCCAGCGCTAAACCATAAAGGTTGGCTCTGGTATTGCCGCCGGGCTGGCTTAATCGTTGCTGGAAAACTTCTACCGTTTCAGTGCTCTGGTACTGATATCTGGCTAACACCCGTGTTTTACTCAGAATGTAATCCTGGCTGTCGGGCACATAACGTTTTTCAAATTGCTCTGCCCGCAAACGGGTATCGC
The DNA here is from genome assembly GCA_002364615.1 of Arsukibacterium sp. UBA3155. Classification (GTDB taxonomy): domain Bacteria; phylum Pseudomonadota; class Gammaproteobacteria; order Enterobacterales; family Alteromonadaceae; genus Alishewanella. The sequence goes on along the minus strand of DEYP01000020.1, from coordinate 35,180 downwards.
TAACCCGCGCTTGTGATAAGGGGTGAGTTTGTAAGAAAGCCAGTTGCTGATTAACAAAGCGGCTTTGCTGAGTGAGCTTATAAAAAAATTCAGGCACAGCGTAAGGGTCAAAGCCTGAATCTGCCAGAATTTTCATACCTATCCGGTCGGCTTCCTGCTCGTTACCGCGGGTAAAGTTAATGGCACTTTGCTGGGCGGCGCCCTGAGTTGCCATCATGGCTGCCATTCCTGCTTCAGGATTAACGGTTGCCAACACGATGGCACCTAAAATGCCAGCCATGGATACCGGTGCGCGTTGATTTTGGGCTTCAACAAAGCGTGCAATGTGGCGTTGGGTGACATGAGCAACTTCATGGGCCATGACTGACGCAAATTCGCTCTCCGATTCTGAGACTGCCAGCGTGCCGGTATGTGAGGCAATATTTCCGCCTAACGTAGCGAAAGCATTAATATTTTTGTTGTTAACCCAGTAAAATTTAAAAGGGAATTTAACGTCATTGGCGCGGGCAACTAACCGGTTTCCTAAATCATTAATATATTCGTCAAGCAGTGGATCGTAGACCATGGGCAAACTACCACGGGTTTGACGCATCAGCACATCACCCAGTTGCTTCTCTTTTTCAGGTGTGATGGTCGAAAATGCATTGCCACCAATATCAGGCAAGCCGGATTGTGCTATGGCAGGGCTAACCAGCAGGCTGACACTGGCGATGCATCCTAAGAAAAATTGCTGGATTGCTTGATATGACATACTGCCCCGGCTTTCGTGTCAGATGATGATGTTAACTGCATATTTGGTCTGTTAACTGAAGTATTAGTTCAAAAGTAAGTAGTTAAGTGGTGCATTATTACGCAATTAGCTAACTTACCAGCAAACTACGCCAATTTAGCATATTCAGCTGTGGGTCTGACAGATAAGCCACAAAATTTGTTCCAAGTTAGTTATACTGAGACACTACGTTGTTATTGTTCGCAAAGGGTTGGAGTGGCGCTATGCTCGATTGGTTAAAGAAGTGGTATACCAATAAGTTTTCAGATCCTCAGGTGGTAACCCTGTTTTTAACGCTCTTTTTGGGTTTTCTGGCCATTTACTGGTTAAGTGGCATGCTGGGACCAGTATTGGTTGCGATTGCTTTTGCCTATCTGCTGGAATGGCCGGTAGCGCGCCTGAGCCGGCTGGGTTTTAGCCGTACGATTAGCACTACCGTGGTGGTAATAACGTTTATTTCAATTATAACCCTGATAGTGATGTCAATTATACCGGCAGCATGGGCACAGGGGCGCAATTTGGCAAAAGACTTACCCAGCATGATAGCCTCTGGTAAAACTTACCTGCTGGAGCTGCCGGAGTTATTCCCGGGTATTGTCAGTGCTGAGCAAATTTACCTGATGATTCAAACCGCTGATGAACGGCTAATGACATTCAGCCGGGAAATTCTGTCATTGTCGCTCGCCTCAATATTTGATGTTGTCGCCGTGCTTATCTATTTGGTGCTGGTGCCGGTGATGGTGTTTTTTATGCTCAAAGATAAGGCCTCATTAAGCGCAAGCTTTGTTGAACTGCTTCCCTCCGAGCGCAAGCTGATTAGTCAGGTCTGGAACGAAATGAACGGTCAGATTATGAATTACATCCGGGGTAAAATTCTGGAGATATTGATTGTCGGCGCGGTGAGTTTTGTTGTTTTCACCCTGTTTGGTCTGAACTACGCCTTATTACTTGCCGTGTGTGTCGGCTTTTCGGTGCTGGTTCCGTATATTGGCGCCGCATTAGTGACCTTACCCATTGCTCTGGTGGCGTTGTTTCAATGGGGACTTACCGCAGAGTTTGGCTATCTGATGCTGGCCTACGCTATTATTCAGGCCTTAGACGGTAATGTACTGGTGCCATTGCTGTTTTCTGAAGTCGTTGATCTTAATCCGGTATTCATCATAATAGCCGTGTTGTTTTTTGGCGGTTTATTTGGTTTTTGGGGCATCTTCTTTGCTATTCCGCTGGCATCACTGGTAAAAGCGACGATTAAAGCCTGGTCGAGCAGGGTGCATCCACAGTCTGAAAAGACCGACGAACCCCACGCGAGTTCTCTGTGAACTAACCACCTTGAATTAAATGTTCTGGCCCTGCTCACAGCACAACGCTGTCGCAGGGCCAGCGAAGGCTACCACTGATAACTGACGGTAACCCCGGCGGCTAATTCACGCCCGGCTGCAGGCTCAAAAGATCGGCCATTTCCCTGATTCACGACCACAGCACCTACGTAGCGCTTGTCGGTAATATTATTCAGGCTAAGCCACTGTCTAAATTGCCATTGCTGGTATTGTTGCTGGCTGTTCACAGCGGCACTGAAATAGATGGCAGCTGGCGCGGCATCGCTGTTGTTATCATCGGTATAAACCTTGCCACGATAATGGCCTTGCAGGGTTACCTGCAATGGTATCGCCAGGCGGAGGCTATAACGCCATTGCCAATCCACTTCAACCGCTGCAACACCAGGTAACTGCTTACCGGCCCTCTGCCCTTCGTCAAACTCTGCTTGCAACAGATGACCAGAGAGCTCGGAGCGCCATTGCGCTGACAGTTGATAATGCCATTGCCACTCCAGACCCAACCTGCTGGTTTCACTGACATTAGCAAAACTGGTGCGGCCACCCTCGCTATTCTGAGCAATAATTTCATCGTCAGTGGCGATTGCAAATACGCTTAAACTGGCACGCTGCTGGCTATTTTGCCATTTCAGGCCGGTTTCCCATTGGTGGTTAGTACTGGCAGCCAGTTGCAGGTTAATGCCGCCTGCTGGGCTATATGCCAGCTCAGCAAGGGTAGGGGTTTCATATCCGGTACCGGCACTGGCGAACCAGGCCAGTTGCTGGTTGAGTTGCCAGTTTACACCCAGTGCATAGGCTTGCTGATAGTAGTTGCGAACGCCACTGTCATCCGGATTATCGCCCTCGCTAAAATAGTCTGTTATCTGATAGGCCAAATCGGAATAGCGCCAGCCACCGTGCCAGTTCAGTGCAGCAGTGGGTTGATAGTTTAGCCGGATAAAGCCATCAATATTACTGGCCTGATTATCCTCGTCCCGGCGCAGATCACCACGCTGTCCAAAGTCATTAATAAAGCCGAACCGTCGATCATCTGTCTGTACCGCACTGCCGCCAATTACTGCGTTAACACTATCTGATAGCGTAAATTGGTATTGGCCTTTTATACCGTGATATTGGCGGTTTAACTGCACTTCTCCACCAGAGGACGTGATCGCAGAGCCCGTAAAAGGCAGACGTTGGTTGATATCTCGTTGGCCTTGCCATAAGCCGATTTGGAAAGGGGTGTTACCCTCACCGGTTAAACTGACACTGGTCTGGCGCTGTTTGACCGACTTTTCAGTATCAAACAGCTCAGCGCCAGCCACGGTTTGCCGGGGGTTTTCCCGCCACTGCGCCGGGCTTAAGCTAAGCGGATCTTGCAGGTAGGGGTCATACGACCAGTCATAACGTAAGTGCAACTGCAGGGTGCTGGTTAATTGCCGGTGCCAGTTAAATTGTAGCTGATCTTTTTCTGCGCTTGAATGCGGCCGGTACCCATCCGTTTTAAACTGTTTTAACGCAATTTGCAGGCTTTGTTTATCGTCTACTGCCGCGAGGTTAATGTGTTGCTGTTGATGCCGCTCGCTCAGTGCAATGCTGGTTGCTAACGTGCTCTGGCTTGGTTGACGGCTGTTCAGTGAGATAACGGCACCGGCGCCATTGCCATAAAGCACTGCCAACGGACCACGCAATACTTCAATACTCTGGACGTTATCTAGCAACACGCTGGCAAGCTGGCCCTGGCCGTCTGGTGCGCTGAGCGGAATACCATCCTGTTGCAGATATATGCCTCGGATCCCAAAAGGGCTTCTGCTACCAAAGCCCCGAACACTCAGGCGGGTATCCTGGGCAAAATTAGCTCTGCTGTCAGCCTGCACACCCGGGATACCCTGCAATAGCTGGGCGCTGTCAAACAGCAGGCCAGACTGTGGTGTGTCGCTGATATCTACACTTGCCGGGCTTTGTAACCAGCTCTGGCGCTCACTGGTGGCAGTAACCACGATGATTTCAAGGGGCTCATCAGCGTAAATTACTGAAGCATTAAAAAGTACCGCCAGTGAACTGGCGGTCGCGATAGGTTTAAAACAAAGCAAAGCTGGCATCCTGTTATTTTTTCGGTGTGACCCGCAAAATCTGACCGTTCTTTTGATCGGTCAGTAAGTAAATTGCACCGTCCGGACCCTGTCTGACATCACGGATCCGCTGGCCAATCATGATTCTTTCTTCATGAATGACGGTATCTTCTTTTAGCTCCAACCTGACAAGCTGACCAAACTTCAACGATCCGACCAGAAGATTTTGCTGCCATGGTTTAAACAGATTGGCGGTATAAAATGTCATGCCGCTTGGCGCAATGGACGGTACCCAGTAGTGCAAGGGTTGCATCATTCCTGCTTGCTCAGTTTTACCAATCTTACCACCGCCATATTCTTCACCATAGGTAATGACCGGCCAGCCGTAATTAACATCAGCCTGGGCAATGTTTATTTCATCGCCGCCTTGTGGGCCATGCTCGTGGGTCCAGAGCTGCCCGGTTTGTGGATGCAGTGCTGCACCCTGAATATTCCGGTGACCATAGGACCAGACATCAGCAAGGGCATTTTCCCGCTGCAGATAAGGGTTCAACACCGACGCTCTGCCGTCCGTTTGCACTCTGACGACTTTACCGTGGTGAGTATTTAGGGTCTGGGCATCATCGCGACGGCTACCACGATCACCCAGAGTAATAAACAGATCACCGTTAGCGGCGAATACTAAACGACCGCCAAAGTGATGCCGAGTGTCGATTTTGGGCTGAGCACTGAAAATTACCTGAACATCGGTCAGGGTATTACCGCTTAATGTGGCCCTGGCTACTGCCGTGCTGCTACCACTTTGACCCGGTTCGTTATAACTAAAAAATAGTTGGTTATTTTCAGCAAATCTGGGATGCAGAATAATGTCTAGTAAACCACCCTGACCAGCGACAGTAATGTCTGGTAATCCTGTGATTGGCTCACTCAGGCTGCCATCAGCGCTGACATAACGTAAACGTCCGGCGCGCTCTGTAACCAACATCTTTCCGTCGGCTAAAAATGCCAGTCCCCAGGGGTTTTCCAGTCCGTCGGTTACTGTCTCAACCTGCAATATGGCTTTTTCTGTTTTGATTTCCAGCGTCTGCGCCTGGCTAACGCTGTGCAGCGCCAGTAGCACCGTGCTTGCGTAAATTATTTTGAGCAGCGTTTTCATTGCATCTCCATTTAAGTTTTTCACCATACTAGCGATTGCATCGGCAATTGGCAGGAAGACAAGTCAGAATAGCCAGCCGATACGATAAATGTCGTTTTTAAATAAAATTACTGCTGTGGCGCCCGGTGCTGAAGATAGTCCAGCACGACCTGATGATGGTCTTTTGTTTTAAACTTATCAAATACATGGTCAATAGTGCCATCCTGATTAACCAGAAAACTTAGCCGGTGTAAGCCATCATAAACTTTACCCATAAATTTTTTAGTACCCCAAACACCAAACTGCTCTGCAACCTGATGATCTTCGTCGCCCAGCAGGGTGAAGTTAAGTTGGTCGCGCTCGGCAAACTTCGCCAGTCTGGCGGGGGCGTCCGTACTGATCCCGACAACTTGCACACCATGTTCAGCAAGCGATGACTGAATGTCCCGCAAACCACACGCCTGCACGGTGCAACCCGGAGTCATCGCTTTGGGGTAAAAATAAACCAGTACCTTACTTTGCTGCAGCAGGTTGCTCAGACTGATCGCTTTGCTATGTTGGTCTGGCAGAGTAAAATTCGGGGCTTGCTGGCCGGCGGTTAATGTTTGCATAATAACTCCTTATTATAAATGATGTGTTTGCCTGACAGTTCTTTGAATGCACCGCGGCTGGTTTATCGCATCACAAAAGTGCCAATAAGATTAAGCTCGTTTAGCAATGCCATCACAGCAGTTTCAATATCTGAGGGGTTAATACCCAGCGGTATTTCGACCGTTATCTGGCTGTGTAATTGCACGGTATTGTCATTGTTAAAGGTAGTGGCCGATTGCAAAGAGCCAATGTAAATATTATGGCTGGCCAGCAGGCCGGTTATTGCACCGAGTGTGCCTACCCGATCTGGTCCTGAGTAATCAAGAACGTAGTGAGCAGCAACTTGAGTGCGTGGCCGGGCAGTTGTACGTTTGGTCATTGTTGTCAGATCAAGTTCTGAACCTAGCGACGGGATCAGATACTCTATTTTGCTAATAGCAGCCTGATCGCCCTGGATCAGCATAATAAAAGTGAATTCGTTACCAAATACTGCCATCCGACTGTCAATGATATTAGCATTATAGTCAGTGACCAACCGGGCCAGTTTGCTGACAATACCAGTGCGGTCAGTCCCGATAGCCGTTATTACAAGTTGCTGCGACATAAAACTCCGATCAGAACATTTAACGATGCCGAAGAAGGCGTTAAGTTTATCATAAGCCGTTTAGACGAACTATTAGCATTATCGGATTGCCGGCTTGTGTTTGTCTGCAGCACTCTTTAACATAGGACGCCTTATTCTATTACCCTTGTATGTTGTGGAGCCTGTGACTGTGATGTTCAGTGGAAGTTTTGTTGCCTTAGTGACCCCTATGTTGCCGGACGGCGAAATTGATTATAAAGGGCTGGAACAGCTCGTTAGCTTTCACCTGCAGCAAGGCTCAGATGGCCTGGTTATCATGGGTACCACAGCTGAAGCCGCAACCATCAGTTTTCCTGAGCAGCTAGAGATAATTGCCCGGGTGGCAGGTCAGGTAAGTGGACAGATCCCGGTGTTAGCCGGTAATGGCACCAATGCCACCGCTGAGGGCGTGGCGCGTACCCGTCAACTTGATAAACTGGCAATTGATGGCTTTCTGACCGTAACGCCCTTCTACAATAAACCCATGCAAAAGGGCTTATTGGCGCATTTTCAACAGGTTGCAGCAGCGACGGCTAAACCGGTGCTGTTATATAATGTGCCAGGCCGTACCGGGGTAGATCTGCTGCCTGAAACTGTTGCTGAACTGGCTACTACAGCGAATATCGTCGGCATTAAAGAGGCGACCGGCTCGCTGGCACGACTGGCAGAGTTACAGCAGCGTTGTCCCGCTGACTTTGCGTTATTTAGTGGTGACGACGCCACCAGTCTGGCTTTTATGCAGGCGGGAGGACATGGGGTTATTTCAGTTACCGCCAACGTCGCTCCGGCGTTGTTAGCACGTTTATGCCGGTTGGCCCGCTCAGGGCAAACTGAAGAAGCTCAGACGCTGGATGACATGTTGCAGGGGCTGCATCACCAGTTATTTATTGAATCTAATCCCATTCCAACAAAGTGGGCATTACAGCGAATGGCGTTAATTGAATCAGATTTTATTCGCCTGCCGTTGACACAGCTGGAACCAATTCATCACGGAACAATCGAACAGGCATTGCAACAAGCGGGTCTGCAGTTTTAATGTCCGTTTTTAGTAACTCATTAAATTAATCTGGCGAAATAACCCGGGTTTTTGGCAATACCTTTTCAGGAGTAGTACAGGTGCATTATTGGAAAAAAAGTTGTATCACATTGTCGCTGAGCGCCATGTTAGTAAGTGGCTGTTCTGTTTTTAAGGATGAATCTGACACTCGTATACAACGGCAACAGGTTACCCTGGATATTCCTGCCGATTTGGCCACCCCCCGTCAGCCAGGTAAATATGATATTCCGCAAGTAGGCAACGCTGCGGGCGATGTTGCAGATAAGTCACCGGTGTTAGTGTTGGCCACCGCAAGCAGCAGCAGAATAACCGATGAAGCTGAAAAGCTGGCCCGGGTTATGTTTGAACGGAACGATTTAACCGGTGAGCTGGTACCCTTTTTACAAAGCGAAATTCGTGACTATTTTGCGGCCCAGAATATTCAACTTACTGCCACAGATAGCGCAAATCTTAGTTTTGAAACGGATTGGATTAAACGTTTTAAAACAGAGGGCTTCTGGTTTTGGCAAAATGCTCAGCAGTTAGATGAAGCGCGCTATGCGATAACCGTTGACCCGAAGCCACACGGCAGAACGGCGATTGTCACCGTTAGTTTGCTGGAGCATCGTTATTTTGATCGGCAGGCTGAACTGAGCAGCGCGGCCGCCAGGGATAATGAAGTGATGTTGTTAAATGGACTGATTAATCAGGTGGCTGTAGCTGAAATAGAAACTGCTATTGTGAATCGGGATAGGGTACAGGAAGTGGCACTTGAACCTGGTTTAAATAAAGCAGGCGAGCCAGCGTTTATTACATCACAATCAATAGATGTCACCTGGTCGCAGTTAGAGCCGGTGTTTGAGCAGCTTAACTTTACCGTCAATGATATTAATCGCTCGGTTTACACATATTACGTTAGCTACACTAAACCAAGTCGGGGCATGTGGTCATCATTGATGGGTAAGGAGGCACCGCCGGTTTTACCAATTGCCGACAGCGACTATCAGATTGTATTGCAGCGCAGTGACGCGGGTACAGTAATTAACCTGTTGAGCAAAGATGGCCAACCTTTGGCAGCGGACACTATTGTTGCTGCATATGAGCCTTTTGTTGCGGCAATCAGAGCGGCAAAAGTCGAACTTTGAGTGTTAGACAGAAAAAGTCATTTGCCAATAGCATAAAGATCTTTATACTTTCGCCTGATTTTTTCGCCAGGCGATTGGAGTGAGTAATGGTTCAAAAAACGACAGAATTGTACCGCGGTAAGGCTAAAACAGTATTTAACACGACTGATGACAACTTACTCATCCTTCACTTTCGTAATGACACCTCAGCCTTCGATGGCGAGCGTATTGAACAGCTTGATCGCAAAGGCATGATAAATAATAAATTTAACTATTTTATTATGCAAAAACTGGAGCAGGCAGGCATACCCACTCAGGTGGAAGCCTTATTGTCAGATGACGAAGTTCTGGTAAAAAAGCTGGCGATGATTCCGGTTGAATGTGTGGTTCGCAATTATGTAGCTGGCTCACTGGTCCGCCGTTTGGGTGTGACAGAAGGCATTGCGTTGACGCCTGCGACCTTCGAGTTGTTTTTAAAGAACGATGCATTACATGATCCTATGGTAAATGAGTCTCTGGCAACATCGTTTGGCTGGGCAACTGGCGAGCAGTTAGCAGAAATGAAACGTTTGACCTTTATGGCAAATGATGTGCTGCAGGCATTGTTTGACGATGCAGGTATGTTGTTAGTTGATTTTAAATTGGAATTTGGCGTGTTTAATGGCCAGGTAGTACTTGGAGACGAGTTTTCGCCAGATGGCTGTCGTCTGTGGGACAAAGCCACTCGCAAAAAGCTGGATAAGGATCGTTTTCGTCAGGGACTGGGTGGTGTGGTTGAAGCATACGAAGAAGTAGCTAACCGGCTCGGTGTTAACTTAGGTTAACGCTGTAACAAAGCCACCGAAAGGTGGCTTTGTTGTGTTACACCACCCTGTACAGGCAGCAAATTAATAGTTGAGGAGTTCAGATGGCATTTCAGATGCAACCTGTTAAATTGTTGCTGGCAACCGTGCTTGTGCTTTGCAGTACTCTGGTATCTGCCATTGAAGTGAACAACTTATATGTCGCCGATGTCAGCGCTGAGCAATCCCAGCGTCAATGGCAGAGTAATGCACTTACTCAGGTTATCACCCGTTTGACCGGCATCAGTGACCTTTCAGCCTTTCCGGCGATTACCAATGAGCTGAATAATGCCGGTAAGTATGTTAAACAATTTGAATCCGTACGTCAGAATGGAACAAGTCGCTTAAAAGTATTGCTCGATGCCAAATTGATTAACCTGTTACTGCAACAGCAGGAAATTGCTATTTGGGGAGCGCACCGTCCAGAAATATTAGTCTGGATTGTGCAGCAGCAAGGCGCCGACCGGTCTTTTTTGCGCCGGCCAGATAATGAGCTGGTGCAATTGTTGCGGCAAAGTCTGGCCGAGCATGGTATTCCGGTAACACTGCCACTTTATGATATGGATGATCTGATGCTGCTGTCGGAAACCGACGTCTGGGCGGGGTTCTGGCAAGCCATCGGTCAGGCGAGCAGCCGTTACCGGCCGGATATGGTAATGACCCTGGCATTTGATGAAGTCAGTCAGGATGGTGAGAAAAAGTTAAGGTTAAGCTGGCAGAGACAAAGTCCGGTGCAAGGGACAAACCAGACCCGAATTGTTCGCAATGAGATTACCGCAGCAGAACCCTCTGAGCTGATGAGTGCCTTTGGTGTAGCATTAACAGCTGAATTGGCAGCAGAGCAAGCTGTGGTCTTGCAAGCTGAACAAAAAACGTATCAGTTGGCAGTCAGTAACTTGCTGAACCTGGCCGATGTGGTAACTGTTGAAACGTTATTAAATCGGGTGCTTGGTGTGGCCGCAGTGACGTTAAGCGAATACTCAGCAAATGAGGCTCGGTTTGCGGTTAACTTACATATTGAACTCGCCCAGTTAACCCGTATTTTGCAATGGGAAACGGCGTTGCAATTATCGGATACACCGCATATGGCATCGTTAGGCGTCAATGAGCCGGCAGTGTCTGCTGTTGAATTAAATTTGGTATCGCAAGCTGATGCCCGATACGTGTTTATCAGACGTTAAATGCAACCGCTGCAATATACCCTGGCGGTGACGTTGCCAGACGATGAGACCTTAGATAGTTTCTATGCTGCCGGTCAGACTGAAGCGGTTAGCATCGTTAAGCGCTATCTGCAGCAACCTGGCGGTCAGCCACCGCTGTATTTGTTTGGTGCAAGTGGTAGTGGTAAGTCACATTTACTCTATGCTTCCTGTATTTTTGCTCAGGAGCATGGTTTAACCAGTCAGTTACTGGCGCTACAGGATTATCAGCAGTTAAGCCCTCGTTTGCTTGATAATTTAGAGCAGCTTGATGTGGTGTGCCTGGATAATATTCAAGCGATTGCCGACGATCTTAGCTGGCAGATAGCAATATTTGATTTATACAACCGGATGGTTGAACAGGGAAAAGCCCTGATTATTGTGGCAAACCAACCGCCTCCTCAGTTGGGCTTTAAACTGGCTGATCTGGTTTCCCGGCTGCAGGCCTGCCATAGTTTACAATTACGATTACTGACTGACGATGATAAGCAGAAACTTTTAAAACAAAAAGCGCACCAGCGGGGTATGGAACTGGGTGATGATGTCGCGCGCTTTCTGCTCAACCGCTATGAGCGGGATATTCGCTCTTTAGTCGCTATCCTGGATCAGCTGGATAAAGCTTCCATTGTTCATCAGCGTAAATTAACCATTCCCTTCGTTAAATCTATTCTCATTTAGCAACTTAAGTATTATTTTAGCCGAAAAAACCCACTTAGCTACTGCGTGTTAGCGCCCTTTTTGGTGTATCATTAGCGGTTTTAATCTTACTGACGATGTTGGCTGCTTTGAGGACAAAGATGAATCTGACTGCAATATTAGACAATGCACTGCAAGCGGTTGCTGCTGCCCCAGATATAGCTGCGCTGGAAGAAGTTAGGGTAACCTTTATGGGGAAAAAAGGCAGTATTACCGAACTGCTTAAATCCTTAGGTGCGATGGACCCTGAACAGCGCAAACTGGCTGGTCAGCAAATTAATGAACTTAAACAGCAGGTGCAGGATGCGCTTAATCAAAAGCGGGACCATCTGCAACAGGCGCAGTTAGCAGCAAAGCTGGCTCAGGAACAAATAGATGTTACCTTGCCAGGACGTAAACTTGATGATGGTGGTTTACACCCAGTTACCCGCACTATTGCCAGAATCGAAAGTTTTTTTACGGAGCTAGGTTTCGCTGTTAAACATGGCCCTGAAATTGAAGATGACTTTCATAATTTCGACGCACTGAATATACCTGAGCATCACCCGGCCCGGGCCGATCATGACACCTTTTATTTTAATCCGAAGCTGATGCTGCGTACCCAGACCTCTGGTGTACAAATCCGAACTATGGAGCAACAGCAGCCGCCCCTTCGGATTATTTCGCCAGGGCGGGTATATCGCAACGATTACGATCAAACTCACACGCCGATGTTTCATCAGGTTGAAGGGTTAATGGTCGACAAAAATGTCAGCTTTACCGAGCTTAAAGGTATTTTGCATGACTTCTTACAGAATTTTTTCGAAGAAGATTTAAAGGTTCGTTTTCGCCCTTCCTTTTTTCCGTTTACTGAGCCATCCGCTGAAGTGGATGTAATGGGCAAAAACGGCAAGTGGCTGGAGGTATTAGGCTGCGGCATGGTACATCCAAATGTGCTGCGTTCCGTTGGGATTGACCCCGAAATATACAGTGGCTTTGCCTTTGGCATGGGTGTGGAACGGCTGACAATGCTGCGCTATGGCGTGACTGACCTCAGGTCCTTTTTCGAAAACGATTTACGCTTTTTAAAGCAGTTCAGATAAGCGGAGTATTCTAAGCATGAAATTTAGTGAAATGTGGCTACGGCAGTGGGTTAACCCGGCAATTGATACTGCAACCTTATCTGAACAACTGTCGATGGCTGGCCTTGAAGTAGACGGCATTGAGCCCGTTGCTGGCGTATTTAGCGGTGTAGTCGTAGGCGAAGTAGTAGCCTGTGGTCCTCATCCCGATGCCGATAAACTGCAAATTACTCAGATCAATGTCGGTCAGCCGGAATTGCTGGATATTGTATGTGGCGCAAAGAACTGTCGTATGGGTTTAAAAGTGGCCGTGGCGAAGGTTGGCGCAGTTCTTCCTGGTGATTTCGTCATTAAGAAGGCCAAGTTACGCGGTCAGCCCTCCAATGGCATGTTATGTTCGTTTTCAGAGCTTGGTATGGCCGATGATTCGGACGGTATTATGGAGTTGCCGGCTGATGCACCGGTAGGTATCGATATCCGGCAATATTTGGAACTGGATGACCATACCATAGAAGTTGATTTAACGCCGAACCGAGCTGACTGCCTTGGCATTAAAGGGTTGGCTCGTGAAGTTAGCGTACTGAACAATTCCTCAGTTTGTCAGCCAGAGATGGCAGCAGTGACGTCAACAATCAACGCGCAGAAAGCCATTACACTGTCGGCCCCGCAAGCGTGTCCGCGCTATCTTGGCAGGGTAATTAGAGATGTTGATCTCAGCCAGAGCAGTCCATTGTGGTTAACGGAAAAGCTGCGTCGCTGCGGCGTTCGCAGTATTGACCCAGTGGTTGATGTAACTAACTACGTTTTGCTGGAGTTAGGTCATCCGATGCACGCATTTGACTTAGATCAGCTATCGGGTGATATCGATGTTCGTTATGCCCATGAAGGCGAAAAGCTGGTTTTGTTGGATGAAACCGAAATTGAGCTTAAAACCAATACTTTACTCATTGCCGATAGCGAAAAAGCATTGGCAATGGCTGGTATCTTTGGTGGTTTGCAAAGCGGTGTTACGGGAGAAACCAAACATATTTTTCTCGAAAGCGCTTTTTTCTCTCCATTGGCAATCGCTGGTAAAGCGCGTCAATACGGGTTGCATACTGATGCGTCGCACCGTTATGAACGTGGCGTTGATCCTCAGTTACAACGGACCGCTATCGAGCGTGCGACTGCCTTGCTGTTACAGATAGTTGGTGGTGAGCCAGGCCCGGTAGTAGAAGCTGTTGCAGCAGAACATTTGCCAAAAACCGCTGAGATAAGCCTTTCAGAAGCGAAACTATTACGTTTACTGGGCCATGCTATTGCCAAACCTGAAGTGACCGGTATCTTAACTCGGTTAGGGTTAACCGTGTTAGAAACCGATCTGGGTTGGCAGGTTACGGTACCTGGCTATCGGTTTGACATCTCGATAAGCGAAGACTTAATAGAGGAAATCGCCCGGGTTTATGGTTACAACAATATCCCAAACGTGTCGCCCCAGGCTGCATTGAGTATGCGTAAGTTTAGTGAAGCAGAGCTTAGTGTGCAGCGGATGCGCGATTTGTTGGCAGACCGTGGCTATCAGGAAGCAATTACTTATAGTTTCGTTGACCCCAAAGTGCAGCAGATATTATTCCCCGGACAACCGTCACTTGACTTGCCAAACCCGATCTCTGCTGATATGTCGGCGATGCGGCTGAATCTGTGGCCGGGCTTACTGCAAGCAGTACAACATAATCAAAACCGGCAGCAAACTCGTCTGCGCTTTTTCGAGTATGGCCTTAAGTTTATACCCGATGCAGCGGCCGCAGGCGGCGTTCGTCAGGTCGAAGTCATTGGTGGTGTTGTAGTGGGTTCACTAAGCAATGAACATTGGGCCATGACGGAGCGGCCAGCAGATTTCTACGACATTAAAGGTGATGTTGAGGCATTGCTCAGTATGACATCCGCTGCGGCTGAATTTAGTTTTAGCAGTGGCGAGCAAAGTGCGTTGCACCCCGGGCAAACGGCGCTGATTAGCAGAGCTGGCAAGACTGTGGGTTATCTTGGAGCTTTGCATCCGGAAGCTGAACGTAAACTGGGAATTAAAGGCAAAGCCTATCTGTTTGAGTTGGAACTGGCAGCGTTTGGACAACGTGCTATTGTTGAAGCAGCAGACTTATCTAAATACCCGGCGAACAGACGCGATTTAGCTGTGGTAGTTAAATCCGATGTGCGTTTTGCCGACATTACTGCTAGTATAAAAAAAGTTGGCGTAAATCAATTGGTTGACCTAAAATTGTTTGACGTATATACCGGACAGGGTGTAGCAGACGGTTACAAGTCACTTGCTATTGCTCTGACTTTGCAGGACAAAACACGCACACTTGAGGATAAAGACATCCAACTTGTTGTAAATCAAGTGGTTAGCGTGCTTAAAGACGAATTCGACGCAACGTTGAGGGATTAAGAATGGCGCTTACCAAAGCTGATTTAGCAGAACGTTTGTTTACCAAATTTGGCGTTAGCAAACGTGATGCTAAGTTGATAGTAGAAGCTTTTTTTGAAGAAATTCGTACCGCGCTGGAAGCGGGTGAGCAAGTAAAGTTATCTGGCTTTGGTAACTTTGACTTAAGGGTGAAAAATGAACGGCCTGGTCGTAACCCGAAAACGGGTGAAGACATTCCGATCTCTGCCCGCTGTGTCGTTACATTCCGACCAGGTCAGAAGCTTAAATCCAGGGTTGAAACAGGCACCAGCAAAGCCTGATTTAAGCCGGCGAGTATACTGACACGGGTAATGCAGATTGCTGGTAAGCTGGCCAGACGGTGTTGTATTCCTTTTAAAAGTTTGCTGGTAAATCACATGATGAAAAAGACGATAAGTACCTTTGGGTAATTATCGTTTTTTTTTGCTCGCAACGATGCCAAAACTGATCCGCTATCCTGCTTTGCTTGTAAAGAAAAAGAGTCACCACCGTGTTTAGTGATTGAGTAGCAAAGTAGAGTTGAGAGTGTATGTTTAGAGTAAATAGTAATGAGTATTAAAATTGGGATAAGTGCATGTGTGCTGGGCGAACCCGTGCGGTTTGACGGTGGACATAAAGCCTCAACGTTTTGCCTGCAGCAACTCAAACCACTGGTAAAATTCGTTGCCATTTGTCCTGAGCAGGCAATCGGCCTGGGTGTGCCAAGGCCGGCAATCCGGTTACAACGTGATGAGCATCAGCAAATCAGGCTGGTACAAAGCCGGGACAACCGTATTGACCATACCGAACAGATGCAGCAATACACCGAGAAACTGTTACCGACATTGACAACCTTAAGTGGTTATGTGGTTTGCGCGAAATCACCGAGTTGTGGCATGGAGCGGGTTAGAGTTTATGATGCTGCCGGGCAGCAACTTGGAAAAGTTGGAACCGGTATTTTCACTCACCAGCTTATGCAGCGTTATCCGTGGTTGCCAGTAGAGGAAGATGGTCGCCTGCTGGACCCGGCGCTACGCGAGAATTTTATTACCCGGATATTTGCCTGTCATGACTATCAACAACAGATGCAAGATGGCTTTAGTGTTGCCAAACTGGTGCAGTTTCATAGCCGCTACAAGTTTTTAGTGATGGCGCATAGTCCGCTAGCATATCGTGAACTTGGCAGACTGGTAGCCGGCGCAAAATTATTTAATCCTGTGCAGTTGGCTGAGCGCTATCTTTGCGATTTAATGCAGGCGCTGAAAAATATTGCCAGTCGGAAGCAACATGCTAACGTGCTGCAACACCTGCAGGGCTTTTTAAAAAAATCACTAAGCAGCACTGAGAAAAGTGAACTGACGGACTTGATCCATCGCTATCGTCAGGGGTTTTTACCACTGATGGCCCCACTTACTTTGCTGGGGCATTATTTACGTCAGTATCCCAATCAGTATATTGCAGCGCAACGCTATTTAAATCCTTATCCTGAACAACTTGGATTGCGAGCCTGATATGTCGAAATCGACTTCTTTACATATTGTCTGGTTACGAAATGATCTCAGAGTATTTGATAACGCATCGTTGTTCCATGCGGCACAGAACGCCCGTGAGCAGCAGAGCAGCGCTGTTGTCGCACTTTATATTGCCACGCCGACAACCTGGCAGCAGCATAATATGGCGCCAATTAAACAGGACCTGATCCGCCGTCGCGTTAAACAAATGCATCAAGAGTTGGCCCAGCAGGGTATACCATTACTGGCTTTGGAAGCTGATACCTATCAGGATTGTGAAGCCATATTTGCCAGTTTGGCCAGCGAGGGCATGGTGGCATTATATGGCCAGGTTGAATACGAGCTAAGAGAGCAGCAACGTGACAACGTAATAACAGAGCAGTTGCAAGAGAAGGGGGTGGAGGTTAATTGGTACGATCGACTCTGCATAATGCCCCCTGCCAGCATTCTGACCCAAAGCGGGGATACCTATAAAGTATTTACCCCGTTTAAACGAAACTGGCTTGGCAGGCTGCAGGAGCAGGGAGTTCATTGTTACCCGAGAATAAAGGGCACCGCAGAATTCTCTACAGACAATTTGGCTAAACATTTGGGGCTATCTGCTATGGCAGATGGAGATGAGAGTTCGGCGGACTGGCCAGTGGCCGAGCAGCAAGTGCTGGATAAGATGCGCGAGTTTTGTCAGCAGTATGTTGCTGACTATCAGAAAACCCGGGATTTGCCAGCAAAAAAAGGTACCTCCGGGTTATCTGCTTACCTGGCGTGTGGCGTCATCTCAGCCCAGCAATGTGTTAATCGGTTGCAAATGGAGGCAGGGCCAGAACTTGAGCTGGAAAAAACTGGTGCCAGTGTCTGGCTATCTGAGCTTATCTGGCGTGACTTCTATAAACATATCTTGGTCGCTTATCCAGAATTGATAAAACACAAACCCTTTCAAACAGATACTTCGAAAATTAAGTGGCACAACAATAAAAAGCAGTTTAAAGCCTGGTGTGATGGTAAAACCGGTTACCCGCTGGTTGATGCTGCCATGCGTCAGCTTAACCAAACCGGATGGATGCACAACCGACTTCGCATGATCACGGCCAGTTTTTTGGTAAAAGATTTGCAAGTAGATTGGCGTTGGGGTGAGCAATATTTTATGTCTACTTTAATAGACGGCGAATTTGCTGCAAATAATGGTGGTTGGCAATGGGCGGCTTCAACCGGCACCGATGCGGCCCCTTATTTTCGGATTTTTAATCCAATAACCCAGAGTGAACGATTTGATCCGCAAGGGGAGTTTATCCGCCGTTTCATGCCAGAGCTGGAACATGTGAGTAACAAAGAAATTCACTGGCCGCATAAAAAAGCAACGCCTGATAGTTATTGGCCAGCAATAGTTGACCACAGCGAAGCCCGCAAGATAACGCTTGCCCTGTTTACTGAGGTTAAAAAGTCTGATGAATGAAATTAATGAGAGCACTGGAAGTACTGAGAGTATTAAGAGTACTGAAAGTAAATTAGCGCGTTTTTTAAATTTCTATAATGCTTTATCACATGATGGTCTAAACCAGCTTGCTGAAATTTATACTCAAGATGTAACCTTTATTGATCCGGTACACCAGATAGACGGCCGTAAGCAACTCACCGACTATTTTTCTCATGCATACCAGCGACTGACTTATTGTCAATTTGATCCAATAAGTCAGACTGATGGTGATCAGCTAAGTTTTATCAGCTGGATTATGACCTTGTCTCATCCTGCAATTGGTAAAGGCAAACCAATTAAAGTCCATGGCTGTACCGAGCTTCGTTGGCGGGAGCAGCATATTTGTTATCATCGTGATTATTACGATCTTACCGAGTTGGTTTATCAACATTTACCAGTACTCGGTTGGGCAACCTCATTAGTTAAACACAAAATGGCAAAAGCCTGATTAAGGAAGCGTGAATGCGTATAGCAGTAATTGGCGGGGGCATTTCAGGTATGCTCAGCTGGTATTTATTACAGCAAAAACACGATGTTACCCTGTTTGAAGCAAATGATTATCTTGGCGGACATACTGCTACTGTTGATGTTGAGGTGGACGGCAAGTCTTATGCTATTGATACCGGCTTCATTGTCTTTAACAATTGGACGTATCCAGTATTCAATAAGTTTATTGCAGACCTGGCGGTGGAAAAACTCGATACCGAAATGAGTTTTTCGGTTAAAAATTCGCAGCAAAATCTGGAATACAATGGCAACACATTTGGCAGTCTTTTTGCTCAGAAACGGAATATTTTCCGGCCCTCTTTCTGGCGTATGCTGCGTGATATAGTCCGCTTTAATAAGTTAGGTAAGCAATTAGTTGCTGAAGATCATCCCGATCTTGATTTAAAACTGGGTGAATTTTTACTTAAATATAAGTTTGGCAGCGGGATGCGCGATAACTATTTATTACCCATGGGCGCGGCTATCTGGTCTGCGGGATTAACAGAGATGCCATCATTTCCGGTAAGATTTTTTCTACGTTTTTTTAATAATCATGGTTTGCTCAATGTCACGGACAGGCCGCAGTGGGCAGTCATTAAGGGCGGCTCAAAACGTTATGTTGAGGCGCTGCTTGCCAGGCTTGGTACTGACAACCTAAAATTATCGCAACATATCCTCTCTGTCAGCCGTAATGAGCAGGGTGTTATTCTGAAATTTGCTGACGGACAACAGCAGCAGTTCGATAAAGTAGTGTTTGCCTGTCATAGTGATCAGGCATTGGCGTTACTTGGGCAAGACGCCACAATGGATGAACAGTCGATTCTTGGTGCTATTGCGTATCAGAAAAATGAAGTGGTATTGCACACCGACACAGGTTTATTACCAAAACGGCGTGGTGCCTGGGCTTCGTGGAATTATAATTTAGACGCGCCAGAGCGGGACCGTGCAACCCTGACTTATAATATGAATATATTACAACGCCTGGATGCTCCGGTTACGTTTTGCGTTACTCTGAATGACACTGGCGCCATTGATAAAGATAAAATCCTCAGGACTTTTCATTACGCCCATCCTGTTTACAACATGATGACCATGGCGGCGCAATTGCATCGCAAAGTGATAAATGGCCAAAATCATAGTTATTTTTGCGGCGCATACTGGTATAACGGATTCCACGAGGACGGTGCCAGAAGCGCGGTCGATGTTGCTGAAATGTTTGGAGTCAGTTATTAATGCAAGCGGGACATGCGGTGTATTGCGGTGTTGTCGGTCATAAACGCTTTATTCCGAAACCTCATGGCTTTCATTACACTTATCATGCTTATTGGCTTGATTGCGAGGCTTTATCGACAGAAAGTCTATCTCAGGTTGGTATTAATTATGAGGTTTTCGGCGCCATAAGTTATCGGCGTCGTGACTATTTGCCGGGCAATAATACATTATCAGCTGCGGTACAGAATAAAGTACGTGAATTAGGTGGCGTTAAGCCGGTCGTCAGCGTGTATTTACTGACCCCACTGGCAAATTGGGGTTATTATTTTAGTCCGATTACGCTTTACTATTGTTATGACAGCGATGGGGCCTTTTGCTATTTGTTGGCAGAGGTAAGCAACACTCCCTGGAATGAACGGCATTATTATTTGCAAAAAATTGATAGCCAAAGTAGTGATCCTGGTTTTTATCAGCATGATAAGGCGTTTCATGTGTCGCCTTTTAATCCAATGGATATGCAATATCGTTGGCAAATACCGGCGCCTGCCAGCGAGTTGTACTGTAGTATTACCAATATTAAAGCACAGCAGGCAGTGTTCAGTGCCTGGATTAAGCTCAAGCGCGTTACTCTGAACAACGCCAACCGGCGTCGGATCTTGATCCGCCACCCTTGGCAGAACGTACAGGTAATGTGGCGCATATATTGGCAGGCATTAAAACTTTTTGTTAAGCGGGTACCGCTGCATCAACATCCAAAATCCAGGGAAAAGTAGTTATGAGTTTATCGCTTACCGACCAGGCGGTTTTTACAAATTTGGGCTGGTTTGACCGGCTCTGCCGGAAATTTACGTTGTCATTTTTAGGGCAGTTAAAGCACGGTGATATTACCCTCGTCGAGGGAGAGCAACGTTTTCAACTGGGTGAAGAGGGTAGTGATTTAAAAGTAACCCTTACGGTACTGGATCCGGCGTTTTACCAGAAGTTAGTTTTGGCAGGTTCTGTTGGTGGTGGTGAAGCTTATATTCAGGGATATTGGCGCTGCGACAATTTGACCGCATTAGTTCGTATCTTTGGACGAAATTTACTACTGCTGGATAAAATGGATTCTACCTGGGCAAGATTAAGCCGACCTTTTTTAAAAGCACTTAACTGGCGCAACAGTAATTCAAAACATCAGGCGAAGAAGAACATTGCGGCGCACTACGACCTTGGCAACGACATGTATCAGTTGTTTTTGGATGACAGCATGATGTATTCGAGCGCTGTTTTCCCAACAGAAACTTCTGACCTAGCCAACGCTCAGCAATATAAACTTAAACAGATTTGTGACAAGTTACAGTTAAAGCCAACTGATCATTTAATTGAAATTGGTACCGGTTGGGGAGGTATGGCAATTTACGCGGCCCAGCATTATGGCTGCAAAGTGACCACGACGACAATTTCAGCCGAACAACTGGCTTACGCTAAAGCAAAAGTTGCGGCTTTAGGCCTGGAAGATAAGATAACCCTGCTGTTTGAAGACTACAGGGATTTGTCCGGTCATTACGATAAGTTAGTATCGATAGAAATGATTGAGGCAGTGGGCGACGATTATCTGGATGAATACTTTCAGAAATGCGCCAGTTTGCTTAAGCCAGATGGCGTAATGGTATTGCAGGCAATCACTATTGTTGATCAACGCTATAAACAATATGTTCGGGAGGTCGATTTTATCAAGCGTTATGTGTTTCCAGGCGGATGTTTACCCTCCATTGGCAGGATGGCCACAGCGGTGAGCAGCAAAACTGATTTAGTGATACGTCAGGTTCAGGATATTGGCTTTGATTATGCTAAAACCCTGAAGTTATGGTGTGATAACTTTATGCATCATCGGGATGCTGTGCATCAGTTAGGCTACGACGATAACTTTATCCGGCTATGGCATTTTTATCTGTGCTATTGCGAGGGTGGTTTTATGGAGCGCGCTACCAGTGCTGTGCATATGGTGTTATCAAAACCAGATAATCGAGGTAACTGGTCATAAGATTGTGGTTACCGGTCAGCCTGCAATTTTTTCAAGCTGACCGGTAAATTGTGCTTTATTCTTTAATTTTACGTTAACCTTTATATCCTTCTCTGAAATATAGTTAGTAATTTCAGTGTTATAGCTAAGTCTGCTTTGTTGGTATGGCCATTGCAGCAATTAGACTGTAGGTGTCGCGGCATGAAGTTACACAGTTTCCCTGCGGCAAGGCTATGTTAATGATCTAAGGGAGTCCGAAGATGAATAGTGATATTGCAGAAGGTAAATGGCGTCAGATGAAAGGCTCTGTGCAAGAGAAATGGGGCAAGTTAACTGACGATGACGTTGATCAGGTTGAAGGAAATTTCGAGAAGTTCTGTGGCAAAATGCAAGAGCGTTACGGAATGAGTCGGGATCAAGCTGAAAAAGAATTTAATAGACTCAAAGACTAACGTTTTCGATGCAGTCGTTATTAACACTATAATTCAAAGGGCCTGATGGCCCTTTTTTAATCGTTATCTTTATTGTTATTGCCACGCGTTACGGTAAATCGGGTCAGGCCAATCAACCTACCCGATTCCGTTACAACTTGCACCTGCCACTTGCCTGCAGGATAGGGCGGAAACACTAATTTATGGCTCCAGGCCCGGTAACCGGCATCCCGGCCACCGGTTATGTCCAGCACAATCCGATCGACTTCTTTGCCATTTAACAGCCAGACATGATGAATTTTTTCCTTTAAACCACGTGGAGCACTTACTGCTGTCCAGGCGAACAGACCTTGCTGCAACTCTGTAACGTCAAGCTCGGTAATATTGCTGCCAGCACTGCGCTGAGTGGCATCAACCTGGTGCGAGATAGTAATTTCAGACAGACGCATACCTGCAGGAGGGATCCAACTACGTAAGTGCCATAACACTAATGCCATCACCGCGAGCATCGTCAGTAAAAGTGGTAAACGCCACCAGCGGGCCGGGGGTAGAATCCGATCCAGACTGGGTAAACTGAAAACCAATGCAGCAATAATTGCTGCAATAAGGCTTTGCTGTGTAGTCAGTTGCAATAATAAAGGAAGAACGACCAGCATCACTACAAATAGTGCCAGAGTGTGAAATGCGACAAACAACGCATATCGGGTCGCGAGATGCTTGTAGTACAAGGGATCAATAATGGATATTAACGCACAAAGCAGCAGTACGCTGGTAAATACCGCCTGGCCATGATCCCAGTTGGTTACAGCTAAAAAGAAGGGTAGGGCAAAAAACAAACTTTCCTGATGGACTAACTGGGTTAGAAAGCGCACCACTAGTGGTGACAAGCGCCAGCCAAAACGTCGTTCCAAGGTGGTTGTTAGCCAGTTATCTGCAACCAGTACTACCCAGCTTACCAGCATAAAAGCCGCAATAAACTGCGCTATCGACTCTTTACGATCTATCAGTACGTAGCTGGCGATCCCAGAGACAAAGGCTAATACCGCCATCAAGCCGGCGTGGCGCTGAAATAACTCAAAAAGCCAGTTAAATGCTGGCTGTAACCTGGAAAGCGTGTTTTCTACAGTACGTTTAGCTGCCAACTAACATAATACCTGCATCTAAGATGACAATTTTTTTATCTTTATACAGCGCACCAATCGCTTGCTTGTAGGCTTTTTTACTGACACCAAAGGCCTGATAAATGAGCTCTGGTGAACTTTTATCTGTTAATGCGAGCTTGCCACCATTCTGCTCTAATTTTGTTAGTATTTTAGTGGTGAGTTCTAACGCCTGTTTGTAGGTGGTGGCAGTTAAGCGTAAATCAATTTTACCGTCATCCCGCACCTTCACGATATACGCGGTTAACTTGTCTCCCTTGCGCAGCGGCTTAAATACTTCGTTTTTATACAGTACGCCCCAGTGACACAGTTCCACAACCGCTTTATACCCTATATCGGTTTGCTCACTGATAATGATATCGACCTTATCGCCAATATTGTAACGGGGTTCCGTTTTATGCAAATGGCGGTCTAGTTTTGTAGAAGCAACAATTCGGTTACTGACATCGACGTAGCAATAAACCAGATACTTCTGGCCTTCTTTTAAAGGGATCTGTTGCTCACTAAACGGCACCAGCAAATCTTTTTTCAGGCCCCAGTTTAAAAAAGCACCCACTTTTGTGACCGCAACAACGGGTAGCATAGCAACTTTACCAACCATTATTGCTGGTTTTTCTGTCGTTGCAATAAGTTGATCTTCTGAATCCAGATAAAGAAAAACCTCTAATTGCTGACCAATTTCCAGACCAGCTGGCGCCACATTATTGGGTAACAAAATTTCGCCCCAACTTAACCCGTCTAAGTAAAAACCAAACTTAACCTGCTTTTTAACGGTTAACGTGTTCAGGGTGCCCAGTGCAATCATCAGTAATCCAAATTAAGTTGCTATGGGCGTATTGTAACTCCTTTTATGGCACGCTGCAGGGCTTATTTAGCATCACGTTTCATAAGTTGATACAGGGATTTGATCGAGCGATGAGGGACGAACGTAACGTATTATTGTGTTGCGCAAATTAACGCGATATGTTTTATGCAACACTATAATTACTGCCTTGCAGTGATTATGACGTGAAATATTTTTCCAACACACTAACGGGTTTAAGTAGCATGATGGATTGTCGGCAATGGCTCGATATTAAACAGTATGAGTTTTTACTTAACTGGTTTATGCGCAGGCAGCGGGAAGTTGGGTTGGCTGACCTCGATGAGCCTTATTCTTATGATGGTTACAGCCAGTATGATCAGTTATGTCAGCAGTTAATCAAAGATGCGCAAATCGCCTTTCTGGAGCGTTTTCATGAGCCGGTGCCGCCCATTGTTTATACCAATTTACTCCATTTAGCTGAGTTAGAGCTTGCAGGTAAAAGGCCGAAGATAAGAGCGCCTAAAACCCTGCAATAAACTCAGCTATTTGTTTCTCGCAATGCCTGGCGGGTTCAGTCTGTCGTGTTTTCCAGCCTTTTTAAGGCGTCAGTCAGCATCGGAATATCCAGTTTTTCGTTCAACGGTAGCAATGTGCCTGCTGACCAAACGCCGTAACTACCGTCTTGTCGCAGTACCACCATTTTGTCTTTGCGAATACTGACAATATCCTGTTTGCTGATACTGAGCTTAGGTAAAGTAGGGGTTTGCAGCAGGTTGTCACCTAACCAGCTTTTTTCAGTAACGCACCCGGCCCAGCTAAGTGATGTCGGCAGTAAATCAAGATGCTGCGAGCTTAAATTTGTTAACTGTGCGTGTAGCTGTGGCCAGCGGATCATCGACGTAACCGGTGCTAAAACAAAGGTTGGCTGTTTACTGGTTAGCGGTAATAGCACGATATACTTATAGTGTTTATATTCTTCCCAATTCGCTTGTGGCGAGTCATCAAACACAATATTAACTAAGGCGTTATTTGCATTTGTTTCAGAGTCTATCCAGGGCAACTGCATGTTAATAGAAGACGATTTACTGTCAATATGCAAAGTGCCGGCCGGTAGTTGCTGAATAAACGCAGGAGGTTCATTCAGTTGCTGCTGGCTGTCTTCTGCCAGAAAAAACTGGCCGTACAACAGGTGCAGAAGTGCTTCATTCTTATTGTTCGGCGCAAAGTGTTGCTGATGCAGACGTAAACCCTGCTGGCGCATAAACTCCATGGTTTGATGCGATATGTCGTTAGCAATGATGATCTGAATGGGTTCAACCTGAGTTGTGGCACATTGTAACTGGCGCAAACTGAGCTCCGGGCTGGATATACTGAGTTTGTCTGCCTGACGCTGTGCTCGTTTTGCCAGATCGACCAGTTGATACCTTGCCAGGAAGCTTTTTGCTGTCGCCGGGTATGAGAACGGTAATACATTATCCAGCTTGGTCACGTCCCATTTTAAACGGGCGTCAGCATAAATATGGATCAAGTGGCTTAACATAAAGCTACCGATAAAGATCACCATTAATGGTTTACTAATCTGGCTTTGTTTCAGCCTGGCAATTTTTTTCCAGCAGTAATTACTGATAACAAGCTCAACAGCGATCAATATGGCTGCTACACAACTGACAATAAGAATAAAATTACGCAGATTTGTGACAATTTGCTGCTGCAACAACTCTATTGTCTGATGGTAAGAGGTACTACCGATATGATAACCGAGATTGGCATAAACATAGGCATCGAAAATTAATACCACCATGCCAATGGTAGCCAGCAGGGCCGCCAAACCCCGTACATGTTTTTGATAAGGGAAAATCAGTGATAATGGAAACACCGTAATGATAAAAAACATAAAACAAAGAAAAGCGGTATGACCCAGCCAATAACAGATTAAGTATATCCAACCGAGAAGGGTCGCTGGCGAGGGTTCAGATAACCAGTAAATACTGGTGACAGCTAAAGCCAGTAAAACATTAAAAAAGCTAAACCAATGGCCCCAACTTAGCAGCCGATTGACTTTTTTAACCAGCGATAAGTTATGTTCAATAACCATTGTGGATTAATTACTTTTTGTACTGATGGCGTCAGCTAACGCCTGGCTAAAATGGCTGGCGACAGCGGCGCGTTGTGGTGCGGGGACACTACTGTTAATGACATGACTAACGGCATTGCCCAAACACATCAGACTAAGCTCAGTGGTTGCATTGTTGGCGTGAAAGGTATCCAGAAGCTGATTTACCAGATTTTCAATTTGTGCAGTGGAATACTTTGATACAATGGGCATGCGTCACTCAGATTATGATGATATTAAGACTAAAGAATAGTATCAGATTTCAGTTAAAACAGGAAAAATTATGTCCGTCGATGTACTGCATTTAGCGATTAATTATATTGATCTGTCAGCCAGCGGGGAACACAGTGCCCATTACCGTGAGCAATTGATCGGTTCAGACGGGTCAGTTTCAACCTTATTGGAACAATTGCACCTGGCTTACAATGGCAAGCCTGCTAAAGGATACGCTAGTTTTACTGAGGAAAAAGATCCTGCCGTACCGCAGGCACTCGCCAGCTGGCAACGCGGCGACACCGATTATCTTGGTTTTACCAAAGCCATGACCGATTCTTTAATTAGCCAGTTAAGCAGCCACCAATTGCCCGAAACGGGTTATTTATTACTGGGGCATTACCGATATTTGGCAAGCGAGTTTTTGTTAGTCTGTTTACTTGGTAGCAAGGATCATTTTGCACTTACTGAACAATTGGATTTGTCGACGTCACGACATCTTGATATCGCCAGAATGCAGTTGGCGGCGCGTTTAGATCTTACGGAATATAAGGTTAATGCCGAGGCGGGTAACTACATCAGTTTTATTCGGGGTCGTGCGGGCAGAAAAGTGGCTGATTTTTTCCTTGATTTTCTCGGCTGCCTGGAAGGCGCAGACGCACGGCAAAACAGCCAGAAAGTGTTATCCTCTGTTGAAGAATATTTTGCTGCGGCTGAATTTGAGCAAGGTGAAAAAACGTCCGCCCGACGTCAGGTGTTTGATTATTGTGAAGAGCGGGCCAAGGCAGGTCAGGATGTAGTACTGGCTGAGCTTTCAGCGGTGGTTGACCCAGAGCAGGAGAATGGTTTTTTACACTATTGTGCTGAACAGCAACTTGAAGTCGCCGAGCAATTTCCGGTAGAAGTAAAAGAATTGAAGAAGATGGTAAAGTTTAATGGCGCGGGAGGTGGATTATCGTTGAGTTTTGATGAAAAACTCATTGGTGACAGGGTGCAGTATGATGTAGGCACTGACACCCTGATAATTAAAGGTACCCCACCTAATTTACGGGATCAGCTGCAACGTTTCATTCAGGGCTATTCGGCTTTTCAGCGTCAGACTGACGACGAGTAGTCTTGTCAGCAGTGCTATCTGACCTGGGTTGGGTTTCTTTAGCATCTTTTAGGCTTGGCATTTTCATCTTCGCAGAATGCTTAACCAGCATAATGTTGCCGACGATCATGCCAAAGCCAAACAACAGCGCCCAGAATAGTGGCCAATTCATTAGCTTTCCTCGCAAATATTGGTAACGTAAGTCTGATACAGTTGCGGTAAATTAGCCAGCACGCAATGTTGCTCTGCGATAGGATGCTGTTGCAGGCAGGACGTTAATGTCGCAATATTAAATTCCTGCAAATAAGGCTTGGCAATGGGGGCATAACTCAGATGCCATGGTTCAGCGGCAACACCACCGCGGTATTGGCGGTATGGTCGGAAAAAACCGAACTTAACCGCCTCAGTACTTAACCACTGGTTTAATTTGGTAAACGGGCCCTGTGCCTCATATTCACTTGGCAATAACCGGGGTTGGTAGTCTGATGCGACTGCGCCAGCATCATAGATATCCAGCTCTGTCCCCCAGTGATGCCTACTGGCACCGGGCAGGGCAGAGTACAATAAAATTGCCTGTAGTTTCGCCAGCCCGTTCAACCGGGTGACAGCCACTTGCTGCTGTTGCAAATCATATGTCGGGCGCAGGCCATCGCATTTCGCCTGCCAGATGGCGGCCTGACGCCGAAAACCTCGAAATGCAGAGACAATTCTAATCTCGATGCCGTCTGTTGCAGCCGCCTGACACAGGTTATGCCAGGCATTTTGCATCTGGTTGTGAATAAGTGCACCATCTTCCAGCGCTACCAGATGGGCCTCAGTACAACCGGTTAATATGGCGCTGCTGGGTTGCTGGATGTTCATACTGACAGTTTTTGCTGAAGTTGTTGCAACAGAGCCTGGTAAATATCTGCGAGTACCGTTAGATCATGGATAGAAACACATTCATTCACTTTATGTATAGTGGCGTTGCAGGGGCCAAGCTCTACGACCTGAGCGCCCGTTGGCGCAATAAAGCGACCATCTGAGGTGCCACCTGTTGTTTCCAGTCGTGGACTGAAACCTTGCACCTGTTCAACAGCATTAACCACCGCTTCAACTAAACTGCCACTATCTGTCAGAAAGGGTAAGCCATTTAGCGTCCAGTCTAGTTGATAATTCAGCCCATACTTGTCCAGCATGGCATATACCCGTTGTTGCAGTTGCTCTGCAGTAACTTCAGTGCTGTAACGAAAGTTAAACATGACTTTCAGCTCGCCAGGCACAATATTGGAGGCGCCGGTACCCGCGCTAATGTTGGCAATCTGAAAACTGGTAGCCGGAAAGTAGTGATTACCGGAATCCCATTGTTCACTGGCCAACTCTGCCAGTGCTGGAACAGCTTTATGCACAGGGTTATCTGCCAGGTGCGGGTAGGCCACGTGGCCCTGAATACCATGCACGGTCAGATGACCGGTTAAAGAGCCACGGCGGCCATTTTTGATCACATCGGCGAGTTTCTGGCCACTGGAAGGTTCACCTACCAGGCACCAGTCTATTTTCTCATTTCTGGCTTCGAGGGTTTCAATTACCCGAACCGTACCATTAATAAAAGGACCTTCTTCGTCACTGGTGATGAGATAGGCAATATTGAAGGCCGGATCAGGGCACTCAGTTAAAAAGCGTTCGGTGGCAATAACCATTGCCGCCAGGCTGCCTTTCATATCCGCTGCGCCACGGCCGAATAAATTATCACCAATAATAGAAGGGGTAAAAGGAGGAGTATGCCATTGAGACAGAGGCCCGGTTGGCACGACATCGGTGTGCCCGGCAAAGCAAAATAGCGGCTTGTCTCGGCCATGCCTGGCCCACATATTTAACGTATCTGCAAATTCCAGCATCTCAATGTCAAAACCGACTGAGGCTAATCGTTTTGCCATTAATGGCTGACATCCTGCGTCGGACGGGGTAACGGACTCTCTTGAAATTAAATCCATTGCCAGGGCAAGTACCGGGTTTTGTTGTGGATCAAGCCAGCTCATTTCAATCTTCCAGTAGTTGTTGGTAAGTTTCGGCATTGAAGCCCAAAATATAGCTGTCATTTCGTTGTAACAATGGTCGCTTAATCATTGCCGGTTGTTGCAGCATCAGATGCTGCGCAAGTGATTCTGTCAGGTTGTTCCTGCGCTCTGGTGGTAGCGCCCGGTACGTGGTGCCGCGGGTGTTTAACAAGTTTTGCCATCCCAGTTGCTGACAGAAAACAGCGAGTTGCTCTGCGGTCAGCCCATCCTGGCGATAATCTATGAACTGATAGTCCAGTTGATGCTGTTCCAGCCATTTTCTGGCTTTTTTAATGGTATCGCAGTTTTTGATACCGTACATTTTAATCATAAACAGTTTTCCGTTATCAGCAGTAATTGTATTACTAAAATCAACACTCAGTGTTTTTCCGATCTGCAGGCAGCACTTATCTGCAACAATACTATCGTAATAATAATTTATTTTCTGTAGTTAGTTTTAGCTAAATGCACCTTTATTAAGGGCTCTGACTTAATGGCTTACGCCTAACATGTCAGAAAGATGACTTGATGATGAATTTTTTTCGAAACGTGGTTTTTTAATGGTAAAAATACTGACAGCTGCTGGTGGTTAAGCGTTTCAGCTATGAAACTTGTCCACAGCTTCTGTGGGTAAGATTGTTGGTAACACAGCTGATTCAAGCTAAATGCATGATAATTATTAATAAATTACTTGGCCTGAAAGTTGCTTTAATCTTACATGGTCAATTTTAATGCTATTTAAGTTAAAAAGAACAGTTGCCATGTTCTGGCAGCGCTTTTATCGGTTATGCAGCTCGGCCGACGATAAACTGATACAGATGCATTGATACAGTTGTGCCTGCGCAACGTATCATAATTATGCTAAAGTAGAAGTTGGCCGTAGTAATGTGAGGGGCTTGAACAATGAAATTAATTACGTTATTACAGGAAGGGCGTCATTACAGTCAGACATGGCCTGTTAAACCTGAGCTTAACGCCTTGTTCCCTGAAAATAAAATTATTCAACTTACCCGTCTTGGCTTGCGGTTTTTGCCCGGTTTGGCGGTGCTGACGGCATTTTTCCAGTTAACTTTACTTGGCAGTAATTTTACCGGTCAAATTTTGGCAATGATGTTGTTTATTTTATCACTGCCGTTACAAGGCTGGTATTGGCTTGGGGTTCGCTCTTCAACACAATTGCCCCCGGCGCTGGTAAGCTGGTGCAGGCAAATTCGTATGCAGATGCAAGAACAAGGCATTAAGCCCCACACGGCCAGCGAGCCACGTAATTATTTAGACTTGGCCAATACATTGGCGGCAGCATACAAACAACTGGACAAAACATTTATGCGGCCCTGGCTATAGGCCGCATTAGCAATAACTAATATCAGTTGTTTAAATTAAAGACTGACCATACCGGCGCATGATCTGAAGGCCTTTCAATACCCCGTAACTCGTAGTCAATGCCTGACTCAATGCATCGCTCAGCCATTGGTAAGGTGGCCATTACGACATCGATACGCAGTCCTCTGTTATCGTTAAACCCTTTTGAACGATAATCAAACCAACTGAACTGGCTATTTTCGTCTGGATACAGCTGACGGTAGGTATCAATTAAACCCCAGTCTTTCAGCCGTTGCAGCCAGGCACGCTCTTCTGGCAAGAATGACGTTTTACCTTCACGCAACCAGCGTTTAGCGTTGGCTTCGCCTATACCAATATCGGTATCAACAGGCGAAATATTGATATCACCGATGACTGAAAGATACTCGTCAGGACGGTGGTGTTGCTCTATATAATGCTGCAAGTCAGCATAAAACTTTTCTTTTGCCGGGAATTTTGTCGGATGACTGCGGTTTTCCCCTTGGGGAAAGTAACCATTAAGAACCGTGAGGGTTTTACCATTTTCCAGCAAATAGCGGCCAATCAACATTCTGCGTTGGGCATCTTCTGCATCACCGGGAAAACCATATTGCATCTCGGTGGCAGCTTGTTTACTTAAAATAGCTACGCCATAATGACCTTTCTGGCCGAAATGGTATACGTGGTAACCCATTGCCATGACTTGCGTCATCGGAAATTCATCGTCATGGACTTTTATTTCCTGCAAACCAATAATATCGGGTTGATGTTTGTCAATCAGCGCCTGCAGTTGATGCAGTCTTGCGCGGATACCATTAATATTAAAAGAGATTATTTTCATGTTGCACTATATGCCTCAACCTGGAACAAGTTTGCATCATAGCATGCGAAGCGCTCAGACGGTAAGTCAGACTGACCCCGGAGTTTGCTGACAATGCTGGCTGACTACAAAATTGTATACAGTCGTCGTCGAACCCTGGCAATTGTTATACGGCATGGCCAGGTGACGGTTCGGGCACCAGTGGGATGCAACAGCAAACGTATTGAACACCTGATACAAACTAAACAGCCCTGGATACAGCGTCATTTGTTACATCAACAGTCTCAGCCCCCGGCATTGAGCTGGCAGCAACGCGCAGAAATATTATTTAAAGGAAACACGTTAGAAGTAGTATGTTGCAGAGCAACTAAAAGTGACGTGGCTGTTGCCGGGCAAAAGATAATAATCACGGTTAGTAACCGGGTTAGCAGTACTCATCTTTCGGCATGGCAAAATCAACTTCTTGCGCAGTGGCTAAAAGCACAGGCTAATATTGTATTTAAGCAACGTTTGTTATCGTGGGCAAACGTGATGGACATTTCATTTTGTGAAATAAGGCTGGGGCAGTGGCAACGACGCTGGGGTTATTGTGACAGCAATGGTGTAATAGGTCTGAACTGGCGGCTTATTATGGCGCCGGAATGGGTTTATGATTATGTCATCGTTCATGAACTGGCTCATCGTCAGGTGATGGATCACTCGGTGGAATTCTGGCGCATCATCAACCGTTATGTACCTGACTACCCACAGGCACAGGCCTGGTTGAGTTATTTTCAGCAGCAGTTGGTAGAGTAAGGGTAATTACTGCCTTGAGCTGAACAAAAAAAAGCGCCGGTATAAAACCGGCGATAAACTAAGGACAACTCAATTTCAGGGAGAGAAGTAAACACAACATTACAACTATTAACTGTGACTCGCTAATTTCTAAAAAATTCCAAAAATAATATTTTTTTTCTCTTTTTTGCATTTTTGCGCTTATTTGGTTTACTCTTCCAGTCAAATTTAGCCTGTCAAAGTTTGCTGTCGATGCGCAGTATTGCAGTTGTTCAGGCCAGAATATCGTTAATGGAAGTTACCATGACCAATCGATTACGTTTATTACAACTGAGTAAATTACTTGATGTTACCCGATTAAATGATGCGGATAATACTGAGCAGATGGCGAAATGGTTAGCGCAGTTACCGACGTTGCCGGTTGCTGTTGCTGCTTATTGTGTTTACCCGGCGTATTTACCCCAGTTAAGCCGTTTTATGTTTGAATCTGAACATCCTGCTGGTTTAGCCTCAGTAGTAAATTTTCCCGATGGTAATGCACCGCTCGATGTTGTTTGTCAGCAAATTAGCAGCGCCCTGGCCGCCGGTGCCACAGAAATTGATTGCGTAATACCGTATCAGGCGCTAATGCGTGGTGAGCACCAATACGTTAGTACGTTTTTAAGTGGCGTTCGCCGTGCATGCGGGGCACATTGTTTAAAAGTCATTCTAGAATCTGGCGAGCTTATCACCGCGCAGCAAGTTGCTAAAGCGACCGAGTTGGCCATAGATGCGGGTGCTGATTTTATTAAGTCGTCAACCGGCAAAGTGCCGGTGGGAATAACAGAGGAAGCGGCGCGGATCATGTTAACGATAATTGCGGCGGCGAATCGCCCGGTAGGGTTCAAAGCCTCAGGTGGGGTACGCACTGTTGGCCAGGCGCTGCAATTAGTTGACCTGTATGAACAGTTAACGGGAGTCACTGCCACCAGCGCAACGATGAGAATTGGGGCCAGCGCACTGGTTACTGAGTTAGCAGAGCAGCTTGCGACGTACTAACGCCCGTTGCGATTTTGCACATTAGGGTATTAGCGTCGCTTTTCCTGTTTTAACTTTGAAAATTGATTCAGCAGTTCCTCATAGCGTTTTCGGTGATGTTCGGGTAATGGCATATTATCGACAATTCTAAACGCTTTTTTACAGCGCTCCAGCATACTGCTACCTGGTGCTTTACTATGGGTTTTAAGCAATTGTAAGCTGGTTTGAATAACGTTCAGAGCACAGCCTGTATTCATCGGTGCCAAATCCAATGCTTGCTCAAACAAAGCAAGTGCAGCCAGATACTGTCCGTCTTTATATTGGCGGATCCCGTCTTTGTTTAATTGCGCAAAATGTTGCTGATGAGACTGGTTCTGCCGCTGTTGCTCTGATAATAGTCGCTCCAACACCGGATCGTTTCTTTGGTCTGCGTCAATAAACATTGCCAGCCGATCTGCTTGTTCAAACTCGCCAATCTGATTAAGAAGTAGTACGGTATCCGGTATTACCTGTTGCTGTGTTTCAGCAAGTTGTGCAACCGCAGCGTAAGTTTTCTTTGCCTGATACTGCTGACCGCTTATTGAGTCAAGCCTTGCTTGGCATAAAATTTCAAAAAGATCGAAGTCAGTTTCCCTGATTAAGCTGTCATCACGTCGTGCCCGCTGTAAAGCAATTGCTACTTCCTGAGAATAACGATTGCGTTGCTGTGGATCATCGCTAAGGGTAGCGGCAGCGATGATACTTCGAATGTAATTGAGTAAATGACTTACATCCTGTCGAATAGAGCGGCGGGTTATTTCATAAAGCTGTTTGCTGGCGAGTACTTTAGCTGTGGTATCTTCTAAAGCGTGAGCGATATCCATATACAAATACTGGCGATGCATAGAGTAAGGGGCAATATCAGTGGCCGCCTGAATGCTAACGAATGCTTGCTCGGGATCATCTTCAGCCAGACAACTACGTGCTTTAATATCATATGCTTCGGCGAATAAACGGTTATCTTCCAGCGCTTCATCACACAATGTCTTACTTTCCGAAAAACGCTTTTGCTCAAAATACAACCTGGCCATCAATATCAGCGCCCAGCCATTGCGTCTGAGTTCAAGGCAGCTGCTTAAAATCTGCTCTGCTTCACTATAACGTTTTAATGCTAATAAATTCTCAGATAAAACACGTTTGCAAAATTGCTGATAGCGACCTGTCTCTGCTATTTCCTGTTGGCAAAATGCAATAACCTGCTCGGAGTCATTGCCATATAAGGCGTTAAATAAGCCAGCTAACCGCTCTTTTTTGTGCTGGATCCGAATTATTCTGCTTCGCAAAACACTTTGAGAAAAGGGTTTGACCAGATAATCGTCAGGTTCAAGCTCGACAGCACTAACCACCACCGGTACTGAGTTTTCTCCGGTAATTAACATAAATATGCTATGGGGTTTAAGGAGCTTCTTTTCCCGCAGATCTTCGAGCAATTGTTTACCGTTTTTCCCGATACCCAGGTGATAATCAACAAAAAGGATATCGAAGTCGGTATTGCTGCATTTAGCCAGAGCCTGTTCACCGGTTGGTGCAAAGGCGACATTGGTTGCGCCCATTGAGTAAAGAACACCTTTAAACATTAACTGGAATGCGCGCTGGTCATCAACAATTAATATCCGTTGATTCTCCAAAGTCTTATTTTGCATTAGCGCCTTACACTATAGCCTGAATACGCTAAGTGTCGGAAAAATAGCGCGGTTTAGCAAGTTAATTAAAACAGTTGAGACAGTGGGTGCTAGGTATAGCAGCAGGCAATGGTGGAGGGGGAAGGATTCGA
>DEYP01000022.1 GCA_002364615.1 Arsukibacterium sp. UBA3155 | reverse complement strand
CCTCAGTATCTGACCCTAATTTTTGGAGGTCTTCAATGAAATTATTATTTTTTATATTAACTGTAATTTCTTATCCAGCTTTTTCAAAAGATTTTACGTTCATTAAGTCACCAGTATCGGTACATCTAAAGTCAGAGTGTAAATCTGAGGCTTGCAATGTGATTTTGTGTATGAAAAATTTTCAAGATAAGAGCATTACAATTAGCTCTCTGTTTCTTTCTCAAGATCAATTGTTAATTAATGGGATGCTTTTTTATTCTTTGGAGAACTATATTGAATTTGGTAGTGATATATACTCCCCTTGGCTAGATCGAGGCAAGATGACAGATTTTTTTAAAGAAAAATTTTTAAAAAGTATAGATGCTTCAACTAAAATATCATTCGAATCTGGAGAGGAGAAATGCTTTAATTTGAACTTAGATAAATCTTACGTATTAGAAGATGGTAATTATTATATTGGTCATTACATCTTGCGAGATGCCTATTTACAAGAAGGTGAAGATGTTAGCTTATTTTCAGTTAGCTCTAACATTATTGTTATTCAAAAATAGTAAATAGGGCCAGATCAATGGGTCAGTGACAATGATATTTTTTGCGACTCGTCCAGTATTTGGTTGGCATTTACTCGTTAAGTAGTGTCTCAATTAACGCTGTAGCGCCTATTAATGGTAGCAACCGCAGCAGTACTTGATCCAATACACCCGCTTCTGCTTTGACAATAAATTTTGCTTTTCGGTCCTTCCAGGATAGGGTTTGTATTAGGCTGGCTGCTACGACAGATGACTCGGCCAGGTTGTTTATCGCAACCTCTGTTTTTACTCCGCGAATACTGGTGCTGATTGGGCTGCAAATCAGTAGTCCGGTTTGTTGGTTATACGCCTGGCTACTTAGTACTAAGGCGGGGCGATACTTGCCGATTTCTTTGCCTTTAGTCGGCTCAAAATCCAGCCAAATAATGTCGTTGCGATCGGGAGTAAACACCTTAGGCATTAGTTATCAATTTCAGCGGCAGTGGGGTGCGCCAGTAGCCCGGCTTGTGCCGTGTCAGAAGTTAGCCCGGTAAGTAGTTCAGCTTCAGAGAATGGCAGCTGACGATGGCTCTGTTTGGCTTTTCTAACGGTAAAGCCATCTTCAAACACTTCAACTTCTACTACGGAATCAGGTGTGAAATGCGGAATGTCGCGTATTAAGCCGGCCACCCGCAACCCGAGGCCATTGCCCCAGCGTTGAATTTTTGCCTGAACAATCTGCGCCATTTTGCACCTCTTACTCATTTTTTTGTGAAGTCACAAAGTATACACTTTGTATAAATATGGTCAATCTTTATCCAGGGTAAGCAGTAGTAAGTTCATGATGCTCGCGATATTCAGTATCTGTCTTCATTCTGGCTGGGTTTGCCCCAGCTGGTAGTAATCATAAATAAGCTGCCAGGCATGCTCTGGCGTGTCGGCAAATTGAATAAGCTCTAAATCCTGTGGGCTGATTAAGCCTTCTTCTGCCAGCATGTCGAAGTTAATCAGCCTTTGCCAGAAGGCTTTGTCATACAAAATAACCGGTACCCGTTCGGCTTTTTTAGTTTGAATAAGGGTTAAGGTTTCAAATAGCTCATCTAAAGTACCAAAGCCACCGGGGAAGGCAACTAACGCCCGGGCTCGCTGTAAAAAATGCATTTTACGAATGGCAAAATAGTGAAACTGAAAGCAAAAATGCGGCGTAATGTACGGGTTGGGGTGCTGTTCTTTGGGCAGCACAATATTTAAACCTATGCTCTCACCACCTGCGGCCATGGCGCCGCGGTTGGCCGCTTCCATTACCCCTGGGCCGCCGCCGCTGATAATCATTAACGCGCTGTCCTGATGCCTGTTACTGTGCTCAGTCACCAGCTGCGAAAATTGCTGCGAGGCGAGATAATATTCACTGTTTCTGCTGTCACGTTTTGCCAGCTTAACGGCATGTTGTAGCATCTTATCTTCTGGCTGCTTAGCCAGGCTCTGTTCGGCCTGGTCCAGATTTTTGTTAGCTTGCTCAGGTGACAGAAAGCGGGCGCTGCCAAATACCACTATGGTGGCTTTAACGCCGTGCTGCTCTAACACCAGCTGTGGCTTCAGATATTCCAGCTGCAAGCGCACATGGCGTAAATCGTCCTGCATTAGAAAATCGTTATCGGCAAACGCCAGCTTGTAAGAGTCTTGATCTTGCAGATCGGCAATTGCAGCCCGGGATTCTTCAGCTGAAGTGAAATGACGTTTATAAAGACTATGGGCGTCTGACATCGAGGCTCCTGCAACGTGGTTTTTGCCACTTACTCACACTATGGTTGATATAGACTAATCTTTTAGCAAGCAAGATGCGATATAAAAGCAGTGACACTGCAAAAGGATCTAAATATGTCTGTAGCCAATTTGACCTTTATAGGCGCTGCCGGTCAGGTCACCGGTTCTTGTTATCTGATTGAACACAATACACAAAAAATTCTACTTGATTGTGGCATGACTCAGGGGGCTGATCAGGTACGGGAGTGGCATAGCTTCCACTTTGCGTTTAAACCCAAAGAAATCGATTTAGTGATTTTGTCGCACGCCCATATTGATCACAGTGGCTTACTGCCATTGCTGGTCGCTAAAGGTTTCAAAGGAAAAATAATTTGCACGCCAGGTACCGCTGAGTTATTGCCGGTGCTGCTAAAAGACTCCGTGGGCTTGTATCTAAAAGACCTGGAATGGCAGAACAAAAAAGCCGCCCGTAGTGGCAAAAAGCAGCACGATCCGGTGATGACAGTCGCTAATGCTGAACGGGTAAGTGAGCTGGTGCAACCTTTAGCTTATCGCAAAAGGTTGGTGCCAATGCCGGGGTTAGAGCTGGAATTCGCCGATGCCGGCCATATTCTGGGCTCGGCGATTATCGAGCTTTGGATCAAGGGCAACCAGGCCATGCGTAAGCTGGTGTTCTCCGGTGATTTAGGTAACCCGGCTACCGTACTGATGTATGATCCGAGTGAAATTGGCCAGGCCGATATTGTGCTGATGGAGAGCACCTATGGCAACCGCAATCATCAACCTCTGGACGATACCGTTGAGGAGTTTGCCAACGCACTGGAGCAGGCTGATAAGGAAGGTGGCAATGTGTTTATCCCGGCTTTTGCCCTCGGCCGCTCACAGGAAGTACTGTATTATCTGGCCCTGTTGCACCATCAGGGACGATTAAGGCAGCGGGCAATATTTCTGGATAGCCCG
Source organism: Arsukibacterium sp. UBA3155 (assembly GCA_002364615.1). Classification (GTDB taxonomy): domain Bacteria; phylum Pseudomonadota; class Gammaproteobacteria; order Enterobacterales; family Alteromonadaceae; genus Alishewanella. The sequence goes on along the minus strand of DEYP01000022.1, from coordinate 122,686 downwards.
ATGGCCATTAGTATCACCAAAATTTATGATGACTTTTTGCATGCGTTGGATCAGGCGGATTTAAATAAGATTGGTGCAAAGCGCAGTTTGCAGCAATTACTACCAATGTTAAAGCTGACGCCAAAAGTCGAAGATTCAATGGCGATAAACCGGGTAACCAATGGCGCTATTATTATCGCGGGTAGTGGCATGTGTAATGGTGGCCGGATCGTCCATCACTTTAAACATAATCTTTGGAAAAACACTAATCACGTGATCTTTGTTGGATTTCAGGCGCGAGGTACGTTAGGCCGACGGCTGGTTGACGGTGAAAAAAGGGTGAAAATGTTTGGTCAGGATATTGTGGTTAAAGCCAAAGTGCATACCATAGGTGGTTTTTCAGCGCATGCTGGCCAGAGTGAACTGTTAGCCTGGGCCAAAGCAATTGGTGGTCAGCCGCAATTTTATCTGGTGCATGGTGAGCCTGAAGCGCAGCTGGTATTGCAGCAGGAATTGCAAGCGCTGGGTATTAATGCCCTGATCCCGGCTAAAGGAGACAGTATTAAGTTGTAACCAGATAGTATTGGGCATTGGCAAATGGCTGTCAGCGGTTACAATGCTGCTAACACTTAAATTAAGGACAGCCATGAAACAAGTAACTTTTACTGCTTTGCTGCTTAGCTTTGGGCTAACTGCTGCGCCGGCAGATCTGCAACAACAAGTAACAGACCTGTGGCAGCAACAGGACTTTGCTGCGGCTAAGGTGCTGCTGGCTGATAACGTAAACCGCAAAACCAGCGATGCCTGGTTACTGGCAGCGCTCGGTCGCAGTGAACTTGAGCTTGGTCAGGCTGATGCCGCTGAAGAGCTATTAGCCCGGGCGGTGAAAATTGAAGCCGATAACGCCCGTTATCAGTTTTGGTATGGCAGAGCCAGCTGTGATAGTGCGCAGCAAGCCAGTATGTTCAGTGCGCTGGGTTATGCCAAGCGCTGTCGTAAAGCCTTTGAACAAGCGGTGTCGCTGGCTCCCGCAGATACCGGTTATCTGAAGGCATTGGGGAAATACTACGCACAGGCCCCTGGCATTGCCGGTGGAGACAAAGAGCAGGCACTGGCCATCGCGGCAAGGTTAGAACAACAAGATCCCCTGCAAGGTCAGTTGTTACAGCTCGAAGTGCTATTTAGCGCTGAAGATACCGCTACCGCAGAAAAGCTAATTGAAAATAGTGCCGTGTTACAAAGCCGGCCAGAGCCGTATTTTATGCGAGGCGTTGGTTTGGCGCAAAATCGGGACTATCAGGCAGCAATGCTGGAATTTAGTAAAGCCAGCGAAAAACAGGTAGCTGATGAAGAAGGTCAGCGTAACCGCCTGCTGGCATTATATCAGCTGGGCCGGGCGAGCGTGCTGGCCAAAACTGAGCCACAGCAAGGTATTGATGCCCTGAATGAATTTTTAGCCGATGGCCGTATGGCTGATTTTAACGATTGGGCGCAATTCAGGTTAAGTCAGTTATACCTGGCACAGGATCAGCGTGCCAGGGCTGAGGCAATTCTGACCCCTTTATTGGCCAGCACAGCAGATGACAATCTGAAATCAGAAATTAAAAAAATTCTATAACGCGACATAGCAAACAAAATGGGGCAGAACTAGTGGCGGCGAAATTGGGTGGTATTCACCATGTGGCAATTATTTGCAGTGATTATAAGCGCAGCAAAGCCTTTTACACTGAACTGCTTGGGCTGAAAATACTGGCTGAAAACTACCGGCCAGAGCGCGACTCCTGGAAGCTGGATTTACAGCTAGCCGACGGCAGCCAACTGGAGCTTTTTAGCTTTCCAAACCCGCCACCACGGCCCAGTAAGCCAGAAGCACAGGGGTTACGCCATCTGGCATTTAAAGTGGTTAAACTGACTGATTTTGTTGCCTACTTAACCGCCAACGAAGTTAGCGTAGAGCCGGTGCGGATAGACGAGTTTACCGGCAAAGCGTTTACTTTTTTTCAGGATCCGGATGGTCTGCCGCTGGAGCTTTATCAGCAATAACACCGGTGTAAAGGCTGTTATTGCTGGCATTTAGTTGGAAATGACCTGGGTCGGCTCAATATCTTCGCTGGGGTAACAACCCAATACCTTGACGAACTTGGTAATATTGTTTAGCTCTTCCAGCGCCCGGGTCATGGCGTAGTCTGCCAGGTTGGCAAATACATCAACATAAAACATTTCTTCCCACGGGTTACCCGGTATCGGCCGCGATTCCAGCTTAGCCATACTGATGCCATGTTGTTTTAATACCAGCAGCGCCTCTACTAACGCACCAGGTTGCTGGCCGGTGTACATAATAAAAGTCGTTTTTGCCGGTATGGCTTTAGCAACAACCACTTGCTTGCGGGCAACCACAATAAAGCGGCTGACATTGTCTTTCTGGTTGGCTAAATCCCGGGCCAGCACTTCAAGCCCATATAACTGGCCACCTTCTTCTCCACCGATAGCAATAACGGTGGGATCCTGTAGGTCTTTTACTTTAGTAAAAGCTGCTGATGAACTGTCGCAATAATCAATTTTCACGTTCGACAATCCCAACAAGTACTGGCTGCACTGGGCAATAACCTGGGGGTGAGCACATACCTGACGCACCTTGCTAAGCTCGGCGCCGGCAATGCCAAGTAAACAATGGGCGATAGGGTGGGTTAACTCACCTACGATAGACAACCGGGTATGCTGCAATAAGTCGAATACTTCGTTAATTGAACCTGACGAGGTATTTTCAATTGGCAACAGCGCATAGTCGGCGTGGCCGGTTTCAACCGCCTGGACAATTTCATTGAAACTGTCGCAGCCAAGCTCGATAATTCGCTCGGCCCGGCGGGTAAAGTACTTTTGAGTGGCCCAGTAGCTGTAAGAACCTTGCCCCCCAAGAAAGGCAACCCGCACGCTGGGGCCATTTTCGCCATTCAGCTGACCCTGCACTTTGGCTTGTTGCTGCAGTACCGAGTCTTCGATGATCACATGGTAAATGCGGGTAACATACTGCGCGTCTATCCCTAATTCTTTGCCCTGTGCGATCAGCGACAGCAGTAATGTCTGCTCCCGTTTCTGGTCACGAATGGGTTTGTTCTGGCTTAGTTTTGCCTCAGCCACTTTTAACGCCAGTTCGCGTCGCTTCGCCAGCAACTGCAATAATTGCTGATCAGTATTGCTAATTGCCTGGCGAATATCGTCAAGTTCCATGATTCATCCTTTAAAAACATACATTACGTATTATCGGTAGCTGTAACCGTTTAAACGCAAAAAAAAAAACCTCCCGGTTGGGAGGTTTCTTGCCATTTGTGCACGCACGGCCAGTTACCTCCCCTATGGGGTGGTAAAGCTAAAAAAACCGAGCGGGCGATTACATGCGTTCATCTTTGTACAGTAATCCGTCTGGATGGCTAAAGTCAAGCATCCGGAACTAACCTTAACTGATATTTTTTCGGGCCTGGTAAAAAAGGCAACGCGACTTCATTCAACCAGTACTGGTGATCAGCCCGGTAAAACGGTGACAACGGGTGACCAGACTGGCCGGAAGGGATGGTAAGAATACCATCTTGCTCCTGGCCGGGCGCGACGACCATGCGTTGTGACTGGCCAAAAGAAGGTAACTGGACTCGTGGCATATGGCGATCCCCCGCAAACTCTGAAGCTGGCATGTTGAGCCAGTCACCGAGTACTGGAATGGCATTGCTTAGCGGGTGGTTAATTTTTGCCTGATTATGCCGCCCCCAGCGACTTGCCTGAACACTGCCATGCTGTTGTTCCAGCTGCTGCTTGCTGTTAAGTACGGCTTTAAGCAGTAGTTGCGACCAGTCAGTAAATTCTAGTGGCAGGGTATCGGCACGACGAGCCTGCAGCATGGCCCAGGCAGGAGTTTCCAGCGAGTATTTTAAATAGGCGCTGCGGCTACTGTGTTGCTCGAGCATGGCTGAGAGTGGTTGGAACAGCAGCTCAATTGTCTGCTGACGAAATTGCTGTACCAGAGTGTAGCCGATATCGTCAGGGGCGGCATAGCGGCTGCTTTGGCTCAGGAGCAAACGATATTCTGTCAGCTGGTGTTCAGCGACAACCTCCGGGGTTAACACGTCAAGCAGCAATTGCTGCCAACGACTTAAAAACAGGGCCCGGTTGTCCAGTTGAATTTGATGCAGTGCCTGTTCATCTAACGGGCGCTCGCTTAGCAGATTATTGCGTATTTGCTGACCGCGGGCACCCAGATCATAGCCGCCATTGCCAAGTAACTGATAGGCCTCACCCCCAACACTGCGGGCGTTAGCGGTCCATAATACACCCGCTTCAGGATTCACTATCCGGGGATACTGCTCTGCACTGAGGTTAGCTAACCAGCTGTGCTTACCATCGCTCCAGTCCTGCGCAGTGTCCCAGTCGCTTAACTGCCTTGCGGGCATCGGTCCTAGTGGCGTCCAGCCAATGTTGCCTGCTTTGTCGGCGACCAGCATATTCTGGGTGGGAATACCCGTTATAGGTCCAAGCGCCAGCGCCTCGGCGGTACTTTTGCTATTTTCCAGTTGCAGCAAATTAAAATTAACCGCGCTGTCATCATAGGCAACCCAGCGCAGTGCAAAGGTTTGCTTGCCATAAGTGATAAAAGGCCCCCACTGCGTTTCCTGCAATTGCAGCGGGTAATCTTCGCCATCTTTGACGGTAATGGTTTGGTAAAAATGCTGCAGTGGCTGCCAGCCTTGTGCCGTTAAATAGGAGTTACCGTCGTCCGATAACTGCAGTTTAATTAAATCGTGCCAGTCTGCGGTACTGTTAGTAAAGCCCCAGGCGATATGGCCATTACTGCCGACCACGATAGCGGGCGCCCCGGCCAGGCTTAAGCCTGTTACCTGTTGCCAGTTACCGTCATTGCGCCAGTTTAATTGCACTTTATACCAGGTGCCGGGCGCTCTTATGGTTAAATGCATGTCATTGGCCACGATGGCGTTACCATGGCGGGTCAGCCGGCCCATTACAGCCATATTATTGCTACCCAGATCAGCACTGTCTTTTGGCGTGCAGGCGCTGCACGTTGCCTCACGGCGTAATATTTCCGGATATGGGCTGTCGGGTAGGGCGATAGGTGTAATTTCTGAACCATCAATAGCCGCTTGCCAATCACTGCTATGCTGTTGTAAAAACTGATACCAGTCTGGCGGAATGGCATCGTGCAATATCGTCATAGCATATTCATCACGACCTAATTTTCCCTGCAGCTCCAGATACATATTATAAATAACCAGCACCGAGTCAGTTTCCTGCCAGGGGGCAGGCTTACTTCCCAGCAGAGTATATTCGAAAGGTGCAGCAGTTAATGAAGCCAGGCCATCATTCACTCCGCGGCTGTAAGCGCACAGAAGTTGCACGTCGGCGGCTGAAAATGCGGCGAGTGCGGCTGCGGCCCGGTCGGCAAAACGGTGTCGACGCCGCTCAATATCGGTAGCCAATGCCCGTTTACCGAATAACTCTGCTAACCGGCCAGCGGCACTACGTCTGGCCAGATCCATCTGAAAAAAACGTTCCTGAGCATGCGCAAAACCCATACCGTACGCGGCATCATTCCGATCGGCAGCGCTGACCGTAAGGTAACCGAGCGCATCACGGTCCAGTGTTACCGGATTCGCCACTGGCGCATGATACTCGCCCTGATACTGAGGTAAGCTCAGCCGCAGCCAGAAGTAGCCTGCCAGCACCATTGCCAGACTTACCAGCAAGAGGGTAAGCAGTAGCCATTTCATTCCTTTCATCAGCGTGATCCGTTATCATAAAATCAAAAGGTTAGAATAGCAGGAGCGATCCGAATGGTGCAAAAAATAAAAGTATGGGATAGCGCAGTACGGTTTTTTCACTGGGTTATGGTGCTGCTGGTTGCCGGCCTGTGGTACAGCGGCAGTGAAGGGTATATTGCACTGCATCAGTTATTTGCTTACAGTCTGACATCACTCATCATTGCCCGGGTAGGCTGGGGAATATGGGGTAGTGAAACCGCCAGGTTTAGCAAATTTGCCGCGACGCCGCGTGCAGCAGTAAGCTATTTACGGCATGCTAAACCAGTGGTAGGCCACAACCCGGCCTCGTCTTATATGATATTCACCTTACTGGGGTTGCTGTCGCTGCAAATTATCAGTGGTCTGGCAACCTTTGACAACAGTTACATGAGTGACGGACCATTGGTTGCAATGTTACCAGCCAGTTGGGTCGACCTGGCATCGACTGTTCATAAATACAATATTGACGTTATTTTAATTCTGACCACAATCCATGTGTTTTTTGCACTGTGGCACAGTTGGCGCCACGATAATGTCATTAAAGCCCTGTTTACCGGCAACACGACTAATAACAATGCCAGACAACCTACTATGCGCAGCAGCTGGAGCTTCTTTGTACTATTGCTGACATTGCTGCTGTTACTGTATTACTGGCAGGGACGGGTACTAGTGGCGCTGCTCTGAAGCAGCGCTACAAACAAAGGTTAAATTACTCTTTATAATTGTCATGACAGGCTTTGCAGTTGCGGGCAAAGTTACCAAAGGCTTTGCGAACTTCACTTTTATCGCCTGATTGCGCGGCGCTTTGCAGCACGCTGGCATCGGCTGCCAGCTTCTCGCCACGCTCCAGAAAATCATCCAGATTCTGCCAGATATCGGCTTTGGCATCGCCACCACCTTGTTCGGTGCCGCTTACCTGAAAGGCTTCCCAGGGTAAGGTTGTGACTAAAACCAGAGCGTCAGCACGTTTTTGAACCCGGGCGGCGTCGTATGTCACTTCGCCTTTAATCATTTCATTGATATCTGCCATATTATGACGAATTAGCTGAAAGGCAGCCTGACGGTATTTCACCGCGTCGTTGGCATCGGTAAATGCCGTTGCTGCAGCTAATGGCGTGGATATGACAAGGGCAGTAAGGCCAGCAAGTAAGGCTTTTTTCATTTGTGCGTTCTCTTTTGTTGGTTTTGCGTGCAATAATATTGAGGTATTTGCCATAGTAATCAGCTAGAGTCTGTTGTACCAGAGTGAATTTATTATAACAATAGCAAGGTCGCTTCATTGAAGGATGTAAACACGACAAAACCAACAGGGATGAACTCACTGGGCCTTAGGTTCTCAGTTGTAGCGTTTCTTGCCATTCTGGTGGCAGGATTGGTGTTTGCCTATGCTGTTGTCTGGCTGCAGGAGCTAGCCCTAACGGAACAACAGCAGTTAGCCGTGCAGCGTACCGCAAAAAACTACGCGCGCCAGTTAGACGCTCGCCTGGATATTAAAGAAAAGTCAGCCATCTTAGCCAGTCAGGTGCTCAGCCGGCATCTGACAGATAACCCCCGTGCGTCAGGCACTGTTCCACGTGCCGGTGGCGATAAGATTATTCGTCAGCAAGACAGTTTCTCTGCTGGGGCAATACCCGCTGCCAACCTTAAATCAGATGCCTCTGCCATATTCAGCCACAGTCAGCTTATCTGGCAACAGCTATCACCTTTTATGCTGGAGGAGTTCGCACGCTTTTACTTTGTTAGCAAGCACCAGTTTATCCGGGTTGCACCGGCGGCGGCGATACCAGCACTGACGCCAGAGCATAACCTGCACACAGACTTATATTATCTTGAAGCAACGCCGGAGAATAATCCGGCCAAGCTACCGCGCTGGACCCCCGTATATTATCATCCGATCTGGCATGACTGGGTAGTCAGTATTCTGATACCCATTTATGTCAAAGAGCAATTTGTCGGGGTGAGTGTGGCGGATGTTCAGCTGAGCGAATTGACCCGCAATAGCAACAATATTGGTTCTTGGAATCGCCATACTCAGGTTTTACTGTTTAACGCTGAAGGCAGAGCGATTCGCGCCCCGGATTCTTCTGAACAGCCGCCTGCGATCAGCGATAAAAACGCAGGCTCCGCGAATATGATGTACCAGGGAGAAGTGGTAGAGGACGTTGCGCTAGGTGCCCTTGTCGCCCATGTTGTTCAACCCGCATCGCAGATAAGCAACCCCGACAACACCTATTTATTTGCGTCAGCACCGATGAAACACCTTAAATGGCATGCTGCAGTTTATCTGGATAGAGCGGAAATTATGGCGGAGCTGCAACAATTTCGCACCCGCATCTCGTTCATATTTATTGTCGTTGCCATCGCATTAGCTGCCCTGCTGCACCTGATCAGCTATCAGTTTGTGTTAAAACGGCTTAACCGGCTCTCCGGGGCTGTAGTAAAGCTAAGCCGGGGTGATCTCGCGCACGTTGTACTGGATAATAACAAAGACGAAATAGGTGTGTTAAACCGGGCCTTTACCGGCATGTCATCTGAAATCAGTCAGTTGGTAAGCGGGTTAAATGAGCGGATTGCCGAAAAGGAGCTAGCCGAGCGGGCAGCCCGCAAGCTGAGCAAAGCGGTATCATTCTCCAGTTCCGGTATTATGCTGACCGATCCGCATCTGAGCATAGAATACCTTAATCCGTTTCTGACTGAGCTGCTGGGGTGTGATGAGCGCAGCGTAGTAAACCAGCCTTTAAACATGTTGCTGGCAGATGAGATGGAGCAACTTAGCGCCGAAATTACCCAAACCTTGCATGAGCGTCAGCATTGGCGGGGTGATATTTTACTACAACATCAAAAACTACCTGCTAAACAGTTCTGGGTGTCATTAGCCATTGCGCCAATTCGGGATGAGATTGGTACCTTACTGAATTATGTCTGTGCAATGCAGGATATTTCTTTTATTAAGCAAAGCCAGAAGCAAATGGAACATCTGGCCTATTACGATATTTTAACCGGACTGGCAAACCGCAGTTATTTTCGGGACCAGCTACGTAAGGCGATTGCCATGGCGCATAGGGGGTATTACAACTTTGCCCTGTTATATTTTGATTTAGACGAGTTTAAACGGATCAACGATACCCTTGGCCATGATGCGGGTGATGAGTTACTAAAAGAAGTCGCCAGACGGTTAACCTCACGCTTAAGGGAAGAAGATACCATCGCGCGTTTGGGCGGTGATGAATTTGCGGTTATTTTAAGTGGCATTAAAGATCGCCACCAGGCGTCTACCATTGCGGCCAATCTGCAACAAGCCTTTCATGAGCCGGTTAAATTAGGTACTCATGACGTGGCGATCAGCGCCAGTATCGGCATCACGGTGGCACCAGAAGATGCCTCAGAAGAAGAACTCCTGCTAAAACATGCAGATCTTGCGATGTATGAAGCCAAGGCCCGGGGGAAAAATACCTTTCACTTTTTCAGTCAGGACCTTAATGATGCTGCCAACGAACGGTTGCAGATTGAAAATCAGCTGCGTGAAGCGATCCGTGAAAATCAGTTCTTGCTCTATTTCCAGCCTAAGATGGATATCCGCACCGAAGTGATTACCGGCTATGAAACCCTGATCCGCTGGCTGCGTCCCGACAATACTCTGGTGCCGCCGGTTAAATTTATTCCGGTAGCAGAAAGTACCGGCCTTATCGTGCAAATAGGCGAGTGGATAATCTGGGAGGCATGTCGTTTTCTTGCGCGCCAGCAAAGCCGTGGCTATGACGTGACCTTGTCGATAAACTTATCAGTACGTCAGTTTAATGATCAGGATTTACCACTTATTGTTGAACGTATATTAAAACGAACCGGTGTAAAGCCGCGGGCGGTGATCTTTGAAATTACCGAAAGTATGCTGATGGGCGATACCGATGCGGCTATTAACCAGTTAAATCAGTTAAAACGCCTCGGCGTCTCTTTATCTATCGACGATTTTGGTACAGGCTATTCGTCGCTCAGTTATTTAAAACGTTTTCCGGTTGATGAGCTGAAAATAGATCGCTCTTTCGTTAAAGATATACCCCAGGATCGAAACGATATGGATATCGTGGCGGCCATCATTGCCATGGCGCAGAAGATGAATTTGCGGGTGGTGGCGGAAGGTGTTGAAACACTGCAACAGGTTGAATTTCTGCGGGCTAACGGCTGTTTTGAAGTACAAGGCTACTATTACAGCATGCCATTGGCGGAGCAGGAACTGAGCCAGCTTAATTTCACTGTTAATACCTGATTTCATTATAAATATCGTATTACAATAACAACAGGAAACTTCTATGACACCAACCCGCCTGTCCATGTTCAGCATGGCTCTGCTTGGTGCGTTTAGCACAGGTAGTATTGCCGATCAGACGTCACCGCAACTCGGCATTCGCGATAAGACCCCGAATTTGGTTGCGTTGATCAACGCCACTGTAGTGACCGAGCCAGGTACCGCCCTGCCTGGTGCCATGGTGCTGATCCGCAACGGTAAAATTGAGTCGGTGAATCGTGATGTCAAGGTACCAAAGGGCTACCAGAGCATCGATTTAGCCGGATATCATTTATATGCGGGCTTTATTGACCCCTATACGCAGTATGGTGTGCCCGCAGCACCGAAAGCCGAAGGTTACAGCTTCGGGGGTAAACCCGTGTATGAGAACGAACGTATTGGTGGCAATGCCTCCAACGCCGCTATTCATGCGCATGAGCGCTGGGTTGACCAGTTTAAGCCTGATGCAGCGGCCGCAGAGGCGCTGCTTAAGCAGGGCTTTACCGTAGTACAAAGCGCCCGCCATGACGGCATTTTCCGGGGCACGGGCTTTGTGGCCTCGCTGGCATTTGGCTTGCCCAATGATCTGGTCATAAAAGCGGACAGTCAGCAGTTTATGTCGTTTAGTAAAGGCAGCTCTACCCAAAGCTACCCGTCATCGCTGATGGGCAGCATCGCCCTGATCCGCCAGACGTTTGCCGATGCAAACTGGTATCAGGCGGCGCAAACCAAACAGGATTTTCGCTTTATCAGTGGCGGCGTTGAATATAACGCCGCGCTGGCTAATGTAGCCAAAGCTGCCAATCTGGGTGTACTGTTTGACACGAGTGATGAGCGCGCGTTGCTTCGGGCCGATAAAATTCTGGCCGAATTTAATATTAGCAATGCGGCTATTTTAGGTTCAGGTCACGAGTATAATCGGCTCTCTGAAGTAAAAGCCAGTGGTCGTGCGCTGGTGCTACCATTGAATTTCCCTAAAGCGCCAGAAGTCAGCTTGCCCGATCAACATATTGATGTCAGCCTGGCCGATTTGCGTCACTGGGAGCGAGCTCCTGCTAATGCCGCGGCGCTTGAGCAAGCCGGTGTGCGCTTTGCTCTTACCAGCCATGGATTAAAGAAAAAGGAAGATTTTCTACCTAACCTGCGTAAAGCCGTAAAACACGGGCTTAGTCAACAACAAGCATTGGCTGCGTTAACGACGGTTCCTGCCAGCATGCTGGGACTGGAACAACAGCTTGGAAAGATCGCCAGCGGCTATCAGGCCGATATCGTGGTCAGCCGGGGTGATTTATTCGACGATGGTGAAATTGTGGCCACCTGGCTCGCCGGCCAGTTGCAGCAATTTGTGCCACTTAGTGCGCCACGGTTTGCCGGTAATTACCCACTGAATGTAAAAGATCACAATTTCACGTTAAGTTTGACCGGTTATGCGCCTGAGTTAAAAGGTGAGCTGACGTTGGGTGAAGACAAAGTAGGCCTTAAACATCTGGCGGTGCAGGGGCAGAGCCTGCAATTTAGCGCCTCACTGCAAAAACTGACCGGTAAAGCCGAAGTGGCGCAGTTTAGTGGCATTTTGCGCGGTAGCGAATTAACCGGACGCTGGCAACAAGCCGATGGTACTGAGCTGGCCGTAACGGCTGAGCGCACGGCAGCTGCAGTGGTTGATAGCAAAGACGATAAAGCGCTGGCGCCGATGGTCTCAACGTTGACGTATCCTAACCGTGCCTTTGGCCGGGAAAGCTTGCCAGTACAACAAAATCTGCACATTAAAAATGCCACCTTGTGGACAGCGACCGAGCAGGGGGTGTTAGAAAATACCGATCTGATTATTCGTGATGGCAAAATAAGCAAGATTGGCCAGCAACTGAGTACCCCGCGCGGTTATACCGTAATCGATGGCGAAGCGCTGCACGTTACTCCGGGAATTATTGATGAGCATTCGCATATCGCCACAGAGCAAGGTGTGAATGAAGGCAGCCATGCTAATACCGCAGAAGTGCATATTGGTGATGTGGTTAACGCTGACGATATCAATATTTATCGTGGCCTGGCAGGTGGGGTGACCGCGGTGCAATTGTTACATGGCAGTGCCAATCCGATTGGTGGTCGGGCGCAGATTATCAGCCTGCGCTGGGGGGAGTCAGCCGAGGGCATGAAGTTTAGTGGTGCCCCCGGTAGCATTAAGTTTGCCCTGGGTGAAAACGTCAAGCAATCGAACTGGGGTAGCGAGTTTACCAGCCGCTATCCACAAAGCCGGATCGGCGTTGAAACCTTTATTCGGGATAACTTCCAGGCAGCCAAAGAGTATCAGGCCAGCTGGCAGGCGTATAACAAGCTGGCTAAGCGCCAGCAAGGCAACGTGCTCTCGCCACGGCGTGATTACCAGTTAGACACGCTGGTCGAAATACTGGAAGGGAAACGTCATATTCATACCCACTCTTATGTTGCATCAGAAATTCTGATGCTGATTAAAGTGGCTGAGGAAATGGGCTTTAATATTCAAACCTTTACCCATATTCTGGAAGGTTACAAGGTTGCCAGCGAAATGAAAAAGCATGGTGCCAGTGTCTCAACTTTTGCCGACTGGTGGGGGTTCAAAATGGAAGTCAATGACGCTATTCCAACCAATACCTGTCTGATGCATGAACAGGGCTTACTGGTTAGTGTCAATTCTGACGATCCGGGTCTGTTACGCCGGTTAAATCAGGAAGCCGCTAAATCTACCATGTATTGTGATATGGATGAGCACGAAGCGCTGAAGATGGTGACCATTAACCCGGCAAAACAGTTGAGAATTGATGACAAAGTCGGATCACTTACCGAAGGTAAACAAGCTGATTTTGTATTATGGGATGGCCATCCACTGTCTGTTTATGCCCAGGTACAGCAAACCTGGATTGCCGGTGCCCGTTATTTTGATCGTAACGAGGATATGACGTTACGTGCTGCCCAGGCTGCTGAAAAACAGCAACTTATCCAGAAAGTACTGACCGCAGGTGATTCTGCCCGTAGCGGTGCTGAGAATGCCTACAAACAGGAAAACCCGGTATGGCACTGTGAAGACACGGCTGACTGGTTGCAACTGCGTTTTGGTCAGCACGCTGATCATGCCAGCCATGCACATACTCAAACCCATCAGTATCTGCAGCACTAGGGAGTAGCATAAGCAATGAAAACATTAAGCAAAATAGTGATGCTGGCAACGGTACTGACTTCAGCACTGCTCTCAACAACAGCAGCGGCAGTAAACCCGGTACCCGGTGATAAACAACAACACCCTCTGTTATTACAAAATGCGACCGTGCATAGCGTGACTTCAGCACCGGTGCAACAGGATGTATTGCTGGTAGACGGTAAAATTTCCGCTATTGGCACTAACTTAGCTGTGCCGGCGGATGCACAGCGGCTTGATTTAACCGGTAAGCATGTATATCCCGGCTTAATTGCGCTGATTAACCAGTTAGGGTTAATTGAAGTAGAGGCGGTGCGTGCTACCCGGGATGATCGTGAGACCAGCTCTACCAATCCGGATCTGCAGGTGCAGGTAGCCTATAACGCAGATTCAGTGGTGATCCCAACCATTCGCAGCAATGGTTTTAGCCATAGTTTAATTTATCCTGATGGTGCCATGTTAACCGGACGTTCTGCATTTATGCAGCTGGACGCCTGGAACTGGCAGGACGCGACCGTACAGGCCAATGTAGGCTTGCATGTAAACTGGCCGCGGATGAGCGTGCAAAATGGCTGGTGGGTACGTGACAGTGCAGAAAAACAACGTGAGAAGCAGCAAAAGCAATTAGCTGAACTGCTTCAGTATTTTCAGCAGGCCCATGCTTATTATCTGGCGGAGCAAGCTGGCTTAAACAAAGGTAAAGATTCACGCTGGCATGCGATGCTGGAGTTTTTTGCCGGTGAGCTGCCATTATTTGTCCACGCAGATGACCCGCGGCAAATTCGTCAGGCCATGTTGCTGGCCGAAAAGTATCAGGTTCGGCTTGTTATTGTTGGCGGTCGCGATAGCTGGCGTTTAGCTGATGAGTTGGCGAAAGCCAGGGTAGATGTGATTTATACCGCACCTTATGGCTTGCCAACCCGCGGCGATGAAGCATACGACCAGGCGTTTTCGGTACCCGGTCAGTTGCGAGACGCGGGCGTTCGTATCGCCTTATCGCTGGATGGCTTCTGGGATACCCGTAACCTGGTATTTGCCGCCGGGCATGTTACCCGCTATGGCCTTAGTAGCGAAGATGCGCTGCGCGCCTTAACGCTGGATGCCGCGGCAATCGCCGGAGTATCTGATCGTTTAGGCAGTATTGAAGTGGGTAAGAGCGCCAGTTTGGTGGTATCAGATGGCGATATATTTGACTACCGCGGTCATAAAATTAAGCATTTATGGATAGATGGTCGCGCGGTCGATTTAAGCAACCATCATAAGCAACTGCATCAGCGGTTTAAGCAGCGCTATAACCGCGCTGATTAATCTCTTCGTTTGAATAGTAAATAGTGAATAGTCATTTGAAAAAGTGCCAGTACGTACTGGCACTTTTATTTTTGGAGAGTCCATGTTGTATAAATTAAGCAGCAGTGTCGCGTTGACGCTGCTATTGTGCGCCTGCTCAGCCCCTAATGAGTCGTCTGAGCAACAGCTAAGTGCCCGCCCGGCAGCAATCGAGGCCCACTTGCAGTTTTTAGCCAGTGATGAGCTGGAAGGGCGTGACACCGGCAGCCGTGGTCACGAGATTGCTGCAAATTATATTGCCAGCCAGTTTCAGGCACTCGGTTTAGCACCGGCAGGGGATAACAACAGTTATTTTCAGCGGGTAGCATTTCGCTCGGCCCGCGTGCAGCAAGAGAGCGTTAAACTGGGCTTCCGGCGCAACGACAACGAGTGGCAGCTGAGCTACCCACAGCAGTTTTTCAGTGGCGCCTCAGTTAACCAGACTGATGTTGCTGTTACTGCACCTTTAGTATTCGTAGGTTATGGTCTGGTGTCGGAAGAGTTTGGTCTTAACGATTATGCCTCTTTGGATGTCAGCGGTAAAATTGTGGTGCAACTGGCGGGTTTACCTGCGTCGCTGCCAAGCGAAGAGCGGGCATATCTTGGTAGTATTAAAGCAAAGCTGGCAGCAGAGCGCGGTGCAATCGGGGTAATTACCATTCACACACCACAGCAGGAAAAAACCCGGCCTTACGCCAATAGCTTATTGTATTTAAATACACCGCGTCTGGCCTGGCTAAATGCAGCCGGAGAACCCGGCGCTGTTGATGGCAGGTTACAGGCTGGGGCTTATCTGCACCCGGAAGCTGCCGCCAGCTTATTTGAGCAGGAGCAACACAGTCTGGCTGACATTTTCAGCATGCTGGACGCCGGACAGCATCCGGCAGGCTTTGCGTTAAGCAGTGTCGCCAGCTTAAGTTCCAGCAGCGCGCATCAGCAGATCAGCAGTCCTAATGTTATCGGTGTGCTTGAGGGCAGCGATCCGTTGCTTCGGGACGAATACGTGGTGATCACTGCGCACTCAGACCATATTGGCTTTAGCAACGACTTACGCAATGAAGACAAAATAAATAATGGTGCCATGGACAACGCTGCGGGCATGGCAATTCTGCTGGAAACTGCGCGGATGTTCAGTGAGCTGACGTTAAAACCAAAACGCTCCATTTTATTTGTCGTGGTAACCGCAGAAGAGAAAGGCTTGCTGGGTGCGGATTATTTTGCCAATAATCCAACCCGACCCATTGCCAGCCTGGTAGCCAACGTTAACCTGGATATGCCAGTGTTGTTGTATCCGTTTGCGGACTTAATTGCGTTTGGCGCGAATCATTCTACCCTGGGTCAGGTGGTCGGCGAGGCAGCTGCAAAAGAAGGCATTACCCTAAGCGAAGATCCGATGCCAGAGCAGGCAATATTTACCCGCTCGGATCATTTTACTCTGGTTAAGCAAGGCGTACCGGCCGTATTTCTGATGACCGGCTTTACCTCTAAAGATCCAGAGCAGGATGGTGGTAAAATCTGGGGTAGTTTTTTTGCTAAGCATTATCACAAACCGTCGGACGATATTGCCAGCCTTAGCAAAGAGTATGGTCCAATTCGGTATGATGCCGGTGCGGTATTTGCCGATATTAACTTTAATATCGCCTTGGATATTGCTAATACCGCGCAGCGACCTTTGTGGAAAGCAGACAGCTTTTTTAATAAGGTTTTTGGAAAAGACTACAACCGGGAGTAACAGATACAGCACCCAGCCTGACTGGGTGCTGTAGTATTATTGCTCGAGTAATTTAAACAGCAATGCTTTTACCAGTTCCGGTTCAAAGGGTTTGTCACACATGGCATTAACGCCGGACTGGGCAATATTACTTAAATGGGTGTCATTGGCTTCGCTGGTTACCATTAATACCGGAATGTGAGACTGTTGGCTGTTTTCACGAATATACTGGGTAAGCTCGCGGCCATTCACTTCCGGCATATTGTAGTCGGTGACTACTAAATCAAACATCTGCTGCTTTAAAATTTCAATTGCTTGCTGGCCATCTTCAGCTTCTGTCAGGTGCTGGATGCCTAAATTAGTCAGTACCCGCTTGATATGATTGCGGGCCAGCCGGCTGTCGTCTACCACTAGTACCCGAATATCATGCACATCAAATAATGACAGTTCCAGCTCGCTCGGGCTGAGTAAGTCAATGGCAGCATTTAAGGCTTTACCCAAATGCGCAGTGGTAAAAGGTTTTGGTAAAATAGCCACCACCCCGGATTGCTTAAATTCTTCCAGGGTTGCTTTGCGGGTTTCACTGGATACCAGCATAAAGGGTATTTCTGAGAGCGCGGGCTGCTGTTTAATTTTCTGTAATAAATCCAGCGCAGTGCCATCGGCAAAATGCAGGGCACAGGCTATTAAATCGGGTTGATGTTCGCTGATCTGGGCAAAGGCACTGCTGACTGAGCTAGCCTCGCTAATATGTTGTACTTGTTCCATTTTCAGGTGACGACTGATAATTTTTCGCTGAGTATCTGACGGCTCAACCAGTAAGATGTGCAGATCGGCAGGTGACAATTGTTGCATAGAAATTCCTGTTACTTATGCTGCTGAAGGTTGTCCTGGCTTAACCGCCGGCCCATTTCACATTAAACCCTAGCTGGCTTAAGTGTTGTTCTATCAGTTGCCGTTTATCGGCCTGGATTTCAATAATACCGTCTTTCACGGAGCCACCGCAGGCACATTTTTTCTTTAATCCGGCGCAAATCTCTGCCAGCTCGGTTGCCGGCTTAGCGATGCCGCTTATTGTTAACACGGTTTTACCACCGCGGCCTTTTTTTTCCCGGCGCAGACGCACCGCCCCATCTGGATAAGCAGTGCCTGCCTGTTCAGCGGGTTTGTTTTTGGCCACACTGCCGCTTTGTGTGCTATAAACCAGGCTGGTGTTGCTTGGGATGGTGCTATCGGTGTTGCTTTCGCGCCGACCAAGTTGCTGCTGCCAGTCGTCAAGCGAGATTTTCTGTGCCATAACGTTTGCCATGAAACTCAGGGTTGATATACGTTTAACGTCAGCTTACCGAGCGAAGTGGCTGCCAGCAAGTTTTTATCTGCCCGGCTTGGCTTTTTAATCGCTTCTGCTAAAATAGCTCAACTTTTAGAAATCTGGACGGCTATAGCCCGGTGAAGTATGCAGGCATTTGAGTATTTACAACAAAGTGGCTTATTGGCTGAGTATGGCGATATCAGCGCTGAAATCGAACAACAGCGCGTCGCGCTGGCCGACCATCTGCAAACTGCACTGGGGACGGTGCAGTGGCAGTTTCTGGTGCCGGAGCTGGGTGAAGGGGGGGCGTGCAGTTTATTTGGTCATCTGGCAGCAGAGCCTTACCGTTTAGCGCCTATTCTGGGCGGCGAAACGCCAGCTAACCAGCATGCTCTGGGTAAACTTAATGCTATTGCCAGCTACTATCAACAGCATAGCGGCCAGGACTGGTTTGGTATTTACCAGGCACGTGCCAATACCATGGGTGAGCCTGTATTGGTTAAGCTGGCTTATTACGGCGCCGCCTCGCGGGCTGAGTTTCCCCTGAACAGCGAGTTTGCCAAAATAAGCAATAACAGCACCGTGGGTTTAAGCGGGCAGGGCAGGGTGATTAATAGTGTGCCTGACTATTTAGCTGCTGGCGGTGAGTACTATACCTGCGATCCTAAGGTGCAGGCTGAAGCGTGTTTGCCTCTGTTTGACCAATCAGGCAAAATAGCCGGTATTGTCGATGCAGAACATTTTCAGCAAGCCATTTTTACTCCCGCTGCCATGGCGTTACTGGTAGCGGTGTGTCTGGTTGTGCCGGACTTTTTACCCGGAAACTAAGTTACCCGGCAAACAGGCAAGTTACCCTAGCAAGTAAGTGAATTGCTTACTTTTACTGCAACATTTTAATCAGGTAGAACCTTATGTTTTCTCAGTTACAAACGGTTGCCACTGACCCCATTCTTGGCCTGATGGCTGAATATAAAGCCGATCCTAACCCCAATAAGGTTGATTTAGGTGTCGGTGTTTATAAAGACGAGCAGGGTCATACTGCGGTACTTAAGTGTGTAAAAGAAGCGGAAGCGCTGCGTTTACGCCAAGAAGACAGCAAAACCTACATTGGGATGGCGGGTGATCTGAATTTCAATACCCATATTGAAAAGCTGGCGTTCGGGCCGGCTCATCAGGTGTTACTGGCCAACCGGGTAACCTCCGCCCATACCCCCGGTGGTACTGGTGCTTTGCGGGTGGCCGCTGAGTTTATTAAACGCGCCAACCCCAATGCAACAATCTGGGTAACGACTCCTACCTGGGCGAATCATATTTCACTGTTTCAGGCGGCCGGTTTAAAAGTCAAAGAATATGCGTATTACGATTACAGCAGCAAAGGCTTGCAAAGCGAGCAAATGTTTGCTGATTTGAATAAGATCCCGGCTGGTGATGTGGTGCTGGTGCACGCCTGTTGTCACAACCCCAGCGGTATGGATTTAACCTTTGAACAATGGCAACGTTTTACTGCCATTGCCAAAGAGCGCGGCTTTACCCCGCTGGTCGACATGGCGTATCAGGGCTTCGGTAGTGGTCTGGATGAAGATGCGGCCGGTCTGCGCTATCTGGCCGATAATGTGCCGGAACTGCTGCTATGCAGCTCTTGCTCAAAAAACTTTGGCTTATACCGTGAGCGGATCGGTGCCATCAGCATCGTGGCAACGGACAGCAAAGTAGCTGAAATTGCCCGGGTTAATTTGCTCAGTGTGGTTCGCAGTATTTACTCTATGCCACCGGCCCATGGCGCTATTATCGTTGGCCACATTCTGGATAGTCAGGAGTTGACCACCTTATGGCATCAGGAACTGGCAGAAATGCGTAACCGGATTAATGACTACCGGCAGCTAATCATTGATAAGCTGGCAGCTGAAGGGATTACAGACGATTTCAGCTTTATTACCCGTCAGCATGGTATGTTCAGCTTTCTGGGGATCACTAAGGCGCAGATCGATCGCTTAAAAGCCGAGTTCAGTGTCTATATGGTCGGTTCAAGCCGGGTAAGCATTGCTGGTTTAAACCATAGCAATATCGATTACTTTGCCAGATCCGTTGCCACCGTGCTCAAAGGTTAATCTTTCCGGTTTGGCCAGCTGTTTAAGCTAAATTGTTAGTGGTCAACTGACCCGAGCCGAGTAGAACCGCCAGTGTTGTCGCAATGGCGGTTTTTTTATTTCAGCAAACTGTTGAACAGTTGCCGAAACTTCGCCATTTTCGGGGCAATAATAACCTGACAGTAGCCTTGCTGTGGGTTTTGCAAAAAATAACCCTGATGATAATCTTCAGCCGGATAAAAGGTGCTTGCCGTGCTTATCTCGGTCACTACCGGCCGGGGAAAAAGTTGCTCGGCGGTCAGCTCGTCAATAATAGCCTGTGCCGTTTCGGCTTGCTGGTCGCTGTGGGTAAACACCACCGAGCGGTACTGGGTGCCGGTATCGTTACCCTGCCGATTTAGCTGGGTCGGGTCATGCAACACAAAGAAAATCCGGCACAATTGCTCAAAGCTAATGTGTTGCGGGTTGAAGCTAACCTGCACCACTTCGGCATGGCCCGTGGTGCCGGTGCAAATACTGCGATAGTCCGGATCTTTAGTGTGACCACCCATGTAACCGCTAAGCGCTTGCTCCACACCTTGCAGTTGGTTAAGTGCCGACTCCAGACACCAGAAACAGCCGGCGCCAAAGGTGGCAATCTCATTGCTCATGGTTACTCCGTTAAGTTAGATTGTAAAATTACCGATCGGGATGCCTTAGCATAACGTAATAAATACCTATGTGGTTCGCTAATCAGGAAAGCTTTTTATGTCGGTGGCAGTAATTGGTGCCGGGATGGCAGGGGCTGCAGCGGCCAGCACACTTAAACTGGCAGGTTGGCAGGTAGAGGTATTTGATAAAGGTCGTTCGGCCGGCGGCAGAATGAGCTCTAAACGGGATGGCGGACACTATCTGGATTTAGGTGCTCAGTACTTTACTGCCCGCAGCGAACCTTTTAACGAGCAGGTTAGCCAGTGGCTATCTGGTGGGGTGATCAGTTACTGGCCAGCAAAATGTTATCGTTTTGAGCGGGGGCAGTTGTACCCATCATCTGATAGCACTATCCGGCTGGTGGGTAAGCCTTCAATGCAGGCGCCGGTAAAAGCCTTGCTTGCAGATATAGCCGGGCATTTAGAGTGCCGGATAAGCCGGCTGCACTATGTTTCAGACAGTGTTGCTGACAACGTCGCTGATAACGGTGTTGATAATAATGCGCCGTCAGGTGATGGCTGGTATCTGTTTGACCAGCATAACCAACGTTTTGGCCCATACCAGGCACTGATATTAGCGTTGCCACCAGTGCAACTGCACACCTTACTGGCCACTGCCGCGGCACCCGAAGCGCCAGGATACAATGAACTTATTCCGATAATAAACCTGGTACAGGCCCACTCGCAGGCATTGCTGCCATGCTGGGCGGTCAATTTACAATTAGCCGGGGCGCTGCCAACCGACGCTGATGCTATTTTTGTTAAAGAAGGCAATATCAGCTGGTTGGCAAGACAAAACAGTAAGCCAGCCAGAGATAACAAGGCAGAAAACTGGTTAGTCCATTTTAGCCCGCAATGTTCAATCTTACATTTACAAGCAGAGCCGGCGCAGATAGCGGCGCTTGCCAAAGCCGAGCTGGAGTTGATTTTTGACCTGCCGCTCAGTGTTAATAAGGCCATCAGCCATCGCTGGCTGTATGCCCAGATTAATCCTGCCGTTACTCAGGATGCGGCTGATTATCATGCAGGGCTAAAGCTGGCTTTTGCCGGAGACTGGTTAAAAGGTGGCCGGGTAGAAAACGCCTGGTTAAGTGGCGTGGCGGCAGCAAAGGAGATTATTGCGCATGGCTGAAAATGTTCTGATTATTGGTGCCGGCAGTGGCAGTGGCATTGGCATGGGCCTGGTGCAGCATTATTGCCAGCAAGGTCATCAGGTACAGGCGATTAGTCGCCAGCCTCGCCCCGCATTGATGGCCAGCGAAGGAGTCAGCTGGCTGTCGCTTGAGTCAAGTCAAACCGATGACGAAAGCGAAAGAAGTGAGCAAGCGATTAATAAGGTGGTTGCTGAAGCCATCAGGGCCGAGCCTGCACTTATTTTTATCTGTCAGGGCTGGTTGCATGATAACCAGCATGGACCGGAGAAAACCCTGCGGCAGTTGAGCGTATTACAAATGTACAAAAGCTTTGAAATTAATGTGGTGCAGCCTGCACTGTATTTAAAAGCGTTATTCAGTTATTTAACCAGGCAAGCCGGCATCAAGGTGCTGGTGTTAAGTGCTAAGGTCGGTAGTATCTCTGACAATCAGTTAGGGGGCTGGTATAGCTATCGCCTTAGCAAAGCAGCCGTCAACATGCTGGTGAAAACTAATAGCATTGAAGTGGGCCGCTATAATAAAACGGCCTCGGTAGTAAGTTTACATCCTGGTACCACGGATACGGCGTTGTCAGCACCCTTTCAGGCCAATGTCCCCTCCGGCCAATTACAAAGCAGTGAGGCTACCGCCAAAAGGATGGCGGCAGTGGCTGCAGCGTTAACGCCCCAGCTTAGCGGTAAGCTGCTGAACTGGGACGGCGCCGTTTTACCTTTTTAGGGTAAATCAGCGGGTTAACATTGGTTAAACCTGCTGGCTATTTAGTTCCTAGTTCATCGGCAGCATGCTCGTCCGGTGCTTGCTGCTCCAGACGCTTCAGCTTAAGGCTGAGTGCTTTAGGTGAGCCGGTGTTGCGGGCAATCGCAATGTACGTTACTGGCACCACGTACAGGGTTAGCAATGTTGCCAGCGCCACACCACAGAATATCACCATACCAATTACCATCCGACTTTCAGAGCCGGGGCCGGTGGCGATAATCAGCGGCAAACTGCTCATAATGGTGGTAAAGCACGTCATGGTAATGGGTCGTAACCGCTGAATAGCCGCCCGGCGTACTGATTCTTCAAATTCAACGCCGGCATCCCGTAGCTGGTTAGCAAACTCGACAATCAGAATGCCATTTTTCGCTACCAGGCCTATCAACATGACCAGGCCAATCTGGCTGTAGATATTCAGAGACATATCAAAGAAATACAGGCCGGACAACGCGCCTACCAATCCTAGTGGTACCGTGATCATAATCACCAGGGGATGAATAAAGCTTTCAAACTGGGCGGCAAGTACCAGATAGGTAATCACCAGAGCCAGTAAAAACACTAACAAAGTAGACTCACCACTTTCCTGAAATAGCTGCGATTCACCTTTGTAGTCAATTCCGACAGTGTCCTGAATTTCGGTTTGGACAATGGTTTCCAGATACTCCAGTGCCTCTCCCAGGCTGTAGCCCGGTGCCAGACTAGCGGAGATGGTAATCGAGCGCATCCGATTATAGCGATTCAATGCGGCAGAGGTTGCTTCTTCACGCAGGGTAACCAGGTTATCCAGTGGAATGAGCTGGCCAGTACTGTCGGAGCGGATAAACACATCCTTGATAGAACCCGGCGCCTGAAAATCATCATCCCAGCCTTCCAGAATAACATCGTATTCGCGGCCACGATCTAAGAAGGTGGTAACCCGTCGTCCGCCCAGCATCGCCTCCAATGCCCGGCCAATTGCACCAACAGAGATACCAAGATCACCGGCTCTTTCGGTGTTAATTTCAACCAATACCTGAGGCACCGTTTCTTTATAATCATGATCCAGCATCAGCAGGTTACGGTTTTCACTGGCTTTATTAATCACGGTATCGCGCCAGCGAGCCAGCTCTTCGTAGGTATTGCCCTGCAACACAAACTGAACCGGCCTGCCACCACCACCACCGCCACCTAAACCGCTGCGCATAAAGGTGAAGGCTCGTACATCGGGCAATTCGTTAATTTTTGCCGCGACCTCAGGCATCAGCTCCGCGGTACGTCTCTTGCCATTATTCCAGTTTTCGGCACCAACAATGGCAATACCGCCACTGCCGCCCCAGCCGGGAACCCGGATCAACAGTCGGTTAAATTCACCGTCTTCGTAGTAGGGCATCAGAATATCTTCAATCAGCCGCATATTCCGGCTATTGCTCTGATAGCTGGCACCTTCAGCCGGCGTCATTGAAATAAAGAAAGTACCGCGATCTTCGGTCGGGGCCAGTTCTGAGGGCAACATTTTTACCAGCTGGAAGCTGGCAGCAAAACACAGCACCACCACTACCAATACCGGCCAGCGGGTTTGGGTGACGACGTTAAGTTGCTTGCGGTAACCGTTTTCCAGTTTGGCGAAACCCTGGTGCAAGGCGTGACCTAATTTCGACTCGCGTTTGCGATGGCGCAATAATTTGCTACACAACATTGGAGACAGGGTTAGCGCGGTAACGCTGGAGAACGCTACGGCGGCGGCAATTGCCAGCGCAAACTCAGTAAACAGTTTACCCAGCTGACCCTGCATAAATACCAGAGGGACAAATACTGAAATTAACACCAGCGTCGTGGCAATAACGGCAAAGCCGACTTCTCTGGCACCGCGATAAGACGCCAGTAACGGCGCCTCACCACTTTCTATTCTGCGGTAAATGTTTTCCAGCACAACGATAGAGTCATCAACAACCAGACCAATCGCCAGTACCATGGCCAGTAACGTTAATAAATTTATTGAAAAATCCAGCGCAAACAGCACCGTTACCGCAGCAACCAGCGCCACCGGTACGGTAATTGCGGGAATAAAGGTGGCTCTGATATTGCCCAGGAACAGGAAAATAACCAGCACTACCATGCCCATTGCAATACCGAGCGTGTTGTAGACTTCTTTAATAGACTCAGCGATAAACAGCGACGAGTCATAACCAGGCTCAATGGTGGTGCCTTGTGGGAGCTGAGCCTTAATGCGTTCCATTTCGGCGCGCGCGCCTTTCACCACTTCCAGGGTATTCGCTTTAGACTGTTTAATAATGCCGATGCCCAGCAGGTTTTTACCGTCACCGCGAAATTCACTTTCTTCATCTTCTGACGTCAGCATTACATCAGCAATTTCGCCAAGCCGAACCAGGTAATTATTGTCACCCCGCTTGATCACCAGTCGCCGGAAATCCTGTTCTGTTTTATAGGTGCGAATGACTCTTACGGTAAAATCCCGGTCGAATGATTTTATATTACCGGCGGGAAGTTCTACGTTTTCGTTGCGCAGCACACTTTCAATATCCTGCACGGTAACGCCACGGGCTGCCATCGCATCGCGGTCCAGCCAAACCCGCATAGCATAATCGCGTGAACCACCTAACTGAATGCGGGCTACGCCATCAACTACCGAAAAGCGCTCAACGATATAGCGGTTCGCGTAGTCGGTCAGCTCCAGCGTGGTCATATTCTCACTGTTCAGTACAAACCAGGCAATGGTGTCTTCGTCAGCATTGGCTTTAGATACTTCAGGAGGATCGGCCTGGTCGGGCAGGTTATTCAGAGCACGTGATACTCTGTCTCGTACATCGTTGGCAGCAGAGTCTATGTCGCGTTCAACGTTAAATTCTATGGTGATACTGGAGCGACCATTGCGGCTGTTCGAGTTAATACTTTTAATACCCTCCACGCCGCTGATCCGGTCTTCCAGCAGCTGGGTAATTTTGGTTTCAACAATTTCGGCGGAGGCACCCGGATAATTAGTATTAATACTGACAATTGGCGAGTCTATGTCAGGAAATTCCCGCAGTGGTAGCATGGTAAAACAGACAATGCCGAATACCACCAGCAGCAAGTTAACAACGGTCGCAAAGACCGGACGCTTGACGGATAAATCTGATAACAGCATTATCGCGCTCCAACCCGGTTAATAACCTGACCTGGTCTTAGCTTCTGAATGCCTTCAACCACAATTTCTTCACCTGCTGTCAGGCCTGCGACCACTTCTACCCAGCCAGGAATACGCTGACCCACTTCAATTTCGCGCTGGCTTACCGTGTTATCCGAATTAACCACGAACACAAACTGTTTGTTTTGCTGGGGTATTAATGCACGTTCAGAAATTTGCAGCGCTGGCACGTTCGCCAGCTCTACTTTAACATTGAGCAACATTCCGGGGCGCAAGCGCAGGTCGCTGTTATCCAGGGTCGCATGCACCCTGACAGAGCGGGTTATCGGATCCAGCCTGGTATCAATAGCGCTGACATCACCTTTAAAATCGACATTGCCATAAGCAACGTTAGTTACATTAACCGGCATACCGCGCTTAATGTCTGCCAGATAATGTTCAGCTACACTGAACTCGACTTTCAGGGTATTTAAATCGTCCAACGTGGTCAGCACTGCACCGGCATTAACATAAGCGCCCTGGCTAACCTGACGCAGACCGAGATAGCCGTCGAAGGGCGCCCGAATGGTCAATTCATTTAACTGCGCTTTGGCAATATCAAGCTGGGCCAGGGTGGTATTCACCCGGGTTTGTTGCTCATCGAGCAGCGACTGGGCTGCAGCCTGAGTGGTTGCCAGATTCTCTAACCGCTGCAGCTGCCTGCGCTGATCAGTTAGTACCGCGGATAACTCGGTTACTCTGGCCAGTTGTTGCACGTTATTAAGCCTGGCGATAATGTCGCCGGCTTTTACCTGCTTTCCTTCCTGGATGTTTAACTCAATTAAAAAATCACTGGCAGGTGCTACTATTTGTACGGAGTTATTGGCGATACCACTGCCGAGCGAAGTAATTTGCCGTATTAAAGGTTTTACCGATACTTCAGCCGTACTGACGGCGACGGGTGAACCGGCGCCTCTGCCGGATACCGGGCTTTGTTGTTGCTGCCAATACAGATAGCCAAGAAACACGGCTAACGCTATCATGATTACCCAGATGAGACGTGAATGAGTTTTGGTCACAATGACTCCGCTTACTTCATAAAATACCCTGTGCGTATTGTATGTTTTAAATGGTCAAACAGATGCTCCGTTATCGCAATCACGGCGGCGTTGGTCGTATTCTATGATGCTTTGTGCTGATCCAGTATAACAGTTCTGGGTGTACAGACCGTTGAAGACCAAAATTTCAGCGCGAACTATCGGTAAAGAGGGTGTAATGGAGCCATTTTTAATTAGTCAGTCCAGCCATCAGGGGGGAGCCAGGTTGTTATTATCTGGTCTTGGCGCTCTGATGGGCCTGATGTTATTTACGGTACTATTTGCCGAGCAATTTAATTTGTGGCTGGCTCTGGCATATATAGCGGCGGGGATGGCAGTATTTTTGGGTTTTGCCAAACTGGCTGAACCCCGGCATTTTCTTAAATGTGATGAGGCTGGTGTTCATTTTTTTCATCGGTACGGCAGTTGGTTGCTGCCATGGCACAGTTTTCAATACTGTGCCGTGCCGCAGCTGGAGCATCAGGATCTCTCTTTTATCGGCTTTAAAGTGACTGATTACGACGCGTTACTGCAACCCCTGCGCTTGCGCCTGGCGGTGCGTCTGATGACTGAACAAAGACCATTATTTTTATCGGCAGTAAAACAAGGCTGTGCTACAGGCCAGTGTGCCAGCGAACTGTTGACAGAAAAAGATCTGTTCAGCACCAAAAATCATACTTATAACGGGGTGAAGGCCGTTTTTGGTCAGAGAATGCATCGTCTGGCGCAAGCCAGTGGCTTTGAAGTATTTGTCAGCTGTTCACTCAGCGCAGAACAAACCGCGGCGTTATGTCAGCAGATTAATCAGCTGCGCCTGCAAATGATCCAGAATACAGCGACCTAGACACACCGCCGAGTGTGTATCATAATAAGCCAAACCTCTTTTCTGGCAGGATGGTGCATGAACAGTTACGACAAGGCATTTCTGGTTAGCGGACGTAATACGCTGATCCATAAAAACAAAAAATTAGACTTAATCGTAATCAACGACGATAACGATCCGCCATTAATTATTACCCGTCATGGTGTAAAAATGTTTGAGGAATCGGTACCAACTAACAAGGTTGAAGCGAAAGAGCGCTATATGGAAATTGTTGATATTTCCAGTACCGATGTGTTTGGTGAAACCAAAACGTTATTATTTGTCCAGGCGTTAAACAACAAAGAATACAAAGTTGACTACAGTAAGAAAGGGACAGATTTATTTATTCGGATCCATCAAGACAATTATATTTAGCTTTTTTAGCCTCCAGGGCCCTGAAATACAGTAAGGGCTTGCCTTTCTGTCTGTTTTTTGCTTCATTAGGCATCATACTTTTGTCGTAGTACAAGCAGACAACTTACATGCAATTTACTGAGCACAACAATACAATAAAAATAACGGTGCCGGTCTCGTTAACTCCTATCAGTGCGGCCGAAATTCAACAGCATTTAATTAACCATGGCTTCGAACGTTGCCTGGTATTGCAAGATCAACTCACCAATCTTCTGGTCGAATATCAGCAAATTCAGCAGAAAATTAAAGAAAACCTTGTCGCTGAAAACAGCAAAGAAATTAGTTTCCGGATTGCAGAAAAACGCAATGCTGAGCTTATTTTTGATATCAGCGAAGATAAAATGATGGCAACAGCGATTATTACCGCAGCCTGGGGCGGAGCGCCTATTTCAGCCAATGAACTGGTTAAAAGTGCTCAGGCCACGGGTATTGTGTTTGGTTTTAGTAAAGAGCAAATCATCAAACTGGTATCGTATGCCGCCAAAGCGGAGCCCGGTAGCAAAGTTAAATTACTGATCGCACGGGGCCGGATGATGGTGCCCGGTGCCAATTCCCGTTTCGAGCCTTTACTGGCGGAAATGGAAAGTCGCCGCAACAGACCGGTGGTAAAAACTGATGAAAAAGCAGATTTGCGCGATTTTGGGGTTATTCCTGCCATCAGAAACGGTGAAGCGATTATGCGCCGCCATCCTCCTACCGCTGGCGTGGCAGGCATGTTGGTTAGTGGTGAAATGATTCCGGCCACGCCGGGTTTACCGCTGGAATGGCAACTTGGCGAAGGGGTTGAGCTTGCGCCGACTGACAAAGACTTATTGCTGGCCGCGCGAGATGGTCTGCCCCGGGTTATTGAAGCCGGGGCCACGGTAGACGAAGTATTTACCGTTAAAAATGTTGATTTAGCCACCGGTCATATCGTTTTTCGGGGCTCAGTAGTGGTTAACGGCAACGTTAGCGAGGGCATGAAAGTGGTCGCCGGCGGCAATGTCTTTATTAAAGGCATGGTTGAGGGCACATTAATTGAGGCGGGCGGTGATATTACCATTAACGGTTCGGTGATTGGCCACCAGTTGGCCCAGGCGGATCAGAAAAGTGATTACAGTACCGAACTCAAAGCGGTGGGTGATATTCAATGTAATCTGGCGCAGTACAGCAAGATCAGCTGCGGCAGCAATCTTTATGTCAATAAACAGCTGATGCACTGCTCGGTTGAGGCCGCCATTGTGTATGCCGGGCCGGAAGATAACCCCAATGGTAAGCTGGTCGGTGGGTATTTTTATCTTGATCAGGGCTTGTTCTGCGGCAATCTGGGCGCACCGTCAAGCAGCAGTGTGCTGGTAAAACTTAACCGGCAACTTGACCCCATTGTAGAAAAGCAAGAAGTACTGCGGGCCAGCGTAAGCGCAGAGCGCACCGAAATGGAAGATTTGCGCCAGCAGCTGGAAAAACTGAAAAAAATTGAAGGGAATGCCCAGATTGAAATGCGCCGCCATGAGCTGGTAGCCAAATTTGAAGAGCATAAAGAACTGGCAGTATCGTTAATTAACGATATCAAAATTCTTGAGGCACAACGTCAGGAAAAACTGGCAGAATTGCTGATTGTGGTACGCCAACAGTTGTTTTCTGCCGTAGAAATTCATTTTGGCAAAGAGCTGGTGAAAAGCCGGCGTGAATATGGGCCTTCTAAAGTGGTGCTGGTTGACGGTCATCCGTCTATTGAGCCGCTGTAATGCCCAATACGCGACCAGCGCCAATCGCTTTGCGGCATAAGGTAGTGCCAATTCCTGCTACTTCTATTAGGCTGTAATGGTGTGTGTTAAGAGATTGCGGTTTTGAGAACCCTGCTATTTGTATTATTACTGCTGCTTCCGGTGTCGGCGCTGGCCAACTGCAATATGGCGTTTCGCTATGGCTTAGTAATTGGCCCGGAACATATTTTGTTTGTGCAAAATACCCGTACTTATGTCCAGATTAATAAAAATCGCCAGTTGTTTGTAGAGGGCGAATGGGTGCAGTTAAGTGATGCCGATACCGAGTTACTTGAACAATACAGTCAGGGCTTGCGTAAGTTTGTACCAGAAATCGTTAGTTTGGCAGTAGACGGGGTTGAGCTGGGGTTATCCAGTATTGAATCCATGCTATCCGGCCTTGGCAGCAAATCGCAGCAGGCTGAATGGCAGGCATTAATCCGGGAAACGACCTTTCAGTTTATGTCGCGCTTTGTTCGCACCGGCGAGTATTTTTATCTGGCACCGCAGAGCCTGAATGAAATTGACCACTTTTTAAACCGTGAATTAAAACCCCAGCTAAATAATTTAGCCCGCCATACCGTAGGCGCGGTATGGGGCGCATTGCGTGATGCACTGCGCCAGTCCGACAGCAACTTTGAACGCACCGACAGCCAGGGGCTGGAGTCGGTCGAGCAGCTGGTTGATAACATCAGCTTTGGCCTGGATGAAAAGGCCATTGAGCTGGAGGCAAAATCGGCGCTGTTTTGTCAGCGGATGCGCGAGCTGGATGAAATTGAAACCAGCTTGCAACAGCGGATCCCGTTGCTAAGCCAGTACGATGTGGTAACCGAAAAAAACTAAGCTTCTGCTACGCGGTTACCACAGTATAACCAAATTTAAACCACCCCGTATTCATCCCTTAGTGCCGCAGGCATGGCGTTGTCTACCTCATCGCTTATTGCGTCCAGGGTTTTCTCAGCTTCATCCAGTGAGCTGACTTCAGCCACATGAAATAACGCTTCACCTTCGTTAACCAGTGGCAGGTTGTTACGACCTATTACTACGCCGTCAAAGGTTGCTGGTATTGCCACTTCAAAATCGGAGTAGGGTGAATAAATATGGGCCATAATATCGCCGGTTTTTACCGTTTGGCCCAGCGTGACATAGTAGCGGGCAATACCATCGTGCTCTGCTCGAACCCAGCTGCTTTTTTTGGAAAATACCGAGCGGTTTTTTGGTGCTTTGGTTTTGCCACTAAGCATGCCCAAATCCTGCATCACATTTACAATGCCACGCACCCCAATTTTTATCGATTGTTCATCGAAGCGCAGTGCTTCACCTGCTTCATACAGCAGCAGTGGAATGCCCAGATTGTTAGCTGTACCGCGCATGGTGCCATCGCGAGTAGCTGCTTTAATAATCACCGGTGCATTAAACACCTCTGCCATACGCAGGGCCGTTTTATCTTTGGCACTGGCCCGCACCTGGGGCAGGTTAGCCCGGTGAATGGCACCGGTATGTAAGTCAATGGCGTGGGTGCAGCATTTCAGAATTTTATCGGTAAACTGATGCGCCATCCTGCTACCCAGTGAGCCTTTTTCGCTGCCAGGAAAGCTACGGTTTAAATCGCGTCGGTCGGGCAGGTAGCGGGATTGCTGCACGAAACCATAGGTATTAACAATCGGCACCACAATTAAGGTGCCTTTGATCCGGTTAAGCCGGGGTAATTTTAATAAGCGCCGGCAAATTTCCACGCCGTTAATTTCATCGCCATGTAATGCTGCTGTAATCAGCAGTACCGGGCCGTCCTGACGGCCATGAATAACATGGGCACCGATATTCAGTTCAGTATGGGTATACAACTTACCAAAGGGAATATCTACTACCGCTCGGCTACCTGCGGCAATTCTGTCCGTACCAAGAATAAAAGCTGGGCGGCTTTCCATTAACCTGTTCCTTTCGTTTTGGCATGGCGCCGGGTTTTATGGGTTGCCACTTTTTTTTCTAAAAAGCTGATAATTAACCCGGCGACATCTTTGGATGTGGCGGCTTCAATGCCTTCCAGGCCGGGCGAGCTATTCACTTCCATTACCACCGGGCCGTGGTTTGAACGCAACAGATCAACCCCGGCTACATTTAAACCCATGGTTTTCGCTGCATGCACTGCGGTGCTGCGCTCCTCGGGGGTTAAGCGCACTACAGTGGCTGAACCACCGCGATGCAGGTTTGAGCGAAACTCACCTTCTTTTGCCTGGCGCTTCATGGCGGCAACAATTTTATCGCCTACCACAAAGCAGCGGATATCCGCGCCCTTGGCTTCTTTTATATATTCCTGCACCAGAATGTTGGCGTTTAGGCCCATAAAAGCCTCTATGACACTTTCAGCCGCGGTGCGGGTTTCCGCCAGCACGACGCCAATGCCCTGGGTACCTTCCAGCAGTTTAATCACCAGCGGTGCGCCGCCTACCATATCAATTAAATCGGGGATATCGCCGGGTTTATCGGCAAAGCCGGTAATTGGTAAGCCAATGCCCTGACGAGCCAGTAATTGCATTGACCGCAACTTGTCGCGGGCCCGGCCGATAGCAACCGACTCATTCAGTGAATACACGCCCATCATTTCAAACTGGCGTAGTACAGCCGTACCATAAAATGTAATAGAAGCACCAATACGGGGGATCACGGCATCAAAGCCATCTAATACCTCGCCCTTATAATGAATAGAAGAGTTGGTGCGGTTAATGTTCATGTAGCACATTAGGGGGTCGATAACCTGAACCTGATGACCAGCAGCTTCGGCCGCAGCAACCAGCCGTTTGGTTGAATATAATTCGGCGTTTCGCGATAGTATCGCAATTTTCATGCGCGCTCCGTAACTGTAGTAAATGTATGGCTGAAGCTTGTAAAAAACAGCCATTAAAAATGAGTGTTAACGCGTTAAGCCATTAAAAATAGCGAACCCAGGCCTAAAAACGCAAAAAAGCCGACGACATCAGTCACGGTGGTTAAAATAACCGAACCTGACAGCGCCGGGTCTATATTCAGTTTTTCCAGCCAGATAGGAATAAATACCCCGGAAATGGCTGCCGCGATAATATTAATCACAATAGCCAGGCCAATTACCCCGCCAATAACCCAGTCACCGAACCAAAAATAGGTAGTAACAGCAATAACCAGCGCCCACAGCACGCCATTAATTGCCCCAACCCCCAACTCTTTGCGAAACAACATCATGTAGGTACGAGGCGTTATTTGTTCCAGCGCCAGACCACGGATCATCAGCGTCAGGGTCTGGCTGCCCGCAATACCGCCCATACTGGCAACAATCGGCATTAACACTGCCAGCACCACTACCTGTTGCAAGGTGGCTTCAAACAGGCCAATGGTCCACGCTGCCAGAAACGCCGTGAGCAGGTTAATACCCAGCCATAATGCCCGGCGCTTAGCGCTGTCAAATACCGGCGCAAATAAATCTTCTTCTTCGTCCAGACCGGCAGTATGCATAAACTGGCTTTCCAGCGCCCGGCGCACGTTTTCCAGCGCTTCACCAATTGATAACCGGCCCAGTAATTTGTCGTCGGTGTCCACTACGGCCAGCGCGGTATAGCCAGAGCGCGACACAATTTCAGAGCCCTGATCCAGCTCCATGTCGCCGGTGACTACGGGGGCTTCCTTATCCAGAAAGTTTTCTACCGGTAAATGGCTGGGCTGGCCCAATAATGCGGTGGCATGAACCAAACCGGCGTAGCGACCGGTGCGGTCAATCACAAACAGCGCATCCTGATATTCGGCGTCGTCGGCCAGTTTACGAAACATTCTTATTGCGTCACGTACCTTGGCGTTTTTATTAATAATCAATAAATCATGGTCGGCATAACGACCACACTGATCTTCGCTATAGGTTAATGCCGTTTCTAACCAGCTGCGCTGACTGGCATCCAGCCGGGAGCAGGCATAAGCATAAATACGTTGCGGTAATTCATCAAGTAACTCAATTAAATCATCAACTTCCATTCCCTCTACCAGGGTGCGTAGTTGTTGCTCATCAAGTTGTTTAAAAATATTGTCCCGGGCGTCTACCCGCATGTAGGTCAGGGCGGCAACCTGGTCATCCGGGTGCAAGTCAAGCCAGGTACTAACCCGCTGCTCGACCGGCATCGCTTCAAGTACCAGCGCTATTTCTTCCGGCTCCAGCTGACTGATTTTTTCAATCAGCGAACTACTGTCCTCATCGGTAAAGCTGCCGCGGACAATGTCCTCAATATCCAGTAGCGGGTTATCTGCCATAACACATCCTTCTTACCACCAGTTTTTAAACTTAAACCAGAACAAGCCGCCTATCCCCAGTAAGGCCATGGCCAGTAACGCATAAAAGTAACCATGGGGATTGGCTAACTCCGGTATGTTGACAAAGTTCATCCCGTATAAACCGGCAATAAAGGTTAGCGGAATAAATATGGTGCTAACCATGGTAAGCACTTTCATTCTTTCGTTAATCTGATGCGAGGTGGTAGACATATATCCCTCAACCAAATCGCTCAGCTGATCGTAGTACAAATCGGTCATACTGTGCAGCCGTTCAAACTTTTCATAAAAATCGCGGACATCTGGCGCGGTAAACTGCTGCAACAGTGGGTTTTGCTCTTCATACAAGGCGTCGGCGAAAATGTCTTTCTGATATGCCAGGTTGCGGTTAATTTTCCGAAGTACCGAGCGGTAGCGCATCATCATCGCCATTTGCTCGTCATTACCCCGCTGCAGCATATTATCTTCCAGCTCGCTTAACACATCCTCAAAGGCAATCAGTTTTTCCAGGTAGCTACCCGACACGGTTAAAATAAGTTGTTTTACCCAGTCGGTAACGGCCTGGCTTTGGCCTGCCGCTATTTTCAAAGTAAGTTGTTCCAGCAAGGCGGTGCTGTGACAATGCACCAGGCTTATTAAAACCTGCTTAGAGTATAACAAGTTAACCTGAGCACTGCTGCTGTATTCGCTAAAATCAGGGTCAGCATAACCCCGCATAATCAGCAAACTAAAATCGGGTTGAGTTTCCAGTTTCGGCGGGTGGCGCTGCCGGCTGAAGTCTTCTGCCAGAGTAGGGGCAATAGCAAACCGCCGCAGTACCTGTTGCAACTCGTCTATGGTTGCCTCATTCAGGTTAAGCCACACCCTGGCATCGGCACTGAGCTGGGCGGGTAGTTTGGCAAAATTTATTTGCTGCCAGCTCTGAGTTTCAGGTTCAAAATAATTGAGCAAAATCATGTTGTTTCTCCAACGCCAGCAGCAGGTTCTTTAGGTTGTCAGCATACTAACAAACCACGGTGCCGGGCAAATGACTTACGCAATTAACGTCGAAAACAACACACTAGAGTTCATAAAAGCGTCATTGGCTGATCGATTAACATAAAAACGGCGGCCTGGAAGTTTTTAGCCATAACTTGCGGGGCGTAAACCTGAATTCTGCTGAAATAAAAAATGTTACAACATAAAAATGCTTGATTTACATTCAGGTACAATAATAGACTCAGCAACCAAAATGCTCAGAGCAAGCTCTGCCCGTAACTTGCGGGTACAGATCCTTTGAATAAGCTGCGATGAGTTTGTATTTTGATTATTAGTTAAGCAAGGATGTATTTTGAACAAAACAATACTTTTTCTATCGTTAATTACCATGTCAGCTGTTGCAGAGGAGAGTAAAGTCGAAGAGCGATACTCTGTAGGTCTGGGTGTGGGAGCTGCTTATACCGGGTTAGGGGCGAACTTTGCACTTTTGTCCGATAGTGACATGAAGTATGTTTCAGTTGGCTGTGTTGAATACAGTTCATGGTATGGTTCGACTTGCGGCGTTGGCGCAGGCTGGATTGTTACTGATCTTTTTAATTCCAATTCAAATAAACATGGTGTCGGTGTTTATGTAACTAAAGCGGGCAGTGAGAGTGATGCATACCTTACTGACAATGGTTACCGTTTTGTTGAAAAACAATACTATGGAGCAGGAGTTAGCTATACCTATTTTATGAATGGGATCAATAAGCCCGGATTTAACTTCGGTATTTCTGGTCATGCGACAAATGCAAAATATGATGAAAAAATTAACGGCTTTTTACAGGTTGGCTATCAGTTTTAGCACTGAACCCTGGCAGGAGCTGCGACAGTAGGTATTAGACAATAAAAGCGGCGAGCGGCTTGTTGTGCTGACTCAGTCAAAATAGCTCAGACTAGGCAATAGGTCGTAGCCATTAAAAGCATTAATAGGTAAATTGGATTGCCAGCAATCATAGAGAGTTCTTATGAGTGATAATATCTATGCACCACCACAATCAGAATTAATTGAAATAATTGACAATAAATATGCAACTGCCTCCAGATCGAAAAGGTTCTGGGCATCACTGATCGACGCCTTAACGATAATGGTCGTAACCGTTCCGGTTATGATTTTAACGGGTGGGTTTGATGGCGTATCTAAAGGCGTTGGCCCATCCTTAAGTTACAATTTGTTAATTGGTGCAATTGGCTTCATCATATTTTTTGCCATTAACACTAATCTGTTAATTAAATCCGGGCAAACCATCGGGAAATTGGCATTAGGGATTAAAATTGTTGATTTGAATGGTGAGAAACCAACCTTTAAACATCATCTCCTAAAACGATATGCCGCTTTTTTTCTGCCTGGTCAAATACCGGTAGTAGGACAGCTTATTTCCACAGCAAACGTATTATTTATCTTTGGCAAGCAGAAGCGCTGTGCGCACGACTATATTGCTGGAACCATCGTCGTTGATAGCTAATACGGTGTAAATAAAAGCCGATTCGCTACTTTGAGCCTTACACCGATACAGAGGTAATACCGGCCTTAGTATTTAAATTTTAGGAGAGTAAGATGAAAGACTTGTCAGCCAGGCAGTGGTTCTGGACGTTACTGATTGTGATGCCAGTGACCTTTTACGTTGTTGAGCTTTTTGCAGGTGAGGCCCAGCCAAATATATTTTCTGCAATGTCTTATATTATCTCTGCCGTTTTAGGTGTTTTATTAGCGTATGGGCTGTTTAGCAAAGGTCTGGTTAAAATCAGTCACGTTAACGGTTTTAAATTACTCGCGTTTGTTATCATTATAGTGCTGGTTGTATTGCTAGCGCTGCTGGTCAGTTTTATTGGTATAACCCAATTGGGTATCTTAATTTTCAAGACGGTTATTTTAACATTCAGCTCATCAGCGTTTGTGTTGTCGTTTTGCAGTAAGCACAGTGAAATTGAGAACAGGCCGGGCACAGAGCGATGAGTGACGCATATCAAACTAATACTAAGGTTGAGTGGGACTGGGGCAACGGCACTGCCGAGGGCTATACCAGGGAAGTGTTCCGAAATAAAGTAACCAGGACCATAAAAGGTACCGAGGTAACCAGAGTTGCCAGTGACAACGACCCGGCTTATCTGATTGAGCAATCAGACGGCGACCAGGTTTTAAAGCTGCATTCAGAGATTCGCAAAAGCGTGTAATTGCGTGGAGGCAATTTAATGTTGCCCTGATCACTTTTAGGAGCGTCAGGGCAAAGACATTACCACGCCAATGCAAGCGGGTATCTAATTGTCTTTTTAGGTGCCAAACTTCTCTTGTTCGCCTAAGTCGGGCTGCTCACCTTTCATTTTTGCGGTAACGGTTTTAACGCTTTTTACCATGGCACTGCTGCTACTGTCCCAGTGCTCGCCTTTATGAATTTTAATTTCCAGCATGCCGACATTAGGTGAGTTTTTGCCTTGCGGGAACCAGGCTGCCACAAACGAATTCCAGTATTTGTCTACCAGTGTTTTGTTCTGAATGGCGCGACCAGTACCGGTTAGTGAAACATAGGTTTGGTTGTCAGGGTCGGCAAATGAAAGACAAACGTCATGGTCACGCTCAAGTTCCAGTACTTTTTCAGACTCCAAATCAGTGTAAAACCAAATGGTGCCATCATACTCGTCCTGTACCAGTACCATCGGTCGGGAGCGCAGTTCGCTGCCATGTAGCGTGGTTAACATCCCGGTTTTAATGTCTTTGATAAGATTCCAGATTTTCTGCTTATGCTCTGGGCTGGACATTGTTCCTCCTAATGTTTCAGAATGACATAAAGTGCATGAATGATGCCGGGTATAAAGCCTAACAGCGTAAGCAAAATACTGAGCCAGAAATGGCCCTTAAGGCCAACTTCAAGAAACACCCCCAGCGGCGGCAGAATTATTGCAAAAATGATTTTAATGGGGTCGGTAGCGGTAACGGCCATAAAATTATTCCTTTGTTTAGTGTGCAGTCTCTACGTATTACAAGCACGTTTTGTGCCGGTAAGGTAATGAGCGCCGGGTGTGTTATGGCCTGCTGCTGTAGGATGCGCTGCAAAGCTTTTCTGGCGGGGTGTGTAGCGAATAGTGCAGAAGTTCGACACTGGCTGGTTGTGGTGATTGATGCAGTGAGAATGACCGACAGCGTTGTATAATCTCTCAACCTGCACGGTAAGCTATGTAAACTTTACAGGCGACATGAAATATAAAGCGGGCGCAGTGGCGTCAGCAATAATAAAGCCGGCACAGGGTCCGGCTTTATTGATTACAACGTATTATTTAAGCTGTGCTCAAGGCTTGGCAGCGGCAATATATTCGTCCACCAGTTGCTCCAGTACATCTAACGGTACGGCACCATTACGCAGTACCACATCGTGAAAATCACGAATATCAAAGCGATCACCCAGCGCTGTTCTGGCTTTTTCGCGCAGCTCCAGCATTTTAATCATGCCAATTTTATAGGCGGTGGCCTGGCCTGGCATCACAATATAGCGCTCAATGGCTTTGGTGGCATCGGTAACAGAATTGGGCGTATTCTCTACCAGATAGTCAATGGCTTGCTCGCGGGTCCACTCTTTGGCATGAATACCGGTATCGACCACTAAGCGACAGGCACGCCACAGCTCCATGGCCAGCCGGCCAAAGTCAGAGTAGGGGTTCTGGTACAGGCCAATATCTTTTGGCAATACTTCGCTGTACAGGCCCCAGCCTTCAATGTAGGCGGTGTAACCGCCAAAGCGGCGAAACTTTGGCATGTCTTCCAGCTCCTGGCCAATGGCCAGCTGCATATGGTGGCCGGGAATACCTTCATGATACGCCAATGCTTCTAACTGATACGTTGGCATATCCTGCATTTGATACAGGTTAGCGTAGTAAACGCCAGGCCGGCTGCCATCCATTGACGGGCGCTGATAAAATGCTTTGCCGGCGCTTTTCTCGCGAAACGGTTCTACCGCTTTTACAATCATATCGGCGCTGGGTTTTACCCGGAATAAATCATCCAGCCGCCCTTTCATATCGTCAATAACCCGGGTGGCTTCCGCCAGATAGGCGGCCCTGCCTTCATCAGTGTCGGGGTAGTAAAACTGTGGATCTTCGCGCATAAACACGAAAAACTCTGCCAGGCTGCCATCGAAATTAACCTGCTGCATAATGGCGCGCATTTCATCATGAATGCGGGCTACTTCTTTAAGGCCCAGCTGATGAATTTGCTCGGCGGTTAAATCGGTAGTGGTGATCCGTTCCAGCCGGTGTTTATAAAACGCAGCGCCGTCTTTAAAGCGCCATACACCGTCATCGGTCGTGGCTTGTTGCTGCAGGTTTTGCAGGTAGCTGATCAGGCTTTGATACGCCGGGCCAACACTGGTTAACAGCGCTACGTTCGCCTCGTCCAGTAACAGTTTTTCTTCACCGTCACTAAGCGCTAATGCTTTAAGCTTTTTCTTGTAATCTGCCAGCAGGGTGCTGTCATTGCCCTGATTAAACGGCGCGCCAGTTATCACGTTCTGACTGGCGCTGATCACATGCTCAAACACAAACTCGGGGATAATAATGCCTTTTTCCGCACGCTCTGTCAGTTGTTGCTGTAGCTGACTAAACAGCAGTGGCACGTTGTTCAGGCGGCTGATATAGTCTTTAGCATCGCTGACGTCATCAATTTTATGCTGGTTTATCAGCAGTGACGGCACTAAAGAATGAATGCCGTACATTTGATTAACCGGATAACTGTACCAGCGCCATTTGCTGTCATCCAGCGTGTTTTGTAAATCTTGTTTTAGCAGCTGATAACTCAATGCAGTGTTCGGTTCCAGCGCGGTCGGGTCAATAGCACTTAGCAGGTCAAGGTGATTACGCACCATCGCCAGTTCAGCCTGGTAAGCCGCGTCGCTTAAATCCTGCCATTTGTCGTAGTCGTCTTTAATGCCAAGCCGGGTTTGCAGCACCGGATCCTGTCGCACCCGATCCATATAAATTTGTTCAAAAAGCTGATTCGCCTGCTCATTAACATCAAGCTGGGCGGCTGCTGTTTGCTCCGCATTAAGCCCTGGCTGGCTGGTTTTCGGGCCACAGCCAGCAAGCAGCGCCAGGCTGACCGCTAGCGGAATAAGCGCAAGGGTGCGAAAGGTTGTTTTTTTCATATCAGATCCTGTGTTGTCGTCATAAACGATGCCTCTTATCGCGTTTAATCAATGAAAAGCGTAAGCAAGTCATTCAGGTAGCGGGCACCTTTTTCGGTAATTTGCCAGTGCTGCTCAGTGCTTTGCAGCAGTTGCTGACGCACTGCGTTATCAATAACCCCCTGGATGCTGCTGACAGGCAGACCGGTATAAGCCGTGAAATCTGCCTGCGGGCAGGGTTCAAGTAATCGAAACCGGTTCATAAAAAATTCAAAAGGCCGATCTTCTGCCAATACCTGCTCTTTGCTGTCAAGATAACCGCGGCTGATGTCCATGTAACCTTTTGGATGTTTAATTTTAACCGTGCGCAAAATCGTATTGCGACCCGGCAGGGTTATCTTGCCATGAGCACCACAACCAATGCCCAGATAATCGCCATATCGCCAGTAATTCAGGTTGTGCTGACACTGATGGCCGGGTTTGGCGTAGGCCGATATTTCATACTGCTGATAACCGTGTTGTTGCAGCAATGCCAGGCCTTGTTGCTGAATATCCCACAAGGTATCGTCGGCCGGCAGTACCGGCGGTCGTGAAGCAAAAGCAGTGTTAGGTTCAATGGTCAGCTGATACCAGGATAAGTGCGGTGGGGCCAGGGCAATAGCCTGGCTTAAATCAGCAAGCGCGCCTGCGATATCCTGTTGTGGCAAACCATGCATTAAATCGAGGTTAAAACTTTGCAGGGGCAGGGCACTGGCCAGTTCAGCCGCCCGGATAGCTTCGTCGCAATCATGAATACGGCCAAGGGCACTGAGCTGAGCGGCCTGGAAACTTTGCACGCCAATAGAAAACCGTGTTACACCAGCGGCAACATAGCCGGCAAAGCGCTCTGCTTCAACCGTACCCGGGTTGGCCTCCATGGTGACTTCCATGCCAGTGCTGCAGGCAAGGCGTTGTTTAACGCCCTGCAGGATCTGGCCAATACCGTTGGCGGAAAATACACTGGGGGTGCCACCACCAATAAAAATACTGGACACCGTGCGACCGGCCACCAGCTTCAGATCCTGGTCTAAATCTGCCAGTAAATGCGCGATGTATTCCTGCTCCGGAATACCTTGTTTCACTGCATGGGAATTGAAATCACAATAAGGGCATTTTTGAATGCACCAGGGTATGTGAATATACAGCGACAGTGGCGGTAATTGCAGGCCCACTTAATCTGGCTGCTCTGTTGGTAATTGTTGCAGTTGCGCGACCAGCTGGCGTAATGCCTGGCCACGATGACTGACTGCGGCTTTTTGCTCTTTGCTTAGCTCTGCCGCACTGAGGGTGTCGCCGGTGGGTATAAATACCGGATCATAGCCAAAACCAGCGCTACCTTGCACCTGCTCACTGATGCTGCCAGACCAGACACCATGGCACACTAGCGGGGTAGGATCGCTGGCGTGGCGCAAGTAAACCAGCACACAATGAAACTGAGCACTGCGATTTGCTGGCGGCACCTGCTGCAGCGCATGTAATAACTTACTGATATTTTCAGCGTCGGTGGCGGCTTCCCCGCTGTAGCGCGCTGAATAGATACCGGGCTCACCGCCGAGGGCATCGACCGCCAGGCCGGAATCATCGGCAATCGCCGGTAAACCGGTAGCCAGTGCTGCATGCCGCGCTTTTAAAATCGCATTCTCGATAAAGGTCAGGCCGGTTTCATCGGCATCAGTTACCCCCAGCTCCTGCTGTGGCACCACCTGCAACTGATAAGGCGATAGCAGGGCCTGTAATTCACTGATTTTGCCTTTGTTAGAGCTGGCGAGAACAAGTTTTTGCATTTTTTCCGGGCTTAAAATTTATAGTGGACGGGATTAATCAACAAAAAACGTATGGCTGAACGTCAATTGTTGCTGTTGTTCACCCTGACCAATATTGATACTGAAATTATAAAGTTGTTCGTTCTGATAGGGCACCGTGGCCAGATAATAGACGGCGTCGCCTTCTACCACCTGATTAAAC
This sequence comes from Arsukibacterium sp. UBA3155, assembly GCA_002364615.1. Taxonomy (GTDB): domain Bacteria; phylum Pseudomonadota; class Gammaproteobacteria; order Enterobacterales; family Alteromonadaceae; genus Alishewanella. Next base: position 80,777 of record DEYP01000022.1, on the reverse strand, counting down.
TCCAGTTTGCGCTGGCGGCCAAATAAGTCTTTGGCAATACCATTAATAGCAACCTGTTGTGCCTGCTGGCTTTTACTGTCCAGCACCGAGATATTAATAACACCGTTAAACTTACTGCGCTGAATGTCGTATTCCACCGCTATTTCCGGCGTTAAAAAGGTCGCTGGTAAAGCAATATAATGCACATCCCAGCTACCCAGCTGCTTCATTTGCTCAGCGCTAAGCTGTGAGCTGGCCAGTAGGGTACATAGACTAAAAACCACTGCTGTAAAGGCTGACATTTTCATCATATTACTCCTGTTAAACCGTTGAACTACTTCGCTAAAACATTATAGGCCGCGGAACACATCAGCAAATAATAAATTAATAAACTGAATGGCGATTATTAACACGAATACTGATAAATCCAGGCCTCCCATCGGTGGAATAACCCGCCGGATGGGCCGAAGCAGTGGCTCTGTCAGCTGATGCATTACCATTTCAATCGGGTTATTGCCCTGGCTGAACCAACTTAATAAGGCACGGATAATTAAGATCCAGAACACCAGGTTCAGGGTTTCTTTAATCAGCACCAATAAGCCGCTGATAAAGGTTGCCGGGATCTGAATACTGCCAACCAGCACCAGCTGCAATACGACAAGTTTAGCTACCGCCACCAGATACGCCAGCAACACCGTTGCAGTATCAAGCTTGCCAATGCTGGGTATTAACCGGCGCAGCGGTAACACTATCGGGTTAGTGACTTTAACAATAAACTGGCTGAACGGGTTATAAAAATCGGCTCTGGCCAGTTGCAGCCATACCCTCAGAATCACCAGCATTAACAGCAAATTAAACGCGGTATTAATTAAAAAAAGCATGGCCTGCATTGTAGGGTCTCCGGCAGCTTAAATTTGTTGTGCCATTTCTTCAGCACGCTTAATAGCCGCATACATGGCGTCTGCAACCATCTTTTCCAAGCCCTTGTCAGCAAAAGTGGTTACCGCTTCATGGGTTGTGCCGCCTTTCGAGGTAACATTGGCGCGCAGCTGCGCAAAGCTTTCATCGCTTTGCAGGGCCATCGTTGCCGTACCCAGTGCTGTTTTAGCCACGATGGCTTTGGCTTGCTCAGGGGCAAAGCCCAGCTGTTCTGCAACTTGCTGCATCGATTGCATAAAATAGAAAAAATAAGCCGGAGAGCTGCCGGTTACCGCAATAATATGATTTATTTGGGCTTCCTGCTCCAGCCAGACGTTCATGCCGGTGCCACTGAACATGTGATCGACAAAAGCGCGTTCATAGTTAGAACAGCGGCTGGGAAACAAGCCGGTCACACCCTGACCCACCAAAGATGGCGTGTTGGGCATAGCACGAACCAGCCGCACCTGACCCAGCCACTGCTCATAGCGCTTTACTTCTATGCCGGCAGCAATAGTAACAAACAGCTTTTCCTGAATTTCGGGTGCTTCTTGCAGTAGCTTATTACATAAGTCTTCCATCATCTGCGGTTTTACCGCCAGTACAATGATATCGGCTTTGCGAACAGCTTCAATGTTATCCAAAGTAGTACTGATGCCATAATCAGCAGCCAATGCCGTCAGTTTAGGCTGACTGCGGTTGGCAGCGATAATATTAGCGGCTGGGTAGCCTGCATTAACCATGGCAGCGATAACGCAACGTGCCATATTGCCTGCGCCGATAAAGGCGACGGTGTTGTCATTCATTTCTTTCATAAGTCCTTGCGCCAAAAATTGCGGTGCCTAATCTTATCATAGTTGCGCCATATTGCAGAGCCAGCGGCCAGTCGTCTGACATCCCCATAGATAATTCCGTTGCGCCAGGGTGCTGTTGCTGCAGGCTTTTTGATAATTGCGCCATCAGCGCAAACGCCCGCTCACTGTCATCTGGCGCCGGTATTGCCATCAGGCCGCGCAATTGCACATGAGGAAGTGTTGCTATGGCCGCAGCAAGGGCTGGTAGCTCATCCGGATGAATGCCGGCTTTACTCTGCTCGTTACTGATATTAATTTGCAGTAACAGCTGCAGCGGTGGCAGCGCTGATGAGCGTTGCGCCGATAGTCGCTCAGCGATTTTAAGCCGATCAATACTATGGACCCAGCTAGCGTGTTCGGCCACCAGCCGGGTTTTATTCGATTGCAGCGGGCCGATAAAATGCCATTCAAGCTCAGTCAATGCCGCCATTTCGGTCGCCTTTGCCTGTAACTCCTGCGGGTAATTTTCACCAAATTGCCGCTGACCAGCCTGATAGGCTGCCAATAACGCGGCAACGGGTTTAGTTTTGCTAACGGCAAGCAGGCACACACTCGCCGGATCACGGCCAAGCTTCTGGCAATTTTCTGCAATGTTGTGATAGGCGCCATTCAGTTGTTCTGCTATGTTATTCATATTTGTTGGCATGTTGGAGTAAATATTGTCATGGATATTACCGAATTATTAGCGTTTAGTGTTGAACACAAGGCGTCAGACTTACACCTTTCTGCTGGCGTACCGCCACTTATACGGGTGGATGGTGACGTTCGTAAACTGAATATACCACCCCTTACCCACAAAGAAGTGCATGCGCTGGTGTACGAAATTATGACCGACCGGCAACGCAAGGAATACGAAGAAAATCTTGAGTCAGATTTCTCATTCGAAGTGCCTAATTTAGCCCGTTTCCGGGTTAACGCCTTCGTGCAGAATCGCGGTGCTTCAGCCGTATTTCGTACCATTCCCAGTGAAGTGCTTACCTTAGATGATTTGGGCGCGCCCGATATTTTCAAGAAGATTTCAGAAAATCCCCGTGGCCTGGTGCTGGTAACCGGACCAACCGGTTCGGGTAAAAGTACCACGTTAGCCGCGATGGTGGATTACATTAATACCACCCGCCATGATCATATTCTGACTATCGAAGACCCTATAGAATTTGTTCACAATAACAAATTGTGTTTGCTTAATCAGCGTGAAGTGCATCGTGATACCCATAGTTTTAGTAACGCATTGCGTTCAGCACTGCGCGAAGATCCCGATGTGATACTGGTGGGTGAATTACGGGATTTAGAAACCATCCGCCTGGCGATGACCGCGGCAGAAACCGGTCACCTGGTGTTTGGTACCTTGCACACCACCTCGGCGCCAAAAACCATCGACCGGATCATCGACGTGTTCCCGGGAGAAGAAAAAGACATGGTGCGTTCCATGTTATCTGAATCGCTCAGGGCCGTTATTTCGCAAACCCTGTTGAAAAAAATTGGTGGCGGCCGAATTGCAGCGCATGAAATTATGGTTGGGGTACCGGCTATCCGCAACCTGATCCGGGAAGATAAAATTGCCCAGATGTATTCGGTTATTCAAACCGGTGCTGCCCATGGTATGCAAACTATGGATCAGTGTCTGCTGAACCTGGTAAACCGGGGCTTAATTTCGCAAAAAGATGCGCAAACTAAAGCTCAGGATAAAAACACCTTTGGCGCGATGGGGCGAATTTAAAGCAGTATTTAGGAACTGACGGTATGGAACTGACAGATTTTTTAAGCAAAATGGTCAAAATGGGTGCTTCAGATATGTTTGTTACTGCCGGTATGCCGGTAGCTGCAAAAATAAATGGCGAAATGACCCCGATTGATACTACCCCGTTAACCGATGCGGCGTCTCTGGAGCTGGTGCTTGATGCCATGAATCAAAAGCAGCAGCATGAGTTTAACAACAGTAAAGAGTGTAACTTTGCTATTGCCAACGACGCCGGTCGTTTCCGGATCTCGGCCTTCTGGCAACGGGATCAGGCAGGTATGGTGGTGCGGCGCATTGTGACCACAATCCCTAACGCCGATGAGCTGGGGCTGCCGCCTATTTTAAAAGACATTATTATGTCAAAACGCGGCCTGGTGCTATTTGTTGGCGGAACCGGTACCGGTAAATCAACCTCACTGGCGGCGCTGCTGGGCTATCGAAATCGCAATTCAAAGGGCCACATTCTTACTATTGAAGACCCGATTGAGTTTGTGCACGAACACCAGAAAAGCCTGGTAACCCAACGGGAAGTTGGCATTGACACCGAATCGTTTGAGGCTGCACTGAAAAGCTCGCTGCGTCAGGCACCAGATGTCATTCTGATCGGTGAAATCCGTAGTCAGGACACCATGGAATATGCGTTGTCATTTGCCGAGACAGGCCACCTTTGTATTGCCACTTTGCACGCCAATAACGCCAACCAGGCAATTGACCGTATTATGCATTTAGTGCCAAAAGAAATGCATGCCAAGCTGCGCTTCGATTTATCTTTAAACCTGCGTGCTATCGTGGCGCAGCAACTGATCCCAACTGCAGATGGCCAGGGGCGACTGGCGGCAATTGAAGTGCTGTTAAACTCGCCGTTGGTTGCTGATTTAATTGCCCGCGGTGAGGTTGGTGAGATAAAAGCGGTAATGAGTAAATCGCGCGAGCTGGGCATGCAAACCTTTGACCAGGCCCTGTATGACATGTATCAGCGGGGCGACATCAGCTATGCCGATGCCATCCACCATGCTGACTCACCCAATGATTTGCGCCTGATGATTAAATTGCGTAATAACGAGACTAAAGGCGCGGGTTTCCTGTCCGGGGTTACCTTAGAAGGTTTTGAACACAAAGACGAAAAGTAACATTGCCCCAAACGTAACATCTCACTGCACGTAACTTCGTACTATCAGCAAGTCGCCATCAGGCGGCTTGCTGATAACGCTTATGTAAAATTAATACCCGTTTAATATAGGCCTGGGTTTCCGCAAAAGGGGGCACGCCCTTATGCCTTCTGACATTACCAGGGCCTGCGTTGTAGGCGGCCAGGCTCAAGGTAACATCACCGTTATATTGCTTCAGCAAACTGGCGAGGTAGGCACTGCCACCTTTAATGTTTTGCTCGGGTGATAACGGATCGATGACGCCGAGCATGGCAGCCGTATCGGGCATTAACTGCATTAATCCCATGGCCCCACGTTTTGACAAGGCCGCAGCCTGAAAAGCAGATTCGGCATGAATAACCGCCCGGATAAGTGCGGCATCTAACTGTTGTTCTGACGCTGCCCGGTCAATAATCCGATTGTAAGATCTGACAAATAACGGCGTTTTATACCAGTTAATCGCCGAGTTTGGATCGCAGGCAAAACAGTCGAAATGCAATTGCTGGTACGGCCGGTTTACCGGTCGTCTGTCAGAAAAAAGCACGGTGCCATCAGCCTGATTAGATTTAAACACCGCAATGCTGTTGGCAGGCGCGGTTTGCGCCGGTTTGGGCACGGCGGGTGGTTGCTGCTGATTAGGGCTGAGTTTCAGCTGGCGCTTAGGCTCATCGTCAGTTGTCTGCTGCCTGGCCAATAACGTAGCGCTTAAAAGCAGGCATAGCCAACAGAGCGGTATTACAAGTCGTTGCACGTCAGGATCATCCATCTTGCGTTGGCCTGCAAGTAAAGCACTAAGCGGTTTAAATCTCAAGCGGCGTTAATCGTCAGAAGCCGCTTCAGTGTGCTTTATCTTGCAGCGCCTGATCTTTTTGCAGTTGCCGGCTTAAATAGGTTAACAGCAATGCCACTGTCACTAATACCAGCGGCAGGCTGATACTGCGCCACAAGCTGACATTCAGCCCTGGTAACCAGAAAGCGATAGCGAGCACTGCTTTATCGGCCAGTTGCGCTGCATAGTAGCTAATGGCCACAAAGGACAAGCCCTCTACCACCTGTTGCAGTTTTAATTGCAGCCTGGCCTTTTTATCCATAGAGACCAGTAATTGCTGGTTTTGCTGCTCCAGTTTCAGGTTGATCCGGGTCCTTAATAACTCGGTGGAACGCCCGAGCCTGGCGCTTAGGGTGGTTTGCCGGGTCTGTACCGACTCACTGGTTCGAAACGCCGGCGTTAATCGGCGCTCAGTGAAATCCTGCAGCGACATAAGATCACTGATCGGTGTTTCATCCAGCGCGGTTAGGCGGTCCTGTGTCAGTTGATAGTAGGCCGCAGTCGCTGCCAGGCGCGAACTGGTTTCGGCAATTAAATGTTCGGTCTGTGCGGCCAGCTGCGTGATCTGGTTTAACAGCCTCTCGTCATTGTCTTGTTCCTGCTGGATCCGCTGGGTTAAACCAGACAATTGTTGTTCCAGATTGTGCAGTTTTTGCAAGGACTGGCGGGCGACCGGCCAGCCAAGTAATGCTAATTTGCGGTAGTTACCCAGATCAAATAAGTGCTGGACCAGCCGACCCAGCCTTGCAGGGCTTACGCCATAATCGACCAGCAGTAATCTGCCGGCTCCCTCAGCATGCTTCTGAAAATCAGTCCATATCCGGGCTTTCTGCCCGGCCAGCATACTGCTGATACAGGTTTCATCATTAAAATAGCGGTTTATTTCGCCTTTGGCGGGCAAGGCTTTAGCGGGTAGTATGGTTAGCTGCACCACCCGGAATAGCTGGCCAGGTAGTTCATCAAACCAATCGTAGCTGGGCAAAAAGCTCAGTGGATCATCAAATAACGCCGGTGCATTGCCGGGTAAAATAAATGTATAGCTGGAAAACTCGCCGTGGCGCTCCCAGCGCAGGGTCCCGGCAAATAATGGAATATTAAGATCCTGGTCCGTTTCGGTTAGATGGGCACCTTGTTGTTCAGCGTGTTGCTGCATCAGACTGAATTCCAGCTGGCGCGAAGCACTGGCAACGGTAAAGGTAAAATGGCAAAGCCGGCATGGGGTGTTAAGTGCCGGAAAAGTCCGTTGGCGGAGCTCTTTATCCAATACATCGCGCAGCGGATGATTTCTTAAGCTTAGCTTACTCATAATGTCGTCCTCAATCACAGAAAACCGGAAAGGCAAAAAGTCGGTTACCTTAAACTAAGCAGATCCTGTGCCAGTTGGCATCTGGCTGGAACGCAACCTGAAGTTTGCGCCTAACTCTTTACAATGGTTTGAAATATCTGTGAAGGTTATATTCTGAAGATTTTTATACCGGCATTAATTCTGTACTAAAACGAAGCAAGCTGCTGCATGATAGGGCAGGGTCAGGTAGTATTATGCTTCTGCTTTTTACCTCACCCGGACTGCTGCTATGGCGCGTACCTTTGATAAAACCTTACTGTTGGCAATTGGCTGCGTGTTGCTGGCCATGATCACCATTCAAAGCGGTGCTTCGCTGGCAAAGCAGCTTTTTCCGTTGATTGGCCCTGATGGCACTACGGCGCTACGGCTGGGGTTTTCCGCCATCATATTGTGGCTGGTATTCCGGCCCTGGCAAGCCTTGCCCAATGGGCGCGACTGGCAGGCCATTATTGTTTATGGCCTGTGTCTGGGCGGTATGAATATCCTGTTTTACCTGGCGATTGCCCGTATCCCTTTGGGGATTGGCGTGGCGCTGGAATTTACCGGCCCATTAGCGGTCGCGCTGCTGGCCTCGAGGCGTAAGCGCGATTTATTCTGGGTAGTCTGTGCCATCGGCGGCATACTGTTGTTGTTGCCTGATATGCGTGGGGTTGATGCGCTGGACCCGGTTGGCGTGCTCCAAGCCCTGGCGGCAGGTGGATGTTGGGCTGGTTATATTCTATTTGGTAAAAAAACCGGCTCGCAGGCGTCCGGTGGCATTACGGTGGCGCTTGGGATGACGGTCGCTGCACTAGTGCTGGTGCCGGTGGGCGCAGTGACTCAAGGGTTGGCGCTGCTAAGCTGGCAGGTGCTGCCACTGGGCTTGCTGGTGGGTATCTTATCCAGTGCTATTCCATATTCGCTGGAAATGGTGGCGCTACGCCATATGACGTCACAAAATTTTAGTGTGTTTATGAGTATGGAACCGGCAATCGCGGCCATGGCAGGTTTTTTGTTTCTGGCTGAGTTTCTGACGCTGTGGCAGTGGCTGGCTATTGTATTGGTTATTATCGCTTCGCTTGGTAGCTCGCTAACTGCCGGCAAGACTAAAACTGCCTCGCCGGTTGTTACCGAACACTAATTACATTTTTGGCATGATAACGCTATCTAATACGTGAATTACGCCATTGCTTGTTTTAATATCAGTGGCAATAACCTGGGCACCATTAACGTACACTTTGCCCATTTTCACTTCAATGGCTACGTCCTGGCCCTGCACTGTAGTGGCTGAGGTTAATTTAACGACATCAGCAGCCATCACTTTACCTGCCACGACGTGATAGGTTAGGACGTTGGTTAATGCTGCTTTATCAGCAACCAGCGCGTTTAAATCGGCAGCAGGTATTTTGGCAAAGGCTGCATCGTTCGGCGCGAATACGGTAAACGGGCCTTCGCCTTTTAGTGTTTCAACCAGGTCGGCAGCTTTAACAGCGCTAACCAGAGTAGTGAAATCGCCGGCAGCGACCGCAGTGTCGACAATGTCAGCCGATTTTTTGTGATTGTGCGCCTGTACAGTCAGCATTAAAGATGCGAGCAACAGCGAACCGGTAAATATTTGTGAGACTTTCATAATGTTTCCTTCTGTTACGTTTTTCAGGACAAGGTTGTCGGTGCTATTAACGAAGTAAACAACTAAAGCGATCACCTGTTAAACAAAAAGCCCGCAGTTATGATGCGGGCTTTTTATTACACAGTGGCGGTTACTTAGCTGCTGGCATTCTCTGCAGTACTATTGTCTTGGGGCTGTAACTGATAATCCCGGGCTAATAACAGATACATTGCTGGCACCACATACAAGGTGAACAGGGTACCGATGGTCATGCCGCTGGCAATAACCAGGCCCATGGCATAGCGTGATCCGGCGCCGGCACCGGTTGCTATTAGTAATGGGATCATTGCCAGCACCGTTGCCGCTGTCGTCATTAAAATCGGCCGCAAGCGAATTGAGGTGGCTTCTTCAATGGCATCACGTTTACTGCGCCCTTCAACCTGTAATTGATTAGCAAACTCCACAATTAATATACCGTGTTTGGCGATTAACCCTACCAGGGTTAAAAGGCCCACCTGAGTATAAATATTAATGCTGGTAACACCTAAGCTGGTGAAAATTAATGCACCGCAAACACTCATTGGTACCGTTACCAGGATGATGATGGCATTTTTAAATGATTCAAACTGTGCCGCTAAAATCAGGAATATAACCACTAGCGCAAAAAAGAAGGTAACAACCAGCTGCTGGCCTTCGGCCTTAAACTGACGGGACTGACCGGCATAATCAACGCTAAAACCTGCAGGCATAACTTCTGCGGCTATCTGGTCCAGTACCGCTAAGGCATCCCCTAACGGCACGCCCGGACGTGGTACGCCGGATATTTTTACTGCATTAAGTTGCTGAAACCCCTTCAACGCCTGAGGCTGCACCGACTCGGATAAGGTGACTAGTGCTGACAAAGGCACCAGTTCACCATCACGGTTACGGGTGTAAAAGTCTTTCAGCTGTTCCGGGTTCAGTCGCTCGCTGCGCGCTACCTGCGGAATAACCCGGTATGAGCGGTTATCTAAAGCAAAGCGACCCGCATCCGCACCTGACATTAAACTGCCAAGATCGGCGGCAATTTGCTGCATTGATACGCCCATTAACGCGGCTTTTTCCCGATCAACTTCAACCGTCTGCCGCGGCCGGTTTATTTTTAAGTCACTGTCGACAAAAATAAAACGACCTGAGGCCATCGCCCGGCCCAGGATCTCCTGCACCACACTTTCCAGCGCAGCAAATGGCTGGGTAGAACCGACAATAAATTCCACCGGCGTGCCACCGCCGGGAGATGGCAGTGAAGGCGGTATCAGCGCAAAGCTGTTAATACCGGGCAAATCGGCCATAAAGGGCTGAATATTCTGCTCCAGCACCTGAGCGGTAGTGCGCTCGCGTTTATCCCAAGGCGCCAGCACAAAGCCCGCGATAGCATTGTTGGTGCTACCGGTACCGTTAATAATAAAAATATTTTTAATTTCCGGGGCGACGTTGCTGAGCTTATTTAACTCAGTGGTATTTTTTTCCAGATAATCCAGGGTGGCAAAGCTGTCTGCCTCCAGAATTGAGAAGACAAAGCCCTGATCTTCAGGCGGCTCCAGCTCTGAGGGGCTGGTCACAAATAAAAAGTAGCACGACACCAGCACAATGGCACCAAAAGTCAGTACCACCGGCAGATAATTCAGGGTGCTGTGTAACTGACGCTGATAGCCGCTGCGTAAGGATTCAAAACGTTGATCAAGCCAGTGTTCCAGCGAGTTATCGTTTGGATTGTCGCTGTTATGTGGTTTAAGGATATAGGCACACATTACCGGCGACAGCGTCAGGGCAACCACCCCTGATAAAATAACCGAGGCCGCCAGGGTAAAGGCAAATTCAACGAATAATACGCCGGTTAGCCCTCCGACAAACCCAATGGGTAAAAATACCGCAACCAGGGTGGTCGACATGGTAATAATAGGCCAGGCCAGCTCGCGGGCTCCCAGTATGGCTGCTTCTGTGCGCGACTTACCCTCTTCCATGTGGCGGTGAATGTTCTCCAGCATAATAATGGCATCGTCAACAACGATACCGATAGCCAGCACCATAGCCAGCAAGGTCAGTAAGTTAATGGTGAAGCCGAGCAGCCACATTAAAAAGAAGGTTCCAACCAGTGACACCGGAATGGCCACGGCCGGAATAATAACGCTGCGCATTGAGCCTAAAAAGGCGTAGATCACCAGAATAACAATGACCAGCGCCAGCACAATAGAAATGACCACTTCGTCAATGGCGTTCTCAATATATTCGGTAGAATCGTAGGGGATGTCGGCATCCAGACCCTCTGGTAACTGGGTAAGAATATCCTGCTGCCAGACCTTCCTGACTTCGGCAATCACATCCAGCGCATTGGCATCGGGCGAAATTTCTATGCCGATAAAGGTGGCTGCCAGGCCATTAAAACTTACTGAGCTATTATAGCTTTCGGCACCAAGCTCCACCGTGGCGACGTCTTTTAAGCGCACCAGGGCATTGCTGTCGGCGCTAATGACCAGGTCGGCAAATTGCTCTGCGCTGCGTAAATCGGTGGCGGCATTTAAATCCACCGCGACCATCTGGCCTTTAGTGCGGCCAAGTGCCGCCAACACGTTATTACTGCGCAGGGCGCTGCTGATATCTGAACCGGTAATGCCAAAGGCGGCCATCTTGGCCGGATCAAGCCAGATCCGCATGGCAAAGGTACGGGCACCAAGAATGTCAGCCCGCTGCACACCGGGAATAGTGGCCAGTTGTGGCTCAATAACCCGCACTATGTAGTCGGTTATCTGGTTATTACCCAGTACGTCGGAATAAAACGACAGATACATTGCTGCCGTGTCCTGGCCGACTTTTAAAGAAATGACCGGGTCGCGGGCATTTTCTGGCAATTCTGAGCGAACTTTGTTTACCTGAGCCGCGATTTGAGTCAGCGCTTCATTAGGTTCATAGTCAAGGCGCAGATAAGCTTCGATGGTGCTGGAACCTGCTACTGAGGTGGAAACCAGATAGTCGATCCCCTCGGCAGAGGCAATCTCGCGCTCCAGCGGCGTGGTGATAAACCCCTGAATAAGGTTGGCATCTGCGCCAACATACACGGTGTTTACCGTAACAACCGCGTTCTGAATTTCCGGAAACTGCCGTACATTCATATCCATAATGGCCCGCAGGCCGAGCAGAATAATAAATAAGCTGACAACCGAGGCCAGGATCGGTTTTTTTATAAAGACATCAGTAAAGCGCATGGTATTAATCCTTACTGGTTAGCCGGGCTGGGCGTTGGATCTGCACTGGGCATAACCTGTTCGTTGTCACTGATCTTTACCTGGGCGCCATTTCGAAGCTTCAGCAAGCCTGAGGTTGCGACAACATCGCCGGCCTGAAGGCCATCTGTTATCGCAATCAGGTCGCCGCGGCTCTGACCGGTGCTGACAAAACGCTGATGAGCGGTAAGTTTGCCGTCTTCATTGCGGATCAGAAACACCGAATTACCATAAGGATTAAACTGAATGGCAGTTTGCGGTACCAGCGTCACATGCTGGCTTGTTCCGGTATCCATCTGCACCCGGGCAAACATCCCCGGCCGCAGCTTATGTTGCGGATTGGCAAATGTCGCCTGCACTTCAATACTGCGACTGGACTGACGCACTGCTGGAGCAATAGCCGTAATTTCACCACTAAACTGCTGATTGGCCCAGGCATCTACATTGACGGTAAGCTGCTGGCCGGCAGTGATGCTGGCAAGTTGTTGTTCTGGCAAGCTGAAATTCAGATAAATAGGATCAAGTGATTGCAATGAGACCACATTATCGCCAGGTGAAACCAATTGGCCCAGACTGACCTGACGAATACCGGTCACGCCGTCGAAGGGTGCATGAATGGTTTTCTGAGCAATGCGAGCCTGCTGCGAGGCAACCGCTGCATTCGCTTGCGCGGCTTCACTTTCACGGCGCCTGACATCCAGTTCCGAAACGCCTTTATCACGCAGCAAGGTTTGCAACCGATCTAATTCTAGTTCCGCCAACTGTTGCGCTGCCTTTAAACGGGTAAAATCAGCCTGATCTATGCTGTCGTCCAGGGTTATCAGCAATTGGCCTTTTTGAACCTCACTGGCGTTGTCAAACTGAATGCTGGTGATGATACCGCTGGCCTCAGTTGAAAGCTCGGCGCTGTTAATCGCGGCGAAGCTGCCGACTGCACTGACAAAAGGTTGCCACTGTGCTGTGGTCACCTCTGTGGCGGTAATGGTTGCGACAGGCATTGGCATGGTATCAAAATATTGGTTCATAAAATGGTTACCAATAGCCTTGTAACCAAAAATACCCCCGAAAATCAGGCCGGCAACAATCAGCATTATTAACATGCGCTTAAACATGGGTTCTCCTTTTAAATTAACGGGGGTAAGTATAACGACTATCGCAGCCTTTTATTGTGAATTTTAGTAACACTTTATCTGCCGGGTCAGCTGATGCCACCATTGGCACGGGTAATACTGCTGGCAAGTGACTGTGGTTTAGCACCGCCTGCTGTTATTTGAGCCGTGTTGGGCAATTAACCGGGCTTAGCGGCAACAAAACATGATCTGTATCAGGCAAGGCTGTCAGTTTTTCGCTATACCTGTAATAAACAGCTTAATTGCAGGATGAAAAGGAGTCGCGATAATGACAATGACCAAAGTTGCTGAACTGATGACCGCTGACCCATTATGTGTGCGCCGTAGTGATAGTTTAAAGGACGCACACGATTTAATGCGCAGCAAAAACGTGCGTCACATCCCGGTGATTGATGACAGTGGCGAGCTGGTAGGAATGTTAACCCAGAAAATTATGATAGCCAAAGTCATGGCTTTAATGGCCCAGTATGGTGCGGTAGCGCTGGAGCGCAAAGAAAAGCAGCTGTTAGTAAGCGAATTAATGGCGACTGACTTCGCTACGGTAACACCCGAGCAGTCGTTGGCTGAAGTTGCTGATTTTTTTGTTACTAATCGCCACGGTTGCTTACCGGTGGTCAATAGTGCCAACCGCATTGCCGGCATACTAACCTCTGCAGATTTTGTCAGACTGGCCGCCAGGTTATTAAAACAGCAGGCTTAGCACTGATACCAGCATAGCTGATCTTTGCCCCGGTTTTTTGCCTGGTACATGGCGGCATCGGCTTGCCGTAACAGCACGTCGGCTGAAGTGGTATCACCACTGAACATCACCAGACCAATGCTGCAAGTGCAATGATGCCGAAGCTGTTGGTCCTGCTCAATTACCAGGGACTCGTTAATAGTTGCCGCTATTTTAGTTGCCACCTGCTCCGTCAGTTGCTGGCATTGCGCTGCCGATTTGCCAATATCATGCAACACGACAATAAACTCATCGCCACCGAAGCGGGCGACCGTATCGGCTTCACGCACTACATTGCGGATCCGTTCGGCAATCTGAAATAAAACGTGATCACCTGTCTTGTGGCCGTATAAATCGTTAACTGGCTTAAAGTTATCCAGATCGACAAACATCATGGCGCTATAGCTCTGCTGTCGTTTGCTATTTAACATAGCAAACTGCAGTCGCTCTTCCAGCAGGCGGCGGTTTGGTAAACCGGTTAACGCGTCATAAAACGCCAGCTGGCGAATTTTTTCTGAGGACAAACTACGGCTGATTGCCAGCTCTGCCAGATTACTGTAGCTGGCTATTTTCTGCCGTTGGCCGCTGGTCGGCCGGCAAGGCTCGTCATGATAAATACCAAAAGTCCCCAGTACTTTACCCTCAGCATTTTTTATCGGGTGTGACCAGCATGCCGCCAACTTGGCGCGTTGCGCTATTTCCAGAAAAGATTGCCAATAAGGATGCTCGTTGATATTTTCGACAATGACTGGTTCGCCGGTAAAGGCAGCCGTGCCACATGAACCCTGGCCAATGCCAACTGCAATGCCGTCGACAGCCTGATTATAAAAGTCGGGCAGGGAGGGCGCGGCGCCATGTTTCAAATGTTGACCTGTTTCATCCAGCAATAACACAGAACAGCGCATTTGCGGGTGCAGTAATTCAATTTGTTGCACCATATTGGTAAAAATTGCAGTCAGGCTGACACCCTGACTTATCTGGCTTAATATCAGATTCTGTAATTCCAGTTCCTGGGTACGCTCGGCAATTTTTTGCTCCACCGAGCTTATGGTGCGGGCATAGCGCTGATTAGCCATGCTAAGTTCGGCAATTTGCTGTGCCAGTGAGGTCAGTAAGCTTAACAGCGCCGGAAGTTTTTCTTCTGCCACTATCGGCACTTCTGCGATGGCAGCAAGATAGTCCTGCTGGCTAAGTCCCAGTTCGGTTGCTTGCGCTTTGAAAAAGGCCGGATCGGGTTCGGTTAGAAAAAACTGACCAATAAACAGATTGGCAACATGCACGTCGTCTATGACTAAGGGGGTGGCACAATCGGTCAGGCCATTGCGACATTTATAAATCGCGTAGTTATTTCCCTGCTGCATGTTCGAGGCTAAATCGACATCACTTTCATGGCAGCGTTGCCTGCTGGTTTCATTAACCCGGTGAAACTGCATGCAGGCGCGTTGCCATTTTGAGGACGCGAGTATTTTTCCATCCAGACCAACTAATGCAATAGCAATACCCATAGCCTGCAAAAAATGGTCGAACAAACTGTTTAAACGGGAAAAATTAATATCTGCCGCGAGTTTGCCAGCGGCATTATCAGGGGCTGAGCGCTGCGTGTTATTCCAGTCAGCGGCCAGAGGATCAAGCATTTGAATTAAGCTGGACTCTTTAAGCAAATACTTACTGTGTTTATCCATGGAACGCTAATATTAGACGCTTGGCTTGAGGTTAACCAGTTATTCATTATGTTTTCCAATAAAAAACCTCTGACACGCAGAGGTTTTTGTAAAAATACCGTATTGAACTTACCAGGTTTACCCCGATAAGTTTAAGCGGTTAGTTAACGCCCATTTCTGCCAGTAGGGCAGTAGCGTTATCAACCTGCTGCATTTGCCATAGCATAAAGCGCAAATCTACCTGAATTGATCGGGTATTAGCCGGATTGTAATCCCAGTCGGAGATAATGGAATCCAGGGTGCCGTCAAACGCCAGCCCGACAAACTCGGCTTTGCTATTAAGCACCGCTGAGCCTGAGTTGCCGCCGGTAATATCCAATGTAGCCAGGTAGTTAACCGGCACCGAATTTATCGCTGGCACCAGATACGGCCCATAATTCTTAGCGTTAATCGCTGCCAGTTGTTCGGCCGGGGCATTAAATTCACCCTCACCGGTTGCTTTAGCGGTAATACCACGCAGGGTTGTAAACGGTGCCCAGGCATTACCATCTTCGTTACCGTGTGCCCGGCCTTTTACATTGCCGTAAGTTACCCGTAGCGTGCTGTTGGCATCCGGGTAAACAGCTTGCCCTTTAGACTGCATAAACGCCATTTTCGCCCGCATATAGCTGGCATAAGCTTGCTGGATTTTCCCTGCCAGCTGCTCTTCTTTGGCTTCTTGCTTCAAATCACTTTTATAAAGCGCAACGGCGGCCATAACAAACGGATCTGCACTTTGACTAAACTGCGCCGGCTGACTGTCAATCAGGGCAGTGCGATTAGCCAATTCCGTTAAACCGGTGTTGGCATACCAGCTATCAATCAGTGCTGACAGCTCGTTTTGACTCATACTGCTTTTAATACCCAGGGCCGTGTCAAAATCTGCGTTACGCTGCTGCTTGGGTAACGCCACATACTTGGTCAGATTATGTAAATCCAGGGCTTTTTCCACGCTGACATCAAAGTTACGCTCCATGCCGGCGACATAGGCTTTAAAGCGGGGAATATCCCGCTGCTGGTAACCCGCTTTTCGTTCGGCGTCAGGTTTAGTACTTTCCTGCGCTAACCGATATAGCGAGCGTGCTACAGTAAGCAGTCGGGGCGTGGCATTGTTAAGCGCATAATCAGCGCGGTCCTGGCGATGTTCCTCTGCTAACAGTTGATCAATAGTAGTCAGATCTTTTGCATAGGCTTTTTTATTGTCGCGGCTGCTGTTAACCCAGGTACTCAGCGCTTTGTGCTCCGCCTGTTTACGGGCTAAGAAGTCGCTTTGTGCAAAACTATCTAGCATGCCCTGGCGGTTTTTCATGTAATTATTTAGGCCGGCAACTCTGCTGGCATATTTCAGCTCGGCATCTTTATTGGTTGAAGTAACCCGGTCAATAATGGCCAGAGTATCTTTGAACTGCTGTACGGTATTCGGATAGCTCCATTCGAATGTTTCGCTGACCTCAGCAGGTAACCGGTGCCGGTTAGTCCGGCCAGGGTAGCCAAGCGCCATCACAAAATCGCCTTCCTGAAGTCCTTCAGCTGCCAGCTTTAAGTAATGATCGGGTTGGTAAGGTACGTTATCGGTATGATAATCTGCAGACTTGCCTTGTGGGCTTACGTAGGCTCTTAAAAAACCATAGTCGCCGGTATGACGGGGCCACATCCAGTTATCGGTGTCGCCGCCAAATTTACCAACTCCCTCAGCCGGTGCATGCACCAGACGGACATCTTTAATTTCCAGCTGTTTAATTAAGTAATATTCCAGGCTGCCATAATAAGCAGCAACCCGGCAACGGTGTCCCTCGTCCTGTTCGCACTGTGCTATCAGCTGTTTCTGGTTGGCCTCAATCGCATCAATCCGTTGCTTGCCGCTTAGCTTAGCCGTTGCGCTGTCAATAACCTGGGCAGTGACATTATCTACTGCTTTGGTCACATAAACCCTGCTGCCCGGTGCCGCGGGCACTTCGTCGGTTAAATCTTTTGCCAGAAAGCCATTGGCCAGTAAGTCATTATCCGGTGTGGAGTTGTGCGCAATGCTGTTATAGACACAGTGGTGGTTGGTGACGACCAAACCGTTTGGCGAGATAAAAGATGCAGAGCAGCCACCCAGACTGACAATGGCTGCCATTGGGAATTCGGTAAGTTTAGTCAGATTAGCCGGGTCAAGTTCTAAACCGGCAGCTTTTAATTCATTGGCAATGTCAGGTAATTGTTGCGGCATCCACATGCCTTCGTCCGCCAGAGCAGCACTGCTGGCGAATGCCAGGATTAATAACGATTTTTTCATAATTTCTCTTTTAATTTTTTTAAAGCGTATCGAACGCAAGACCACGCTATACTCGTTGTCTGGCTAAAGCTTGTCAAGATAGCGGCTAACCCTGTTGGGGCATTATCCGTTAATATTGCTTTTTAATGCGCCAGTTTGCTGCATGCAACGTAGTTAATAAAGTATTGCCATGACGCAGATTGACAGTAAGTTGATTTGTCTCAAAAAAATTGGGTAATGCTTATGCCAATTTCGCTGTTTATAGCCTACGCTGTAACAGTTGATGGTAAAACTGAATTAATAGATTCATTCCGGTAATTACTATTTTTGTCATGGATTAGCGCTATCTGGCGCATACCGCATAAATAGTTCAGTGAGGTAATAATGAGAAAAAGTCTACTCGCCTTGTCGCTTGCAGTTGTTCTGGCCCCCGCCGTCGTATCCGCTGACACTACTATAAATGGTTTTGCTTCAATCAAAGCCGGTATGACGACCGGCAGTGATGAGCAACTGTATGGTTATGACGATACACTGGATTTTAAAAATGAAAGTTTGATTGCGCTTCAGGTTAAATCTGATTTAGGTGAAAAACTGTCTGTGACGGCTCAGCTGCTTGGCCGTGGCCGGGACGATTTTGATGTTGGCTTTGAATGGGCATTTATCAGCTATCAGCTCACTGACAATATGACCATTAATGCTGGCAGACTGCGTACACCATTTTATAAATATTCTGACTTTAAAGATGTCGGGTATGCCTATGACTGGCTGAGGGTGCCTCAGGGCGTTTACGGTCTGGGCTTTGATACGATTGAAGGGCTGACCTTTTACCGCACGGCGCAGCTGGGAAGTCTTGATTCAACCTTACAATTAATTTTTGGTGGTTATGATGGTGATGCCAGCTTAAGTGGTGTGCAGGTGAATGCCACGATTGACAATGTTGCCGGAATAACCTGGGAGCTGGCAAAAGATTCGCTAAGTGCCCGATTTGCTTATCTTACCGGTAAAACCAGCATTGAAACGGCCCCCGTTAGCTTAGCGCCAGGCTTTACTGTTGGAAATTTATATCAGGCACTGACTGCGAACGGCTTAGCGCCCGTGGTAGAAGCGATTGATATTGATGATGAGAGTTCCAATTTTATCGGCGTTGGCCTGACTTACGACGACAGTAACTGGATAGCGGTAGCAGAATATACCCGGGTCGAGGTTGAAAACAGCTTTATTTCAATTCAGAAAAACTGGTACGCCTCAATCGGCAAGCGCATTAATAGCTTTACTCCCTATATTTCTTATGAACGCGAAAATAATGATGCAGTAGTTAGTATCTATCAGCCCTACAGCAGTGTGTTACCACCACAACTACTGGTGCCATTACAAGGGTTGGTAGCAACGCAGGAACGTGATGCCAGTACCTGGAATGTCGGTTTACGTTATGACTTTCATCCTTCTGCTGCTTTTAAAGCACAGTTCAGTTCAGAAGATCTTGATACGACAGGCCAGCGTAACGGTGTGCTGGCCTTCGGTGTCGACTTGATTTTTTAAGGAGCCTTTATGTTAAGCAGATTACTAGTCACTGTGTTAGTTGTTGCTGGAGCGACGATTGTATTGCCGGCCAGGGCAGATATTGCTGTTATCGTTAACCCGGCCCAAAACTCTGCTGTTACCAGCGATGAGCTCACCCGGCTTTACACCGGCCGCTCTTCAGTGCTTGTTGCAGTAAATCTGGCAGAAAGTTTGCCACTGCGCGGCCAGTTTGATGAAAAAGGGGTAGGTCGATCTTCGGCTCAGTTAAAATCTCATTGGGCCAAACTGGTTTTTACCGGTAAGGGTACGCCCCCGCTTGAATTAGCGACGGAAGCCGCAGTAATTGATTACGTTGCCCAGAACCCGGATGCTATTGGCTATGTAGATGCGGCCAGCGTAACAGATGCAGTTAAAGTAGTACTGACCTTGAATTAGCGCTGAATTAGCGTTAGTTCGATGAGTTTTGGCGCTGGCAAACAGAGTATTTTATGAAAAACATGTCAATAGTAATGAAAATCTGGCTGGTTATTGGCCTGGCGGTAATTGCATTTTCAACGGTGGTGGCGGTAAGTGTGTTTTTTACCGCTAAAAATAATGCAACCACTCAGAGTATGCGTGATTACATGTATGAAACATCGAAACTGGCGTCGCAGGTTCACTCTGGTTTTAATTCGTTGGATGAGTTTTTTACCCAGGCAGTAACCCTGTCAGATCCTGATCTACTGGCAACGGCGCAGCAACATAGCACCAAGTTGCAGCAGAACCTGAACCGGTTAAAAGTGCTTAACCCAGAGCAGCAGCAGTTTCTGAATAATTTACAGCAAGATGCCGAAAACTACGCCAGTCTGGCGGGGGGGATTGCCCAGCAATTTATCGACGGTAACGTTGATTTTGCGAAAATCCAGGCAAGTGTTGCCACCAAAACTGAGCAATTCGAAAGCTTAAACACGCGTTTTGCTCAGTTCGAACAACAGGCCGATGAACGCTTCTCCCAGGCGATAGAAGATATGTCTGGAAATATGGAGTTAGCGTTAACCGTTATTCTGGCATTGGGTAGCGTGTTGATCATACTCACTGCTGGCCTGGGGCACTTTATTGCCAGCAGGATCAGCAACTCGGCTAAAACGCTGGGGGTATCGCTGTCCGAGCTGGCCAGTGGTAAGGGCAATCTTGCCAGTCGTTTGCCGGTAACCGGCAACGATGAACTTGGTGTAGTGGCTAAGCAATTTAATTTGTTTATTCAAATGTTGCAGACGTCTTTTAATGATTTGGCCAAAACAATAGAACCGTTAAACCGCAGTGCCAAAGATCTGGCTTCAGGTATGAATACCATGGAGAAAATGACGCTGGAGCAGTCTGATAATTCTGAAACCGTTAGCCATAGCATGGCGGAAATGCAGTTATCGGTGCAGGATATCAGTCAGTCGGCCAATGATGCGGCCAGCGGGGCGGGTAAAGCAAACGAACTGGCTAAGCTGGGTCTGGATAAAACCAGCCATGCTGTAAAATATTCTCAGGGGTTGTCAGATGAAATAAAGCATGCGCAGGATGTTATTACTGAGCTGGCTGAAAAAACCAAAAACGTCACTGAGATTTTAAAAAGCATTAACGATATTGCAGATCAAACCAATTTACTGGCATTGAATGCTGCCATCGAAGCGGCCAGAGCCGGTGAGCATGGCAGAGGTTTTTCGGTTGTGGCAGATGAGGTGCGCAATTTATCCTCAAAGACTGCCAAATCCGTTACCATGGTACAGGAAGTGCTGCGGCAGCTTAACGATAATGTCAGTGGCGCGGTCAGTATTATGAGCCAGGCAGTAAGTAACGCTGAACACTCTGCCAGTCTGGCGGCCGATGCCGGTTCGTCAATTGAGCAAATTAATCAGGAAGTTCAGCAAATCAGTATGTTAAATGCACAAATCGCTGCTGCAACCGAAGAGCAAACGATGGTAGCCGAGCAAATCGCCAGTAATACCGCTAAAATGATAGGATCCTTTGCTCAAACCAAGAGCCTGCAATTAAGTGTGCATGGTATATCCGATGATTTGCGGGTACTTTCCGAGTCATTAGTTACCGTTAGCTCGAAATTTGAGACCTGATTTTAACGCAACCCAGGTTGCAGTGAGGAAGTACAATGAGTTCATTAATGAGTTCGGTAGACCAGAGAACCAATATCGTAGGTCAAAACCGTCTGGAATTATTGATTTTCAGGTTAACTGGCCAGCAACCTTACGGTATTAACGTATTTAAGGTTAGGGAAGTTATCCAGTGTCCACAGTTGACCGATATGCCCGGCGCAAACCCGCATGTCAGAGGTATTGCGCATTTGCGCGGGATACCTGTAACGGTTATCGATTTAAGTAAGGCAACCGGCGGTAAAGCCATAGACGATTTAAGTAAAGCTTATATTCTGGTAACCGAATATAACCGGGCTACGCAGGGGTTTCTGGTTGGTGGTATTGATCGCATTGTTAATATTAACTGGGAGCAAATTATGCCACCGCCGAAAGGCGCAGGGCGCAATCATTACCTGACGGCAGTCACTCAGCTGGACGATAAACTGATTCAGATCCTGGATGTTGAAAAGGTATTTGCTGAGATCTCTCCGCCTGATGAGGAAGTAAGCGAAAATATTAAACAGCGTAAATCAGAGCGTGATTTGTCTAAGCTAACCGTGCTGGTAGCCGATGACTCTGCGGTGGCGCGCAATCAGGTGAAGCGGGCGTTAAGTTCCATTGGTATTAATGTTGAGCTGGTTAATGATGGTCGTCTGGCGCTTAATTGGTTGCTGGCGAAATCTGAAGAGTTGGGCGGCGATATATCAGAGCAGGTACCCCTACTTATTTCGGATATTGAAATGCCGGAGATGGATGGCTATACCCTGACTGCGGAAGTGAAAGCGCATGAGCACCTGAAAAATGTGCATATTGTGTTGCATTCATCTTTAAGCGGGGTATTTAACGAAGCCATGGTGAAAAAAGTCGGGGCTGATCAGTTTATTGCTAAGTTTCACCCGGATGAACTGGCCTCAGCGGTACAGCATTGGATGGCGATTGACTAAGTGATTGCAGTTTTTCAGCGCTGTCTGTATATCGATTGCTGTTGAATTTTTAAGTCAAGCGCATATACTAACGCAATAGTATGTTGTCCTAACCTTCAGGAGACGTCAGATGAAATTCGATTTAAGAGAAGAAGATCACGGTACCCTCGGTTGATAAACCAATGACCAACAAAGCCCTGCATGATGCAGGGTTTTTAATTACATGGACAGAGTAAATGTATAGCTTCTTTCTTAATCATCCCAATTTCTTCGCCGTAATACTTGGTGTTGTAGTGGCAATCATCGGTATTGCGAAGCAACGACAAACTGCAAGAGACAAAAATACATTGGATTTTGAATCTGCTTTAGAGGATAGATCAGATTACACAGCGGCTTGGGCAATAGTAACCCGGATTGTTGACAACAGACTGTCTGTACCTGTGCAGCGATGGGCAAGCAAAAGTCACTTTAATACAGCTGAAGCTCAAGCACTTAGACACATCTTAAATCGTTGGGAAAGGGCCAGTAATGGTATAGAGCGAAAGGTTTACAATGATGAAGCGCTGTATGAAATTTATGGCAGCCATATCATAAGTATTTACGTTTATTTGACGCCTTATATTAACGAAATCAGAGTATTAAGATTGCCGAAAGCTTATGAGAAGTTTGAACGTTTAGCCATTAACTGGCAGGTGAGACGAGCCAAAGAAAAACGTTAATATACTGACGAAATTGAAGTAAGAGGCTGTAAGTCGATAGTTCTCACAGCCTCTTTTGCGTTATCTATGCCGCTGCTGCAGTACCTTTATCACATCATTTAGCTCTAACTTTTGGCTGCGCAGCAATACCAGCAGGTGGAAGATAAGATCAGCGGCTTCATTGGCCAATTCTTCTGTGTCACCGGCCATTGCCGCTAATGCTGATTCAACACCTTCTTCTCCGACTTTTTGTGCAATGCGCTTTACGCCTTTGGCAAACAAACTGGCGGTATAGCTGCTGGCCGGATCGCTGCCTTCACGTGATTTTATAACTTGTTCTAAGTCGTGTAAGAATGCCAGCTGCGGGCTATTGGCGCTGTTATCATGCCAGCAGGTTTCAGTGCCGACATGGCAGGTAGGCCCCTGGGGCAGAGCCAGCACCAAAATGCTATCGCTATCGCAGTCACTGGCAATGCTAACCAGTTGCAACGTATTGCCGGAGCTTTCGCCTTTGGTCCACAGCCGCTGCTTGCTGCGACTGTAAAACGTGACCTGGCCACTCTGGAATGTGTGTTCAAGTGCTGCCGGGCTCATATACCCCTGCATCAGCACTTTACCGGAAATGGCGTGCTGCACTATTGCCGGTAATAACTGGTTATCGGGCCAGCTTAGGGCTTTAATTTGTTCTTTGTTCATAAGTAACCTTAGAAATTATCGTCTTCGCTTGAAGTCGGCTCTGAGGTTTAGCTGCACACAGAGACGCCGTAAATACCTCCCTGTAGGCTCCTCTGTGGCATCCTTGCCACAGACGCTCTGTTTAGCAGCTAATCCTCGTCGCTTGCGACATATGCGTGACAGTTGGCACAAACAAAGCAAGCGCGGATATACTTTTTGCTATGACCGTTGAAGCCCTGGACGGGCGGAAACGAGCCCCCATGGATGGGTTTACGGCGTGTCACAGCAAAAATGTACGCAGCGATTGCGTGTTCAAAGCTCCGTTTCCGCTTTTACGGCCGAATACTGATACCATCAGCTATCAGTTTCGCTTTAAGCGCCGCTATCTCAATAATTGCTTTGTGAAACACACTGGCGGCCAAAGCGCCATCTACATCGGCTTTTTCAAACACGTCACTAAAATGCTGCATGGTACCTGCACCGCCACTGGCGATTAATGGCACTTTACAGATATCACGAATGCTTTTCAGCTGGGCAATATCATAACCCTGACGCACGCCATCCTGATTCATGCAGTTAAGCACGATTTCGCCGGCACCGCGTTGCTGCACTTCCTCTACCCAGTCGCGGGTAAGCCAGCGGGTTTTCTGGGTGCGGCTTTCATCACCGGTAAACTGGTACACCTGATACTGGCCCGAGGCGACATCAAAAAAGCTGTCTATCCCCACCACAATACATTGCTGGCCAAAAATATGATTAAGCTCGCTAATCAATTCCGGCCGGGCCAGGGCGGGGCTATTTACTGAAATTTTATCCGCGCCCATTTCCAGGATCTTGCCGGCATCAAGCACACTTTTAATGCCGCCTGCCACACAAAATGGAATATCGATAACCTCGGCAATGCGCCTGACCCAGCTTTTATCCACTACTCTGCCATCGCTGGAAGCAGTGATGTCATAAAAAACCAGCTCATCGGCACCGGCTTCGGCATAACGCTGGGCTAAAGGCACAATGTCACCAATAATTTCGTGGTTACGAAATTGCACACCTTTTACTACTTTGCCATCACGAACATCTAAACAGGGTATTAACCGTTTTGCCAGCATGCAATGGCCTCCTTCAGGCTGAACTTACCTTCGAGGAGTGAGCGGCCCAGAATGACGCCGGCCACACCACTGCCAATTAATGCTTTGATATCATTCAAAGAACCTATACCGCCGGACGCCTGCCACTGTATTTGTGGGTAATGTGCAGTCAGTTCGCGGTAAAGCGCGACATTCGAGCCGCTTAGCGTGCCATCGCGGCTGATATCGGTACACAGCACATGTTTGGCACCTGCCGCTATATACTGATCCAGCACGTGTTCTAAGGTGATCGACGATTGCTCAATCCAGCCATGGGAAGGCAGGGTTTTCTCGCCTTTATCGTTAATGGCGACATCCAGCGCCAGCACAATATGCTCGCCACCGTACTTACGGATCCAGCTTTGTACCAGCTCTGGCTGACGAATAGCCAGGCTGCCAATTACCACCCGGCCTGCGCCAGCATCAAGTAAATCAATAACATCCTGCTCGCTACGTACGCCTCCACCTACCTGAATATGCAAAGGCGAGGCCGTCATGAGCTCGGTTAGCAGCGCCAACTGTCGCTTGCTGGCATCTTTAGCTCCGGATAAATCAACGATATGCAACCAGTCACTGCCATCTTGTGCATAGTTATTACGTAACGTCAGCGGGCTGAACTGGTATTCTGTGGTACTGTCATAGCGACCCTGATATAGCCGTACTACGGTACCGTCAATTAAATCTATTGCCGGGATAATCACAACTGCCACTCCAGAAAGTTTTGTAATAAGCGCGCGCCGGTTTTACCGGAACGTTCCGGGTGAAACTGGGCGCCTGCCACGTTATCTTTGCCAATTACTGCAGCAAAATCACTGCCGTAGTGGCACTGTGCCAGTGAATAGGCACTGGGGGCAGCGGCAAAGCTGTGCACAAAGTACATATAATCGCTGCTGCTAAAGCCCTTTAGTATCGGGTGGTTGCTGATACTGTGTAAAGTATTCCAACCCATATGTGGCAGGCGTAAGCCAGCACTTTGCATCGGTAAAACGGCACCGGGGATCAGATTAAGACAGGGCACATCCCCTTCCATGCTGTGGCTTGTCAGCATTTGCATTCCCAGGCAAATACCCAGTAGCGGCTGCTGCAAGCCCTGCAAGGTAGCAATCAGTTCGCCATGCTGCAGCTGGGCCATCGCATTGTGGGCCGTGCCAACGCCGGGTAACACCACTTTGTCGGCCGCTTTAATGACGGCTGCCTCATGGCTGATAGTGGCATCAACGCCTAAGCGTTTAAACGCAAAATACACTGAGCTGATATTGGCGCAGCCGGTATCAACAATAACCAGTTGCATTACAGCACTCCCTTAGAGCTTGGCAGCGCTTCGCCAGAGACGGTAATAGCCTGGCGTAACGCCCGGCCAAAGGCTTTAAACAGACCTTCGACCATATGGTGCTTATTGCCGTCAGAAACCGATAAGTGCAGGCTGATTAACATGGCATCGCTGATGGAGCGGAAAAAATGCGGCACCATTTCCAGGTTCAGACCGCCAACACTACCTTCGCCTAACTCAGCATCGAATTTAAACAATGGCCGGCCGGATAAATCGAGGATACATTCAGCCCGGCATTCGTCCATTGGCAGCACAAAACCGAAGCGGTTAATGCCACGCTTATTGCCCAGTGCTTGTTTTAACGCTTGTCCCAGCGCCAGTGCGGTATCTTCAACACTGTGGTGGTCATCAATGTGTAAGTCGCCTTCTACCCTTACCTGCAGCGAAAAACCACCATGGGTGGCAATCTGCTCCAGCATGTGATCAAAAAAGCCAACGCCGGTATTAAAACTGTTGTTGCCGCTGCTATCTAAATCGACGCTGATTTCAATATCGGTCTCGCGGGTAGTGCGGCGCACACTGGCCTGTCGCCCGCGGCTTAACAAGCGCTTGGTGATCTCTGACCAACCCAGGGTTTGCCTGTTGTACTGAAATGACGGCAAGCCCATATTGTCTGCCAGTTGCACATCGGTCAGGCGGTCGCCAATCACGTAAGAATTGGTAAAGTCGATTTTGCCCTGCTGCAGGTAATCCTTAACCAATCCGAGCTTCGGCTTACGGCAGCTGCAGTTGTCTTGTTCAAAGTGCGGACAAATCAGCACATCATCAAAAACAATGCCTTGAGAAGTGAGCAACTGCATCATTTTGTTGTGCGGCGCATCAAAGGTGTCCCGCGGAAAACTGGCAGTGCCCAGACCGTCCTGATTGGTCACCATAACCAGTCGGTAACCCGCGGCTTGCAGTTTTAGCAGTGCTGGCACCAGATCAGGCTCATACGCGAGCTTCTCCAGGCTATCAAGTTGCTTGTCTACTGGTGGCTCTTCCACCATGGTGCCATCGCGGTCAATAAATAATATAGGTTGGCCACTCATGCATGTTCTCTCTTTGTTTGCTGATAGGTTAAAAAATACTGCTGCAGCGCCGTTGCCAGGCGCTGCATTTCATCGGCGCTGCCGATAGACACCCTTACCACCTGAGTTAATCCCAGTTGGCTGGATTGATTGCGGATCAGAATATCGGCATTGATCAGCGCGCTGACACAGTCTGCAGCATCTGCCACTTGTAACAATACATAGTTGGCGTTACTGGGCCAGACTCTTTGTACCCCGGGCAGGGAGCCGGCCAGCTTAATAAAGTCGCTTCGCAGCGCATTTATTGTCGTCACACTTTGTTGCATCTGGGCAATGCCTGGTACCGACAGAGCCTGAGCCGCAATTTGCGCCACTGGCTCAGCAATCGGGTAGGGGGCTATCATTTTTTTCAGCGCATTAATCACCTCAGGGCTGGCCAGAGTGAAGCCACAGCGCAGCCCGGCCAGCCCAAACGCTTTAGACAGGGTGCGCAGTATCACTAAATGCGAATAGCGGCTTAATAGCGGTACCACCGAGGCTTCTGGGGCAAATTCAATGTAAGCCTCATCTACTACGACCAGGGCCTTACCTTTAAAGTGCTCCAGCACGGCAACAATTTGATCGCGCGGGATTAAATCGCCGGTCGGGTTATTCGGGCTGCAAATAAACACCAGTTTGGGACTGGTGGCGAAAATGCCATCCAGATCCAGTTTTTCACTGTTTAGTAGTAATACCTTGTTTATCGCAGTCTGGTTACTTTGGGCACTTATGGCATACATGCCATAAGTTGGCGGACAAATGGTAATGCTGTCACTATTGGGTTCGCAAAAGCTGCGGATCAAAAGCTCAATACCTTCATCGGCACCGCGGCTCACCAGCACCTGTTCGGGAGCTACACCCGCATAAGCGGCGTAAGCATTGATAACGGCTTTAGGCTGACACGACGGATACCGGTTAAAGGTGCCGTCAAGCTGATACGCCGGTGCCAGTGCGTTTTCATTGGCGTTCAGCCATACCGCGCCACCACTCATACTGCTGCGCGCAGAGGCATAGGGCACCAAATCTTTGACCAGTTGCCTGGCCAGGGTATTTACTGCAGCACCAGTTTGCTCTGTCATACCGTCTCTCCATCCATTGTAATGTTTTGTGCTGCTGTTTCATCAAGTAATGCCAGGCGCAGCCTTACCGCATTGGCATGGGCTTGCAAACTTTCTGCTTCGGCCAAAGTGACAATAGCCGGGCCAATGTTGCGCATACCAGTGGCCGATAGCTTCTGAACAGTGTAACGACGGTAAAAGTCAGTTAATGACAAGCTCGATACGGTTTTACTGTAACCATAGGTTGGCAGCACGTGGTTGGTACCGCTGGCATAATCGCCAGCCGACTCCGGTGTCCACTGGCCGACAAAGATACTGGCGGCACTGTCAAATTGATCGATTAGCGCATCGTCATTGGCCGTTTGCACAATTAAGTGCTCTGGCGCATAGGCATTAGTAACGGCTACAGCCTGGTCCAAATCTGCGGTTAAAATATAACGGCTGTGACTTAGCGCGGCTGCGGCAATGTCTTTACGCGGTAACTGCGCCAGTTGCGACGCAACTTCAGTCTGAACTGCTTCAATAAGCGCCAGGCTATCGCTGACTAAGATCACCTGTGAGTCAGGGCCATGTTCGGCCTGAGAGAGTAAATCGGCCGCCACGAAAGCAGGGTTAGCAGTATTGTCAGCCAGTACCAACACCTCTGAGGGGCCGGCTGGCATATCAATCATGGCGCCTCTGACATCCTGGCTTACTTGCTGCTTTGCCTCGGTAACATAGCGATTGCCCGGACCAAATATTTTATCTACCTTGGCGATGGTTTCAGTACCATAAGCCAGGGCGGCGATAGCCTGTGCACCACCAATGGTATAAATTTCAGTGATACCACATAGCTCCGCCGCATATAATATTTCCGGTGCAATATCATCAGCGGCCGGTTTGCCCGGGGGCGTTACCAGTACCGGTCGCGGACATCCCGCCAGTTGCGCCGGCACCCCCAGCATTAATACGGTAGAGGGCAGGGGGGCACTGCCACCCGGAATATACAGGCCAACCGCACCGATGGCGCGGCTTTTTAACTGGCACTGCACACCGCTGCTGGTTTCGACACTGATATCCCGTGGTAACTGTGCGGCGTGAAACTTACGAATATTATCGTAAGCCAGTTCGATGGCCGCTTTGCGCGCGGGCAATAAGGTCGCCAGCACAGATTGTTTTTTACTGTCACTTAAACGCAGTGCATTATGGTTTAAACCATCAAATTGCTTACTGTAGGCCCTAAGCGCATTATCACCTTGTTGTTTTACTGTGTTAATAATGGCATTCACCTGCTCAGCTAAACCCGCCGAGCCGGCCAAATCTGGGCGGGCCAGGGCTTTTTGCTGCGCTTTGACCGATAACTCAGACCATTTAATCAGCTTTGCCGGGGTCGTCGCCATAGTAGTCGCCATAGTGGTCGGCATGATTACTCCATCATTTTTTCAATCGGTAGCACTAAAATAGAGCTGGCGCCAAGCGCTTTTAACTGCTCCATGGTTTCCCAAAACAGGGTTTCACTACTTACCACGTGAATCGCTACCATACTGTCGTTGCCTGCCAGTGGCAGCATGGTCGGATTCTCTGCACCCGGCAACAAGGCAATCACTTCATCAAGCTTAGCGCGGGGCGCGTGCAGCATAATGTATTTGCTTTCATTGGCTTGCATTACGCCATTAATGCGCGGCATTAACTTGTCTATCAGTTTCAGCTGTTTGCTGTCGGTTAATGCTTTGCGCTGGATCAAAACGGCCTTGCTGCGGTAAATGACATCCACTTCTTTTAAACCGTTAGCTTCAAGCGTGGCACCGGTGGACACTAAATCACAGATTGCGTCAGCTAAACCGGCACGTGGGGCCACTTCCACTGAGCCTTTTAAATTAACGACCCGCGCCTGAACACCTTGCTGCTTTAAATAGCGACCCAGTAATCTTGGGTAGGTCGTGGCAATGGTTTTACCATTGAGTGACGCAGGGCCCTGATACTCATCTTCCTGAGGTATAGCGATTGACAGACGGCAGCCACCAAAATCCAGTCGCTTTAATACGGTGTAATCGAAGCTGTCATTATCCAGCTGTCGTTGCAGCGATTCTTCTTCCAGCACGTTTTCGCCAACAATGCCTAAATCACATACTCCGTCCATCACCAGGCCAGGGATGTCGTCATCACGAACCCGCAGAATATCAATGTCCATATTCTCAACATGGGCAATCAGGCGCTGCTCGCGCAGATTTATTTTTAAGCCGCAGCTGGTAAATAAGGCCTGCGAGTCAACCGATAAACGACCAGATTTCTGCATAGCGATACGTAAACGTTTACTTTCTGTTGCCGGACTCATAGTGGTCTCCGTGACGATAACTAAAAAATGAATACAATAATAAACAAAAACCCCGGGCCTGGGCTCGGGGTTTTTGTTACGTTACCACCGGAGCGCCAGACCTCTGCCCTCCGAAATTTCGGACGGCTAGTACCTGTGATGATGGTGCAGCGCGGTAACTATTAGCATTTTTGTCATTCTTGCGAATTAAGATGTTATACAAGTTACCCGTATGGCGGAAAAAGCGCAAGGGCACTTAGGAAAACACACACGATAGCAATATTCGCTAAGCTCATGAAATTAATCAATAATAAATATTATGGCGCAAAGGTAAATTGATTTATTTTTTCATTCCTTCGGCATGGTGTGAATTTTGTGGTTAAAATGCGGTCAACTTGTATAGTCAATGCGTTAATGATTTAAGATATCCGCAGTCAGGCCGATATCTTAAATAACACCAGAGTAACTGGGGCTTTTCATCAGAGGATAGCTATGGATGCTTTTATGCCATTTATACCACGTGTGCCGGGGACGCCGGTCGATCCTGATCCCAGACAGGTGGTTCCGGTATTTAAAGAAGCCAGGTTGAGTCCGTTAAAACAACACGAACAGAAGTTTTTGATCCTGCGCCGCCCGCCGCCACGCCGCGGCAATCTCGATCAGCACTATCCTGAACCTCCCTATACCACACCGGAAGAAGAACAGCATGTTGATAAAGATGGTCATCTGGATATTTTTGTCTGATTTTTTCTGTTGAAAAAGGCATAATAGCGCTCTTTTAACGTGCAGGCGCCACTGTGACTATTTTGAATTCCAGTATCTACCCGCGAAAAGATGTAACCGCGTTACTATGACGACTGCACTGGCCAGACAGGTACTGGCAGCGTTTGCGGTAAAAGGCAAACTTGCCAGCAATATCAGTGGTTTTAATCCGCGTGCGGCCCAATTGCAGATGGCCGAAGCGGTTGCCGGGGCCATTAGCGCAAATACCGCGCTGGTGGTGGAAGCAGGTACCGGCACCGGCAAAACCTATGCTTATCTGGTACCGGCATTACTTGCCGGCAAAAAGGTTATTCTCTCTACCGGTACTAAAAACCTGCAAGAGCAA
The DNA here is from genome assembly GCA_002364615.1 of Arsukibacterium sp. UBA3155. GTDB lineage: Bacteria > Pseudomonadota > Gammaproteobacteria > Enterobacterales > Alteromonadaceae > Alishewanella. The sequence goes on along the minus strand of DEYP01000022.1, from coordinate 49,417 downwards.
CTGTTTTTACGTGACTTGCCCAAAGTACAGCAAGCGCTGGCCAGCCCTATCCATACTGCGTTGTTAAAGGGCCGGGCGAATTATCTTTGCCTGTTTCGCTTAGAGCAGCATTACAATCACGTGCCGGTGCAGGATGATCAATTGATCCAGGATTTAAGCTTGATCAAAAAATGGTCTGCCGAAACCCAGTCGGGTGATATTGGCGAGCTAAGTTATATTGCCGAAGACTCCAAAGCGCTGCCTTACGTTACCAGCACTACCGATAACTGTCTGGGCAAAGACTGCCCGGTTTATGAAGATTGTCATTTACTAAAAGCCCGTAAAAATGCGCAGGCTGCTGATTTGGTAGTGGTTAACCACCATTTATTCTTTGCTGATCTGGCATTAAAAGACACAGGCTTCGGTGAGTTGCTGCCAGAAATGGATGTCATTATTTTTGATGAAGCGCATCAGCTGCCGGATATTGCCAGTGACTATTTTGGTGAACAGGTTTCCAGTCGCCTGCTGCTGGATTTATGTCGCGATCTGGAGTTGGCGTGTAAATCAGAGTTACGTGATCATCCACAACTGGTAAAAGTGGCGGAAAAACTGGCGAGTTTAGTCCGGGACTGGCGCTTGCTGTTCAGCGCCGAACCTGGTCGTGGTAACTGGCGAGACCTGGCGCAGCAGCCACCGATGCAAACCGCACTAACCCGGGTAAATGACGCGATCGATATGCTGTATCAGGTATTGAAAGGGAGTTTGGGGCGCAGCGATACCGTAGACAGCGTATTTGAGCGTTTGGCGCAGCTGAAAAACCGCTTACTGAAAATGCAGGACTTACAGCAAACCGGCGTTAGCTTGTGGTACGAAACCACGCGGTTGCATGTCAGTTTGCATTTAACTCCGCTAAGTATCGCAGAGCGCTTTAAAGCAATTGTGGCCGCGGGGCAGCGCAGCTGGATTTTTACCTCTGCCACGTTGTCCGTCAATGAAGGTTTCAGCCATTATACCGCCCAGATGGGGCTGGACGATGCGCAAACCTTGCTGCTGGAAAGCCCATTCGATTACGCCAGCCAGGCCATGCTTTGCCTGCCGCGCTATTTACCTGAGCCGCATCAGCAACAAATGGGCCCGGCTTTACTGGAATTGGCGGTGAAGCTGATTAAAGCTAACAACGGCCGCTGTTTTTTCTTATTTACCAGCCATCGGATGTTGCAATGGATGGCATCGGCACTTCCTGAGCACATTCATCAGCCGGTACTGGTGCAGGGCAGCACTGGAAAGCGCTTATTGCTGGAACAGTTTGTGACGCTGGATAATGCCGTACTGCTGGGCACCGGCAGCTTCTGGGAAGGTGTTGACGTCCGGGGGGATACGCTCAGTTGCGTCATTATTGATAAACTGCCATTTGCCTCGCCGGATGACCCATTGTTACAAGCGCGCAGCGAAGATTGCCAGCGTCGAGGCTTAGACCCGTTTAGCACGGTGCAGTTGCCCCAGGCAGTCATTACCTTAAAGCAGGGTGTCGGCCGGCTGATACGTGATGTCACCGACCGCGGTGTATTGGTTATTTGTGATAACCGGCTGGTAACCCGGCCCTATGGCAGTGTATTTTTAAAAAGCTTACCGCCCATGCGCCGCAGTCGCTCACTGGATGACGCTGTTGCATTTTTACAACAAACCAGACAGGAACAATAAGGTGAAGTTACTGGCATTAGATACCTCAACTGAAGCATGTTCAGTGGCGCTGCTACACCAGGACAGGATTATTGCGTTAGACGAAGTGTGTCCGCAGCAACATAGTAAACGGGTTTTGCCAATGATTGACCGCTTACTGGCAGATGCAGGATTGAGTTTAAATGCGCTTGATGGCATTGTTTTTGGCCGTGGTCCCGGCAGTTTTACCGGGGTGCGCATCGGTGTATCGGTGGCACAGGGTCTGGCTTTTGGCGCCGACTTACCGGTTTATGGTGTCTCGACTCTGGCGGCAATGGCTCAGGCTGCGGTGCGGTTATATCAGGCGAAGCAAATTGTTGCAGCTATTGATGCCCGCATGGCAGAGGTGTACCTGGCCAGCTTTAGCCTGGATGCTGACGGTGTGTTACAACAACGAAGCGCAGAACAGGCGGTAAAGCCGCAACAACTGGCGCCACTTGGCCTGACAGGCGAGGTGATTGCGGTAGGTACCGGTTGGCAAACCTATGCCAACGCGTTGCAGCAGGTTCAGCGCGCCCGGATCGTTACTGATATTATGTATCCATCAGCGCAGGATATGCTTACATTAGCCCAGAGCGCTTATGCTCAGGGACAGTTTGTCAGTGCCGAAAATGCCGAACCGGTGTATGTGCGTGATGAGGTGAGCTGGAAAAAGCTGCCAGGCCGATAAAATACTTGGTTAAACCTGCAAACTGGTTATAATTAAGCCAGTTTGCTTACTATGAAGATGTTATGAGCCTGACTGTAAATCAAAGCCTGAATGCTCCCGCTAATGTTGCCAGTGTGTTTGCTGGTACCGAGCAGCGCCGTGCGCCATTGCTGGAAGAAAAGCGCACAATTACCCAACAAGGTGAAGGTGTCAGGGCCAGTCAGCAAGCGATTAACCTGCTCGATAGCGAACAACGTAGCAAGCAAAACAATTTTCAAAATGCGAACTCCAGTCGCGGCCAGCAAGCTGTTGCCGCTTATCAAAGCCAGCAAAATGAGCAGCGCCGCGCCGAAGTTCAGTCATTGCTGGGTGTTGATCTTTACGCCTGAGCCAATCCAGTCGGGCGAAATTGCCGTAAACCCCTTATATTTATCTGTGTAACAGCTGCGATGCAGCGACATTATAAGGATGTATTATGGCTAAAACCTGTCTGATAACCGGTGCCAGTTCTGGCATGGGGAAAACAACTGCACTGCACTATGCCGCTAATGGCTGGCAGGTTTTTGCAGTAGCGCGCTCTGCCGATAAACTCGCTGAACTGGCCAGAAGCAATAGCAACATAAAACCGGTTAGTTTAGATGTGACCGATAGTGTTGCACTTGCAAACTGGACGGCAGGATTACCCTCCGGCCAGAAATTTGATGCGGTAATTCTCAATGCCGGTACCTGTGAATATGTTGACGCGACAGATCTGGATCTGGCCGCATTTGAGCGCACCTTTGCAGTCAATGTTCAGGGCGTGGTGGCTTGCACCCGGTATCTTCTGCCGCTGCTGAATAAAGGAAGCCATCCCACCCTTGCTATAGTCAGTTCCATGTCCCATTTTTTCCCTTTTACCCGCGCTGAAGCTTATGGCGCCAGCAAAGCGGCGGTAGCGTATTTCGCTGAAAGTTTGCGGGTTGACCTGGCCGATACCGATATAAACGTCTGTTTAATAGAACCGGGCTTTATCGACACGCCGCTTACCCGTAAAAATGATTTTGAAATGCCGTTTCTGATGGCTCCGGAAGATGCAGCGAAGCGTATATTTACTGGGATCAACAATAAAAAGGCACGGCTGCGCTTCCCTCGACGGTTAAGTTTTATGTTAAAAACGTTAGATTTATTGCCTTATACTCTGCGCAACAATGTTGCCAGTAAGATGAAACAGCAATGAGTAATGTCAGCACTTCACAAATATCTACCGGCTATTTAAGTCCGCCCAAAGGCATTCACTGGCGTTCAATTGTTGGTTTTGAGCTGGCGTGGCTGGCATTGGTGTATTTTCATAGCTGGGCTATTGTTCCGGCCATCGCTTACGGCCTATATGGTATTTATTGCCTGCCGGCGCGCGCCAGAATTGCCGTGTTGCTTATCGGGCTAACCGGTGTCGTTATTGACACCTTGCTGGTGAGCTTCAATGTTATTTCATTTAGTGGCGCCGCATTATTGCCCGTCTGGTTTATCTTAATTTGGTTTCTGTTTGCACTGGCAGCGGTTGAAACCATGGCGGGGTTTTTGCGCCCATGGTGGTTGGGGTTTTTACTGGGCGCTACCGGGGGGCCGCTTTCTTACCTTGGCGGCGCCGCACTTAGCGGCGGTCTGTTGCAGTTTCCGATGGCGCACTGGTCGTTTGTGGTGCTGGTGTTGGTGTGGGGCTCGCTCGGGGTGGTATTAGGGTATAGCAGGAGGTTTTATGCGCAAGCTACTAATTAGTTTATTGATAATCGGTTTCAGCACGATGGTTATGGCAGCACCAGAGGCGGCAGCAACACCAAAGCTGAAAACAGTAGGTGAGGGCAGTTACCGGTATTTGTTCTGGCAACTTTATGATGCCAGGCTGGCCAGTACCAGCGGTACCTTCAGCGATTACCAGCAAAGCAGGCCGTTGATGCTGGAACTGACGTATAAGCGGGATATCAGTAAAAAAGAGTTTATTGATGCGACAGTAGACCAATGGCAGGAGCTTGGCCATAGCACAGAGCAACAGCAGCAAGCGTGGGCTGCGACTCTGGATGAATTATGGCGTGATGTTACAGAGGGAGACCGGCTGGCAGCACTGTTGACTGAGCAAGGTCTGGTTCGATTTTATTTTAATGACACTGATATCGGGGTGGTAGAGGATGCTGAATTTGCGCCGGCGTTTTTCGATATCTGGCTTCATCCTGACACGACAGCACCAAAATTACGACGCCAGCTTCTGGCCACAGAGTAGACCGGGATGCGGTTGTTAAGCAACTTGCCGGGCGAGTGGCTCCAGCCTTATTGAGTTTGCTGAATATACTGAATCAGTTTTTTGGCAATTGCTGTATTATCCATAAAGCCGGTGAACTCGCCCGCCTGTTTGCCGTAGGCCATTACCGGCACATCGGCGGCAGTATGGCCGCTGCTGGTCCATCCTGTTAATGACGCATCGCTAATAAACTGTAAAATCTGGCTGCGGGCCACTTTTTCATCATCGTCTTTAAGTGCTTGCAGCAACAAATTTAACTGCGCTTTGTCTAAGGTAAGCCCGGTTAGCTCAGTAAAGCGTTTACTGATTTGCTGCTGGTTTTCCAGTTGTTGCAACTGCTTCGCTATGGCCCGGCCTGTTGCTTTCACTTTTTGAATAACCTCCGTTCTCCATTGGTAAATGCCGTTAGCGCCCATGGATAATCCGCCGGTTTCATGGTCAGCAGTAATAATAAGTAAGGTATCGGGATGGGTATCGACATAGGCCCTGGCAACTTCAATCGCTTTTGCAAAATCGTGCATTTCAGCCATGGCACAGGCAATATCATTATCGTGGCCGCACCAGTCAATCTGACTGCCTTCCACCATTAATACGAAACCGTTGTCCGCACCAGATAATAATTGCAGCGCTTTGCCGGTCAGGGTCGCTAGTATGTTATCAACATCAGAATTCAATGCTGCTGGCAGGGCGTCTTCAGATAGTAAAGCGAGCGCGGGTAACCGGGTTATCTGGTCAAGCTGGGCATAATCGTCAGTATACTGGTAACCCAAGGCGCTAAAGCCTGCAATTAAGTTTCTATCTTCCCGCGCAAAATATTTACTGCCACCGCCAATAATTAAATCAGCAACGGGCATGCCGTCAATGCGGTAATCCAGATACATATCGGCAATATCATTCATATTACGCCGACTTTTACTGTGCGCCAGGAATGATGCAGGGGTGGCATGATTCACTTGCGAGCTGGCGACTATGCCATTGGTCTTACCCAGCCGTTTTGCTAATTGCATCATGGTACCAATGGGAATGTGTTGCCGGTTAACCGAGATAGCGCCGTTATAGCTTTTCACTCCTGTAGCCAGGGCCGTTGCGCCTGCGGCCGAATCGGTTACCAAAGTATCGTCATCTGGATAAGTACTGGCCATGCCAGTTAATAACGCATCAAATACCGTTGGGACCACATCTGCCTTTGCCGGATCATGCTGATAATAACGGTACGCTGCTACATAGGACGGCCCCATACCATCGCCAATCATATAAATGATGTTTTTGGGCGCGGCAATGGCATTTAATGGCAGTAGGCTCGCTAAGGCAACAAATAAAAAGGCTGAACGCATGGTATAAACCTTGATGGTGTTCGGTATGAAACACAGTGTACGTCAACCGTGCAGAGCGACCAAGTATCTTGCGACGGGCAAACATCATTTTACTTTAAGTTTATCAAATAGGTGTTTTGCTGGACAATTTTTGCCAGGGCAGGCTATCTTAGAACGAATGCGTTGAATTGTGGTCCTACGTATATGATGTATAGCAAGCTGAATAGTGGTAAAAGGAAGCTATGAAAAAAATAATAATAAACATAGTACTGACAGTAGTACTGATAGTGGCAGTTAGTCTGGCATGGCAAACACACGCATCTGAGGCTGATCCACGGCAAAAATTAAGCGAGCTGGCGCTGCATAGTGAGCGCAGCGCAGAGCATATCGCCCGCAACCAATACCGGCACCCCGCAGATACCCTGCATTTTTTTGGGATAAAGCCGCAGATGTCGGTGCTGGAAGTGTGGCCCGGTCGTGGCTGGTATACCGAAATTCTGGCGCCCTATTTAAAAGATCAGGGCCAGTTGACGATAGCGCAGTTCAGTGGTGATGACGGTACGCTAAAAGACGAGAGAGCAAAGTTCTGGGCACGCTTAAGCGCTGAACTTTCTGAGCGTATTGCTGCGCAGCAGCAGTATTTTGGAACGGTGCATCAGGTTGAGTTCGAACCTCCTTATTTTGAACCTGCTTTAGCGGCGGATCAGTTTGATATGGTGCTGTCATTTCGAAATGCCCATATCTGGGATGAAAGAGGGCACTTATCTGCAACCTTGCAAGCCTTGTATGATCTGATTGCACCCGGTGGCGTACTGGGGTTAGTTGAGCATCGTGCAGCCACCTTATCTGACACCACCAGTGTAGCTGTTGAGGGGTATCTGGACGAAGCTTATGTGATTGCAGCAGCTGAGCAAGTTGGCTTTGAGCTGGTTGAGCGCAGCGAAATTAACGCGAATTTGCGGGACACAAAGGACCACCCGAAAGGCGTGTATACCTTGCCACCCACTCTGGCGCTGGGCAATTATAATCGGGAGCTGTATCAGGCAATTGGTGAAAGTGATCGGATGACCTTAAAGTTTATAAAACCAGCAAATGGAAGTTGATTAGCGCCAACGGTAGCAAGCTAATTGTGCAACACGGGCAATTGTGGGATGATTAGCGCTAGAGTAAATACTCAATATCAGGCTTATTAACCGGCAATAAAGCATCAGACGCTATTGCGGGCAGCCATTTTTATAACTATAAAATAATAACTTTAAAAGAAAGGAGTGGACGGTGGATAAAGTTTGGTTAAAGCGTTACCCGTCAGGTGTGCCCGCAGAAATTGATGCTGATCATTACCCTTCCCTGCTCGATATCTTCACTCAGAGCATTAGTCAGTTTGCCGATAAGACCGCCTTTATTAATATGGGTAAAAGCATCAGCTATCGTGAACTGGACAAGTTAAGCAAAGCCTTCGCGGCTTATTTACAAAAAGACCTTGGCCTGAAAAAAGGTGATGCGGTTGCCATTATGATGCCCAACTTATTGCAGTATCCGGTGGTATTAATGGGGGTGCTGCGCTCTGGTTGTACTGTGGTCAATGTTAACCCGCTTTATACGCCGCGTGAATTACAGCATCAGCTAACCGATTCAAAAGCAAAAGCGATTGTTATTGTTGAAAACTTTGCGCACACGTTGGCGGCAGTTGAAAAACAGGTTGGGCTCGACCACATTATTCTTACCAAAATGGGTGACATGCTGGGGTTGGTAAAAGGCAGTATCGTTAATCTGGTGGTAAAACATGTCAAAAAGCTGGTTCCGGCTTATTCATTAAGTAAAACCATTACTTTTAATGCGGTATTGGAAAAAGGCCAGCATCTGAAATATCAGAAACCGGAAATAACCGGCCAGGATATCGCTTTCCTGCAATACACCGGAGGTACCACCGGCGTATCAAAAGGTGCAATGTTATCGCATCGTAATATGGTGGCAAACCTGGAGCAATGTAGCGGCTTTCTCGACAGCTTTCTGGATAAGGGTAAAGAGCACGTGGTGACGGCATTGCCGCTTTATCATATTTTTGCCTTAACGGCGAATTTCTTCACCTTTTTCAAGTATGGCGGCACCAATTTACTTATCACCAACCCGCGTGACATGCCGGCGTTTGTTAAAGAGCTGTCTAAATTCCCGTTTACCGCTATTACCGGGGTTAACACCCTGTTTAACGGTTTGCTTAACACACCGGGGTTTGCCGACTTAGATTTTAGTGGTTTAAGGCTGGTGCTTGGCGGTGGTATGGCGGTGCAGCGCCCTGTCGCTGAACGTTGGAAAAAAGTGACGAAGACCCGTTTGCTGGAAGGTTACGGCCTAACCGAGTGCTGTCCGCTGGTAACGCTGAGCCCGTTCGATTTAGATGATTTTAATGGCAGTATTGGTTTGCCAGCGCCCTCAACCTTGATCCGGATTGTGGACGAAGAAGGCAACGATGTCGCTATGGGGGAACCGGGTGAAATGCTGGTGCAGGGCCCGCAAGTGATGGTTGGCTACTTAAACCGGCCGGAAGAAACCGCTAAAACCATTAAAAACGGCTGGTTGTACACTGGTGATATCGCCACCATGGATGATGAAGGCTTCTTCTATATCGTTGATCGCAAAAAAGACATGATTATTGTCTCTGGCTTCAACGTATTTCCGAATGAGATTGAGGAAGTTGTTGCCATGGACGAAAAAGTATTGGAAGTGGCCGCTGTTGGTGTAGCGAACGAAGCGTCTGGTGAAATTGTAAAGGTTGTTATCGTCAAGAAAGATCAATCGCTGACGGAGCAGGAAGTGATTGCTCACTGCAAACAACATTTAACGGGCTACAAAGTGCCAAAACTGGTAGAATTCCGGGACGAATTACCGAAAACCAATGTTGGTAAGATCCTGCGGCGTGAGCTGCGTGATTAATCCAAAACCGGCTGTTGCCGGTTTTGTTTTTTATGAGAAGTATTAATGAGTTACTTGATAACTGATAACCACACTCTGGCACAGTATTGTCAGAATGCTGCTGGCCAGAGTGCGCTGGCCGTTGATTCTGAGTTTATTCGACAGAGTACGTTGTATCCGAAACTGGGTTTAATTCAGCTATTTGACGGCAAGCAGCTGGCGCTGGTTGATCCGCTGACCATTACTGATTGGCAGCCTTTGGCCCAGCTGTTTGCAGATGAAACCATTGTTAAAACACTTCACTCATGTAATGAAGATCTGGAAGCGCTTGCAACCATTGGCATTACTCATATTCAGCCGCTCTTTGATACCCAACTGGCAGCAGAATTGCTGGGCCTTGGTAGTAGTATTGGCTATGCCAGGCTGGTTGAGCAGGCCACCGGTGAGTTACTGGACAAAAGTGAATCACGCACCGATTGGCTGGCCCGGCCTTTAGCCGAAAAGCAGTTGGAGTATGCAGCAAACGACGTGACCTATCTGCTGCCACTTTACCAGCATCTGCTGACCCAGTTTACGGATCCGGCATTGTTACCTTTATTATTGGCAGAAGGGCAGCAATTGCAACAGCGGCGGGCGAACCCGTTACCACCACGGCTAAAATATCTGGAAATTAAAAATGGCACCTTACTGCGCAGCCGCGACTTAGCTGTGCTGCGAGAGCTGGTAGCGTGGCGGCTGGAGTACGCTGCCAGTCGTGATCTGGCGCTGGGTCTGGTAATTAAAGACTTTCAAATGCTGGAGCTGGCGAAACGTAAACCAGGCTCGGTGGAGAGTTTATTAAATATTCCGGGAATGACAGGGCGAGACTTACGCCGTCATGCTAAAACCATAATCGAGTTAATAGAGCAAGCTAAACAGCTGCCACAGGAAGCATGTCCGCAACCGTTCTATCACGTCGAACATTTTCCGGGTGAGAAAGCGGTATTGGCTGAGCTTGGCAGCGCCATTAAAGAGCTTTCGGCTAACACCGGTATACCCGCCGCTTTTATATCGGTGCGCCGGCAATTGCATGAATACTTTAACTGGTGCTGGCGGGTAACCGCGCAGGAAAGAGCACTGTTGCCCGTGCCGGAATATTTGACCGGCTGGCGTCAGCAACTGTTGTTACCGCATTTGGCTGTACCTGCGCAAGTACAAAATTTAGTCAAAAATCTGGAATAAACGTTACCAGGATTAATTTAGATCATTAGAAAAATTAGATAAATTTATGTGATTTTCTGCAGTTAAAATATCTGATCCCGGTTAAATAGTTGTGTCGTAAATAAAACGCAATTAATAACTGAAGGGTAAGGATCATGAAAGGAATACTAAAATTTGCCGTCCCTGCTGTATTAACAGTGTCTCTCGCAGGCTGTTTTTTGGACAATGACTCAGATTTACCAACCCCTGTGCCACCACCACCGCCACCACCGGTAGTTGATGCAACATTGCAAGTTGTTCATGCGTCGGTAGATGCGCCAGATGTTAATGTACTTGCTGATGGCTCTGCTGTGATTGAAGGATTAAAGTTTGGTCAGGCATCTGACGTGCTTGCGTTGCCACCAGCTACTTACAGCGCGCAGGTTCAGGCTATTTTGCCTGGTGATATGACAGCAACTGTTATTGGCCCACTAGATCTAGCGCTTGAAGAAGCTGTTCGCTACACAGTTTTTGCTGTGGGCAAGGTCGCTGAAGAAACACTGGAGCCACTGGTCGTTACCGGCACAGTTGATGATGTTGCTGCAGGTAAAATCCGGCTGCAGGTGGTGCATGCCGCTTCTACTGCACCTGAAGTGGATATTCACGTTACGGCTCCCGATGCCGAGCTTGGCTCGCCATTAGCCACCTTAATGTATAAAGATTTCACCGATTTTGTCGAAGTAGATCCGGGCGAGTATCAGGTGCGTGTCGCGCTGCCTGGCACCGACACCGTGGTGTTTGACAGCGGTACTCTGGATTTATCTGCCGCAGGCACGGATTTGATTGTTGCCGCGGTAGATACCCGCTTCTCAGGCGAATCACCCATTTCTTTACTGGCAGTAGGTCAGGATGGCAGCGAGCTTGATATTCTTGATGTTGGCGCAACATCTTCGGTTCGTGTAGTGCACAACGTATCCGATGCACCAGCAGTAGATGTTATTGTTAACGATGCGATAACACTGGTTGATGCGTTATCTTTCCCTGATTTTACTGATTACGCTACCGTCGCACCCGACACCTACAATGTAAAAGTTGCTGCTGATGCCGATAACAGCGTGGTAGTTATAGATGCAGATTTAACGCTTGAAGCTGGTGCTTTTTACAGTGTGCTTGCAGTAGGTTCACTTGGTGAAGATAGCATTGAGCCACTGGTATTACCGGATATGCCGCGTCGCATTGCCACCGAAGCACAGGTTCGCATTGTGCATGGTTCAACGTTAGCCGGTAATGTCGATATTTATGTTACCGCTACGGAAGATATTTCTGCTACAGACCCTGCGTTTGCTGATGTACCTTTTAAATCAGAGACAGGTTATGTATCTCTTGCTGCCGGTGATTATGTGGTAACGGTAACACCTGCTGGTAGCAAAATGGCAGCAATTGGTCCGGTGGTGTTAACGCTTGAAGCAAACAGTATTTATACTGCTATTGCCCGTGATGGTGCAGGCTTAACGGCCGATGTCGGGTTAATACTAATGGATGACTTTGTAGTAGAGTAAGCGACATAAAACGTTGCCAGTTTACTGGTTCTGAATAGTTACTTGAAACGCCCGCCATTGCGGGCGTTTTTTTATCATCGCATAACCGGTTTTTAGGTTAATAGCGGTTAAATATTTTGCCAGAACGCAAACGATTTGCTACTTTGCTGCAGTAAAAATAACGATAACAGGAACGTTTGGGATGAAAGCTTTATTTGGCTGGCTGCTGCTGGCTGCATTTTTGGGTGCGATGCTGTGTGGTCAGGTTATTGCTAAAGAGTTACCAGTGGCCGCTTTTGCCAGTGCGCCGAGTGTTGATAAACTTCGGCTGTCACCCGATGGTACCAAGTTATCGATGATTCAAACCGTGGATACGGACGAGCAAGAACTGGTGTTAGTAAAACTGTATGATTTAGAAACCGGTGAACAACGATTTCTGGTAAAAGCAGACAGTAAAGATCTGACTATTTTCTCGGTCATCTGGGCCAACAACACGCAATTGCTGATGCGTGCAGCGTATGCGACTCATCGTTATGGTACGCCAGTCTCAGAGACCCGCTTGATGGTGATAGATATTGAAAGCGGCAGGAATAAAAGTATTGTCAGCGGCCAGTTACAGCGAAGGCTGGTGCGAACGCCACAGTTTCAATCCAATATCGTGGATTTAATGCCTGCCGATGAACATAAATTTTTGCTGGCATTAGATGGTTTTAATAATGAGTCAGGTGTCAGCGTTGTTAAGGTTAATTTAAATGGTGAACGTTACAGTATTATCGAACATGGTAGAAAAGGTATTTATGACTGGGTGGCAGATCGTCAGTACCGTCCGCGTATTGCCTTGTTCAGAGACGATACCCGCTATGAAATAAAAGAAAAACTGGCCGACAGTAATGATTTTCGCACGTTATGGCAATTTGAAATATTTTCTGGCGACGAAGTTTGGCCAATTGGCTTTGATAGCGAGCCGAATATTTTATATGTGTCGGCATATCACGATGGCCGGCTGGCCATTTTTCGCACAGATTTAGCTGAAGCGACACCAACGCTGCAGCTGGTTAAGTCCGATGCAAACTATGATGTGCCTGCCGATATTGATTATTCGTGGCAACAACAGAAAATTATTGCCATAGGCGGCGATTATGTCGATCCGGCCCATGAGTTATTTCAAAAATCATTAGATGCCGCGATACCCGATGCTGACAACCACATCGTTAGTACCAGCCATGATCAGAATCGTTATATTGTAGAATCCAGCAGCGCGACGATGGCGGGTAGCTATCTGCTTGGCGATCGTAAAGGTAAATCGCTGAATTTTTTAATTGATAAGTTTGCCAGCCTGAAGCCGGAATTAATGGTAGCCAAACAAAAAATAAGCTATCAGGCGCGGGATAATCTGACGATTGAGGGCTTTTTAACAACCCCACTGGGGTACGAGCAGGCCACTTCGGAAACTACCTTACCCACCATAATCTTTCCCCACGGCGGGCCTATTTCTTTTGATGATGAAGACTTTGATTACTGGACTCAGTTTTTTGCCAACCGGGGTTTTGCAGTATTGCAGATGAACTTTCGTGGCTCACACGGCTACGGCTTCGATTTTATGCAAATGGGCTTGCAGGGATGGGGCTTACAAATGCAAGATGATGTCGAGGACGGCACCCGTTGGCTAATTAAGCAGGGCATTGCAGACCCTAAGCGGATTTGTATCGTCGGCGCTAGTTATGGTGGCTATGCAGCGCTGATGGGGGCAGTAAAAACGCCAGAGCTGTACCAGTGTGTGGTGAGTTTTGCTGGGGTTACCGATGTCGAAGACCTGGTAAAATCTTATCGTAATTTTACAAATTATGAAGTTGTCAAAAAGCAGCTGGGTGACAATTTTGATTTGCTTGAAGAGCGCTCGCCGCTAACCCATGCTGAAAAAATTCAGGTGCCGGTATTACTGGTGCATGGTACTAAAGATCGCAGTGTGCCGGTAAAGCAAAGTAGTGCCATGTATCGCGCCCTGAAAAAACATGATAAAGACGTGCAGTATATCGAGCTGGAAGATGGCGATCATTATCTGAGCACCAACAGCCACCGGCTGCAAACGTTCCAGGCCATGGACATCTTTTTAAAGCAGCATTTAAAGGTAGCGGCGCCAACTCAGCTAACGACAGTAGTAGCCGAGTAATGGAACCATGCTAATAATCATTAATTTAGCAGTAAAACGCCCGCAGTAAGCGGGCGTTTTACTATGCCATTTTTACGATAACCCGGCCCTGTACCTTGCCCGCTAACAATGCTGTAGCAGATTCTATAACCTGATCTAATGAAATAACGTGGCTGATCGTGTCAAAGTCTTCCGGACTGAGTATGTCACTTAACTGCTGCCACGCTTGCACGCGATCCGCTAAGGGTCGCATCACACTATCAATACCATACAGGGTTACCCCGCGCAGAATAAAGGGGGCAACGGATGAAGGAAAATCCATGCCCTGCGCTAAACCACATGCCGCAACGGCACCGCCATAGCGGGTACTGGCGCAGGCATTAGCCAGGGTATGGCTACCGACACAATCAACAACAGCTGCCCAGCGCTCTTTTTGTAACGGTTTTCCCGGCTCACTGAACTGGGAGCGGGGTAAAATATCTACCGCGCCTAATTTTTTAAGGTAGGCGCTTTCATCTGGCCGCCCTGTAGCAGCAACGACCTGATAACCCATTTTGCTTAATAGTCGCACGGCATAACTGCCGACACCGCCATTAGCGCCGGTGACTAATACTTCGCCTTGCTCAGGTGTAATACCATGTTTTTGCAGCGCTAAGACACACAGCATAGCGGTGTATCCTGCCGTACCGACCGCCATGGCGTGTTCCGCAGTTATCGCTGACGGCAGGGGGATCAGCCAGTCGCTTTTCAGGCGGGCTTTTTCTGCCAGGCCGCCCCAGTGTCCTTCGCCAACGCCAAAGCCATTGAGCAGTACCTTATCGCCAACGCTGAAGCGCTTGGAGTCGGATTGCAGCACTTCACCCACAAGATCAATGCCCGGCACCATTGGGAAGCTACGCACCACCGGGGCCTTACCCGTTATCGCCAGGGCATCTTTATAATTGATGGTACTGGCAACGACCTTAACGGTAACATCGCCTGCAGGAAGTTGTTGCTCGTCCACGTCGCTTAATACTGAGTGATACCCTTGATCGTCTTTATTAATCAGAATAGCTTTGAACATATATTACTCCTTTGAACTGAGTTGCTTAGCTGTTTTGCTAAAACTAACGTTGCAGCTGCTGCAGAAAAAACTGGCCAAACTGGCGAAGTGGAGTATCAGAGCTCAGTAAGCGGGCACGTGATACCGCACCTTCCCAGCCTATCCAGAATACTTCGGCTAAATATTGACACTCGCTATCAGGACTCATTTCTCCCCGTGCTTGTGCCAAACGTAAACATGCGGCAACCTTGTTTTGCCAGCTAGCGTAAGTATTCATAATGGCCTGGCGAAAAGCCGTAGGTAACTTTGTTACCTCACCTTCTAAATTGCCAATAAGACAACCACGGTGGTAGTCGTATCTGGCCATACTTGTGCTGGCATCTGCCATAAAATTATTCAATCGTCGCAGCGGCGCGACGCTGTCATCCTGAAGACTTCGGTCTAACTTATTTTCAAAATACTGCCGATATTTCTTAAGCACCTGCAAACCAAAGTCTTCCTTGTTATCAAAGTGATGATAGAAAGAGCCTTTAGGGACCTGGACTGAGCGCAAAATGCTATCAAGACTGCTTTGATTAAAACCCGAGGTTGTTAACCACGTTAAACCTGCCCGAAGCAACACAGCTTTAGTGTCAGTGGGCGCGTCTGCGCATGTTTTTGGCCTGCCGCGGCTACGTTTTAGATTGTCCATTGATAGCCAATTACTCGTTTTATTTAAATTAGACTGCATGGTCTAAAATAGGCTATGTTGTATCGGTTTGCAAGTGGGATAACTAAATGACTGGGCGGTAAAACTAAAGGCTTATAACTAAAAGTGTATGCCAAAGCATGCAGACTAATTGAGCGAATAAATAAAAAAACCCGCGTTAAGCGGGCTTTTATCATTTTAAATCAATTTTTTAGCGTTTGTCATCCGGGAAGGTGACGTTGAGCTCGAGCACTGAGATCTGGTCGCCACGCTGTTCCAGCGAGACGGCAATCTGATCGGCCGGAATATCCACATACTTGCGGATAACTTCCAGAATATCGCGCTCTAATTGTGGTAGATAATCGGGGCCGTTTCGGCGCTTGCGCTCGTGGGCGACAATAATTTGCAACCGCTCTTTGGCGGTGCTGGCGGTGTTTTTCTTAGTTGAGCGAAAATAATCCAGTAATGACATCGGTTAACCTCCAAAAATCCTTTTCATAAAGCCTTTTTTCTCCACGTTCAGAAAACGGAACGGTACTTGTTCGCCCAATAAGCGCTTTATGGTATCCAGATAAGCCTGGCCGGCGTCGCTTTCTTTATCCAGAATTACCGGCTGGCCCGAGTTAGACGCATTAAGCACTGCTTGCGACTCAGGAATTACGCCAACCAGTTCAATCGCCAGAATTTCTTTAACATCTTCCACGCTGAGCATTTCGCCTTTTTCTACCCGCTCCGGGTTATAGCGGGTCAGCAGCAAATGCTCTTTAATGCCTTCCAGGCCTTGTTCAGCGCGCCGTGATTTGCTCGATAACATACCCAGAATGCGGTCTGAATCACGTACTGAAGACACTTCCGGGTTGGTAACCACTACCGCTTCGTCAGCGAAATACAACGCCATCATGGCGCCTGATTCAATACCCGCAGGCGAGTCACAGATAATAAAGTCGAAGTCTTTCGCCAGCTCGTTAAGGACTTTTTCGACACCGTCGCGGGTTAGCGCATCTTTATCACGGGTTTGCGAGGCCGGTAAAATAAACAGGTTATCGGTACGTTTATCTTTAATCAGGGTTTGTTTTAAGTTGGCTTCGCCGTTAATCACATTAACAAAGTCGTACACAACCCGGCGCTCGCAACCCATAATTAAATCCAGGTTTCTAAGGCCGATATCAAAATCGACAATAACCGTTTTATGACCGGCAAGTGCCAGGCCGGTACCAATTGCGGCGCTGGATGTGGTTTTGCCAACACCGCCTTTACCCGATGTAACCACAATAATTTTTGCCATAGTGACGATCCTTACACTAATTCAGAGATGACTAAGCTATCGTCCTGCATCTTAATGCAGGCTGATTTGCCCCAAAATTTTCCCTGCAAACTGTCGCTAAGCCAGTAGTTACCGGCGATAGAAACCAGTTCTGCCTGCAGGTTATAACAATAAATACGCTTGCTGGTGTCGCCGTTGGCGCCGGCAATTGCCTTGCCCCTGAGCGAGCCATAAATATGAATGTTGCCATCAGCAATGACTTCTGCCCCGGCACCAACCGCACCTTTAACAATTAAGTCGGTGCCTTTGGCATAAATTTGCTGGCCAGATCGTACGGTTTGCTCAACCACTTTGCTGTCCATAGTCGCTGCTACTGCAGCAACGCCTGCGCTGCTGGTTGCTGCACTGGTCGCGGGTGGCATGGCAGGAGCAGGCTCTCTGGCTTTTACGTTCGCCTTGGGCGCCTGTAACACAGCCAGACCAGCAGCATGCGCTGCGGCTTTCTGCTCAGGATTAGCGGCGGTAACACCAACCAGTACCAGTTTCAGCTCTGTAAACAGACTTTTTAATGAGACAAAATCAGGTATCTGGTTAATATCATTAAGGTTTAAGACGATAGGAGCCTGCAGAAAAAATGCAGGCGCTTGCGCCAGTTTGGCGCTTAATAAGGTTTGCAGCGTTGCTACGCTTAAATCAGCACAATGCAACACTGACATGGGAAATAAACTCCCTTTCAGCTCTAACGAATTATCAGACATAAAACTATCGGCGCACGCGTTATTTTTATCACTGCGATAAGCAGTATTATTTATGCACCTGACCTTAGAGCCAGTGCGCATTACCTGTGCTTCATGTTATAGTTTCGCCCTCTGTTAGGCAAGGTAGCGAAGACCTTTTATTGATGTTATGTGTTGTTTATAAAAGCCCACGTAAAGAGGGCACTTACCTGTATGTTGAACGTCGTGACGATTTTGGCCCGGTACCGGCTGCGCTAATGACCACCTTTGGCAAACCGCAGCTGGTGACGGTACTTAATTTGGCGAAGCGGGAACATTTAGCTCAGGTTGATATTCATAAGTTACGTTCCGCATTACATTCACAGGGGTTTTATCTGCAATTACCGCCCCCTCCCGAAAACCTGCTGGCACAACATAAAGCCAGTATCCAGACAGATAAAGGTTAATATGAAACTAAAATTAGCGCTAAAACACCTTGGCTTGCCTGCTCTTTTGGCAACGGGTTTGTTTACATCATATAGCAGCGTCGCTGCAGTTAGCCAAGCGGTTCAAGACACAAACGCAGCCGCTGCTGAGCAGGTGACTAAACCCAGCTTCGAAGATTACACCGCCGCTTTACGCCAGGAAGCAGAGCAGAAAGGCTACGATAACGCCTTGCTGAATCAAGTGTTCAGCTCGTTAACGTTTCACGAGCGGGTGGTAAAAGCCGATCAGAGCCAGCCGGAATCAGTGGAAACGCTCAGCACCTATTTACCCAAACGGGTAAGTACTATCCGCATCACCATGGCACGGGGTTTTTACCAGCAATACTTGCCAGAGCTGGAAAAAATTGGTGAGAAATATGGTGTGCAACCTCGCTTTATTATTGCTCTGTGGGGTTTGGAGAGCAGCTTCGGGCGTTTTATGGGCACTTATTCTATTCCTTCAGCGTTAGCAACCCTGGCTTACGATGGCCGGCGCGAAACGTTTTTCCGGCAGGAGTTTTTTAACGCGCTGGACATTCTGGCAGAGGGCCATATCAGTTTTGCCGATATGAAAGGCTCTTGGGCCGGTGCGATGGGGCAGAGTCAGTTTATGCCAAGCTCGTTTTTAGCCTATGCTCAGGATGGTGATGGTGACGGCAAAAAAGACATCTGGACCAATCAGCTTGATGTGTTTGCCTCCATTGCTAATTATTTAAAACAGCAGAACTGGGATAACAGTATTACCTGGGGCCGGGAAGTGGTTTTGCCTGAAGGTTTTGACACCGCTATGGCCATTCAGCCTGGTAGTCTGGCCCGTGCGGCCTGGTTAGGGCGCTGGAACGATTCGGCCCGCAGCCTGACCAAGTGGAACGAACTTGGGGTGCGTCGGCTAAATGGCACGGCGTTGCCCGCGCGCGACTTACAAGCGGCGTTAATTTTGCCAGACGGCAAAGATGGCCGGGCGTTTTTAGGTTACGACAACTACAAAAGCCTGATGCATTGGAACCGCTCTTATTATTTTGTTACCAGCGTCGGCTACCTGGCCGATCTGATTATTGCCGAGTAAGTCATGGCCTATTCTCATCAGCGCGTTGACGGCAGCAGCATCGCCTTGCCAGTAGGGAAGGTAGTATGCATTGGTCAGAATTATCAGGACCACATTGCTGAAATGCAAAGCAAAACCGCCAGCGAGGCGTTGTTTTTTATCAAGCCTAATACGGCATTGTGTCAGCTGGCGCCAGCTTTCGCGATACCGGTTGGCCGCGGTGCAGTGCACAATGAGCTGGAAATTGCCGTACTGATAAGCCAGCCGTTAACCCAGGCCTCGTCCGAGCACGTAGCGGCAGCGATCTGGGGTTACAGTCTGGCACTGGATTTAACCCTGCGTGAGGTGCAAGCCGGTCTGAAACAGCTGGGCCGGCCATGGGAATTAGCTAAAGGTTTTGATGGCGCCTGTCCGGTGGCTGGTTTTGTACCGGCCGCCGATGTTGCGCATCCACAACAACTGGATTTCAGTCTGACGGTAAACGGGGTAGAGCGGCAGCATGGCAACAGTGCCAATATGATACGAGGCATCAGCCAGCTTATCAGTGAAATGTCACAACATTTTACCCTGCTACCCGGCGATATGGTGCTTACCGGTACGCCCGCAGGTGTGGGGCCGCTGCAATCTGGCGATCAGCTGCAGTTGCAACTGGCCGACTTTTTTAACGTTAATACAAAGGTAAGTTAACGATGGCTTTAGCAGAGCGTTACTGGGAAACAAAAACCCTCGATGAAATGAGTAACGAGGAGTGGGAAGGGCTGTGCGATGGTTGTGCCAAATGCTGCCTGAATAAATTTATTGATGATGACGAAGAACAGGGCCCGACCAGTGTTATTAAGGCTGATGAGCAGGTGCACTATACCAACATTGCCTGCCGTTATCTGAACAGTCATAAATGCGAATGTACCGAGTATAGCCAGCGAACCGTGCTGGTGCCCGATTGTATTCAGTTAACTAAAGCCAATCTGAAAGACATTTTCTTTATGCCCACCAGTTGTGCTTATAGGCGCTTGCATGAAGGACGAGGCTTACCCAGCTGGCATCCGCTGCTTAATAACGGCAAAAAGAGCCTGATGCACAAAAAACAAATGTCGGTGCGCAACAAAGCCATTTGTGAAACCCATGTCGATCTGGATAATTTTGAAGACTATATCGTGCGCTGGCCACTAAACGATTTAGATTAAGCCGCAGGAAATTAACGATGTCTTTTTCTGAATTTAGCCAACAACTGCTGCGCCATTTTAATCCGGTTACGGTGCAACTGTTTATTACGGCTCTGGTACTGATTTTGTACTTTATTATCAGCTATCGGGTGATGCCGTTACTATCTCAGGTTATCGCCAACAGCCGGTTAAAGGCTGAGATGAATAAGCGCGCTGCGGTGGTATTTCACATTTTGCTGGTGCTGCTGCTGATCGTGGTGCTCAGCGTGATATGGGGTGTGGATATTCGTGGTTTGCTGGTGCTGGCGTCATCGATGATTGCCGTGATCGGGGTGGCATTATTTGCTGCCTGGAGTTTACTCAGTAATATCACTGCTTTTTTCATTTTGCTGGGCCAAAAAGCGTTCGCCAAAGGCATGGAAGTGCGGGTAATTGATGGCGGTAATCATCTTGAAGGCCGCATTATCGAAATTAATTTGTTTAGCACTGTGCTGCAAACCAAAGACAATGAACAGGTTATTTACCCCAATAACCTGCTGGTTTCAAGGCCGGTGGTGGTGTTTGCCAGAAAAAGCCGCGCTACAGTTAAAATTACGGTCGCAGAGAAAGCGCAGCGCTGGCGGCGCAAAACCTTCAGCACGCCAAAGTCAGACTGATTTTTCCGTGACAGCCGTTTTTGCTGCTGTTACATTTTGCTAAAACGGATACTAACAACAATAACACCGGGCACAGATGCGCTTAAAACATATTAAACTGGCGGGCTTCAAATCTTTTGTCGACCCAACCCAGGTGCCATTTCCAGAACAAATGACCGCAGTAGTTGGCCCTAACGGCTGTGGCAAATCCAATGTCATAGACGCAGTGCGCTGGGTGCTGGGCGAAAGCTCGGCTAAAAATTTGCGCGGCGATGCCATGACCGACGTTATCTTTAATGGCTCGGGCCAGCGCAAGCCGGTATCGCAGGCGTCGGTGGAATTAGTCTTTGAGAATACCCAGGGCCGGCTTAGTGGCAATATGGCCGATCGCAGCGAAATTTCAATTAAACGACTGGTCACCCGCGAAGCACAATCGACGTATTTCTTAAATGGTAGCAAGTGCCGCCGGCGCGATATTACCGATATTTTTCTGGGTACTGGTCTGGGGCCTCGCAGCTATGCCATTATTGAGCAGGGTATGATCTCGCGGCTTATCGAATCGAAACCGCAGGAGTTACGGGTTTTTATCGAAGAAGCCGCTGGCATTTCCAAATACAAAGAACGGCGGCGTGAAACCGAGAACCGGATTAAGCACACGCGTGAAAACCTCGACCGTCTGGCCGATGTGCGCGAAGAGCTGGCGAAAAATATTGATAAATTAAAACGACAGGCCAGCACCGCTCAGCGTTACAAAGAATTAAAGACGCAAGAGCGAAAACTGAAAGCAGAGCTGACGACCTTAAAATGGCTGCGCTTTAATAACCAGTTAGTGGCGTTAGAGCAGCAGTTAGCCAGCGAGGAAACTGAGCTGGAAAAATATCAGGCCGGTATGCAGGGCGAGCAGCGCATTCTGGTTGAGTTAAAAGAGCAAACCACTGATGCCCGGACAGACGTGGAGCAGCAACAAAGTCGCTTTTACCAGCTGGGCAACGCCATTAGCCGGCTGGAGCAGCAAATATTGCATCAGCGTCAGCAGCAGCAGATCCTTAGTAATCAGTTACAGCAAAAGCAGCAGGCGCTGGACGATAGCGAGCAGTTTATCGCCGGTGAGCAAGCGCAGTTAAACGAGCTAACCGAGCAACAGCAGCAATACGGCCCTGAACTGGCGCTTGGCGAAGCACAACTGGCCGAACTGGAGCTGCAGTTACAACTATCGCAAGCAACCCTGGCAGAGCATCAACAGCAATGGCAGCAGTGGCAGCAGCAATATTTTACGCTGCGTCAGCAACAGCAGCAGGCGCAGTTAGCCTGGCAGAGCGCCAGCACTCAGGCACAGCAGTATCAAAGCCAACTGACATTACGCCAGCAACAATTAGCCGAAGTGCAGCAACAACCACAAGCAAATGTTGAAGAGATTAGATCCCGGGTAAAGCAGTTGGCCGCACAGCGTGACGCGGCGCGCCGACAGGTTGAACAGGCATTGTTGAGCGCAGAGGAAACGGCAGCACAGACAACGGCAATTCAGCAGCAACTGGCTGCGCTGACTACCCGGCAGCAAATTTTAAGCCAGGAGCAGCAACGGTTAACCGCGCTTGAGCAGCGTCAGCAGCAAAGCCCGCAGGCGCTGCTTTCACAGTTAAAAGTTGCGCCAGGTTGGGCCGCAGCGGTTGCTGCTGCGCTGGGGGTGTTGCAACATGCCAGTGTTGGCACGGCAGAGGCGATATCGACAGATTTTAACTATGTCAGCCCGCTTAAGGTGCAAGCTGCACCAAATACCCTGGCCAGTGTGATCCATGCCGGCCATTATCCGGATTATTTTCAGAACATTATGCTGGCAGACAGTGTGGCAGCAGCCCAACAGCAACTTGCAGCGCTAGCCCCTGGACAGTCGGTTATTACTGCCGGGGGCCAGTGGCTGGGGCAGAACTGGGGCCATAGCTGCAGTAACGACAGTACCGACTCTGGTTTAATACGGCGTGAGCGATTGGCCGCAATTCATACCGAAATATTGGAACTGACCGCCGGTCAGGATCGGTCAGAGCAACAGTTAACCCTGTCACAGAGCGCTCAACGTGATGCCCGCAAGGTACTAACGGAGCAACAACAGCAATTAGCCGATATTGAAAGGCAGATGCAGCGCGCAGATACCGAGCACCAGCTGCAGGTTCAGGCCCGGCAACTGGCAGAGAAGCAGCAAGGACAGCTTGAAGCTGAATGTCAGCAGCTTAGGGCGAAACATCAGGCGTTAATGGCCGACCTGGCATTACTGGATGAACGCCAGCAACAGGCGCAGTTTATTCTGGATGAGCACGGCGAAGCAGAGCAGATCCTGCAACAGCAACAGCAACAGGCACAGCAGGCGTTGCAGCAAAGCCGCGAGCGTTATGAGCAGCAAAAAGAGCAATGTCGACAGTTACAAACGCAGCTGACCGTGGCCGAGCGACAACAGCAGGGCTTAGCACAGAATCTGCAGCGGGCCCAACTGCAACTGGCGCAGCTGCGTGAGCAAATTTATGGCCTGGAGCAACAGTTGAATGAAAACGACGAGCCGGAAATTTTGCTGCAGGAGCAATTGCAGGAGGCACTGTTAAACCGGCAGGACGCCGAGCAGGCGATGGTAGCAGCTACTGACCGACTGGCTGGCTTAGAGCAGCAAATGCGTGAGCTGGAGCAGGGGCAGCAAGGCATTATGCAACAGCTGAACCAGAAACGGCAGCATATTGAATCCTTACGCCTGGACGCTGAAGGATGTCGGATCCGCGCGAATAACATGTTGGAACTGCTGCGCGAACAACAGGTCAGTATTAAAGATGTGATGCCACAATTAGCCGCAGATGCCGAAGAAACGCTGTGGCAGCAACAACTGGATAAAACTGCAGAGGCAGTTAGCCGGTTGGGAGCAATTAATCTGGCGGCTATTGATGAATACGAGCAACAGAGTGAACGTAAGCGCTATCTCGACAGCCAGCATGACGACTTAACCGGTGCGCTGGATACGCTGGAAACGGCCATGCGTAAAATTGATAAAGAGACCCGGCAGAAGTTTAAAGACACCTTTGAGCAGGTAAACGAAGGCTTAAAAGGACTGTTTCCGAAAGTATTTGGCGGGGGCAGTGCCTATCTGGATCTTACCGAGGATGACTTACTGGAAACGGGTGTTACTATTATGGCCAGACCGCCTGGCAAAAAAAACAGTACAATTCATTTATTATCGGGTGGTGAAAAAGCGCTAACGGCCTTATCATTGGTGTTTTCTATATTCAGACTGAATCCAGCACCTTTTTGTATGCTGGATGAAGTAGATGCGCCGTTAGACGATGCGAACGTTGGCCGGTTTTGTAATCTGGTTCGTGAGATGTCGGAAACCGTGCAGTTTATTTATATTAGCCACAATAAAATTGCCATGGAAATGGCAGCACAGCTAATGGGCGTCACGATGCAAGAACCTGGGGTATCGCGGGTGGTGGCTGTGGATGTGGATGATGCTGTCAAGCTGGCAGTAGCCTGAGAACATAAAAAGGTACAACTATGGCTGATGAGTTGAGATTAGTATTAATTATTATCGGGGCGCTGGTACTGGGCGGCCTGTTTATTCATGGACTGTGGACGGTAAGAAAAAATAACCGTCAGACAAATCATCGTTATCATCCTGACGACGCGACGCCACCGGCTGCAGCAGAACAAAGTGAAGGCTTTGATGATTTAGGTGTAGGTCCGGTGCGGGTAATAAAATCGCGCAGCGGCGCGCCGACGGCTGCCGAAACGGCACGCACAGAGCCAAAAATTAACCCGGTGCCCACAAAGCCGGCTGCTCAGGACAAGCATAATAGTGATAGCCAGGGGGGTTCCCGGCAGCAGCCTGAGTTTGATTTTGACGGCGCAGGCGAGAAAACCGAGCCGGCGATTACTTTCAGCGCACTGGCTGACGATGAAAAACCACGCCGTTCGGTGCCTGATAATACGACCCGTCAGGTTGATGACCGCGTGGATACGGAGACCGCGTCTGAGCAAAAATCAGCCCATCAGCCTTCTGAAGTATTAATTTTGTATGTGTTACTGCCTGAAGGGCGTGACATTAAAGGCCCTGATTTACTGTCGGCGTTGTTACCTCTTGGCTTTAAATATGGCGACATGGATATTTTTCATCGTCATCTGGACAGTGCCGGTGGCGGTGATGTGTTATTCAGCCTGGCCAATATGTTTAACCCGGGCACCTTTGATTTAGAGCAAATAGATAAAATCAGCACCCGGGGCCTGAGCTTATTTATGACCCTGCCTGGACCCGGCGAGCCGCTGCAGAATTTTAATTTAATGCACAATGCAGCAAAAAAACTAGCCGAAGAGTTCGGTGGTCAGGTGCTGGATGGTCAGCGCAGTGTGTTAACGGTGCAGACGGTTCGTCATTATGTTGATAAAATACGTGAATTCCAGCGCCAGCAGCTTATTCATGGCTAACGCCAGAGATTAAATTAATACGGCAGGGCTTTCCCTGCCGTTTTTCATTCGGTAGTGAAAGAAAATGAGTGATTCCAAAAAAGCCAGAATGCGTGAACTGACTGACCAGTTACAGCAATACTCTCATGCGTATTACAACTTAAACCAGACCATTGTTCCTGATGCGGTATTTGACGAGTTGTTCGATGAGCTGGTTGCACTGGAAACGGCATTTCCTGACTTTGTTCAGCCGCATTCGCCGACCCAGCGGGTGGGCGCTACACCACTGGATAAATTCAGCCAGTATGAGCATGCTTTACCGATGTTGTCGCTTGAAAAAGCCAAGACGGACGACGAACTTGTTCAGTTTAACAAGCGTATATCGGATAGCCTGGACGTTGAAAATGACATTGTATTTTGTTGTGAGCCAAAGCTGGATGGCGTGGCACTGAGTTTACATTATCAGCATGGCGTTTTAGCAAGAGCGGTAACCAGAGGTGATGGTTTTACCGGTGAAGATGTGACCCATAATGCCCGGACGATTAAATCTATCCCATTAAAACTTTTGGGATCTGACCAGCCAGCCATGCTCGAGGTTCGGGGCGAAGCGTACATTCCCCTTAGCCAGTTTGCGCAAATGAACGATCGCTCAGGCAGCAGTGGTGAGAAGTTATTTGCTAATCCGCGCAACGCCGCTTCGGGCAGCTTAAGGCAGCTTGACGCTAAAGTTGCATCCTCCAGACCGCTCTCTTTTAGTGCCTATTCTGTTGGTGATGTCGATGACGAGCACGCAAAGCTTGATCAGCAAAGTCACTACGCCAGACTGTTACAACTGCAAGGTATGGGGTTGGCAGTCAGTCCGCTGCTGAAAAAGGTTACCGGCATAAATGCCGTTATTGACTATTGCCAGGATATTCTGCAGCAACGGGATACGCTTGGTTTTGAAATTGATGGTGTTGTTATCAAGGTGGATAGTTTGGCTCAGCAACAGGCACTGGGCTTTGTCGCCCGGGCGCCGCGCTGGGCTATTGCTTTTAAATTTCCGGCACAGGAGCAACTGACTACCTTGCTCGATGTTGAGTTTCAGGTGGGCCGCACCGGCGCCATTACCCCGGTAGCGCGCTTAGCCCCGGTGGTGGTAGGCGGGGTGACGGTCAGTAATGCTACTTTGCACAATCAGGACGAAATTAACCGGCTGGGGATTAAAATAGGTGACACGGTGACGGTGCGCCGGGCGGGTGATGTTATTCCACAGATTGTCGCGGTAATACTGGACCGCCGGCCAGCGCAGGCGCGCGATATTATTTTTCCGACCCGTTGCCCGGTGTGTCATTCCGCAGCAGAGCGGGTAAGTGGCGAGGCGGTAGTGCGCTGCAGTGGCGGCTTGTTTTGTCCGGCCCAGTTAAAAGAGTCAATTAAACATTTTGTCAGCCGTAAAGCCATGGATATTGATGGTCTGGGCGATAAGCTGGTCGAGCAACTGGTAGACCAGCAGCTGGTGAAAACCCCGGCTGATATCTACACCCTGGATATGCCTGCGCTGATTGGTCTGGAGCGGATGGCAGAGAAGTCGGCGTTAAAGCTGCTTAATGCGATTAAAGCGTCTGGAGAAACCAGTTTGCCTCGTTTTATTTATGCGCTGGGTATTCGTGAGGTGGGGGAAGCTACTGCGCTGAATCTGGCTCAACATTTTGGTAGTCTGCAAGCTATTATGGATGCCACAGCAGAGCAGCTGCTGGCGGTCAGTGATGTCGGTACTGTGGTCGCAGAGCACCTGCAAAGTTTTTTTGCTGAGCCGCATAACCAGCAGGTTATCGCCGACCTGCAGCGAGTCGGGATAACCTGGCCGGACATTAGTGTACAGCAGGCGTCAGCGCAACCGCTGGCCGGTTGCACCATTGTGCTAACCGGCACACTCAGTGCAATGGGACGGGATGATGCCAAAGCCCGCTTGCAGCAATTGGGTGCTAAGGTGTCAGGCTCCGTGTCAGCAAAAACCTATGCGGTGATTGCCGGTGACAATGCCGGGTCTAAATTGGTAAAGGCAAACGATCTGAATGTGCCGGTATGGACTGAGCAGCAGATGTTAGAACTTTTTAGCAGTAATGGAGTGGCCTAGGCATGGCGTTGTTGTATCAGTTGCTGACAGACTGGGGCTTATTTTTCCGACCTTATATACGTGATATTGCACTGGCGATGGTAGCCACCTGTCTGGTGGTATTTGGCGATGATATCAATCGTTTTATTCGCCGCCAGATCAGCAATTTGCACTTTATCTGGCGCACCAGTATTTTTATTCTGGTGTGCGCCTTTGGTTACGGTGCTATTACTATCTGGTTAACCCCGGTAGTTGCAGGCTGGCTGGTACGCCTAACCAACATAGAGTTGCCCTGGGTTTGCCTGGCAATTTTTATTGCTCTTGGCGTGTTCGCCCAGCGCAAGCGCCAGGTGTAACATGGCTGCGATAGCAATTATATGAGCGCTCAGCACTACTGGCCATTGCTGGACAATAACGGTTTACTGCAAATTCCCATGCGCTTTTATGGCCTGCTGCTACTGTTGCTGCGACCTTATATCAGCTGGGTGGCAGAGCTTAGCATGATGCGCTCTGAGCATAGTTTGCTGGGCCAATTTTACCCGCGCCAACATGACTTTTTAGTGGCCTGTCTTATCGCGCTGCCCTTATTGCTGTTGGTCGCGGCACTTAGTCAGCGTCGAGTGAAAGGTCACCGCTTCTGGTATTATTTATGGCGCCCGGGGCTGTGGTTTTTATGGCTGGTAACGCTGGCTGATTTTGCCCACAGTATCAGCGCGCTGGATGCCAACGTTATTCTTGATGCGCCCTGGCGATTAATTGCACCCTGCCTGTTGCTGGTGGCGATGCTATGGTTAGCATGCAGTAAAACCCTGCCGATGATTTTCAAAGAATGGCCTGAGCAGGTAAAGCCGGATAACGATACGACGGCGAGTAGCCGTTAATAAGCATGGTGCGTGACATGTTTTAGTTTTAGTTGCTGATACCGCTGTTGCTGTTCAGGTTTTAGGGTACTGTTTTCGATTAATAACTGGCATTGATCCAGCAAGCGTTGTTTAAGTGAGGGCGCGCACAATGAACGCGGGCTGGTTAACAGGGTTTGCCATAAATTCAGCGCGATACCGGCATTTTTTGGCATCACTTTGAACGCCAGGGTAAAGGCGTCGAAGGCCTCCTGCCAGTTGCCCTGTTTGTAAAGGGTGACCGCATTATTATTCAGCTCACGCGGGCCAAGGCGCATGGCCTGCCGTTCTTGCTGCTCCTGTTGTAAATAGCTGTTAAAAAGCGGGTCGGCCAGTTGCCGCTGGCAATGGTTGCTAATTTGGCGAAATAACTCAGCCGATGCCTGACTCAGTCCTACTTCGTGCAACGCTTTAGCCCGATCTAACGCGCCCTCCACTGAGGATATTTCTTGCAGCGGTTCCAGTGCGCTGAGCATGGCCTGAGCTTTGTCTTTGTGATCCTGTAAATACAATAATCTGGCTTGTAACACCTGTTGCTGGCTTTCCAGCGCAGCATGGCTGCCATTGGCATACTGACGCTGCACTGTGCTGAGCGACACGGCGGCCTGGCGGTTTAGCCGACTGCTGTGCTCTTCATCGTCCACACTCAGGGCGTAATCAATACTGGCGCGGGCCAGGGTTAAGTATAAATCGGGTTGCTCATACATGGAGTAGCGGGCATATTTCACCATATCGCGGGCAGCCCGGTACTGGTTTTCATAGTCGTGGTTGATGCGCGATAACTGCAATAATTTCTGTTGGCGAAACATATTACGCGGTGCCAGTTCTGCCGCTTCCAGCACGTGTTGTTGTGCTTGCTGATAATGCTGCTGTTTAAACTCCAGTTCAGCTAATAAATCCAGCGCAAATAACCGGCTTTCTGAACGCTCCAGCAAGGTCTCCAGTTCAGTAAATGCTTGTTGCTCCTTGCCCTGGGCTAAATGACAACGCACTAACCCCATCCGGGCCCAGCTAAAGGGCTGAATATTGAGCATGGCACTGAAAAATTTCTCTGTTACTCTGTAATCGCCCTGGCGTAATAAGACATCGCCTTTTAAGCGTAACAATAGCGGGAATAACTTATGTTGGCGGGCGTCGGCCAGCTGTGCATCAATGGCTGCCAGTGCCCTCGGATCGTCTTTAGCATCGAGTGCCTGATAGACGTCACGCAACAGCTGTTTACGCCGCAATACCCGTTCAACTCGCAGCTGCAAATCTTTAATTACAAAAGGTTTAGCCATAAATTCATCAGGTTGCAGTTCAATAACGCTGTGTACCAGCGACGGATCGGTTTCAGCACTGATAAAAATTACCGCACAACTTAGATTTTGCAGGCCTTTAGCTTTAATTTCCTCATACAGCTGGAAACCATCTTTACCCTGTTGCTGATTGTGGGCACAAATAATTAAATCGAACTGATTGTCGCGGCACAGGTTTAATGCGACGTTGGCCCGTTCGGCCAGAAAAATATTCTGATAACCCAGTTGCTCTAACGCAAAGCGGAAAAAGCCCTGAGCTAAACTTTGGTCATCTATCACCAGAATACGTTCATCACGACGCGGCGCAGTGTTCATACAGTTAAGGGTTCCAGCCGGCAGTAAACCTGTTGGCTTACTATAGCAAGTTTTGGCTACGGCAACAGCAGATCAATGAAAGTGCACAAAAGCATTGGTATTTATGACTACCCTTGAACTTACAGCTCAGTGGTCCAATGTTAACTTACAGGGTTATAACTAAGCCTTAATAGAAACCCGGGCCCCATATAAGCTGCTAATGGTCATTGCCCGGCTTAAAGGAGGAATAATGAAAAAAGTACTGATATTTTTAACTAACCATGCCACGCTCGGTGACACAGATGAAGCAAACGGCACCTTTTCTCCTGAACTAACGCATGCTCTGGATGTATTGCTAAAGGCTGACGTTCATTACGATCTGGCTTCGATCAAAGGCGGTAAGGCACCACTTTATGGCACGGATATCGCCGACGATGAGGTAAACAGCCGGATCCTGGCTAATGAAGAGTTGCAGCACCGGCTTAACAATACGCTTGAGGCGGCAAAATTAAACATTGATGACTACGATGCTATTTTTTATCCGGGTGGCTTTGGCTTGCTGTCAGACCTGGCCAACAATGAAACAGTAGCAAAATTAAGCGCCAGACATTACGAGAGCGGCGGTGTGCTGGCGGCAGTATGCCATGGCCCGGCTGGGTTATTGCCCATTACCCTGAGTAACGGTGAAAAGTTACTGGCTAACACTGTTGTAACCGGCTTTACCCGTGAAGAAGAAGTGGACTATGAGACGATCGATAAAATCCCGTTTTTGCTGGAGGAGTCTTTAGCCCGGGCGGCAAAGCAGTATCGAAAAGGTCAGCCATGGGCTGAGTTGGTTATTGAAGATAACCGGGTTATTACCGGCCAAAACCCCGGAAGTGCCCATGGCGTCGCCGCAGCGTTGGTAAAGCGATTAAAATAGTTAGCAAATAACAGGGTTTTGCTGATAAAAACGTCCTTTTACAGGGCGTTTTTTTATAGGTTATTTAGATAGACTTACGCTAGAGTGTCATTATCGTTGAAAAATAATCAGGTGTAACTTATGCCATTAGCGTCAATTATGAGCAGAAAGGTGCAGGTCACTACCGAAGATGCCAGTCTGGCCAGCTTACGTGCGTTATTAGTTGATGCCAAATTTCAGCATGTACCGGTAGTAAACAGTCTGCAGCAGCCCATAGGTATCGTTTCGGTAAAAGATTATTTTAAAGCGGTAAGTGCGCTGATGAATACGGCCTCTGAGAGCACTATTGAGCTTTACCTGCAAAAGCGTAAGGTTGGCCAAATCATGTCGTCACCGGTCATTAGTGTGTCGCAAGATACCGGTATTTTACAGGCGGCCAGTATTCTGGTGGAACGCAATATCAGTTGTCTGCTGGTTATCGACGCCCAAAAACGGCTAATTGGCATAGTGTCATGGAAAGATATTATGCGTCGGATTGTCCTCGCCCAACAGAAAAAACAACAAGAATCAGCGCAAAAAAAATAATTTTTATTGGGGAGCGGTGCTTTTTTATGATATCAGATAAGGAAGTGGTGGATTGTACTGGGTTTGGGCTAGTGGCAACCGTGTCTTGGTAAAGAGGGGCGGTGCTTTTTTATGATATCAAATAAGGAATTGGTGGATTGTACTGGGTTTGGGCTAGTGGCAACCGTGTCTTGGTAAAGAGGGGGCGGTGCTTTTTTATGATATCAGATAAGGAAGTGGTGGATTGTACTGGGTTCGAACCAGTGACCCCCGCCTTGTAAGGGCGGTGCTCTCCCAGCTGAGCTAACAATCCACGGGAGATATACTTTTGTAATTTGGAACATCAAATTGGTGGATTGTACTGGGTTCGAACCAGTGACCCCCGCCTTGTAAGGGCGGTGCTCTCCCAGCTGAGCTAACAATCCACGCTGTTTGATGGCGCTCATTATAGGGAGCATGAATTTAGTGTCAACATTATTTTTTAAAAAGCGGGCCGATTGCTGCAAAAGTAAACATCCGGGTTTTTTGCGGTGAATTGGCAGGTTAATGCCGGCGCGTGGGTGGTGCATCCTTAGCCGAGCATTGTTACAATAGCGTCAACTCAGTTTTCGCCTATATTGGATTAATTATGTCGTTAGTTACCCGTTTTGCACCAAGCCCTACCGGTTATTTGCATGTTGGTGGCGCCCGTACCGCGTTATACAGTTGGTTATATGCCAAAAAGCGCGGCGGTACCTTTATTCTGCGAATTGAAGATACTGACTTAGAGCGGTCAAATCAGGCTTCAGTGGATGCCATTCTGGAGGGCATGCAATGGCTGGGGTTAGCACATGACGACGGCCCGTATTATCAAACCCAGCGTTTCGATTTATACAAAGAAGTGGTTGCGCAACTGCTGGCAGAAGGCAAAGCCTACAAGTGTTTTTGCACGGTAGAAGAAGTTGATGCAATGCGTGAAGCGCAAATGGCGGCAGGCGAAAAACCGAAATACAATGGCATGTGGCGCGACCGTACCGATCATCCGGCAGATAAACCTTTTGTGATACGTTTTAAAAACCCCCAGCAGGGTGTGGTAGTCATTGACGACATGATCAAGGGCCGGATTGAAATTGCGAACAGCGAACTGGACGATTTAATTATTGCCCGCAGCGATGGTACCCCAACCTATAACCTTACTGTGGTAGTGGATGACTGGAAAATGGGCATTACCCATGTTATCCGCGGTGATGATCATGTAAACAACACGCCGCGACAAATGAATATTTTGGCAGCCCTGGGCGCAGAGATCCCTAAGTATGCGCACGTGCCGATGATCCTGGGTGATGATGGAAAGCGCTTGTCAAAGCGCCATGGCGCGGTAGGTGTGATGCAGTATCGCGATAACGGCTTTTTACCTGAGGCGTTAATTAATTATTTGGTGCGGTTAGGCTGGTCTCATGGCGATCAGGAAATATTCAGTAAAGACGAGCTGATAGAGCTATTCGATTTAGCCGATTGTAACCGGGCGCCATCTGCGTTTAATACCGAAAAGTTGCTGTGGTTAAATCAGCACTATATGAAAACCTTGCCGCCGGCCAGAGTGGCGAGTGAACTGCAATGGCATTTAGCCCATCAGCAGCTTGACACCCGCACCGGCCCAGCCATTGAAGATGTGATAAGCGTTCAGGCGGAGCGGGTAAAAACCCTGGTCGAGCTGGTAGAAGTCAGCCGTTATTTTTATGAAGACTTTAGCGAGTTTGAAGAAAATGCCGCTAAAAAACATTTAAGACCGGTAGCGGCTGAACCTCTGGCGTTAGTGAAAGAGAAGCTGACCGCGTTAGGGGAATGGCAGTTAGACGCTATTCATCATGCTATTAACGCCGCAGCAGAGCAGCTGGGTGTTGGCATGGGTAAAGTAGGCATGCCGATGCGGGTGGCAGTAACCGGAGGTGGTAATTCGCCGGCACTGGACCAAACCTTGTTGCTTATTGGCAGGGAGCGTACGCTAGCCCGGATAACGATGGCGCTTGAGTTTATCAGTAAAAGGGCAGAGGCAAGCTAATAAAGTGCTAAACCAGTTTAGAGTGTTAATGCTGTTGCTGGTGTTGCTATCGGCAATGCTACCCGTGTTGGCCAATGATGATGCTGATAGCGACTCAGATGGTGATGGTGTTGCAATTGGCGATCTGCCCACTTTTGAGTTGCCGTTGGAGTTTCTCGGCACTATTGGGGGCGACATCGAGCTTGGATTGCTCATCAATACCGGCAATACCGAAGCGCACTCTATCCGGATAAACAGCGAGTTATCCCATGAAATGGAATACTTTCGGAACAAATATCAGCTGTACGGCCGGATCCAGCGCAGTAAAGTGTTTAATGCACTCACGGAAAAAAATGACGATGTCACGACTGCCAAGCGCTATGGCATTACCGGCCAGAGCAACTACAAGTTTTTAATTGGCCGTCAGTCTGTGTTTGGCCGTGGTGCCTATTTATACGATATGTTTGGTGCTTTTAGAGTACAAAGCTCACTGGCAATAGGTTATGCCAACCGGGTGTACGAAATGCAGGCCAATTATATCGATTTGGAAACAGGGCCGGGCTTTGCCCATCAGCGCAGCGCCAGCGGCAGAACCAACACCGGTCTAATCTGGTTTCTGGCGTTTAATATGGAGCAAAAGATCTACAAAGGGAGCAGCTTTAAACAAAGCTTCGAAGGCTCAGTGTCACTGGATGGTGCCAACTCGACCTTTCTCAGTCGTAGCAGCCTCACGTCGCAGTTGTTTGACAAATTATCGATGCGCTTTAGTTTTACCGCCCGGCACAACTCGCGCCCTGAAGGTAATTTAGAAACCATGGACACCGAAACCGCAGCCTCTCTGGTTTATACGTTTTAGCGATAAAAAAAGGCTGCCCGGAAAGCGGACAGCCTTTTTTACTAGTACTATCTAGTGCAGTACACGCGCCCTTAACGTACCCGGTATGGCCTTTAGCTCGTTTAATGCCAATTCATGATCTTCTGAATCGACATCAATGACCACGTAACCAATATCCTGTACTGTTTGTAAGTACTGGCCAGAAATATTGATGTTGTGCTTGGCAAAAGTC
Source organism: Arsukibacterium sp. UBA3155 (assembly GCA_002364615.1). Lineage (GTDB taxonomy): Bacteria > Pseudomonadota > Gammaproteobacteria > Enterobacterales > Alteromonadaceae > Alishewanella. The sequence goes on along the minus strand of DEYP01000022.1, from coordinate 15,096 downwards.
TCGTTAATTTTGGTCATCATCCCTGGCTGGTTTTTATGAATATGCAGCAGGCGTGAGCGACCTTTATGTTCAGGCAGAGAAACTTCCGGGAAATTCACCGCCGACAGGGTTGAGCCGTTATCGCTGTATTTAACCATCTTACCGGCCACTTCATAACCAATGTTTTCCTGCGCTTCCTGGGTAGAGCCGCCAATATGCGGCGTCAACAGCACATTATCAAAAGCGCGCAGCGGTGAAATAAACTCTTCGTCATTGCCTTTAGGCTCTGTCGGAAAGACATCGATGGCCGCACCCGCCAGCTTTTTGCTTTGCAAACTGGCGGTTAACGCGTCGATATCGACCACGGTACCGCGCGAAGCATTAATTAAAATAGCGCCTTGTTTCATTTGCGCCAGTTCAACCTGGCCAATCATATTTTTGGTTTGTGGGGTTTCCGGTACATGCAGGCTTATGACATCAGAGGTAGCCAGCAGGGTGGTTAAATCAACCTGATTGGCGTTGCCGAGTACCAGTTTGCTTTCAATATCATAAAATTGCACCCGCATGCCGATATGTTCGGCCATAATGCTCAGTTGTGTACCGATATGGCCATAACCAATAATACCCAGGGTTTTGCCACGGGCTTCATAGGAGTTATCAGCCGTTTTCAGCCATTCACCGCGGTGAGCCGCGGCATTACGCTGGGGAATGCCCCTGAGCAACATAATGATCTGGCCCAGCACTAATTCGGCGACCGAGCGGGTGTTGGAAAACGGCGCATTAAATACCGGGATCGCGCGCTTTAACGCGGCATCTAAATCAACCTGGTTGGTGCCGATACAAAAGCAGCCAATGGCCATTAACTTATTGGCGGCATCCAGTACCCGCTCAGTTAGCTGGGTACGGGAGCGAATACCAACAAAGTGTGCTTCGCTGATCCGCTCGATAAGCTGATCTTCCGGCAACGAGGTCTTAAGATATTCAATATTAGTGTAGCCCTGATCGGTAAAGGTTTTCACCGCACTCTGGTGCAACCCTTCCAATAGCAGTATTTTTATTTTGTCTTTAGCCAGCGAATATTTTTCCATTTCTTTCTCGATACTCTAATTTTTTAATAAAAGGGGCTGCAGGTTCGTGAGCGATGGCGATGCAACGGCGCAGTCGATGCATCGCCATTCGCTTACTTTAGTATGCTGGTGCCATTGCTGCTGCCTACCAGCACAATGTCAGCCGGGCGTCTGGCAAACAGGCCATTGGTAACAACGCCAACGATATTATTCAGCTGCTGCTCCAGCGCCAGCGCATCAGCTATCTGCAAGTCATGGGCATCAATAATCAGATTGCCATTGTCGGTAACCACGCCCTGGCGCAATACCGGTGTTGCGCCCAGTTTTTGCAATTCGCGGCTAACATAGCTGCTGGCCATTGGGATCACTTCAATGGGTAGCGGGAACTTACCCAGCACGTTAACCTGTTTAGTGCTGTCGACAATACAAACGAAGGTTTTTGCTACAGCTGCCACAATTTTTTCGCGGGTTAGGGCTGCACCGCCGCCTTTAATCATTTGTTTCTGATCGTTTATTTCATCAGCGCCGTCAATATAGACACTCAACTCACTGATCTCATTCAGATCCAGCACCTCAATACCGAGTTGCTTTAACTTAGCCGTAGATTGTTCAGAGCTTGACACTGCACCGCGCAAAGTATGTTTAATGGTGGCCAGGGCGTCGATAAAATGATTAACGGTAGAGCCGGTACCTACCCCGACAATACTGTCTTCGCTGACAAATTCCAGGGCTGCCCAGGCAGCATCGCGTTTCATTTCATCTTGGGTCATAACAGTCTCTTTTAAGTCAGGGTGTTTTCGCGTTTAGCCGTACAGATGGATATTATATCGAAAGCGGAGGCAGAAAAAGGGCAAATGCCGAAAAAGGTGCAAAACAGTTTAAGAGATGGTGAGATATTCATATCGCAGGCCACAATACCCGCTCTGGCTCGTCACAGCAACTACTCCGGGCTTCCTGCCCTTCGCGAGCCCGCTAAAGCGGTTCAAATTCGTTCCTGACGAATTTGTCGCCATGATGCCTGCGGCAGGGCTCAGACACTCTGTGACGACCAGATCGCGTTTCTGGCCTGCTTTTGATCTAAATGTCAGCGAAAATCAAAGTATTTAGCAGGCGTTATAAGCTGCTGCAGCGGAATATCCCAGCTAGCCGTTGGTAGGTTATCTACCTGCTGACAATTATGCGCCAGGCCAATAATCTGACAATAGCTGTCAGCGGGTAGTTGCGATAAGGTCCGGTCATAAAAACCGCCCCCCATGCCCAGCCGGTTGCCGCTGACATCAAACGCCACCAGCGGGGTGAAAATAATATCCAGCGCCGCAACGGGCATAATGTTAGCGCAATTAAGCTGTGGCTCGGGTATCCCAAACCTGTTGGGTTGCAGTTCGGTTGTCTTGCCGTAATGCAGAAATAACAGGTAGCCCGGGCAAAATGGGTGTAGTACCGGCAGGTAGACATCTTTACCCGCGTGCCACAATGCCTGAATAAGCGGTTCAGTATTAAGCTCGGCATCATTGGCCAGATAAAGCGCAAAATGCTGTTTCGACATTAAATCAGCGGTGTTGGTAACGCGTTCTGCCAGTTCAGTGGCGGCCTTAACATGAGTAGCTGTGGGTAATTGCTGGCGCAACTGACGGACGTGCTGACGAATAGCTGAACGGGATTGCGAAAGCGAAGCAGGGTGCTGCGGTTGTGACATCAGAATACCTTTGCAGTGGTTAACACCTTGGCTGTCGTTAAAGCACAGCTTAAAACAGAAGTATTAAGGGTTCTCCAGGTTGCCGTTTGTTACTTAAGCCCTTGAACCCATGGTTCAAGGCGGAAGACTCATGGTTACCGTAGGCTTCCCGGTACAAGCCGGGCCTGCACAAAAGTAACGCAGAAGAATTCCTGGATAAAACAATTATCGGCTCAGGGACGTCAATAACATTACAAACAACCCAGAGAACGCAACTAGTATAGCAGCTGTGCGGTGCGCTTATAAGGGGCAAACTGACAATTGCTATCAGCTTGCTCAGATATCCGGCAATAGGGTTTGCTGGCGCAGCCTACTGGCAGTTGGCCTGCAGCAGTGATAGGATATTAGCGGATAAACTTGTGAAGATTACCTTGTGAAGACTACGCTATGAGCAACCCCCTGATTCAAACTTATGACCGCTGGAGTAGTGAGCTGGAGCACGCTCATGTTATCGCCTCGGCAGCGGAGCTGCATGGCTTAATTGCTGGCATGTTGTGCGCTGGGGTAAAGGCTGACGCAAAAGCCTTGCTACCGGTGCTGTACGATTTTCTGAATGACGGTCAGGCGTTGCCATCAGCACTGGAAAAACAGGTGCAGCAATTAGTCGATGCCACCGCCGACAGCCTCAGCCAGAATGATTTCTCGTTTAATGTGTTATTGCCCAGTGACGACGATGCACTGTTTGAGCGATTAGAGGCATTGGTAGAATGGTCGCAGGCCTTTTTAGTGGGTTTTGCGGTGCAGCAAACCGATTTATCGCTGGTGTCAGAGGACGTGCGCGAAGCCCTGGATCAGCTGACAGAAGTGACCCGGGTTGATATTCATACCGTAACTGATGGCAGTAAAGATGAGAACGAAGAAGCTTATTACTTAGTACTGGAACATGTGCGGATCATGGTGCTGTGCTGCTTTAATGAAGTTGGTCTTAAATACAGCCCGCAGGCACCCCATGGCAAAACGTTGCATTAACTAGCGGTTATATGGTTAACCTGTCTTTTGAAGGATGGTAATGAACAATTCTGTATTTGTGCAGCGCCGGGCGCAGCTAATTGCGACGTTACAGCCAGATTCGGTGGTATTAATCAGTGCGGCCACGGAGCAAAGCCGCAGCCGGGATACCGGGTATCCATTTCGCCAGCACAGTGACTTCTGGTATTACAGCGGCTTTAATGAACCCGATGCGCTGCTAATTTTATCCAATCGTGCCAATTTACCTGCAGCACAGCTGCTGTGCCGTGAAAAGGATCCTGCGCAGGAAGTATGGCATGGACGCAGGCTTGGTCCTCAGGCTGCCAGCGAAGCCCTGCAATTGCAGGCCACAGCGCTTAGTGAACAAAGTACTATATTAAAGCAGTCGCTTGACGGAAGTAGCGCTGTCTACCTTAACCTGACCGAACAGACGGACTTGCTGGCGCAAATTACCGTGCAGATGCAAGACCTCAAGCAACGGGAAAAACGTGGTGAGCGCGCGCCTTTGCAGCTGATAGATTTAGCGCCGCTTAGCGGCGCACAGCGGCTGGTAAAAGATGATAGTGAAATAGCCATTATGCGCCAAGCCGGCGAGATAAGTGCCCAGGCACACATCCGGGCCATGCAGTATTGCCGCCCTGGCCGGTTTGAGTATCAACTCGAAGCAGAAATTCTGCATCATTTTGCCCTTAACGGTGCCCGCTATCCGGCCTATAACAGTATTGTCGGCAGCGGTAATAATGGCTGCATTTTGCATTACACCGAAAATAGCAGTCTGTTGGCAGCCGGCGATTTAGTATTAATTGATGCTGGCTGTGAATTATATGGCTATGCCGCTGATATCAGCCGCACCTTTCCGGTTAGCGGCAAATTCAGTGACGAGCAGGCGGCGCTGTATCAACTGGTGTTAGATGCCCAGTACGCCGCGTGCAATGCGGTAAAGCCAGGCAGCGATTTTGCTGCTGTTACCGCCGCTGCCGAGCATGTGTTAACCGAAGGGCTGCTGGGGCTGGGTATTTTACAGGGCGAACTTAGCCAGTTGATTGCTGATAAAGCCTGCAAGCAATATTTTATTCACGGTATTGGCCATTGGCTGGGGCTGGATGTGCACGATGTTGGCGCCTATAAAGTTAACAACGCGTCACAGAACGGCAGCGAGCAGCCCTTTGTGCCGGGCATGGTATTAACCATTGAGCCAGGGCTTTATATTCCGGCCGGTAGTCCTACTGAGCGCCGGTGGTGGGATTTAGCCGTGCGTATTGAAGATAACCTGCTGCTAACCGCCGATGGCCATGAAAATTTAACTACGGCAGTGCCCAAAGAAATTGATGCGATTGAGCAATTAATGGCGACGGGCAATGCCAGAGACTAATAGCAGCAATAGCGTATTTGATCTGGTGATTGCCGGTGGTGGCATGGCCGGCAGTTTACTGGCCTGGTGCCTGAGTCAGGCCTGGCCAGACTGGCGTATTGCCATTATTGAACGCCAGGCTAAAGCGCAGAATAGTATACCCGCCAGTTTTGACAGTCGTAGTATTGCCCTGGCAGCCGGTAGCATAACATTGCTGCAGCGCTGGGGGCTTTGGCCGGATCTGGCGGCTAATGCGTGTCCACTTGAGCATATTTGGGTGTCAGACCGTGGCCATTTTGGCAAAACCCGCTTATCGGCGACCGAGTATCAGCAAGCGGCGCTGGGCCAGGTACTGGAAGTAGAGCACCTGGGTAATTTACTGGATCAAAAGCTGGCGCAGCAAAGCAACATTACCTTTTTTCAGCCCGATGTTATCAGCTCGGTTAGCCCGACCCCGGACAGTCAGCAGATCCAACTTAACAGTGGTGCAGCGCTTAGCGCGAAATTATTAGTGATTGCCGAAGGCGGCTTATCGCAAACCCGACAGCTGGCGGGCTTTAGTGTTAGCAGTGATGATTACCAGCAAACCGCAATTATTGCCAACCTGGCCCTGGCGCAAAGCCATCAGCATACCGCGTTTGAACGCTTCACTGAGCATGGACCTATTGCGCTGTTGCCACTAACTGGCCAGCGCTATTCGCTGGTGTGGACAGTCGATCGCAATGCCGCAACTGATTTACTGGCACTGGATGACGCTGCTTTTACCGCGGCTATTCAACAGGCCTTTGGCTACCGGGCCGGCATATTTAAAAGCACCGGCGCCAGAGCGCAGTACCCGCTGACCTTGCGTCGGCCCGATGACATTGTGCGCCATCGCAGTGCGCTGCTTGGCAACAGTTTACATAATTTACACCCGATAGCAGGCCAGGGGTTTAATCTGGCGATTCGCGATATTCAGGCGTTAATGCTGGCACTGGCAGATAGCAGCGATGCAGGCGCGGATCCGGCAGCCGCTGATCCCGGTGCTTACCGGGTGCTGCGCCAATACCAGCAGCTACGCGAGCAGGACATTAAACGGGTAGTCTGGTTTACCGATGCACTCGTCCGGGGCTTTTCTAATAACTCACGGCTGGTGGCGCTGGCGCGTAATGCCGGTCTGGCAGCCATGCTGCTGTGTGATCCGTTAAAACGGCCGCTTGCAATGCAGGCCATGGGCCAGGGGCAATCTTATGCAAAATACTGATATCACCATCGTCGGTGGCGGCAGCGCCGGCCTTACCCTGGCGTTATTGCTGGCCCGCCAGCAGCTGCGGGTGGTGCTGGTAGAAAAAGGCCCTGTGCCAGCCGATGCTGCGCCTGGCACCAGCGCCACTGGCGCGCAACCTGAATATCAGCGGGTCAGTGCGCTTAATATGGCGTCGCGTGCGCTGTTCACTGAGCTTGGCGTCTGGCCCGGGTTGTTAAGTGGCGCGGCCGCCTACACTGACATGCAGGTATGGGAAGCTGACAGCTTTGCAAAAATTAGTTTTGCCGCAGCGCAGCAGCAAGTTGAGGCGCTGGGTTATATTTGTGACAACGAGCAGATCCGATCCTTGTTGTATCAGCAATTGCAGCAACACAGTAATGTGCAGTGCTATTTTGAAGTCGGCATTAGCCAGTTAAAGCAGGGCGAGCGTGACGTGATGCTGCAACTTGATAACAACGAGCTTATTTTAAGCCAGTTATTAGTTGGCGCTGACGGCGTTAACTCTTTCGTGCGCCAACATATGCAACTGCCTTTAACCCATTGGGATTATCAGCACACCGCTATTGTCGCCAAAATCCGTTGTGCTGAGGCCCATCAGCTGACCGCCCGGCAGGTGTTTTTAGCCACTGGCCCGCTGGCGCTGTTGCCGCTGCCTGAACCGGACATGTGTTCAATTGTCTGGAGCGCAGAAACAGACGAGGCCAGACGCTTAATGGCGCTGGATAATACAGCCTTTAATCAGGCATTGTGCGCCGCCAGTCATTCAGTGCTGGGGCCGCTAACATTACAAAGCGAGCGCCAGGCCTTTGGTTTAACCATGCGTTATGCCAGCAGCTGGCAGCGCGGCCGGGTGGTATTAGTAGCCGATGCCGCGCACAGTATTCATCCGTTAGCAGGCCAGGGCATGAATTTGGGCCTGATGGATGTCGCTGCGCTGGCACAGCTGATTGGCGAGCAGCAAGCGGCGGGAGAGGATCTTGCCGCCACAACCATGTTGCGCCGGTTTGAACGCTGGCGTAAAGCGGAAGCACAAAGCATGATCATCACCATGGAAGCGTTTAAGCGCGGCTTTACGGCCAAAGCGCCATTAGCAAAACTGATACGTGGCCTGGGGCTGGTGGCAGTAGATCGGCTGCCGCTGCTAAAACAGCAATTAATGGCGCATGCGCTTGGCCTGAAAGGCGATTTACCACAGCTGGCCCAACAGCCAGTTGCTGGTGCTGACGTTTAGAAAATTTAAAACTGAAACAGTTTAAACATTCATTACTTTTCAAAATTATTTGTATTTTTATGGAGTGAAATTAGCTTGATTTGAGTAGTGATTATTAGCATGCTTCGACTTCTTATCTTTACATTTTATTTTATTATATTTTTTGCCAACTCGATCATTCTAAAAAAATCAGCAGGTTTTTCGCATTACCATAGCGTCAGTATTTTTTACAGTCTTGTCAGGTGTTGAGAGTGTCACTTGCTAAAGCTGTTGAATTTAAATGATAAATTATAATGGTGTGAAAATTGCTTTGCGGCCTCGATTTATAATAATCATAAACTAAATAAGGTTAATCTGTATGGCTGTAAAGTTTTTAATATCATTGGGTACTGCTTTAGTTCTATTTATGTCAAACACATTGCATGCAAGTGTTATAAATGGAGGTGAGTTACTCGATGGATCAGGAGCAAACTTTTTGGAAGAACGTTTAGGTCTTGGGAGTTTGGACTTTACAAATATTTCAAATCTTTCAAGGGGGGCTTCTACTTCTGTATGGCATGCTGACGTATTTGGTTATACCAATGTTATTTCTATTTACGATGTTATTTTCCAAGGGAACAATTATCTGATTGGAGGTTTCTCTTCAATTGGCCACGACGGTAACAGTTATTCATATAATCAGACCACGACTGCCAATAATTTTATTTTTAATATTTCACTTGGCGTTATCCATAATACTCAAGCTATGGTATGGAGTGGTCAGTACGACCAATATGATTCTAATGTTTATTTTGCAACTTTTGGCGGAGGTCACGATCTTTTTGGTGGTAGTTACGTGTTGGGTAATGCAGGCTATATTAATGCCAGTAATTCATATAATAACGGCTATAGTTACGGAGGAAGTCAACACCTTCTGGGATCAGGAGTATCTGGCTTTCAAAATATAATTATTAATGGGTTAGAATCTTACACTTTTGCACCGTCGTCAATTTCAGCGGTGAATATTCCCGTGCCCTCAACTTTGGCAATTCTGGGACTTGGTCTACTTGGTGCGGGCTTTTCGAGAAAAAAGATAACTAAATAAAAGTCTCTTTGAGCTTAAAATTGCCCCGGCTTTTGCCGGGGTTTTTATGTCTGAGTTAGCAGGCGTTAAAACTATCACTCCACTCTGGAATTAAATTTTCGCAGCAGCTGAAAATATTTGTTAGGCAGTTGTGCGTTTTGCATGAGACTGCGGTTTTGCCTTAGTTTAACTTGTAACAGTATCTGCCGCATTACAAAAAGTAATCCAAATTGGGCTGTTTGCTGCGGGGCGTATGCGGTATAATCGACCGGTATTTTTTAGTCTCAAGCTTAGTATTTTTATGTAATAGCCTGAAAAATAAGGCTTATTGCTATTGTTAGTTTTACCGCTTGTGGCCCTCACAATAAGTAGGAAAAAAATAATGGCTCAAAAAACTGCGTTACATGCCAGTCACCTTGCTGCTGGTGCCAAAATGGTCGATTTTTTTGGCTGGGATATGCCAATTAATTACGGCTCACAAATTGAAGAGCACCATAGCGTTCGTCGCGATGCCGGTATGTTTGACGTATCACACATGACCATTGTTGACCTGACTGGTAGCCGCACCCGCGAGTTCCTGCGCTATTTACTGGCCAATGACGTTGCCAAACTGACCGTACCCGGTAAAGCGCTGTATACCGGTATGCTGAATGAGCAGGGCGGGGTCATCGACGATTTAATCGTGTATTTTATCGAAGACGCGTTTTTCCGTTTAGTGGTTAACTCGGCCACCCGTGAAAAAGATCTGGCGCATATTAATGCTAAAGCCAAAGCGTTTGAGGTAACGGTAACCGAGCGTCCGGAATTTGCCATGATTGCCGTGCAGGGCCCGAACGCAAAAGCCAAAGTGGCGACCTTATTAACCCCAGAGCAGCAAGCCGCTGTTACGGGCATGAAGCCGTTTTTTGGCAAGCAAGCCGGTGAGTTATTTATTGCTACCACCGGTTATACCGGTGAAGACGGCTATGAAATTGCTATGCCAGAGGAGCAGGCCGCTGAGTTCTGGCAAAAGCTGCTGGACGCTGGTGTTGCTCCGGCAGGTTTGGGCGCACGTGATACGCTGCGTCTGGAAGCCGGCATGAATTTATATGGCCAGGATATGGATGAAACCGTATCACCGCTGGCAGCGAATATGGGCTGGACCATTGCCTGGGCACCGGAAGAACGCGATTTTATTGGCCGCGCGGCGCTTACTGCACAAAAAGCTGCAGGTACCGACAAACTGGTTGGCCTGGTAATGGAGCAAAAAGGTGTACTGCGCCATGGCCAGCGGGTTGTGGTTGAAGGCGGCGAAGGGGTTATTACCTCGGGCACCTTTTCCCCAACCTTAGGTTACAGTATTGCCATGGCCCGCGTTCCAGCCAACACGGCAGATAATGCTGAAGTGGATATTCGCGGCAAACTGGTTAGTGTTAAAGTGGTTAAGCCGGCTTTTGTGCGCATGGGTAAAAAAGTCATCTAAAATAACAAACGTGGCAACCCAGGTTGATCATTAAAATATACGTGTTAAGACAGCTAAGGAATTTACAATGAGCTCTATCCCTACAGAATTAAAATACGCAAGCAGCCACGAATGGGTGCGCAACGACGGTGATGGCATTTACACCGTAGGCATTACCGAGCACGCGCAGGAGCTGCTGGGTGACATGGTATTTGTTGAGCTGCCAGAAGTGGGTGACAGCGTAACCCAGGGCGATGACTGTGCGGTAGCCGAGTCTGTAAAAGCGGCTTCTGACATTTACGCGCCATTATCCGGCGAAGTGGTTGAAATTAACGACGCGCTGGCCGACTCACCAGAGCAGGTTAACGCCAGCCCGTATAACGACGGCTGGATGTTTAAAATTAAAGTAAGCGATGAAAGCGAACTGGACGCCTTATTAGACGCGGCCGGCTACAAAAGCAGCATCGACGAAGCTTAATAAACAGATCGCTATAGCATAAAGCCCCGTACTTACCGGGGCTTTATCTTACTAACAGCTGTTCTGAACGCTGTAACAATATTAGGACATTCAAAGCATGACCCATACCGCTGTGAAAACCCTGTCGCAACTTGCGAACCACGACGAATTTATTCAGCGCCACATTGGCCCGGACGAGGCGGAAACCGCTGCGATGCTGGCCGAGCTTGGCGTTGACAGCATGGAAACGCTGATTGCCCAAACCGTGCCTGCCAGTATCCGCTTACCCAAGCCACTGGCTACCGGCAGCAGCCGCACTGAAAATGATGCACTAACCCATTTAAAGGCGGTGGCAGCGAAGAACAAAATGTATAAGTCATACATTGGTATGGGTTATCACCCCACGTTAACCCCGAATGTTATTTTGCGTAATGTGCTGGAAAACCCGGGTTGGTACACGGCTTACACGCCATACCAGCCAGAAATTGCCCAGGGCCGGTTAGAAGCGCTGTTAAACTTCCAGCAAATGTCGCTGGATTTAACCGGTATGGAGCTGGCCAGTGCCTCATTGCTGGATGAAGCCACCGCCGCTGCTGAAGCCATGGCACTGGCCAAGCGGGTAAGCAAAAGTAAAGCGAACCTGTATTTTATTAGTGACGACGTGCACCCGCAAACTATCGACGTGGTAAAAACCCGTGCTGAAATGTTCGGCTTTGATATTGTGGTGGGTAAAGCCAGCGATGCGGCAAACCATGATGTGTTCGGTGCGTTAATTCAGTACCCAGCCACTAACGGCGATATCCGTAACGACAGCGCTTTAATTGCAGCGTTGCAGGCGAAAAAAGCGGTCGTCGCGGTAGCGTCAGATCCGATGGCATTAATGCTGTTAAAATCGCCAGGCGAGCTGGGTGCCGATGTGGTGCTGGGCTCGATGCAGCGCTTCGGAGTACCAATGGCCTACGGCGGCCCGCATGCCGCATTCTTTGCCACCCGCGATGCTTACAAGCGTTCTATGCCGGGCCGGATCATCGGCGTGTCGAAAGACCGTCGTGGCAACCAGGCGCTACGCATGGCCATGCAAACCCGCGAGCAGCATATCCGCCGTGAAAAAGCGAACTCGAACATTTGTACTGCCCAGGTATTACTGGCCAATATCGCTTCTTTTTATGCGGTATACCATGGCCCACAAGGCTTAAAAGATATTGCAGAGCGTATTCACCGCAGTGCCGATATTTTTGCTGCCGGCATCAAAGCCAAAGGCGTTGAGTTAGTAAACAGCCACTGGTTCGACACCATTACCTTTAAAGTTACCGACCGTGCTGGCGTGATAAAACGCGCGTTAGACGCTGGTGTTAACCTGCGTACCGACGTGACTGACAGCTTAGCGGTTAGTTTCAGCGAAGCGACGCAGGCTGCCGATATTGCACAATTATTTGATATCGTGCTGGGTGCGGATCACGGGCTGGATGTTGATAAACTTGATAGCGATATCGTTAGCAATGGCTCGGCATCTATTCCGGCTGAATTAGCGCGGACTAACCCGCTGTTAAGCCATCCGGTATTTAACCAGTATCACAGTGAAACTGAGATGCTGCGTTATATTAAAAAGCTGGAAAACAAAGATTTAGCCCTGAACCATTCGATGATTTCGCTGGGTTCTTGCACCATGAAGTTAAACGCCACGGCCGAAATGATCCCGATCACCTGGCCGGAGTTTGGTTCATTGCACCCATTCGTACCGCGCGATCAGGTCGATGGCTACTATGAAATGATCACTGAGCTTGGCGACTGGCTGGTAAACATCACCGGTTATGACAATATCTCTATGCAGCCAAACTCAGGTGCGCAGGGCGAATACGCCGGCATGATCGCCATTCGCAAATACCATGAAAGCCGCGGTGAAGGGCATCGTAATATTTGTTTAATTCCGGTATCGGCGCACGGCACTAACCCGGCAACGGCAGCAATGACCAGCTACGATGTGGTACTGGTTGACTGCGACAAGTCGGGCAATATTGACATGGCCGATTTAAAAGCCAAAGCCGCTGAAGTCGGCGATCGCTTAGCGGCCATTATGGTCACTTACCCGTCTACCCATGGTGTGTTTGAAGAGACTATTCAGGAGCTGTGCGACATCGTTCACTCATACGGTGGACAGGTGTATATGGACGGCGCCAATATGAACGCCCAGGTGGGCTTAACCTCACCAGGCTTTATTGGTTCTGACGTATCGCACTTAAACCTGCACAAAACTTTCTGTATTCCACACGGTGGTGGCGGCCCGGGCATGGGTCCTATTGGCGTGAAAAGTCATTTAGCGCCGTTTTTACCTAACCACCCGTTGATAAAAATCGACGGTACCGGCGATAGCAATGGTGCAGTAGCGGCCGCGCCATTTGGCAGCGCCGGCATATTACCCATCAGCTGGATGTATATTGCTATGATGGGCGCCGAAGGCTTAAAACAAGCCACCGAGTTTGCCATTTTAAATGCCAACTATATGGCTAATAAACTGAACCCGCACTTCCCGGTATTGTACCGGGGTAGCAATGGCCGGGTAGCGCACGAATGTATTATCGACATTCGCCCGTTAAAAGAAGCCAGCGGTATTACGGAGATGGATATTGCCAAGCGCTTAATGGATTACGGCTACCATTCGCCGACCATGAGCTTCCCGGTCGCCGGCACCTTGATGATTGAACCAACCGAATCAGAAAGCAAAGCCGAGCTGGATAAGTTTATCGAAGCGATGACCAGTATCCGCAGCGAAATTGCCAAGGTAGAAGCAGGCGAGTGGACAGTGGATAACAACCCACTGGCCTACGCCCCTCACACCATGGCTGACATTCTCGACCCGGCATGGGATCGCGCCTACGAGCGCACCTACGGTGCCTTCCCGGTAGCCTTTGTCGCCGAGAACAAGTTCTGGCCAACCGTTACCCGCATTGATGACGTATATGGCGATCGGAATTTAATGTGTTCATGTCCAAGCCCTGAGGCGTATCGGTAAGCAAGTAGCATAAAAATATTGGCTTTAAGCTGATACTCAAAACTAAAACCCCGGCCAGTGTGCCGGGTTTTTTATCGCTTAAATTGGCAATTGCAGTGCGTATTCTTTAAGGCTAAGCTGTTCTAACGTTTCAAATAAGCATACATTGGCTGATGTGGTTGCCCGTGAAGAGCCCGTTATGAAAAAGCTAACTATCAGAATGCCGGACGATAAAGCCAGCAGGCTTAAAGCCCTGGCGCAAAGCCGCAATATCAGTGTTAACAAGCTTATTGAGGAACTCTCTACTATTGCACTGACAGAATATGACGCGCAGGTCAGATTTGAAGTACGTGCAGCGCGGGCTAACGCAACTCACGGACTTGCATTGCTTGATGAATTAGAAAAATTGGAGCTGGCTGACTAAGTAGTTTCCGGCTTTGCAGTAACAATCAAACCCCGGCCAGCGTGCCGGGTTTTTTTATGGTTAATTGTTAAATATGTAAAATAAAGGTTTTAATTTTGGCTGTGTTAAGGCAGTATTTCTTATCAAGTTTGTCTGTCAGGGCGTAAGTATGCAAATCCGATTAGTTGTTCTTAGTGTGTCACTGCTTGGTGCGCTTATTAGCTGTACAGCCTTTGGTACCGGTCAGGGCAATGCCAAAGACAATGCCAGAGTGCCGCTGGATCGTTTGCAAGCTTTAAGCAACGGCCAGCCGGTTACGCCATTACCGCCGTCATTTTCAGCGCAAGCGACCAAGGGTATTGCTAATGATCAATTGGCGATGTATCTGGCTGGGGTTATCGACAGTGGCGAAGGCCAAAGCTGGTGTGTCGCCGCATCGGGCTTACCGCCACATGAAGTTAACCAACAACTGTTGGCAGAACTGCAACGTGATTTGCAGCAGCAGAAAGTCGCTGCCAATGCTAACTCCGCAGTGCAGCTGGCCAGCAAATTAAAAGTTTTATTTCCGTGTAAATAACATTGAGTAGGGAAACACCATGTCAGTTATTAAATATCAGGCTGTTGCCGATGCATACGAAAAATACAACGCTTTTGAAACTACCGAACTTTATCAGTTACTGGGCTGGGACGATCTGATCGGCAAGCCTGAATGGGCAAATACCTGCGCAGTGAGAATGAGCCTGGCCTTGCTGGAGGCCGGTAAAACCGTTGCTGGCCGGGTACAGATTAAAAAGGGCGATCTTAAAGGCAAGTGGATTGAGCCAGGGCAGAACCGCTTATCAGACTGGTTAGTTCGCCAGCTTGGCGAACCTGAAGTATTCCCATTTAACAGCAGCAGCGCCGCTGGCCCGCAGTCGCTGTACGGCAAAAAAGGCATAGTGTCGTTTATGCGTATTCCAAGCTATGCAGGCGGCCATATCGACTTGTTGCACCCCTCAAACGATTACCTAACCTGCAGCCGCAGTTGTTACTTTACCGCAGATGAAGTACGTTTCTGGCAGCTTAACTAGGGTTTGCTTATCTTTCGTGAGAAATTAACCTGGAATATCAACAATATCATTCCCTTTGCCCCCCGATTTAAAGGGGGCAGATTTTAATCTTGATCTGACCCTGAGGTATCCCCACA
>DEYP01000014.1 GCA_002364615.1 Arsukibacterium sp. UBA3155 | reverse complement strand
GCAGTACCAAACTACACCGAATAAACCTGTTATTGCTACTGAGCAATTTAGCCTCATTAGTATTGATATTGCTCGGTGTAGGACTGACCATAGCCAATCAGCAACGCCGGTTCCAGGCGAACAGTTATCGTGACAGACGAGTCTTGTCGTTTCACTCGCTTGGGTTAAGGGCGGTAGCCAAACAGGTGATGTTTACAACAGCACAGTGGCGCAATACTTTGCGCCACTGTAAACACTTGCTGGATAAGACGAGTTACAACATTGAATGGGAGGGTTAAATTCGTGGGGATCCCTCAGGATCTGACCCCATTTATCCTATTGATTTGCTATTGATTTTTAGTTAATAGTTTTGTGGAGACACCTCAGACTCCAACCCCTTTTTCACTCAGTCTCTGACCCTATTGATGATTGGAGAAAAAGCTACTTTACAACAATAATAGAAACTGTAGCTACACACAGAATAGCCATTAAAAAAGATATTAAATTATAAATCATAACTTCTTTATTAACTTGGCTTATGTCCATGCTACTTCTATCAGGGTAGTATTCTGCCTTATCAAATTTTATTAGCCTGCCAATTAGATAGATTAATAACCCTACAACAGCACAAATAGGTAAGAAATATTCAAAACTATTAAAAATCTTCAAAGCTAAGTAAAAATTAACAGGCATTGCTAACAACGCCCAGAAAATACCTTCCTGGGCTCCAGTAAAGTACATAGCAAATCGAGGTGAGTTCTTCTGTGTTGTTAAGTGAGCCCCTCGCACGTAAGCTTTATAAATTTTAAATAACATATTTGTACCTTAATCATGGTTCATATTGCACTTGGGGTCAGGTCTTGCTTTTTGCCACTATCCTGCTAACCCAAAAATAATGCAAATCAAAATAACCTTCGAGTGTTTTTAGTGTATAGCTAGTAGACTTCTATCCTGCTTTTAGTGGTTCATTGCTCGCTTCATACCAACAATCACCTTCAGAACAGAAATCAAAGCAGCTAGAAGCAGCTTTGGAGGGATATGAGACAAAACCTTTCCGGAAACAAACTAACTGCGGCTATCGGCTGCTTTCTGAAGTAACTGCTTACTTTCTTGCAAAAACTGGCCGGCAAGTTCGCCAAAGAACTGCTGACCTTTAGCAAACTGAGCCATCAGCCCGGCTTTATCCTGATTTTTTAACAATTGCAAAAGCTCGCTAAAGCGTTGCTGATAACGCTCGAGCAAGGCGGTGACATCGGCTGATGACAGCATAATATCGGCATACAGCTCAGCATTCTGGGCGAATAAGCGCCCTACCATGGCCAGCTCTAACCGGTATATCGGCGAGCTTAGTTGTAACAGCTGCGCTAAATCAGCCTGCTCTTCCGCTAAATGGCTGCCGTATACTAAGGACGAAAAGTGGCGCATGGCCTGAATCAGTTGCATCGCAGTGTCATGCTCAGCCGCGCTCTGGCTGGCCAGCTCTGCGCCCCAAACCCGCAGCTGTTGCAACAGCCACTGATATTGCTCGCTGTAGCGGCCATCACATACCACTACGACTTGTTTTACCAGGTTGGTAATATCGGGTCCGAACATCGGGTGTAGCCCCACCACCGGGCCGGAGTGTTTGGTGAGCATCGCGCTTAATGGTTGCTGCTTAATACTGGTAATATCAGCCAGCACACAATTACCTGACAAAGCCGGCAGCTGGTTAATGACTTGCTCAGTTAACGTAATCGGCACCGCTATCAGCACCAGTGCGGCATCAGCGCATAACGTACTGGCATCTGGCCAGTCACTCTGCTCCAGCACCACTACCTGATAGCCAGAGCGCTGAAACAAACTGACAAAGCGCTGGCCCAGCGCGCCGGCGCCGCCAACCACTACGACTTTACCGCCGCCTGGTCGACAACAGACAAAGTGATTTTCCTGTGTAGCATAAGACTCGCGCATGATCCGGCGCAGCACATCCTCGACCAGTTCGGGGGAGACCTGCTGTGCCAGTGCCTGCTCGCGCCGGGCACTAAGCAGCAGCTGTTCGCGCTCAGGTACATACACCGGCAAGGCAAACTGTTGTTTAACCTTACCCACCTGAGCAGTGACCTTAGCCCGCTCTGCCAGTAGTTGCACCAGTTGGCTATCAATAGCATCAATTTGGGTTCGCAGCGGCGCTAACTGCTGCTGCGCCTGTTGTTGTTTGTCCATGCTAGGCCGCTGCCACCAAACGTTGCATTTGCTGGTGCAAACTAGCCAACAGCTCCGTGGTGGTTTGCCAGTCGATGCAGGCATCGGTTACCGACACACCATAATGCTCTGCTTTGCCATTGGTTAAGTTCTGACGGCCGCCAAACAGGTGACTTTCCAGCATGATACCAATAATAGCCTCAGTGCCAGCCAGTCGTTGCGATAACACCGCCTCAGCTACTGCAGGCTGGCGGTTATGATCCTTATTCGAGTTGCCATGGCTGCAATCCACCACGATACCGTGCGGTAACTTTAATTTATCTAACTCGGCTAACGCGGCATTAATACTGTCAGCATCGTAGTTAGGCTTTACCCCGCCGCGCAAAATAATATGGCCATCAGGGTTGCCGGCGGTTTGCACCAGGCTGACTTCACCCCGCTGGTTAATCCCAATAAAACTATGACCACTGGCCGCCGACTGCAAGCCGTTTAGCGCCACATTTAAATTACCGTCGGTGCCGTTTTTAAAGCCAACCGGCATCGATAAACCACTGGCCATTTCGCGGTGGGTTTGCGATTCAACCGTACGGGCGCCTATCGCCGCCCAGCTGATCAGATCAGATAAATATTGCGGACTGATAGGATCCAACGCTTCAGTGGCAGTGGGCAGTTCCATTTCAACCATTTTTAACAATAGCTCGCGGCCCCAGGTTAAACCGGTTTCCAGATCAAATGAGTCGTCCAGATGCGGATCATTGATAAAGCCCTTCCAGCCGACGGTAGTGCGGGGTTTTTCAAAATAGACCCGCATCACAATATATAGACTGTCGATATATTGCTGTTGTAAGGCTTTTAACTTAGTAGCGTACTCAATGGCCGCCACCGGATCGTGAATAGAACAGGGCCCCGTCACGACTAGTAAGCGCTTGTCGCGGCCATGGACAATATTAGCAATATCGGTCCTGGCGCGGGCAACAAAATCAGCGCCCTGCTCTGATAATGGCAGCACTTTTTTCATTACCGCCGGTGGGCTTAGTGGCTTGGTCGCCACTATTCTTAAATCATCGACAATCTGGCTCATGCGATCTCCATGGGTAGGCTGATGTGCTGGTGATTAAGCATAGATAAAAACGACGATAACAGTGGTCAGACGCCTTGATGTAAACTTAATAATACAGCACGTAATTAATTAAATACGATTTATGCATAGTAGAGATCTTGATTGGCAGCGTCAACCCGCTACAGACCAATAAATACGAGATAAGGAAGATTTTTTGTCAGGAAAATAATCGTAAACTATTTAATACGGAATAATACGATTTAATGGAATTGCCGCAGTAACTGCTGATAAGCCTGCTGAATCTGTCTGAATTTCTCAGTATGACCACTGGCCCGGTCCGGATGAAATAGCAGAGCCTGAGTTCGATACGCCTTTTTCAATTGTGCCTGACTAAAGCCCGGATGCAAGTTTAGCAGCTTTTGTGCCTGCTCCGTCGATAACACAGTTTCAGTTACTGCGCCTTTACTAAAATGCTGCCAGAACTGCCGCAGGTAGCTATCGAGCAGCTGCTCGCTCATCGCATAAAAGTTGTGCCAGTTACTGTAGTATTCAGCCTTGCTTTGGTTGTCATCGTGCTCCGCCATAGGATTAGCAGTCTCACGGCAGGCGCTAATCAGCGTAACCTTCGCCAGACCAATGCTTAGAAACCCTTCGTTTGCACTACGCCACTCGGTTTGCAGGCGATACAGCAAATGATACAACACAAAGTGTTGCTGAAAACGTTGCAGGTCATGACTCAGTTCGGTGTCAGTGGTTAATTTAAGCCCTAAGCGGGACAGTAAATACTGCTCAGTAAGGCTGCGCTCTGGCGCATCAGGTATGGCGGAGAGGATCAGGCTTGCCAGTTGGTTTTGTAACAACTGGAGTGCGGGTTCGGTAAGGGGCGGCTGAATAGATGACATAATAAAAAGGCCGGCAATCGCCGGCCTTTAAGGTTTGCTTAGTTAAGCTTTTCGCGGATACGCGCTGATTTACCTGAACGATCGCGTAAGTAGTAAAGCTTAGCACGGCGAACCGCACCACGACGTTTAACGGTGATGCTGTCTACCAGCGGGCTGTGCGTCTGGAATACACGCTCAACACCTTCGCCATTAGAAATTTTACGGACGGTGAAGGCTGAATGAAGACCACGGTTACGCTTAGCGATAACTACGCCTTCAAATGCCTGCAGACGGCTTTTGTCGCCTTCTGTTACTTTTACCTGAACTACAACAGTGTCGCCCGGCGCGAACGCTGGAACGTCTTTCTTCAACTGTTCATCTTCAAGCATTTTGATGATGTTTTGGCTAACTTTGCTCATAACAATCTCACTTTACCTGGAATTAACTATCTTGCTGCTGCAACGCCTGGTGTTCCTGCTGAAACTCAGCCAGTAATTTGCGTTGCTCCTTAGTCAGAGCCAGGGGTTTTAATATATCTGGCCGTCGTAACCAGGTCCTTCCCAGGGCCTGTTTCAAACGCCAGCGTCTGATTTCTTCGTGGTTACCGCTCAGCAAAACTGACGGCACCTGTTTATTGGCTAACACCTCAGGCCGGGTATAATGCGGACAATCCAGCAAGCCTTCAGAAAATGAATCCTGCGCTGCGGATAAGTCGTGCCCCAGTACACCAGGTACTAAGCGAGAAACTGCATCAATCAGTGTCATCGCCGGCAACTCGCCCCCACTTAACACGTAATCACCCACTGACCATTCTTCGTCAATTTCGCTTTCAATTACGCGCTCATCAATGCCTTCGTAACGGCCAGCTACTAACAGCAGCTTGTCGTGCGCGGCCAGCTCAGCTACACCTTGTTGATCTAACTTACGGCCTTGCGGCGATAAGTAGATGGTGTGAACCTTGCCCCCTGCAGCCTGTTTAGCTGCCCGAATTGCTTCGGTTAAGGGTTGAGCCATCATTAACATGCCCGGACCACCACCATAAGGCCGGTCATCAACAGTACGATGCTTGTCCGTGGTAAAATCCCGCGGGTTCCAGCAATCTAACTGCATAATGCCCTGCTTTACTGCACGGCCGGTTACCCCATATTGCTTTATTGCATCAAACATCTCTGGAAATAACGTCACGACGCCAAGCCAGAGTTTAGAGTTTTCCTGCATTAAAACGCCGGGTCCCAGTCAACGATAATTCGCTTTTCAGCCAGGTTGACGCTTTTGACCACTGTATCGGTTAAAAACGGCAACAAACGCTCTTTTTTACCAAATGCATCTGTACGGTTGGCTTTAACAACAATAACGTCGTTCGAGCCTGTTTCCATCATGTCCGAGACTTCACCTAAGTGATAACCTGCTTCGTTTACTACGGCCAGACCCATCAGGTCTTTCCAGTAATAATCGCCATCTTCTAATGAAGGCAGCGCCTGCGACGTTACCGCTATTTCAGCGTTAACATAACGCTGAGCGATGTCCCGATCACTAATGCCGTCCAGTTTCGCTATCAGGCCATTGCTATGGCGCTTCCAGCTTGCAACCTGCACCGGTAGCCAGTTACCCTGCAATTTAATTTGCCAGGGTGTATAGTCAAAGATCCCTTCCGGGATATCAGTGTAAGCAACCACCTTAAGCCAGCCATTAATGCCGTAAACGGCACCAAACTTACCAAGGACAACTAAGTCTTTGTCGTCTTTGTCACTCAAGGTTACTACTCCACACTAATTTGCTAATTAAGCAGTTGCTTTCTTAGCGGTTTTTACCAGGTTTGCAACGCGGTCACTTAATGCAGCACCTTGTGCTACCCAGTGATCAACACGCTCCAGGTCCAGACGCAGTTTCTCTTCAGTACCGCCAGCGATTGGGTTAAAGAAACCCACGCGCTCAATAAAGCGGCCGTCACGAGCAAAACGGCTGTCCGCTACCACAACTTGGTAAAATGGACGCTTTTTCGCGCCACCACGTTGTAAACGAATAGTTACCATACCGTCCTCTAAAAATAATCGTTCAGGTTTTAAAAAATAATAAAGCCCCCAGTCAGACTGAAGGGCTGCTGCATTGTACGGATTTTTGCTGCAAATGCAAGGCATTTCAGGCTTTACAGCGAGTCCGTTGCCTTATTCAGCGTGGGGGTAACATGCCCGGAGGCAGTTTGCCGCCCATACCACGCATCATTTTCATCATGCCGCCTTTACCAGACATCTGCTTCATCATTTTCTGCATTTGCATAAATTGTTTCAGCAACTTGTTGATATCCTGTACCTGGCAGCCAGAGCCGGCGGCAATTCGTTTTTTGCGTGAGCCTTTAAGTAAGTCCGGGTAATTGCGCTCCTTCGGCGTCATAGAGTTAATAATGGCCTCCATCCGCACGAACTGTTTATCATCCAGCTGACCGGCGGCGCCGGCCGGCAGGTTTTTCATGCCAGGCAGTTTATCCATCATGGACATCATGCCGCCCATGCCACGCATCTGCACCAGCTGCTCCCGAAAATCCTCTAATGAAAAGCCTTTGCCTTTCATCATCTTCTGAGCCATTTTCGCGGCTTTTTCTTTATCGACTTTCTGTTCCAGATCTTCAATTAAGCTCAGCACATCGCCCATGCCTAAAATACGCGAAGCAATCCGGTCCGGGTGAAAGGGCTCTAACGCATCGGTTTTTTCACCGGTGCCCAAAAACTTAATTGGCTTGCCGGTAATATGACGGATAGATAACGCAGCACCGCCGCGGGCGTCACCGTCTGTTTTGGTTAAAATAACGCCGGTAAGCGGCAATGCCTCATTAAAAGCCTTTGCCGTATTTGCAGCGTCCTGGCCGGTCATCGCATCGACCACAAACAGCGTTTCTATCGGTTTTACCGCGCTGTGCAACGCTTTAATTTCGTCCATCATATCGCTGTCGATATGCAAGCGGCCGGCAGTATCCACCAGCAATACGTCAAACATCCGGGTACGGGCGTGGGCTATTGCTGCGTTAACAATAGCAACCGGCTGCTGGCTTAAATCGCTGGGGAAAAACTCTACGCCCACATCTGCCGCCAATGTTTGCAGCTGCTTAATAGCCGCTGGCCGATAGATATCAGCCGACACTACCAGTACTTTTTTCTTTTTACGTTCTTTTAAAAATTTAGCCAGTTTGGCGACAGACGTGGTTTTACCCGCGCCTTGCAGGCCAGCCATTAACACTACCGCCGGCGGCTGAGTGTTCAGTGTCAGCTCTTCATTCGCTTCGCCCATCGCGTCTTCTAACGCTTTACGGACGATTTTCAGAAATTCCTGGCCCGGCGTCAGACTTTTGCTGACTTCCAACCCAACAGAGCGCTCTTTCACGTTTGCAACAAAGTCACGGACCACCGGCAAGGCAACGTCGGCTTCGAGTAAAGCCATTCGGACTTCGCGCAGGGTGTCTTTAATATTGTCTTCTGTCAGCCGGCCGCGGCCGCTGATATTTTTTAAGGTTTTACTTAATCGATCGGACAGGTTCTCAAACATTTTTATTACCCGTATTCATTTATTGCAGCGATTATAACGCAGCCAGAGTGTTACGTCAGCCGCTTATCACGTGCTAAAGTGACCAGCCATAACTGCTGGGCTTACGCAAACAGTTACCCTACAATAGTCAACACACTGAAAAACAGGATTGTTAATAATGACCGGACTGCTTCCTCTTTTCGCTTTAGCGGCCTATTTGCTGGCGACAGGCTCAGTATTGCTGCGGTTATTTCACCCTAAAGGCCCCCATTTTAAATTAATGTTCAGTGCCGGCATGGTGGGGTTGGTGCTACATATGCTGGCGCTGACTCAGACCCTGTTTACTCCCGAGGGGCAGAATTTCAGTTTAATGAATGTCAGCTCTCTGGTGTGCTGGCTGGTTACCGTTGCGGTTACCGTTACCGCGTTGCGCACACCCACAGTGCTATTGTTACCCGTGGTGTATGGCTTTGCCGCGCTGATGCAAATCGCCATGCTAATGACTCCTCAGGATTTACAGCTACATCACTTTGAACAGAACATCAGTTTGCTGGTGCATATCACTATCGCTTTTCTGGCTTATGTGGTGCTTACCATGGCAACCTTGTATTCTTTTCAGGTCAGCTATATCAGCGCCAGGCTCAAGCAAAAAGATATTACCCCGGTAAGCCAGTACCTGCCGCCACTCATGCAGGCCGAAGCCATTCAGTTCAGGCTATTAATAGCCGGTACCGTGTTACTGGGTATCGCACTATTAATTGGCATGCTGTTTATTGACAACTGGCTGGGTAAAGCCAACTTACATAAAACAGTACTTAGCGCATTGGCTTTTCTGGTTTTCCTAAGCTTGTGCTGGGGCCATGCCCGAAAAGGCTGGCGCGGCAGAACCGCCATTACCCTAACCGTAATAGGCACCAGCTTACTTACCCTGGCTTATTTTGGCAGTCGCTTTGTTAAAGAGGTGATAATTGAAAGGCTTGGTTGAAATTAACGGTTTTTGATAGCGCCAGGCGTTAAACTGCTGTTAAGATGCAAATTGATGTTTGGCAATAAAGGTATTTAGCTCTTGGACGACATATCGACCAGTGCGCTGTTTATATTATTAGGCGTACTTTTATTTTTATCAGCCTATTTCTCAGGATCGGAAACAGGCATGATGTCTGTTAACCCTTATCGCTTAAAACATTTAGCTGATAAAAATCATAAGGGTGCTATTCGGGTCAGTGAATTATTAAAACGCCCTGATCGTCTAATCGGCTTAATTCTTATTGGCAATAACCTGGTAAATATTGCTGCAGCAACCGTTACCGCCCTACTTGGCGAACGACTTTATGGTAATTTAGGCATAGTAATAGCACCTATTGCACTTACTTTGGTTGTGCTGATATTTTCAGAGGTTACCCCCAAAACGCTTGCGGCACTCTATCCTGAACGTGTGGCATTTCCCTCTTCGTTTATTTTAAAGTTCTTACTTAAAATCTTTTACCCCTTTGTCTGGGCACTTAATAAAGTGACTAACGGCTTGCTCAACCTTCTAGGTGTCAGTCCGGAGAAACATCAGGGCAATAGTTTAAGCGCTGAAGAGTTGCGTACCGTGGTATATGAAGCCGGCGCACTAATTCCTGAGCAGCACCAGAATATGCTGGTGGGTGTACTGGACCTGGAAAACGCCACCGTTGAAGACATTATGATCCCGCGTAATGAGATTGTCGGTATCGATATTAATGACGAATGGAAAGATATTGAACGGCAACTGGCCAACTTCCAATATAGCCGGATCCTGATGTACCGGGATAATATTGATGATGCCATTGGTTTTGTTCACCCGCGAGAGCTCATGCGCTTACTGATTAAAGAACAACTGACCAAAGCGTCTCTGCTGCGGGCTGCCAGTGAAATTTATTTTATTCCGGAAGGTACACCGCTAAATACCCAGTTGCTGAAATTCCAGGGCGCAAAAGATCGGATTGGCCTGGTAGTTGATGAATATGGCGATATTCAGGGGCTGGTTACCCTGGCAGATATTTTAGAGGAAGTGGTTGGCGAGTTTACTACAGATATAGCCGAGGAGACCAATGAGGATATCCTGGCCCAGCCAGATGGCACATTTTTAATCGATGGCAGTATTAACTTACGTGATTTAAATCGGGAAATGAAAATGAGCCTGCCTACTGACGGCCCTAAAACGTTAAATGGGCTGATCCTCGAATACCTGGAAGAAATTCCGCAAGGCAGGTTAAGCGTTAAACTGGCAGGCTATCCAATGGAAATCGTTGATGTGCAGGACAATATGATTAAAACTATTCGACTGCTGGTTAATCCTAAAAAACCGACTTCAAAAAAGCCAAGCCATTAACGTTGTGCCGCTTGCACCATGACTTCAATTTACAGGCGGCGCAGTTAACCGAAAAACAGCCGCCATAACCAGCTACGTTGTAACTCCTTTTCACACTTTTTAAGCTGAGCACTGTAAATCTTTGCCCGATTGTCCACCCGACGTGCTACCGATAACAACCACGCTTTGTTTTTATAGCTGCCCCGGCGGTAGCCACCCCAACCTTCATGATAATTAAGATACTGATGATAACCATCCCACTTTGAAACCTTATTTAAACGATGCGTTTTATCAATATACCAACCCATAAAGTCGATGGCATCGGCAAAGTCGTCACGACTGGCCCAGAAACGGTCTGCTTCTTTAACATACTCATCCCAGGTAACCGTTTTCGCCTGCGAGTAGCCATAAGCTGAACTCCCCCGACCATAAGGAATAAAACCAATAAACCAGCGCATAGGTGGTCGCGCATTATGTTTAAAGCTACTTTCCTGATACATAATACTCATTGGCAGCGAAATTGGCATGCCCCACTTTTCGCTGGCTGCGGCAGCCTCGTGATACCACGAGCGGTTTTCTCTGAAGATTTCACAGATATCTGAGGTGTTTTCTGGTGGCGGTGTGCTACAGCCACTGAGCACTGCCGCCAAGGATAGCAAAACGATGTTTTTCACATGTTTATGAGGTATTTGAACTTTTTTCATCGGGATGATTCTAACAGTTTGCAAGGATGCAAACCAAGTTTTTGTTGTTCCCCTGGATCCCCCTTTTACGGCTGCCACCTGGCAGCCGTTTTTTTATCCTTACCCAGCGTAATGTCTGAACGACACAAGTTAAGTACAGGCCGGAACCTCGGCAAAGTACTCGGTAATATACTGCTCGAAACTCAGGCTATCCTGTTGTTCAATCTGTTGCTGATTATCAACTGATGACGCCGCCGCTTTGGCAAATGCTTCAGAGTTATAAAACTGATAATCTTCGTTGCGTAACTGCGCCAGATACTCATTTGCTTTAGCCAACATAAAATGACCATTATCCTGCTGGGTACTCAGTAACTGGTTCAATAACTGTCCTGACAGCGTTTGCGCCGGATCCAGCAAGCAAACATAATATTTTTTTAACGCTGCCTGATAGTCGGTACTTTTATATGCCTCATCTAACCATTTCGCAATGGGCATCATATCGGCAAAAATCTGCTCAGCCCAGTCCAGCATTAGCCTGCTGTTGCCATCCTGCAGCAATTCCAGATTAACCCGCCGGCCATCGGTTACCACTTTGCGCAGATTTCTCTCAGTAACGGTTTGTTGTTCATCAGAAAGCGTCGGGCTCTCCTGCAACAAACAGTAAAGTAAAAAAACATCCAGCAAGCGCATTTGCTCAGCACTAATGCCAATACTGCTAAAAGGATTAACATCAAGCGCCCGGACTTCAATATATTCTACCCCGCGCTTTGCCAGGGCACAGGTAGGGCGCTCACCCGACTCTGTTGTGCGCTTAGGACGGATAGTAGAGTAAAATTCATTCTCTATTTGCAGCACATTGCCGTTAAGTTGCTGGTATTCGCCATTTTGCTTAACACCAATATTCTGGTACTCAGCAGAGGGCTGGCTTACCGCCTGATGCAAACCCGCAATGTATTCCGGCAAACTGTTGTAAGTGATACTTAGACTGGACTGAGCACTGTTGGTATAGCCTAAATCACTCATCCGCAAGGATGTCGCATAAGGCAAGTATAAGGTGCCCTTACCTAATTGCTGAAACGGATAAGGCGATTGTCGGTCCGCTAGGAATGATTTACACATGGCCGGCGATGCACCAAACAAATAAACGATAAGCCAGGCATGGCGTTTATAGTTACGGATAAGTGCCAGATACTGCTCAGAGATAAAGTCTTGCAACGTATTCTGATCTCCAAGCTGCTGCTGATATAACACCCAGAAGCTTTGCGGCAATGAGAAATTATAATGTACGCCGCTAATCGCCTGCATCATGCTGCCATAACGGTTATGCAGGCCTTTGCGATACAACGTCTTCATCCGGCCAACATTAGAGGAGCCATACTGTGCCAGCGGTATTGTGGTGTCCTCGCCGATAAAACAAGGCATACTTGACGGCCATAGCCGCTCTTTGCCTAAGTGCTTTACCGTATAACGATGAATATCTGCCAGTTGTGCCAGCGTGGTCTCTATCTTGTCAGTGGCCGGGGTAATAAATTCAAGCAGCGACTCTGAAAAGTCAGTTGTGATCCAGGGGTGCGTCAGCGCCGCCCCCAACCCCTGCGGGTGTGGCGTCAAAGCCAGGCTGCCATCCTGGTTAATTCGCAGGGTTTCGCGCTCAATCCCCCGCTTTATGCCAACTACCGCCTCGATATTTTGTTCAGTCGCCAGCGCGTGCAGGCGTTGTTGCAGGATGTCAGCCAAGTGGGGGCCCTTACTTTTTATTGTTGCCATCCAACATGGGGTGGCGGTGTCAGAATCTCAAGCGTGTTAACTAATTTAGCGCACTGACGATAAATCAGGAACGAGGCTCATTATCAGCTTCATTTACTTTTACCGCGTCATTGCGCTCTTGCAATTCATCGGCAAAATCTGCGTCGTTCGTGTCACCCACCACATGTTCCAGTTTTAATTTGCGCACGCTTCTAATCGTGGTAACGGGACCGGAGCAGGCATAAATAAAGAAGATACCAAATAGCATTTCTGCCGGACGCGCCGCAATAACCACAAACACCAGCACCACACATAATATCGTTAGAAACGAAACCCGATCACGCCAGTTTAAGTCTTTAAATGAATGATAACGGAAGTTACTTACCATCAATAAACCGGTGATAATGGTGATAAGGCCAACCAGATAGCCGATATTATCGCCATCGACTTCGTAAATGGAACCCGTCCATACCATGCCAGCTATAATTGCAGCCGCTGCCGGGCTGGCCAACCCCTGAAAAAACCGGCCGTCAGTCACACTTAAGTTGGCATTGAAGCGAGCCAGGCGCAGCGCTGCGCAAGCTACAAAAATAAACGCAGCCAGCCAGCCGAATTTTCCTAAATCGGCCAGGCCCCAGTTGTAGGCGACCAGTGCCGGTGCCACGCCAAACGATAACATGTCCGACATGCTGTCATATTGGGCGCCAAACTCGCTCTGGGTATTAGTTAAACGGGCAACCCGGCCATCCAGTCCGTCAAAAATCATGGCAATGAAAATCGCCACTGCCGCCGCTTCAAACCGGCCATTCATTGATGAAACTATTGCAAAAAAACCAGCAAAAAGCCCCCCAGTGGTCAACAGGTTAGGTAGCAGATAAATGCCTTTGCGCGGGCTTGAGTCAGTATTTTTTGAGTCTGTCATAAAACCATCTTTTCTAATTAGCAATTGTCAGATTATAAGGGACTTAGCTTAACATGGATAGGTAAACGGCAAAAGTTGCTACCCTGCCCACCACAACGCGGTGCGACAAATCAAAGTAAAGCACAGATGAAAACGCTACAGGGCGAATCACTCGCCCTGTAGCGTTTATACTGTTATTACTATTGCAGGCTAAGCAATAAACACCCCTTAACTGGTAATAACAAATTGTTCGCCATCATGGTCAACGTTAATCGTTGCCCCCGGTAGCATGGTGCCCTGCAACAGCGTTTGCGCTAACGGGTTCTCCAGGTGCTGCTGAATAGCGCGCTTTAACGGCCTGGCGCCAAACAAGGGGTCAAAACCAACTTCGGCCAGTTTATCCAGCGCAGCCTCGGTTACCTTTAACTCAAAATTACGCGCTTGCAGTCTTTGCTCCAGCCGGCCCAACTGAAAGCGGGCAATTTGTTTAATTTGAGCGGTATCCAGTGGATGAAACACCACAGCTTCATCTAATCGGTTTAAAAACTCTGGCCGGAATTGTTTGCTTAAGACATCCATCAACATATTTTTCATCTGCTGATAGCTGTACTCCTGATAATGCTCCTGAATTAAATCAGACCCCAGGTTAGAGGTCATAATAATAACCGCATTTTTAAAATCGACTGTCCGGCCCTGGCCATCAGTTAAGCGTCCGTCATCTAAAACCTGCAGCAAAATATTAAACACATCCGGATGGGCCTTCTCTACCTCATCCAGCAGGATCACTGAATAGGGTTTACGTCTGACCGCTTCAGTCAGATATCCGCCTTCTTCGTAGCCCACATAGCCAGGAGGCGCACCGACCAGCCGCGACACAGCATGCTTCTCCATAAATTCAGACATATCAATCCGAACCATGTTATCGGGGCTGTCGAACAAGAACTGAGCCAGTGATTTAGTCAGCTCCGTTTTACCCACTCCGGTTGGCCCCAGAAACAGAAAAGAGCCAATAGGTTTATTCGGATCGGCCAGACCGGCCCGGGAACGACGAATAGCATTTGCCACGGCCGCAACGGCCTCGTGTTGTCCCACCACGGTGTTATGTAACGCCTCTTCCATCCTCAGTAACTTGTCACGCTCACCTTCGAGCATTTTACTGACCGGAATGCCGGTCGCTTTTGACAACACATCGGCAATTTCCTGCTCAGTCACTTTATGGCGCAGCAGTGTCATTTCCTGCATTTCTGCCTGGCTGGCTAAATCGAGCCGCTTTTCCAACTCGGGGATACGGCCGTACTGCAATTCAGACATGCGCTGCAAATCGCTAACCCGCCTGGCAACCTCTAAATCAAGCCGCGCCTGCTCTAACTCTGCTTTAATATTCTGGGTACCCTGCAAGGCGGCCTTCTCTGACTCCCAGACTTCGTCTAGTTCATTATAGTTAGCATCCAGTTCCTGAATTTGCTCCTGAATAATTTCCCGCCGCTTTTTACTGCTGTCATCAGACTCTTTTGCCAGCGCATTATCTTCCAGTTTCAACTGAATGATCCGTCGCTCCAGCCGGTCTAGCTCTTCCGGTTTTGAGTCCATTTGCATGCGGATGCTGGACGCAGCCTCATCAATGAGATCTATCGCTTTATCCGGTAGCTGCCGATCACTGACGTAGCGGTTTGACAAGGTTGCGGCGGCAACAATTGCCGGGTCAGTGATTTCCACTGCATGGTGTAACTCGTAGCGTTCTTTTAAACCACGTAAAATAGCAATGGTATCTTCCACAGTGGGCTCTTCTACCAGTACTTTTTGAAAACGTCGCTCCAGCGCAGCATCTTTTTCAATGTACTTGCGATATTCATCTAAGGTAGTGGCACCAAGGCAATGCAGCTCACCGCGCGCCAGGGCTGGCTTTAGCATGTTACCCGCATCCATGGCGCCTTCAGCTTTACCGGCGCCAACCATGGTATGAATTTCATCAATAAATAGAATAACCTGGCCTTCTTCTTTAGCCAGTTCATTTAGTACGGCTTTTAAACGCTCTTCAAATTCGCCCCGATACTTAGCGCCAGCGAGCAAGGAGCCCATATCAAGCGACAGCACCCGTTTATTTTTCAAGCCCTCGGGTACTTCTTTATTGATTATCCGCAGTGCTAACCCTTCGACAATGGCCGTTTTACCCACCCCAGGTTCACCAATCAGAACCGGGTTATTTTTAGTACGCCGCTGCAATACCTGAATACAACGACGGATCTCTTCATCGCGGCCAATAACCGGATCCAGCTTGCCGGCTTCAGCCCGTGCCGTCAGGTCGATAGTGTATTTGGTTAATGCCTGCCGGCTGTCTTCCGCGTTGGGATCATCGACATTCTGGCCGGCCCGGATCTCTTCAATTGCTGAAGTAACCTTTTCTTTGCTTACTCCTAGTAAACGCAGAATATTACCCAGCTCAGTTTTGTCTTCGGTTGCCGCAAGTACAAACAATTCACTGGAAATAAACTGATCTTTACGCTTTTGGGCGAACTTGTCGCATTGCTGCAACAGCTGAGCAGTCGAGGTTGATAGTTGCAGGTTAGTGCCCTCGCCCTCTACCCGCGGCAAGCGCTCTATTGCCTTACTAACTTTAGCCCGCAACTCATTAAAATTAATCGCGATTTTATTAAGCAAATCACGGACGGTTCCGCCCTCCTGATTCAGCAGGGCAAACATCAGATGAACAGGTTCAATAAATTGTTGATCCCGCCCTAATGCTAATGATTGCGCATCCGCGATTGCTTCCTGGAATTTACTGGTAAATTTATCTAAACGCATGGCTGGCTCCACATCATGTCACGTTGATGTGTTTTAAGATTGGGTGATACTGGGCAAATATCAAGCAACAAACGTCAAAAAATTGACTTAGATCAGCAAAACCGCGTAGCCTTACCAGGCTGAGAGCTTAATCAAGCCAGATAGCAGTGGCCATGCGGCCAGTTTGGCCATCGCGTCGGTAGGAGAAAAATGTTGAAGTTTGCTGGTAGGTACAATGCTCAGCGCCGTAAATGTCATTAATGCCACAGCGGACGAGGCGCTGACGTGCCAGCGAATACAAATCGGCAAACCATTTCCCGCTGGCTCCGGGTATAAATGCGGCTGCAGCGTCCGGATCTTGCCGCACAAAAGCGGCACGAACCTCAGCACCCACTTCAAAAGCATGCTGGCTAATGGCCGGTCCTAACCACGCCATACACGCTTCTGGCTGACTAAATAATTGCACGCTGTTTTCAATGATGCCGTTGCACAGGCCACGCCAGCCGGCATGCACTGCCGCCACTTCCGAGCCCTGCTGGTTGCAAATTAATATTGGTAGACAATCTGCCGTCATCACCGTGCAGATAAGCCCGCTCTGGCGACTGAAACTGGCGTCGGCATTGCCAACGGTAACCGCTGGTGACGACAGGGTTATACACTGCGTACTGTGAGTCTGATTCAGCCAGACCGGCTGGCCAGGCATGGCAGCTTCGCATTGAAACTGCTGGCGGTTGCGCCTGACCGTATCGGCGCAATCACCAACATGATCTCCTAAATTTAAACTCTG
Source organism: Arsukibacterium sp. UBA3155 (assembly GCA_002364615.1). Taxonomy (GTDB): domain Bacteria; phylum Pseudomonadota; class Gammaproteobacteria; order Enterobacterales; family Alteromonadaceae; genus Alishewanella. The sequence goes on along the minus strand of DEYP01000014.1, from coordinate 15,055 downwards.
AAAAGGCCCTTCTGAAAAGCCGCCACGGCGGGTAGAGCTAAACGCATTAACGTTTGCCGGCGCTGGCCAGGCCGGCTTGATTAATTCAGACTTAATCAATTCAGACCCAATCAATTCAGACTTGGTCAACTCAGGCTTCGTCCATTCCATGCAGCAGAGTGTCGGCGCGTAACGCAGCATTCAGCTCAACTAAATCATCTGGTAATGGCGCATGCCATTCCAATATTTCACTGGTAATAGGATGAGCCAAACGCAGCATAGCTGCATGCAAAGCCTGGCGTTTAAAGTTACGCATCATCACCAGTAAACTCTCGGCAGCTTTACGTGGCGGCCTGGGTCTACCACCATAAACCGGATCACCGACCAATGAGTGATTAATAAAGGCCATATGCACCCGAATTTGGTGAGTACGGCCCGTTTCCAGGCGCAGGCGCAATCGGGTATGGCCCCGATATTTCTCCATTACCCGGTAATGCGTCACGGCTGGCTTGCCGCCATCAATCACTGCCATTTGGGTCCGTTTGGTCTGATGACGGCCAATCGGTTGATTGACAAAACCACCGCCGGTCATCTTGCCATAACAAATGGCTTCGTATTCACGGGTAATTTCCCGGGCCTGCATTGCTTCTACCAGATGGGTTTGCGCCGGAATCGTTTTCGCAACCACCATTAAACCGGTGGTATCTTTGTCCAGACGATGAATAATACCTGCGCGGGGTACTTCTGCAATTGACGGGCAGTGGTGCAGTAAAGCATTGAGCAAAGTGCCGTCGGCATTACCTGCACCCGGGTGCACTACCAGGCCTGCAGGTTTATTTATCACCAGAATATGTTCATCTTCATGCAGAATATCCAGCGCAATTTGCTCGGCGCCAAAACGTTGCTCTTCGACAACATCTGCAACTATATCAACCTGTTCGCCACCAACCACTTTAAACTTTGGCAGGTTTTGCACACTCTGATCAAGCTGCACTGCATCAGCCAGGATCCACTCTTTTAACCGCGAGCGAGAATAATCCGGGAACATTTCTGCTAAAACCTGATCTAAGCGCATACCATAAAAGTGGTCAGGGACGATTTGTGAAAGTTTTATCTGTTTTGTCATGACGGAAGCAGTTATCCTGTGTGCAACCCCAACTTATCTGGGGTAGAATCGCATTAGCGGTTATTTTAGCGATTTTACGCCCGACTAGACAGCCATTTAGCCAAGTAGTTACGGATTTTTACATGAAAGCGAATTTTTTACTGATAGTAGTAGTTTTTTTAGCGTTAAGTGCCTGTGCTGGCAAGCCAGCTCAGCCAGACCCTGGCAGTCAAACTGCTCAGGCGATGTATCAGCAGGCAAAAGAAGTGTTAGATAACGGTTTGTATAACAGAGCAGTTGAGCTGTTGCAGGCGGTAGAGTCTCGCTATCCATTTGGGCCTCTGGCGCGTCAGGTTCAACTGGATTTAATTTACGCTTACTACAAATCTGGAAATCTGCCGCAGGCATTGGCCAGTATTGACCGTTTTATCAGGCTTAATCCTAATCAACCAGATTTGGATTACGTTTACTATATGCGGGGTCTGGCTAACTTAAAAGCGGATGAAAATAGTTTCCAGGAGTTTTTTGGAGTAGACCGGGCCGACCGTGATTTAAGCAGCACCAGACAAGCATTTGATGATTTTAAAATTCTGGTGACTAATTACCCACAAAGTAAATACAGTGGTGAAGCTAAAGAACGCATGGTGCATATCAAAGATACCCTGGCCCGGCATGAACTATTAGTTGCTGATTATTATATGCGCCGGGGTGCATTTCTGGCTGCGGCCAACCGAGGAAAGTATGTTGTTGAATACTATCGTGACTCACCTCATGTGGAGCAAGCCCTTGAGGTTATGGTTGAGAGCTACGATAAGCTTGGTCTGGAAAAACTGAAGAACGATACGTTTAAAGTGCTCAAGCTTAATTTTCCGGCTAACAGTCGTTTCTGATCTGACGAAGCCCCGGTTTGCCGGGGCTTTTCAACTGGGCTTAGTGGCGCCGTTAAATTGCTTCCAGAGCGTCTGCCAGTTTTGCCACGGCAACAACCTCCATCCCACTGATTGACTCTTTAGGCTTATTGCCAAGCGGCACAATAGCCCGTTTAAAGCCATGTTTTGCTGCCTCTTTCAGGCGCTCGATACCACTGGGCACTGGCCTTATCTCTCCGGCTAATCCGACTTCGCCAAATACCACTAAATCATTTGGCAATGGCCTATCCCGAAAGCTGGATACTAATGCCAGTAAGGTGGCTAAATCGGCGCTGGTTTCATTTACCTTAACACCACCAACCACGTTAACAAACACATCCTGATCTGCCATCTGAATACCGGCATGGCGATGCATTACGGCCAGTAACATTGAGATCCGGTTTTGTTCCATGCCCAGGGTAACCCGGCGCGGATTATTTAACGGGGAGTGATCGACCAGCCCCTGGATCTCCACCAGTAATGGCCGGGTACCTTCCCACAGAACCATCACAATACTGCCAGACTGATCTTCTTTACCCCGTGTTAAAAAGATCGCAGAAGGATTCTTCACCTCTTTCATTCCCTGGCCGGTCATGGCAAATACGCCAAGCTCGTTGACCGGACCAAAGCGGTTCTTATTACCACGTAACGTGCGATAGCGACTGTCAGTATCCCCCTCCAGCATGACTGAACAATCGATACAATGCTCCAGTACTTTCGGGCCGGCCAGCGAGCCATCTTTGGTTACGTGGCCAACCATAATAATGGCAATATTATATTGCTTGGCAAAACGGGTTAAAAACGCGGCACTCTCTCTTACCTGTGACACACTGCCAGGCGCTGACTGAATATCGGCCAGATGCATCACCTGAATAGAGTCGATCACCATAATCCGTGGCTTTTCCTGCTGAGCCAGTAAACACACCGTTTCAACATTGGTCTCAGCCAGCATATTCAGTTTGCTGCTGGGCAACCCTAAGCGCTGTGCCCGCATGGCAACCTGTTGCAACGATTCCTCACCTGTTACATAGAGTGCATTGCCCTGCTCTGCCAGACCGCACATTAACTGCAACAACAGGGTACTTTTACCCGCTCCCGGCGCACCGCCAATTAAGATGGCTGACCCCGGCACAATACCGCCGCCGAGCACCCGGTCAAATTCAGCAAAGCCCGAACTGAATCGTGGCACTTCCTGCAAGTCAACTTCATCAAGGCGCATCACTCTGGCCTGAGCAGCCCCGGCATAACCCTGGCGAGTACCTGCCGTTTTAACCGTGCCCAACCGCACCTCGGTAATACTGTTCCAGGCACCACACTCGCTGCATTGCCCTTGCCAACGCATAAAGTCGGCACCACACTCATTACAAACGTATGCCGTTTTTACTTTTGCCATTATCAAAAATCCTAATTTGAAAGAAAGGCACAGATATTGCTTTTCAATTTATAACCACGTAGCGTACTACCATTATAACCAGAAGGCGCCTGAATTTTGGCATCTGAATAACGAAACTATGACCACTGAAGACCTGAAAGAGTATGCTGGAATAATTGAGCGCATGAAAAGCCTGATAAACTCTGCTGAGTTTGACCAGGTTTTCAGCTCGCTTACCTCAGACCTGCCCAAATCTAAACAGTTTCTGTTGAAAATGGAATTAAAACGTTTGGCTCAGCCATGCGATTATTTTATCGACTTGCGCGGCCACGTCGATGGTGAAGTCAGGCCTTTTGTTTATCGTGACAAAACCCACTATATGGACGATAACGCCATTCAGATATTCGAAAGTGGCATTAAACAATATGGCGGTTACACCCTGGGCGTTTATGAAGAAGTATTAAACGCCGACAATAACTTTCGGGTTATGCACAAAAAAGAAACTGCGCAGCGGGTTAAGTCTGTATTAACCGGCAATGAAGCGACCGATGACAGCCCGGGCGTGGGTTCAGTCGAGCAAGATAAAGCCAAACTGATTACTTTTGGTCATTACGTCAGCCGCACTGAAGAGCGAATGAATTTCGGTGTCGATGTCGATGTTAAAGTTAACGGCAGTCGGTTTGTTGCCACCACCAGCGATCTGTCAATTTCAGGTTGTAAGTTAAAAATCCCTAAAGGTCGTAGCGCAAACTCCGGTGATACAGTTACCATTAATTTTACTGGTCTGGAGCAGGAGTTCACGCTCGATATCCCTGATGGTATTCAGTATCAGCTGGTCGATATTGAACAGCTTGATAAAGTAAATTACTGGCGGCTGAAAAAACTGCCCTCAGAGCAAGACCAGGTTTTCAGTAACTTTTTGCAAAAATTTATTCATGGCAATAAACGGCGCTATAAAGTGAATCTTGATAACACCACCGATGCTGTTACTACTAAAGGATATGAACAGTTCTATCTACCCAGGTTAAATAGTCTGCCGGTATATCTTGCTGTTAATGAAGGAGCAGTTAGTCCGCGTTTTGCGTTAACCACGGATTACAACAAGTCGGTTTGGCATTATTTTCTGGATGAACAGCAACGCTCAGTCCTGATCACATTACTGACAGTCAAGCGCCTTAAACACTTGCTCGCCCAACCCGGACCGGAGCGCTCCACTATCCTTTACTGCTTCACTCATGCCGCCAAAGGAAAATTATATTATTACTCTGCTACCGCAGAAGAATTGCTCGCCGCGCCGGAATTGCGCGATACTTTCTTTGGTTTTGGCGCTGCCAAACCTAGCTGGCGTGTTTTTCATTTAAACCTGATAAAAACCACGGCCCAGCATGCTACGGCTCATTTGACGTTACCAGAGACACCACAAAAGCCTGACGCAAGCCCCGCCAAAGCCGCGACAACGCCGCTGATACAAGGGGTAATAAAAAATCTGCGCTACATTGCCGGCCTTACCGATATTAGCGCCAATAATGCGACTAACTATCAGCAATATAGTTATAACCCCGCCCATCTGGCGCAGTTAAATCAGTTTGGTCATAGAAAACTACCACAAGTACCGCCATGCGAAGCCGTGCCTGTCCAGTATATTAATCTGCGGGCTGAATCGCGTTATTTATATAAAACTACGGTACAGCTAAGACACAACGAGCAGCTGGTTGCCGGATTTAGCCGTGATTTCTCTACCGGTGGTTTACAAATAGAAACGACTCAGCCAGTGCAGTACAAAAAAGGGGATGTAATTGAACTGGATTTGGTTGACCTGCAAAAAATAACCAATAAACATCAGTTAACTCAGTTGCCTTATGAAGTAATGGCAGTAAGTAAAAGCCAGAGCATCATGAATTTGAAAGCGCTGGCTACCGAAGCAAACCATACAGGCAAGCAGTTTTTCCAGCAGTTAATTCAGAATAACCGGGCAAAATTGACTCTGGCCGAAGAAACTCCCAAGTACCCTGGTTTATCTGAAGCACTGCGGAACATGTACTTAAAATCACTGAATAACTTTGCGTTCTACCTGCACCGAAAAGGCATCCGCTATGAACTGAATGTGGTTGCACAGGGGGCTTCACCTAATGCACTGCATACTTTGCTGTTGCAACACAGCAATAAGGGGACGCTGGATTTAGAATTGTTATTGAAAAACAGCACTGCCAACCTGCAATTTGCCCAGCAGCTTAAAACAATGAAGCGCTTTGATCCCCCGAAGAGCTATGAGCTATACATTAAGGCGCCACGCGCATCCTCAGCATCATCAGCCGCGTTAGAAAGTTACTATGATTATGAATTCAGTGATGAACAACAAAAGCAGGCATTTATAAAGAATGCACTACGAGAGGCGACGTTATTTGCTTTTCGCTTATTTTTATCCCGCACAGGACGACCGGATACCGACTATATTGCCAAAGAGATTAGTTACATCAGCGTTTATGCTATTCACAGGGCGAAAACGCTGGAGGAAGAACTATGGAGCGTAGCAGGCGTAGGTGATGCGGTAGATATCAGTAAAGAACTGGCCTGGCGTTACGGTAGCATAGCACATGCCGAGGATGACGGGTTGCGCCAAAAGCGACTAAACACCAGCAAAAGCCGTTAAAAATATCGGGAAGTATAGTCCGTGTCAGTTACCCAGATTAACCAGCCACTTGTTAATTTGCATAAAGTGATCTTCGCTGGCGCTCGGATGGGTCAGCATAGAAATATGATCGTAGTCCTGTAAATGGCCCTGCGCACGTCCCAGTAAGGTATATTTACTCTGCTGCTGGCCGGTTTCCTGAATAAAATGCTGCACGTCAGCCGGATGGCCAAGTAAGGTATCTTTCACCGCAGCAAAGTGCCAGATAGGTGGCCACAACGTTTGCTGACCTGCCCTGGCATAATCAAAACCATCCGTTATATCGGCAAAAGGTTCCCCTTTAATCCAACGGATTGTATCGGACAAAAACGCTGTTGACTCATTGTCAGCGCCGAGCCGCCATTGTCTGGCTGGCACATAGCCATATTGTTTACCCAACCATGGCGCTAAGCGGTTCCAGACCCAGTCAATTTTGATTTTTCGCTCCAGACTCTGGACGCTGATTACCCTTTTTGTTCCAAAATAGATTTTAGCCCTGACTTTACTGATTAACTCTGGAAAACGAGACAAAGAGGCGGCTAATAACACCCCTCCCCAAGAGTGAGCAATAATGGTTAAAGGCTGTTGATGCTGCTGATAGACGAAATCAATTAATGCCGGAATATCCCGGGTAATAACCTGATGTTGGTTTTGATCAAACCCGGTAACCAGTTGCGGTTGCGATAAACCACGGCCGGCAAAATCTGCACAATAACCAATATACCCCTGATCGGCCAGAAAACAGGCTAAACCTTTACCCGAATGGCTGTAAAATATGCGGCCATTTTCAATCGCGCCATGCAAAAACAGGATCGGACTTAACGACTGCTGCAGCGGTATTAAACGTCGTAAATGCAACTGATATTGCTGCAAATCGACATACATTGAGCTTTGCTGATGCTTCATGCACAGTCCAGTAAATACAATAGCTGCAATAACGAACCCTGATTAATTCTGGCGGCTGCCGCTTCCTGCACTTTAGGTTTGGCATGAAACGCCACGCCAAGTGCTGCCGTCTTTAACATAGGTAAGTCATTGGCTCCGTCCCCAATCGCCACGGTTTGGCTATTGGCAATACCAAATCGCCCGGCCAACTCACTCACGGCACGGGCTTTGGTGTTGGCATCAACGATATCTCCAACTACCTTCCCGGTTAATATACCGTTTTCAATCTCAAGTACATTGGCAAAGGTGGCGTTTAACCCCAGGCGTTGTTGCAGCACATCGGTAAAGTAAGTAAAGCCACCGGAGGCGATAGCCACCAGCCAATTCTGCTGCTGCAACCGGCTTATCAGAGCAACTAAACCTGGCATTAGCGGTAAATTTGTAGCAACTTGCTGTAATACGGATTGTGGAGCACCTTTTAATGCAGCTACCCGCTCGATTAGACTGGCAGCGAAATCCAGCTCACCGTTCATAGCGCGGGCAGTCACCGCCGCTACCTGAGGGCCAACCCCGGCCAGTGCAGCAATTTCATCAATACATTCAATAGTAATAGCCGTTGAGTCCATATCCATCACCAACAGGCCAGGTTCAGACAATTTGACCTGCTTATCAAGATATACCAGTTCAACATTCTGCTCAGTCGCAAAACGATACAGCTGCTGAAGCTGCTGTGCCGGTAACATTCCTGTCAGCTGGATAAGCAGACCTGCAGGCAATTCGGGATGGGGTTGCAGCAATGAAACTTTTAAACCGCAATCAGCGGGTAGTAACAGACCAAGCCCATGCAGCAGCGCACCATGGACCGGTTGTCCAAATACACGAATTGAACAGTGACTTAACGCCGGAGGAGTGAACTGAATAGCTTCAGATTCAGGAAACAAAGGTACTGCCTGCTCTGTTTGCAACTGCAGATGTTCGCCCCTGGTCTGAAACCAGAAAGCAGTTTGCTGAGCCAGAAGCGCGGCAATATCAGCACTGGTCAGCTGCGCCGGACTGACGGTTATTAAGAACGACAATGGGTGACCTATACTTGGAGTTAATACCATGGCATGCTTAGCGTATAAGAGCCAGCAGCAGTTTGTTTAAAAAAATATGCAGAACAATATCGCAATACCGAGTTCCACTTCAAGTTTTATTAAGCTGGTTCAATTGGCCATTGCGGTCGCCGGTATCTGGTTTGTATTGCATAGCTGGGTAAAAACCAGCAATCAGGGCCAGGCTATTCTGCAAAGCCAGGCAGAGCAACTGATGAGGGAAAATCTGAAAACCCTCTCCCAGGCCGCAGCCTACCTGATTGAGCATGATCAACTGGATGGTCTGGAACAACTTACTCAGAATATTGCGGCCAGTCCATTTTTATACGATGTAGTATTCTACGATAGCAACGGTGTGCGGATAAGCTGGTCTGAGGCCAGTGCAGCAGCAAGGCTGATGTATGGGAAATTCGCCAGCCAGCCGCTGGTGCCAATGGTTCAGGAAATTCGCAACCAGCAGCAATTACTCGGTTATATCAAAATTAGTCTGCAACCTGATACAAAATTAAACCCCAGTTTTGCCCGCTGGCAAAAGTTGATGCAGCAGTTGCTGCTGTTGTTGCTGATCACCGGCTTAACCGGCTACTTGCTGCGCCGCAGTTTCTCCCGTCTGTCACGACATGGTTTTCGCTTACACAAGCCTTAGCACTTCTGCAGTATTCTGCCAAAGGGCAGCTGCCAGCTCTGTGCGGCTTTCAATTCGTAATTGACTGAACGTATTAAATACATCTATTAGCCTGGCGGGTGTATTAATTTGCCCCTGTGAGCCGGCTAAGGGCATTGCCGGTGCATCGGTTTCCAGCACAAAGCTGTTTAGCGGCAACTTTTGGATACTGTTACGGGTTTTTCTGGCTCGCTCATAAGTAATAGTGCCGCCAATACCCAGCTTAAAACCACGATCCAAAAAGGCGGATGCTTGCTGCTGACTGCCGGAAAAGGCATGTAAAATACCGCCCTCGTCAAACTGTTGTCTTTTCAGCTCTGCCAGTAATTGTGGTTGGCTTTTACGATGATGCAAAATTACCGGCTTCGCGTGCTTTTTTGCCACAGCAAGTTGAGACTCAAACAACTGTTGTTGTGTCGCAAAAGTATTTTCGGCCAAGGCGAAATCAAGGCCAATTTCGCCTACCGCACAGACCTTATCTGCCTGCTGCCGGATTAGCTGATCCAACTGCGCGACATCAAGCAAAGTATGCTCAGCTGCCCACCAGGGATGAATACCTAAAGCAATATGCCAGGCGGGTTGTTCAGCATGTAATTTAAGTAAGTTGGGCCAGGCAGTCGCTGAAACGGCAGGAATAACCAGCGCCGCTACCCCCACTTGCTGAGCCTCTCTCCATAGCCTGTCCTGCGCTTGCGCAAGTTCAGGCAAATCAAAATGACAGTGGCTGTCAATTAACCGCAAAGATTTTGAACGCTCAGCTGTCAGGGACATAGCCGTTCAATGTGCCAAAGTGGCTTATTCCCAGCATTATCTGTTCTGCTATACATAAAGCGATCGTGCAAGCGGTGCTCACCACCTTGCCAAAATTCAATTTTATGAGGTCTGATCAAAAAGCCGCCCCAGAAAGACGGTAAAGGAACCTCGCCATGTGCAAACTTGTGCTTTATCTCAGCAAATTTTTGCAGCAATGCCTGTCGGGTAGACACCGGCCGGCTTTGCTCTGACGCCCAGGCAGCAAGCTGACTTTCCTTGGGTCTGGACAAAAAATACTTCATCACCTGGCTATTCGGCACCCGCTCGGCGGTACCATATACAATAACCTGACGCTCCAACGGGTGCCAGGGAAAATGCAGTGATACCTTAGGGTTTGCTGTCAGCTCAATTGCTTTACGACTGCCCAGGTTAGTGTAAAAGGTAAAACCGTCCTGATTAACATCTTTAAGCAATACCAGCCGTTGTGATGGCTGGCCATCGCTATCGACACTCGCCACACACATCGCAGTCGGGTCCGGCAACTCTGCAGCAATCGCATCCTTTAGCCAGAGCTCAAACTGCGCTACAGGATCGCTATTAAGCTTGTCCAGCTCCAGCTTATCTTTGGTGTAACTGCGGCGAATATCATCAATTTTCATTACATACGCTCCATGACCTCTATGCCGAGCAAATCTAAACCTTGCTGCAGCACCTTAGAGGCTAAAATACTGAGCATTAAACGGCTGCTACGTATTTCTGGTTCAACACCCTCTTTTAAAATTGGACAGGCTTCATAAAAGCTCATGTATAAACTGGCCAGTTCGTACAGATAATTACAAAGCAAATTGGGTTGGGCGTCTTTTATCACCATTTGCAGGGTTTCTTCTAAGCGCAGTAACTTCACCGCCAACTGTTTTTCCTGCACAGATTGCAACAAAATATCAGCCTGGAAACGCTCAGTGACGTCGGCTTTGCGCAAAATACTGCGTACCCGGGTATAAGCATATTGCAGGTACGGGGCAGTAGCACCTTCAAAACTGAGCATTGCATCCCAGCTGAAAATATAATCACTAGTCCGGTTCTTCGATAAATCGGCAAACTTTACTGCGCCAATGCCAACCTTATTAGCAATATCTGTAATCTCTGCAGCGGTTAACTCTGTTGCTTTCTCTTGCAACACCGTATTGGCACGAACCACCGCTTCTTCCAGTAAATCAGCAAGTTTTACTGTGCCACCGCTGCGGGTTTTAAACGGTTTACCGTCTTCGCCCATCATGGTACCGAAAGGGCAATGATCGTAAGCCGTACTATCACGCAGGTAACCTGCTTTGCGGGAAACCAGCTCTACTTGTTTAAAATGCAGCGCCTGGCGGGCATCAGTAAAAATAATAATCCGATCGGCAGATAACTCGTGGCTGCGATACTGGCATGCGGCTAAATCAGTGGTGGAATACAAAAAGCCACCACCGGTTTTCTGAATAATAAATGGCGACGGATTTCCTTCTTTATCTGCCAGCTCAGCTAAGAACACCACCAGTGCGCCCATACTTTCCACGGCAAGTTTTTGCTGCTTTAAATCATCCACGATGCCATGCAACATGCTGTTATAAGCACTTTCCGGTTTAATATCAGCGTGCTTAAGCGTTACATTCAGCTTGTGGTAAACCTCGTCGCTGTGCTTGATCGAGGTATCAATAAACAACTGCCATAATTTCTGACAGTGCTCGTCACCGCTTTGCAGCTTTACCACATACTGACGCGATTTATCGGCAAAGCCGTCTTCATCATCAAAACGCTTTTTCGCTTCGCGATAAAAATCTTCCAGATCGGCTAAAGCTACCTGCTCTAAATCGATCCCGGCTGCAAGTTTATCTTCCAGGTGCGCTATCAGCATGCCAAACTGGGTACCCCAGTCACCCATATGATTCTGGCGGATAACTTTATCGCCCCAGAATTCAAGAGTACGAACCACGGCATCACCAATAATGGTTGAACGTAAATGGCCGACATGCATCTCTTTGGCCAAATTAGGTGCGGAGTAATCCACCACAACAGTTTGCGGTTGTGGGTTAATACTCACGCCCAGGCGTTTATCTGTAGCGGCTTGCGTTAATTGCATCGCCAACCAGTCGGCTTTAAGCGAAACGTTAATAAAGCCCGGACCGGCGATCTCAGCCTTTTCGGCAATGTCAGACAAATCCAGTAAGGCCAGTAATTTACTGGCAAGCTCTCTGGGGTTGGTTTTTAATAACTTTGCGGCGCTCATCGCCCCGTTAATCTGGTACTCACCAAATTCAGGCCGGGTGCTTTGGGTAACAGCAGGATTGGCACCTTCCGGCAATCCCAGTGTATTGAAGGCGACTAAGGTTCTGTCAGTAAGAAGTTGCTTAATATTCATAATAGCGGCCTGTTAATGTTCTCGGGTCTTCTGGAAAGAGATTTTCGGGTAGCGTTCGGTGGCCAGATTCAGATTCACCATCGTTGGTGCGATATAGGTCAGGTTGTCGCCACCATCCAGCGCCAGATTAACACTGGCCTTATTCTGAAACTCCTGCAAGGCTTTGCCATCAGCGCTATACACCCAGCGGGCGGTTGCCACGTTAACACTTTCATAGATAGCATCGACATTGTATTCAGATTTTAACCGGCTAACGACCACATCGAATTGCAGCACGCCCACCGCTCCAACGATTAAATCGTTAGTATCCAGTGGCCGGAATACCTGCACCGCACCTTCTTCAGATAATTGCACCAAGCCTTTTAACAGCTGCTTTTGTTTTAATGGGTCGCGTAAACGAATGCGCCGGAACAACTCTGGGGCGAAATTTGGAATGCCACTAAACTGCATATCTTCACCGGTGGTGAAGGTATCGCCAATTTTAATGGTGCCGTGGTTATGCAACCCGATAATATCACCAGGGTATGCCACATCCAGATGCTCACGATCGCCTGCCAGGAACGTTAAAGCTTGCGGAATAAGCACATCTTTACCAATCCGCACGTGCCTTACTTTCATGCCTTTTTCATATTTTCCTGAGACAATCCGTAAAAAAGCCACCCGGTCGCGATGTTTAGGGTCCATATTGGCCTGAATTTTAAATACAAAGCCACTAAAGCCATTTTCAATCGGTTCAACTTTGCGGCTGTTCGTTAAGCGTGACTGAGGTTTGGGTGCCCATTCCGTAAGGCCATCAAGCATATGGTCAACACCAAAGTTACCCAGTGCAGTACCAAAAAATACCGGTGTTAATTCACCTTTTAAAAACAGCTCCTGATCAAACTCGTTGCTGGCGCCCTGAACCAGCTCCATTTCATCCCGTAACTGCTGGGCATAATAACCAATACGTTTATCTAGCTCTGGGTTATTAAGGCCTTTGATCACATCAAGATCCTGAATGGTGTGTCCCATGCCCGATTTATACAAAATAACTTCATCACGCAGAATATGATAAACGCCTTTAAATTCCTTACCTGAAGCAATTGGCCAGGTGATCGGCGCACAGGCGATTTTTAAAACACTTTCTACTTCATCAAGTAGATCAACAGGGTCGCGAATGTCGCGATCCATCTTGTTCATAAAAGTGATAATAGGCGTATCACGCAGCCGCGTGACTTCCATCAGTTTAATGGTCCGGTCTTCAACACCCTTAGCGCCGTCAATTACCATCAGACAAGAGTCAACCGCAGTTAAGGTGCGATAGGTATCTTCCGAGAAATCTTCGTGGCCAGGAGTATCAAGCAGGTTCACCAGACAATCATTGTAAGGAAACTGCATCACTGATGTGGTTACCGAGATGCCCCGCTCTTTTTCCATCTCCATCCAGTCTGAGGTGGCAAACTGGCCAGATTTCTTGCCCTTGACCGTACCGGCTTTTTGGATCAGATGTCCGAACAGTAGTACCTTTTCGGTAATTGTAGTTTTACCGGCATCCGGGTGGCTGATGATCGCAAAAGTGCGTCTGCTATCAATTTCATGCAGAAATTTATCTTTAGTCATGGTATCCAATATCAGTTAACAACCAGAGCGCTGGCTGACATAGCAATGAAAAATAATTGTTGGGGATTATAGCAGCATCACTGGCGCTGGCACAGCGTAGGATTAATTTGAAAACCGAAGTGGCAGACACATCATTATCGCGTCTTCTTTACCGCTGGTACTGCTGTAGTAGTTTGATCGACAGCCGGCTTCAATAAAACCAGTCTTAGTATACAAATGGATGGCAGATTGATTGGACGATCTGACTTCTAACCAGGCTTCTGTTGCATCACGCTGCTCAGACTGGCTGATAAAGTGCGCTAGTAACTTACTGCCAAGCCCCTTGCCTTGTTGATCGCGCCGAACACAAATATTAAACAGTTGGCTTTCGATAGCAATAAATTGACCAAAGTAGAAGCCCAACAATTGCTCGTTATCGAAAATACCGAAATTAAAGTATTGGCTACCGAAACAAGACTTAAACACACCTTCTGTCCAGGGATAGGGATTAGCCACCGTTTCAATAGACAGTAAGGCAGGGATATCAGCAGTAGTGAGTGCTTTAATCAGCATCGTCAGCTAGCAAAGGCTGCAGCAACAGCCATAACTGTTGCTTCAACTCAGGTTGCTGCAATAGAGCAAGAACCGGCGTAATCAATGAGGTGCTATTATTGGCCAGCTGACAAGCAGAGGCTGCAGGGTCAAGTTGCCAGTCTGTAATTGCCGCCTGGGACAACATACGTTTTATATCATTAGTTAGCACCGAGCTTGGCGGTTGCTGTAATGCTGCGTTAGCGCTGCTGCTTGGATCGCAGTGTGAATTGACTAATGCATCCGGAAAGAAACCGGCGCGAGCCTGTAATGGCCTGATATTGAGCTGACGAAGTAATTGAGCCTGGCTTGCTGATATATTCATAATAATGAAAAGTGGCAGGGGCAGAGGGATTCGAACCCCCAACCATCGGTTTTGGAGACCGCTGTTCTACCAATTGGAACTATGCCCCTAGCGTTGGAGGCGCCATTATACAAAAGCCTGTTTAAAGGTAAAGCTAAAAAACAGCTTAGGTTGTTCAAATGCATATAAAACGTACATAAGGAAAGTTATTTAGATAACTTAGCATAGACCAAAGCTGTTTAATACTCAGAACCAGCATGGCGACAAATTCGTCAAGAACGAATTTGGACTGCCGCAGGCAGGCCCGAAGGGCGAAACACAGGGAAGTATTTCGCAATGCCACACGCAAAGCGCTGTGGCTGCCATGCGGGAGTGTGCACCCGCGCAGCGGATAAAGCAAAAAGCCCACTCGATTGAGTGGGCTCTTTGGCTTTATTGGGAGCCTGCGGGGCTGGCCTACCACGGGGCTGGCCTACCAGCGGTGTATTACATTGCTCGACGCTTCCTGAGCCTCGCCCGTGCGGGACCAGCTGAAGATTCCTAAGCTTGCCTCGGCATCACTGTACTACTTTGCTCGGCTCTTCCTGAGCCTCGTCCCTGCGGGACCAGCTGAAGCTGTCCAAATTCGCTCCCGGCGAATTTGTCGCATGGGGTCGCCCTGCTCGAGCAGTACACCGCTAAATCTCAGCCAATAAAAAAGCCCCTGCTCTTTCGAGAGGGGCTGTTCTATTAATTGGGAGCCTGGCGGTGTACTAC
>DEYP01000003.1 GCA_002364615.1 Arsukibacterium sp. UBA3155 | reverse complement strand
ACCAGCGTTTAACTTAAGCGTCACCAACATTAACGATGCCCCGACGATTAGCGGTTTACCAGCGACAACTGTGGCACAAGACACTGCCTATAACTTTGTACCCACCGCAGCCGATGTGGATGCGGATACCACGCTGACTTTTAGCATTGTCAACAAGCCAAGTTGGGCCGTGTTTAACAGTGCAACTGGCGCCTTAAGCGGCACGCCGGCTAACAGTGATGTGGGCGTGACTAATGCAGTTGTAATTAGTGTGTCGGATGGCAGCTTAAGTGCGGCGCTACCAGCGTTTAACTTAAGCGTCACTAACATTAACGATGCCCCGACGATTAGCGGTTCACCAGCGACAACTGTGGCACAAGACACTGCCTACAACTTTGTACCCACCGCAGCCGATGTGGATGCGGATACCACGCTGACTTTTAGCATCACCAATAAACCAAGCTGGGCAATGTTTAACAGTGCTACTGGCGCCTTAACCGGTACGCCGGCTAACAGTGATGTGGGCGTGACAAACGGTATTGTCATTAGCGTGTCAGATGGCAGCTTAAGTGCGGCATTATCAGCCTTTAACTTAAGCGTCACCAACACTAACGATGCCCCTACCATTAGTGGCACACCCGCGACCACTATCGCACAGGATACGGCTTATAGCTTTGTGCCAATGGCAGCGGATGTGGATGCGGATACCACGCTGACCTTTAGCATTGTCAGCAAACCGAGTTGGGCCAGCTTTAACACAACGACCGGTGCGTTAACCGGTACCCCAACTAATGATGATATTGGGGTGACCAATGCGATTGTGATCAGTGTCACGGATGGCAGTTTAAGTGCAGCATTACCGGCGTTTAACTTAACGGTAAGCAACACCAACGATGCGCCAACGATTAGCGGTTTACCAGCGACAACTGTGGCACAAGATGCTGCCTACAACTTTGTACCAACCGCAGCCGATGTGGATGCTGATACCACATTAACATTTAGCATCACCAATAAACCAAGCTGGGCAATGTTTAACAGTGCTACTGGCGCCTTAACCGGTACGCCGGCTAACAGCGATGTTGGTGTGACCAATGCGATTGTGATTAGCGTATCCGATGGCAGTTTAAGTGCGGTATTACCAGCCTTTAACCTGAGCGTGACTAACACTAATGATGCGCCTACCATCAGCGGCACTCCTGCGACTTCTATTGACGAAGATGCGGCTTATGTATTTGAGCCAACCGCCGAGGATATCGACCCTGATACCACGTTGACGTTCAGTATTACCAATAAACCAAGCTGGGCGACGTTTAGCACCTCAACCGGTGCCTTAACGGGTACGCCGGATAAAGAACATGTGGGTGAAACTACCGGTATTGTGATTAGCGTATCCGATGGTGAATTATCAGCCAGCCTGCCCGCCTTTAAGCTTGAAGTGATAAATGTAAACGAAGCTCCGGTTGCCAATGACGATAATTACACTCTGCCTATGGCGTCCGATAGTATCTATATACTGGATGTATTACTTAACGATACGGATGCTGATGAAGATACGCTAAGTATAACGGCAGCAAGCAGCAGTGTTGGCCAGGTTACGATTGTTGATAATGCGCTTAGTTTTAAACCGGGCGATAACTTCAGCGGGCCAGCCAGCTTACAATATCGGATCAGCGATGGTGAGTTCAGTGCGTCAGCGAATGTTGAAATCGATATTACCGGTACCAACCCGCTAGCGCCAACAATCATTGTGCCACAGGATATCGACGTTAACGCTACTGGTTTATTTACCAGAGTTAATTTGGGTAATGTCATTGCCACAGATGCAGACGGTAATCGTTTAGCGGTCAGCTTGCAAAATGGCAGGCCGTTCTTTGCCCCGGGTAAACACCAGGCGTTTTGGACTGCGACGGATAGCAATGGCCTTAGCAGCACTGAATCGCAAACAGTAAGCGTTCAGCCGCTGATTTCGCTGAGTAAATCTCAACGGGTAAGTGCCGGCAGTTCCGTGACGGTTCAGGTGTTATTAAATGGTCCTGCGCCCGAGTACCCGGTGGAAATAGGCTATACCGTGAGTGGCTCTGCGCTACCGATGTCTGATCATGATCTGACGAGCGGAACCGTGCAGATTAACAGTGGTTTAGCAGCGCCGCTGCAATTCACTGTGTTTGCAGATCTAACGGATGTGGCCAGCAAAGACATTATCATAACGTTAAACGATGGCCAGAATAATGGCAGCAATGCTCAAACCCGGATTAGCATTAACCAGGATAATCTGGCGCCGGAAGTTGCGCTGCAGGCCTCACAAAATGGCCAGCGAAGCATTCAGGTAAGTAAAGCTGGCGGGCTGGTAACCGTAAGCGCAATGGTATCTGATGCCAACAGCGCAGATGATGTAAGCCTGATGTGGCGTGCAGATGAGGCATTGCAAAATACCGCAACTGCAGCGGACCAGTTCATGTTTGACCCGGCAGCGCTTGCTACCGGAGTGTATGAGCTTAACGCAACTGCAACGGATAATGGTACGCCGGCACTCAGCACGACGCGACGCATTACGCTGCTAGTGGTCAATACGCTGCCGGTATTGGGTGATGCAGATAGCAACAATAATCTAATCCCCGATAGTGAGGAAGGTGCAGGCGACAGCAATGGCAACGGCATACCGGACTATCTGGATCCGGGCCTGTCTTGTCAGGCGATGCCAGAGCGTTTAGCACAGGTAGACCGTTACCTGGCTGAAAGTGAGCCTGGCGTGTGTTTATCCAAAGGTGCAGCTGCCTTACTGACCAACACGGGTGGCATTGAGCTTGGTACCGATGTGGTGATCATGCTGGAGCCGGATATGCAGGCTACTCATACCGGCGGGTTATTCGATTTCGTTTTAACTGAATTACCTCAGCCTGGGCAGAGTAATCGGGTTGTACTACCCCAAACGCAACCGGTACCTGCTAATGCGGTTTATCGTAAATACACGGCCGCTGATGGCTGGGCTAATTTTGTAATTGACAGTAATAACCAGCTATACAGTGCTGCGGGCGAACCAGGCTATTGCCCGACGCCGGGTGCAAGTGAATGGCAAGCCGGTTTGACTGAAGGTCATTGGTGTGTGCAGTTGCAAATAGAAGATGGTGGCCCGAACGATGCTGATGCTATCGTTAATAGCGCTATTGTTGACCCGGGTGGTGTGGCGGTGCCGTTCTCAGGCAATGCCTTACCGCAAGCGGCGGCAGATAGTTTCAACCTGCAATGGAACCAAAGCCATGAGCTGGATGTATTAAGTAACGATAGTGATGCCGATAGTGACGCCCTTAGCCTTACCCAGGTATCGGCTAACTTTGGTCAGGTGAGTATCAGTGCTGATATGACTCAGATCATTTATACCCCGGCTACAGACTTTATTGGCAGCGACACCCTGGTTTATGGTGTTACTGATGGTAATGGTGGTACCGCAAGTGCGCAGGTTGCCATTAGTGTTTACTTTAATCAGGCACCACAAATTAGCCCGATAGCCACTGTTAACACAGATGATCGCACACCGATAACCATTAATGTGTTAGCGAATGCCAGCGATGCAGACGGTGATGCACTCAGTGTTACTGCAGCCAGTGCAGAGCAAGGCACGGTGACAGTGTCTAAGGGCATGTTGCGTTATGTGCCTAAATTTGGTTTTGACGGTAGTGATACGGTAAGTTTTGTTATTAGCGATGGCCGCGGTGGTATTGTGCAAGGTGAAGTATTAGTCTCGGTTCAAGCCTACGAGGTGATTACGGTGGTGAATAAATCCTCTGGTGGCTCAACCGGAGCCTGGAGCTTGCTGTTGTTAAGCGTGCTGTTACTGCGCCGGGTTAAAGGCGCTGCAGTGCTGTTTAACAAAGGCGCAGCCGCCATGCTGCTGGTGCTAATGAGTTCGGTGTTGCTAATGAGCGCGCCAACGGCACAGGCAGCAGGCTTGTCGCTGGAGGGCTATATCGGCCAGAGCAAAGCAAGCCAATCTGCCAGTGATATCGGGGCAGGTTTGCCGGCAGAAGCGACGTTGTTAAGCTACGACGATAGCGCTACCAGCTTTGCGCTGGGCGCTAGCTTTGCGCTGACAAATACGCTGGAAATAGAAGCGCATTATGTTGATTTGGGTGAGGCCTCGCTGAGTATTGCGGGTGATACACTCAGTGCTGAGCAGTTACATCAACAGGTATCCGATGTTGGTCCGTTACTGGCCAAAGGTATTCGCAGCGGTTTTAGCTTTACTTTATTGCAAGCCGAAGGCTGGTCAATGGCTGTGCAGGCCGGGGTATTTAGTTGGTGGAGCAATAGCAGTAGTCAGTATGGCAATACTATTATTCGCAGCAGCGATTCTGATACTGATATTTACTGGGGTGCAAGCGCAGGCTATGCGTTAACTGAGCCGCTAACATTGCAATTGCAATACACCCGCTACAACTTAAGCGGTAATAAAGCTGATAGTGTGATGCTGGGATTGAGCTATAACTTTTAGCACGGCGGCTTTTGGTTGTTATTGATGTAAATCCGAATATACTGATGAACGGGAAGTAAAGGAGTTGCGCAATTATGTACGGTTATATTGCCCGTCAGCCTATTTTCGATGCTAACAAATCAGTATGTGGCTATGAGCTATTGTTCAGGGATGGCGAAGCGAATAGCTTTCCAAATATTGATGCCGACGAAGCAACCAGTAAGTTATTACTGCAACATCACTTATTGCTGGGTGTTGAAAGCATTACCGGTAACAAACCTGCTTTTATTAATTTTTCTGCTGATACCCTGCTGCATCGTTTTCCAACCTCTATTAACCCGGCCAGCACGGTCATTGAAATACTGGAAACGGTACCGGCAAGTCCGGAGCTATTAGAGGTATGTCAGAATTTGCATAGCCAGGGGTATAAACTGGCGCTGGATGACCACGACTTTGACCCGAAATGGGATGAGTTTCTACCCTATATTACTTATGTGAAAATAGACGTACTACAGTTTAACTTGCTGCAAATTAGCCGTTATTTGCGACGAATTGCCGATTTTCCCTTAATACTGCTCGCTGAAAAAGTAGAAACCGCTGAGCAATTTGAAAAGCTGAAAATGATGGGCTTTGTGCTGTTTCAGGGCTACTTATTTGCCCGGCCGGAAATGATGAAGCAAAAGCAGCTTAGTTCTAACAAAGCGAATTTGTTGTCGTTAATTGCTGAGTCATCAAAAGCCGAACTCGATTTTGATTTGCTGGCGGGTATTTGTCAGCGGGACGTCGGACTGTCCTATAAATTATTGCGGTTTGTAAATAACAGTCAGTTTGCTGCACGTCAGCCCATTAGCTCACTAAAACTGGCCATGGTATCAATGGGCGAGCCTGAGCTGAAAAAGTTTATCGCGTTGCTGGCACTGGCTAACTTAGCAGATGGCGAACAGGATGACCGGCTAACCGTGGCATTAATCCGGGCGCGGTTTTGTGATCTACTGGCTGAACAAAAACACCTGTCGAACAACCCCCCCAGTGCGTTTTTAACCGGTTTATTCTCTAACGTGCATGAAATTATCGAACAGCCCCAACTGGTCATGCTCGAGCAGCTGCCACTGCAAACCGAAATTAAGCAGGCATTGCTGAGCCAGTCAGGCCTGCTTGGAAAAATGTTGCAATTAGCGTTGGCGTTCGAACGCGGTGACTGGGAAACCACCATCGACCTGGAGCAGCAAATCAGTGGTATTGCCAAACTGGCCGACGTATATCAGCAAGCTGTGCGTTGGGCAGATACAATCCTGATTCGCTAGCAATTAAAAGTTAATTCGATACCTCTCCGGTTATTGCAACCACGCTACCGACAACAACTACACTTTAAAGCGCTGTACCAAGTCAATCAGACGCTGCTCCAATTCTGTAAGTTGACCGGTTGCAGCTGACAAATCGGCTGCATTTTTAGTTGCTTGATCAGCCAGTTGTGCTATTTGATTAATACTGTGGCTGATATCTCCTGCTACCGAAGTTTGCTGCTCAGCTGCGCTGGCAATCTGAATATTCATTTGCGTAATAGTACTGACAGAACCTGTAATGGTTTTAAGCGATCCGCTGGCTTTGTCGGCTTGCTGCACCGTCTGCAGTGACTGCTCGCGGCTGCGCTGCATTACTTGTACCGCAGCTTTAGTACCTTGTTGGAATTGAGAAATCATTTGCTGTATTTCATTAGTACTTTGCTGAGTGCGTGTCGCCAGAGTGCGCACCTCATCTGCCACCACTGCAAACCCCCGACCTTGTTCACCTGCTCGTGCTGCTTCTATAGCCGCGTTTAATGCGAGCAAGTTAGTTTGCTCGGCAATACTGCGGATCACATTAACTACCGAGCCAATTTGGTCGGCGTCAGCGCCCAGTTTTTCAATGGTATCGCCAGCGGTATTAACCTCTGCTGCCAATGTTTGAATTGAAGCTATGGTTTGGGCGACACTTTTCTGACCGCCTACGGCCTCTTTATCGGCTTCTTCGGCTGTACTTACTGCTAAACGTGCGCTATTTGCGACATCTTGCACGGCGGTAGACATCTGATAAATTGCCGCAGCTACTTGAGTCGTTTCTGTTTTTTGCCTAACAGCATCATTGGTGGTAAGACTGACAATATTTTGCATACTCACTGCGCTGTGACTCAGTGCTAATACAGCTTGCTTTACCTCTATTACCAGCTGTTGTATTTTTTCAGCGAAATCATTGAAACCCCGTGCAACTTCTCCTACTTCATCCGAAGTTTCTACCCGCAGCCGCTCTGTTAAGTCTCCCTCACCCTCGCTAATATTAATTAATGCTGTTGACGCTTTTTGCAGCGGCTTAACCACTAAATCAGCAATAAATAGTGCCAGCCCAACCACTAGCACCAGCATTAATACCGCACCACCGACCATCATTAACAAGGTAGTTCGAATACGCTGGTCTATTTGCTGCTGTTTCTGTTCTACCCGCCGTTCAATATCATCAATATAAAAACCTGAGCCGATGATCCAGCGATCATTAAACATGCTTTTGGCATAACTTAATTTTGGCGTTAAGCCGCCGCGAGTCTTCTCTTCCCACATATAGTTGACAAAACCGCCGCCCTTTTTGCCGGCACTAACCAGTTCTCTTACCAGAAATACACCATTCGGGTCGGTTAATTGTGTAAGATTCCGACCCTCCAGCGCTTCATTGAAACCATGAACAAGCACGACTCCGTTAAGGTCATAAATAAACATATAGCCATGGTCACTGAATCTCATAGCTCGAATCTGCGCTTTAGCTTCCTCCTGCTGTGCTTCAGTTGGTTTACTGCCTGAAAGCTGTGGCGTAACCGCAGTTATCGCTATCTCAATATGATGCTTTAAAGCATCTTGCTTCTCCTGCAGCATATCAACACGAAATTGGCGTATCTCCTCCGTACCCATAGTATGCATTTGGTGATATATCATCACTATTAGTGCCAGAACAATTGCTATCATGGGCAGCACCGCTAACAATAACATTTTATTTTTTAGCGAAAAGTTAAACATCATCATCTCCGACACACCGAAATCAATGCCATATTTATTGCAGCATCTGGTTATTATCGCCCAGTGTAGTAATTGTATGATTGTAACGATATAGCACTTAAGTTAAGTGCTGTGCGGCAGCTAATCGATAGCAAAAACTTTGTCGTTGCCAGCCAGATACGATACCTGATTGCGCCCCCTGGCTTTTGCCTGATATAACGCCTGGTCGGCTGATGCAATCAACTGGTCAATGTGGTCACCTGCCTGAAAGCTTGCAATACCAATACTGGCGGTAAGTTGCAGCTCGGCGGCTTCAGTAAATGGTTGTGCACTCAGCTGTTGCCGTAGCCGTTCGGCGATTGTAACCGCCTCAGGTTGGCCAGTATCAGGTAATAAAGCCAGAAACTCTTCACCACCATAACGAGCCAGCCAGTCTACGTCTCTAAGTGCGTCTTTAAAGCAGTTACTGGCATGAACTAACGCTTGATCGCCAATTTGATGGCCGTATTTATCATTAATTTTTTTGAAGTAGTCCAGGTCGATCAGTAGGATGCTAAATACTGAATGGTGGCGCTCACATATTCTAGCTTGATTTAATAATTGTTGATCAATGATACGCCGGGTCCATAAGCCTGTTAGGCTATCGCGATCAGCAAGTGAGCGAATTTTGCTTACTAGCCGTGCAAAGGCATTGCCGACAAGGCTTAAGTTTATAACGACAGTCAGTACCACCAAAAACCACAACTGCAACAGTGAATCCGGATGCTTAATTGAGACATAAGCGTTTGCAGCACTTTGCTCCTGAATGATAAATGCTATCCGGATTAAAAAAAACAGCGAAACTAGCGCAAATGGACAACTGACAGAACCCGCAGCAACAGCATCAAACTCCTGTCTGATCCCCCGGAAATTGGCCCAGGCAGCATAGGCAAATAAGCTGGATGCCACAATTGAGAACACGATCCCAACCAGCCAGGCATTGTTAGTATTATGGCTGGAAAAGAATAAAATAATCAGTGCCAGAGTGAGGATTATCCGGGCACGCCGGGTCGACCAGGATAATTTGAATAAATGAAGCAAGCCGGTGTAAATGAAATAAAAACCCACTAACATCGATGCATTCGAGGAAAACCAATACCAGAATGTGGGCGGCTCTATCCGGATATAAATTAAAAATGTACCAATAAAAATCAACAAATTAGACAATGCAAAGTGACGGCTGGCCAGAGGGCAAATACGAACTAACCAGCTCATTACGCACCAGGATAGGCAGCCCACGCAAGACAGTAACGCAATAAATAAAATTAAGAGCGGGGCTTCGGTGGTTGCGTCCATTTCATATCTCCTTCCGCTGCCTACTATAGCCAGCGTCAGGCTTAAATAATAGTGTTTTTCTGGTCCGATTGTAGGGTTTTATTGCATACGTATGCAATAAAAAAAACCAGCCAGCGCTGGCAATTCTGGGGTAACTTAATGGGTTACTACAGTGGCTGGACAATACGCAATGACGACTCAACCTACAACTGATATTTTTCGTCCCCGCATTACTCTTTTGCTGGCCACTTTAGCGATGCTTGGCCTGGCAGGCTGCGGCCAGCCGCCAGTCGACCCGGCCACGACAACACAGTCTGCGACTAAACCTTCTTCGCAGCCAGTGCAGGCCACTCCTGAACGTCACGGCAAGCCGGTGGTATATCAGGTATTTACCCGGCTGTTTGGTAATACTAATAGCACTAACAAACCCTGGGGCACCACAGAAGAAAACGGCGTAGGCAAGTTTAACGACTTTACCGATGACGCGCTGGCCGGTATTAAAGCGCTGGGTACCAGTCATATCTGGTATACCGGGGTGCCGCATCATGCGGTTATTAATGATTACACGGCGTTTGGCATTAGCCTGGACGACCCCGATGTGGTAAAAGGCCGTGCCGGCTCGCCCTATGCGGTAAAAGACTATTACAGTGTTAATCCCGATTTAGCGGTTAACCCGGCGAATCGGTTGGCAGAGTTTAAAGCTTTAATTGAGCTCACCCATCGGCATGATATGCAGGTGATAATTGATATTGTGCCTAACCATGTAGCGCGGGATTACCAGTCACTCGCTAAGCCCGACGGGGTAAGCGATTTTGGCGCGAATGACGACAGCACGGTTGAATATGCCCGCAACAATAACTTTTACTATGTGCCGGGTAAGGCGTTTCAGGTACCACAGTGGCCAGACAATTATCAGGTTTTAGGCGGCGAGCCACACCCGCTGGCCGATGGCCAGTTTAGTGAAACCCCGGCAAAATGGACCGGTAACGGCGCCCGCGCTGCTCAGCCGGCATTTGATGACTGGTACGAAACGGTAAAAATTAACTATGGCGTGCGACCGGACGGCAGCTACGATTTTGACCGCTTGCCCTCAGAGTATGCTGAAAAAGACTGGCAGGCGCATTATCAGTTCTGGCAGGGTAAGGACGTACCGGACTCCTGGGTAAAATTCCGCGATATTACGCTATACTGGCTAGATTTTGGCGTCGATGGTTTCCGTTATGATATGGCGGAAATGGTACCGGTGGAGTTCTGGAGCTATTTAAACTCGCATATTAAACAGGTTAACCCCAATGCCTTTTTACTGGCTGAGGTGTATCAGCCTGATTTATACCGGGATTATATAAAACTGGGCTTAATGGACTACCTGTACGACAAAGTAGAATTTTACGACAGCTTAAAGCGGGTGATGCAGGGCAGCGGGCCTGCCTCGGCTCTGGTAGAGACCCAGCAACGGATGGCAGATATAGAGCACCACATGCTGCACTTTCTGGAAAACCATGACGAGCAGCGAATTGCCAGCCCGGATTTTGCCGGTGATGCCCGTAAAGGTATGCCCGCTATGGTGGTATCGGCGTTAATCAGTACCTCGCCGACTATGCTGTATTTTGGTCAGGATGTTGGCGAGCCTGGCGCACAGAACGCCGGTTTTGGCCAGCCGACCCGCACCAGCATTTTTGATTATGTTGGCGTGCCACACCATCAACGCTGGATGAACGGTGGCAAATTTGATGGCGGCGCCCTGACTAAAGATGAAGCAGCGCTGCGCGATTTTTATGTGCGGTTAATGCAGTTCAGTGCCACAGCACCGGCGTTACTGGGCGATTACTATCCGTTGCATAGCGCAAACCTGGCTGCTGATAGTGCCTACAGCGAACAGCAACTGGCTTTTGCCCGGTACACTGATCATCAACAGCAGGATGCGCAGCAGTTAATTGTGGTCAGTAATTTTAATGCCGAACAAGCCAGTGAGTTTGAGCTGATACTGCCATCGGAACTGGTAAGCGAGTGGCAATTAGCCGATGGCAGCCATGGTCTGGCTGGACAGTTAGGCGAAGAGGCTAACGTGCTGCAGGTTACAAATGGTATAGGGCGGGTTACTATTGCGCTGCAGCCGCTGGATTCGGTGGTGTATCGCGTGCAGTATTATCAGGAGTAATCATGCGCTATCTAATTTCCATAAGCCGCTTGCTGGCGGCCTTTGGCCTGCTGACCGTTTTTGCGACGGCCGCGGCCGATTATCAGTCACACCGTCAGCTGGGCAATCAATTATTGTTAAAAACCAGCGATGGCGAGCTGGCCATTACCTTTTTTCAACCACAGGTAGCAGAAGTCCATTATTTGCCAGGCGGCCACACTCAGCTACCGTCATTTGCCATTGGCAGTAAGCCAGCACCGCTTACCCTGACGGTCGTGAATCAGGACGATCACTTAGTGTACCGCTCAGAGCAAATGAGCGTAAAAATAGCCAAATCCCCGCTGAAACTGAGCTTTTACAAAGATGGCGAGTTGATCACCACCGAGCAACCGGGTTTCTTTCGCGACAAGGAACAACTAGGCTTTAAATTTGCGTTAACGGCGCAGGAAAAACTGTTTGGCGCCGGTCAGCGCGTATTGGGTATGGACCGGCGTGGTCACCGCCTGCCGCTGTATAACAAAGCACACTACGGTTACAGCACCGAATCTACCCAAATGTATTTCAGCCTGGCTGGCGTCATGTCGAGCAACAAATATATGTTGTTGTTTGATAACTCGGCCGCAGGCCATATCGATTTAGGTAAAACCGCCGCCGATACGCTGGAGTTCAGTGCGATGGGCGGACGAAGCGCTTATATTGTGGTTGCCGCGGATAGCTTTCCGCAGCTGATTGATAACTACCTGACAGTAAGTGGCAAGCCTTTGCTACCAGCACGCTGGACGCTGGGCAGTTATGCCTCACGTTTTGGCTATCGCACTGAGGCAGAAGCGCGGGAGGTGGTACAAAAATACCGCGAACTAGGCCTGCCACTCGACGCGATCGTGCTCGACTTATACTGGTTTGGCCCGGACATTAAGGGCCATATGGGTAACCTTGCATGGGATCGCGAGGCCTTTCCAGAGCCAGAGCAAATGCTGGCCGATTTTAAAGCCGATGGTGTTAACACCATTTTAGTCACAGAACCTTTTGTGTTAACCAGCTCGAGGCGCTGGCAGGAAGCTGCAGCGGCAGGAGTATTGGCCAAAGCAGCGGATGGCAGTCCGAAAACCTTTGATTTTTATTTTGGTAATACCGGCTTAATAGATGTGTTTAACCCGGTCGCCGCCGACTGGTTCTGGCAAATTTATAAAGATCTGGCCGAGCAGGGCGTGGCTGGGGTATGGGGCGATTTAGGTGAGCCGGAAGTGCACCCCTCTGATACCCAACATATGCTGGGCACTGCTGATGAAATTCATAACGCCTACGGCCATCGCTGGGCCGAACTGGTGTATCGCGGTTACAAGCGTAACTTTGCCGACACCCGGCCATTTATTATGATGCGGGCTGGCAGCTTAGGTTCGCAGCGCTATGGCATGGTGCCGTGGACCGGCGATGTCGACCGCAGTTGGGGTGGCCTGCAGCCGCAGGTAGAACTCGCGCTGCAAATGAGCCTGTTCGGCTTTGGCTATATTCACTCTGATTTAGGCGGTTTTGCCGGTGGCGAAACCTTCGATCCGGAGCTGTATATCCGTTGGTTGCAATATGGCGTGTTTCAGCCGGTATACCGGCCGCATGCTCAGGAGCATATCGCACCGGAGCCGGTATTTCACAGCCAGCAGGTAATAGACACCCTGCGACCCTACCTGAACCTGCGGTATCAGTTGCTGCCCTACCTGTATACCATGGCCTGGCAGCACAGCCAGACCGGTATGCCATTAATGCGGCCGTTGTTTTTCCTCGATGAAGACAATACCGGCTTTATGGACGAAACCAACAGCTACCTGTGGGGCGATGCGTTTTTAGTGGCACCGGTCACGAAGCCCGGCGTGCGCAGCTGGCCAGTCAATATGCCCGATGGCATCTGGTTCGACTTTTTCAGCGGTAAGCGTTATCAGGGCGGTGAGCTGACCGAAGTGCCGGTAAGCATCGATACCATACCAGTGCTGGTAAAGGCCGGCAGCTTTGTGCCGATGGTTGAACCGATGACCAGTACCCGCGATTACAGTTCAAAAGCCTTAACCGTGCACTATTATGCCGACAGTACTGTCAGCTGCAGCAAAGGCCAGATGTATGAAGACGATGGTATTAGCGCCAATAGTATCGAAAATGGTAACTATGAGCTGCTGAATTTCTATGCGCTGGATTCTAACGGGCAGGATAGTGAAAGCGGCTTAAAGTTGGAATTTAGCCGCAGTGCCGGTGAGAATGGCGGCGATTACAGCGGCAAACCGGAGAGCCGCGAGCTTACGGTTGTGCTGCATAACCAAAGCGCTAAAGCCGGTCGGGTTACGGTAAATGGCCAGTTTATCGCCATTGTTGCTCAGCCCCAGCGCTTCGCCCGCCAGCAAAATGTGGCGTACTACGACAAAGCCAGCAAGCAGTTAAAAATTAAAACCGACTGGCAAGGTGATAAACTGCAATTCCAGGTGCGCTAAGCCACGAACAACTTCCTTTTATCAATTAGCTGTGCCAAACAACAACCTGAGTTTTTAGGGTTGTTGTTTGGGCAGTTGTTTCACTGTAGCTCCTGTCCTTAAGCCGCTTAGGCTCAATACCCGAGATATTTGGCACACTCTGGCAATATGTAGTTGATGTAGAGAAAAATGTTGGATAATTTAGCAAAGTGTAAAGTGCAGCTTCACTCACGCAACAGGTAACTACATGAGCAAATATATATTTCTGGCGTTTTTATCAATTTCATTTGGCATTAATGCTGTTGAAATAGAACCATTTCCCAAGGCGAAAATAACAGTTGAGCAGTGGCAGGAGTACTTTAGTGATGTAAGCAACGAATTTGGCGATACAAAAAGAATTTTTGAAGAGCAGAATTTGGTCGTTTTTTCAAACGATCAACTGCGTGCAAATATTGCTTTCACCACAGAAAATCATGCTGCGCATCCTGCCTGGGTGACCCGGTATGTCACTCAAAACAACGACTCCGTTAATATTGCCCAGATAGGTTACTTTGCAGGTGAAGAAGCGCCTTTCGCCAAGCTTTTTAACGAGTACGCGAAACTAAACGACAAAGTTAAAGAGAACTTGAAGCTAGAAAATGGCTCGGTTAAATAGAGGTCTGAATAAGTAAATTAATTTCGTTATTGCCGCTAAAGTGGCCTCCATGTGTCGCCTTTTGGACGGATAGCAATGGGTTAACGGAATCCAGTCACAATTGCGAAAGGCTTTAGTGTCACCAGATTAGATCACCCATTAAACGGGGAAAGCAACACAAGGAGTTTTATGTGAGCAATCGAGTTATGAGTTTCATTGAAAAATCTAATAAGGTACTGCTGTTTCTCGCTGCAATAGTTGTGATTATTACTGTGGGTAAGGAGCTGCTCAAAGACCTTTTCCGGCAGGATTATTCAGACCCAACGGTGCAAGTGATCACACACGATGATGCATTGGCAACAGAGCAAAAAATAAAACTTAAAACGCAGTATGTAGGCTTGCTTAAGGATGTACATATTTTCGAAGTAACGTCTGATAAAGTTGTGCAACAGCTACCGTATAGTTCAGGTGCGGAGAAGATTGCAATTTTATCGTCGTTCAGTTTAAGCAGTAATGCAGTAAATCTGATGTTCGCCAAAGTGGGTGAACAACGGACCTTACTATTTCAAAACAATGCTTTAATAGTGGATTTTTCTCCTGTGCGCGAGCAGCAAACTCAGTACGACAAAACCTTAAGTAAAAATATCTATTCAGTAGCCAGGCAAGACACAAACAACGATGGTTTTTTAAACCAGAATGACAAAAAAGAATTACTGGTTTCTGAGTATGATGGCGCCAATTTAACGCCAGTTATGGATGATATTGAAGGCTATCGAATTGTCGATAATGACACGGTCCTGATTTATACCGTGCCGGGCGGCGAGACATTATATTATATTTTTAACGTGGGAACAGGCGAGCTTAAACAGTTGGACATAAGCTTATAGCTAACTAATCAAAAGGGTTAGTGTCATTGATCAGTCATAGGAAAAGAGTAGTGGCGCAAATATCGTTGATACTGACCCCATCGATACCAAAGGAAACATAAATGCCTCGAATGTTGTTTTTCACCCTGCTTGTCCTGTCTTTCAGTGCGAGCGCCATCGTTATTCGTCACGATATTGATGATTCAGAGTATCGGGTACAGGCTACTGAGTTTTCTGCTCTGGCCGACATGCCTGGTGAGGGGCATGGCGTATTGATCGCGCCGCAGTGGGTTATTACCGCCGCTCATGCGATTAGTTGGCAATCTGAAATAAAACAGATAACGGTTGGTGGTATAACCAGAGCTGTTGAACGCATCGAGATCCATTCCGGCTACAAAGCTCCACCTCAACAGCTACTACAGCAAGCGCTGGCTACCTGGGACTGGACGCTTTTCAGGGCTCTGCTTGCTTCGTCAGATGACATTGCACTGCTGAAATTGGCACAACCCATTACTGATATCCCGCCTGTGGCTATCTACACTAGTAACAATGAGTTCGGCCAAACTGTTAAAGTTATAGGCAAAGGCGCAACCGGTAACGGCGTGGGCGGTTATGGATTCAGTAGTTCTCACCGCACAGAACTTCGTCGGGCTTACAACACAGTCAGCAGTGCCGATGGTCGCTGGTTTTGCTATGTGTTCGACAACCCAGCGGATGCTTTACCGCTTGAAGGCGGATCAGGTAGTGGCGACAGTGGCGGGCCAGTTCTGATTGAAGCTGAGCAGGAGTGGTTGCTGGCGGGGCTCACTTCATGGAGCGACTTGCAAAGCACTGACAGAACTCCCGGACGGTATGGTCAAGTCAGTTGCAATGTTCGGCTGAGCCATTATCAATACTGGATTGAAAGTGTTATTTCGGCGCAGCCGTAGTGGCTTAGAGTGTTGCGAATGGTCAACTTTGTTGTTGACGGCACCTTTATACAGGTGCTATCAATGGCCCTGTTAATAGCCGAGGTGGCAAAATGCAAACCAAATTTTCTGAGGATGTTATTCCTCTGTCTGATCTGAAAGTCAATCCTGGCAAAGTAGTGGGCCGTGCCAATGAAACCCATCGGCCGATTCTGTTAACGAGCCGGGGACGCGGTGTTGCTGTAGTGCAAGGTCTTGACGATTATGAAAAAATGGCTGAAGAGCTTCTTTTTGTTAAGGCTGTAGCTAAAGGGTTGGCTGATATTCGTGAAGGCGATACAGTTACTCTGGATGAGGCGAAAAAGATACTTGGCGTGGTGTAAGTGAAGCTTGTTATTGCGCGGTCTGCGCTAAATGATTTGCTGGATATTAAGGCTTACTATACTGAACAGGGCGTTTCGGAAATTGGCCAGCGGTTTGTCAGCGCTATTTTGGAAAAGGCGCAAAAGCTGGCAGATCACCCCGACTCAGGCAGGAAAGTGCCTGAGTTTTATCAAGAGCAAATTCGCGAGCTTATTTACCCGCCGTTCCGCATTGTTTACTTGCGACATGCTTCGGTCGTCAGTTTAGTCCGGGTATGGCGCAGTGAAAGAATACTGTTGCTTCCTGAAGCTGACATATAACACGCCCTAGTACTTGTTGGCAGATCAAAAGGGTCAGTGTCATTGATCTGATATAAGGTAAGCTTAGTGGCGCAAATATCGTTGATACTGATCTCATCGATTCCTAAGTTAAGACTGACAACCTCTTAAATTGCAAACAAGGAACGAAAGCCATGGCAAAGATACTGCGCCAGTAGCGCTTGCCGTTTAAGTGTTATCTGCCCCAATTTTCGTTATCTGACCCCCAATCTTTTATAGGGTTAATCAGTATGCCAGCACAGCAGCAGGTACTGACTGGCATGAGATCTGTGGTTTGTACAACTTATTGCTGCAAGCCGACTCGTCAGCGGTTGTTGCCTTAAATCGCGCAGTTGCATCGTTAAACCCTGTTTTTAAGTTACGAACATAATGGCAAAATAAACGGCATAAAAAAGGCCTGGCATGTGCCAGGCCTTACTATATTTAAAACTGAAGGGTGGTTACATATCAAACCAGCCGTCATCGCCGGCCTTGTTCCATTCATCATTATCCAAATAACCATTGTCATCTTCATCGTAGTAGTCAAACAGGGAGATGTTAAGCTCATCATAGGTCAGATAGGTATCGCCGTCGGCATCCCAACTGGCGAAATCATCGGCGTCAAATACTGAAATACCCAGCTCTTCTTCATCTAATAAGCTGTCATTGTTGGTGTCCCGGTTAGTATATACATCGTAATCAAAGACATAACGCTGATATTCAGGTGCAGACAACATGCCATCGCGGTTAGTGTCGGCGGTTTCAAATGTATTCGCAGCGAATGCCATACTACTTGCCAGCAACAAAGTGGTGAATAACGTTGTGTGCTTAATCATTACTGCCTCCTTATGTAAGGTTGAACATTAAGGTTCTTGGCGAACAAAGGTAGGGTTGCAAACATGGTGCCAGGCTTTTTATATCTATCATATTGTTATTAATGGGTTTTCATTGAAGCAGGCTCAGGAATTACAAAATCAGTGCAATATCTTCAGGGTGTTGGGTAAGTTCTACAGCGGCGAATGCCCGTACTGTGGTTGGCGTAGTTCCAGCCCGGTTTGTGCCTGATGTTTGGTATAGCGGTCTTTAATGCTGCCCGTCACAGACCTATTCATGTAAATTACTGAAGGCAGCGCTGCTATCGGTAGGCTTTTGCTTTACAATTAGCTGCCTATTTAAATACCAGACAGAACTGCAGGAAACCGCTTGTGTATACCGCTGATTTTAATCATAAACGGAAATTTATCGTCAAACTGGGCAAGATGTTACATAAGTACGGCACCCCGGCGTACCGGCTGGAAGCGCACCTTACCGAACTGACCACCCACCTTGCTCTGAAGGGCTCGTTTATTATATCGCCTACTTCTATGACTTTTGTGTTATGGACCGAAGGTCATGAGCAGGAATACACCCATGCTTCGCGGGTTAACCCTGGCGATCTGGATTTAGGGGCATTATCGCGCACTGACGAACTGGTTGATCAGGTATTGCAGGGCCAGGTCAGTATTCATGAAGCCGATGCGTTGCTCGATGCCATTGATGCCCGCCCCAGCTCTTACGGCAAGTTAGCTACTGCAGTGGCGATGATGGCCTCGGGTGGTGCCTTTGCCATGTTAATGGCCACCAGCTGGAATGATGTGCTGTGGTCGGCAGTGTTGTCGTTGCTGGTCTATCTGTTTGTGCTGTGGGCTCAGCGCTCGCGCCGAGTGGCTAACATGCTGGAGCCGCTGGTGGCGATGGCGGCGGCAATTGGTGCTTGCGCGATCAGCAGTTACATTGATCCGGGTATTAATATCCGGCTGACTGTGCTGTCAGCGATTATTTCGTTTATACCCGGCTTAGCGTTAACCATTGGCTTTGCCGAATTAGCCGCGCGTCATCTGGTGTCGGGTAATGCCCGGATTATGGACGCCCTGATGATGCTGTTTAAGCTGTATTTCGGCGCATTTCTCGGCATTGCTATTGGTTTTACCCTGTTTGGCATCGTTGATTTTGTTAAACCCGAGCCAATATCCCGCCATTTTGCCTGGCTGGCCGTAGGCATTCTGGTCAGCTCGCTAATTGTATTGTTCAGAAGTCGTGGTAAATACACCCTGTGGTCACTGGCCGCGGGCTTTATTGCTTATGGTGTCAGCATTACCGGTGCCAGCCTGGTCGATTACACCATGGGCGCGTTTCTGGGTGCCTTTGCAGTGGGCATTTACAGTAACTTGTTTACCCGGCTGGCCAAGGCACCGGCAGTTATTGTGGCGATGCACGGGTTAATTGTGCTGGTGCCCGGCAGTAAAACCTATATTGGTTTAAATTCCTTGATCTCCGGTCAGGATTTTGTTGTGTCAGACCGGGTAGGCCAGCAAACCTTTATGATTTTAATGGCGCTGGTCGGCGGCCTTATTTTTGCTAATGTGGCGCTGCCACCGAAAAAGAGTTTGTAGCACGTTGTAGCACTATACTGAATAGTTTGTAGTTGACCGACTTAATATAAAAAAGCCGAAAAGCTTACCGCTAACTTGTGATGGTTTGGTGTTATAGTTTTTTGATATCCCACCATCGCAAACTCACGGCAAGGCTTTAGTATGAACCTGGATAAAGCAAAGAAACGCATCGCAAAACAAATTAACAAAGGCTTCGACGGCTATCCGCAAATAACCTTAGCGTATTTTGGTGCCAGTGCTGATTGCGCTACGGAAGTGGTGATCGGCTTTGTGATGGAAGCCGGTGCCGCTGCACAAGAGCAACGCTTTGTTAGCAAGCAGGATGTTCGCGAAGATGAAGCAATTCAATCAGTCCTGATTAGAATTATTGATCGGGCGGATGCCAGAACGGTAACCGAAATACCCGGCGTGACGCTTTTGTAACTTCCTTCTCTTACGTTTACTCCCCAAAGGGCAGTTAGCTGCCGGTACTGGTCGTACTTGACAGTTTTAACTTAATAGGTAACCATTAGGTTACTTATTGGGGGTGCCATGAATGATCAACAACTTGATAGGGTGTTTCTGGCGCTTGCCAACAGCAGCCGCCGGCAATTGATGGATTTAGTCGCGGCCCGTCCCGGTTGTACGCTTAGCCAGTTACTTAGTGAATTCGACATCAGCCGTATTGGCCTGATGAAACATTTGCAGGTGCTGCTCGACGCAAATTTGGTTATTGCCGAAAAGCGGGGTCGCGAGCGGCCGTTATACTTAAATTCAGTGCCGCTGCAGCTGATTCATGAACGCTGGAGTGATCAATATCGTGACTTTTGGGCTGGTCAGCTAACTCGCCTGAAATATGCCGTTGAGAGCAACTCAGCAGATACAACAAAGGTCAGAAAAAAGGAAAAGGTATGACTGAGACAACCCGGCTGGTATCAAAAATAGTGATTAACGGCACGCTGGAAGCTATTTGGCGTGAGCTAACCAAAAGTGATGAGCCTCAGGCCGCTGTGTATAATGCCTGGCTGCATACGCAGGCTTTAATACCGGGTGCCACCCTGCAAATGCGCACCGGCGAAGGTCGCAATGTGCTGGTAATTGGTAAAGTTGTCGAGTTTGAGCCGCCGCACCGCTTTGTCCATACTTTCCGGTTTACGCAATACGATGACCCCGAATGCACCGTAAGTTACCAGCTCGTGCAGCTGGAGCAGGGTGTAGAAGTCAGTTTAATTGTTGATAACTTGCCGGTAGGCAGCCGCACGGCCAAAGAAATGACCAGTGGCAGTAAGATGATCCTGAATACATTAAAAGCCGTGGTTGAAACTGGTAAGCCTACCCTTGGCATTCGGATTATGTATGCGATGTTCAGTAAAATGGGTTTTATTCTGCCCAAGCGGACCCGCAGCGAGCACTGGCCACTATAAGCAAGGAGCAGCACTATGAGTATTGATCCAAAAGATGCCGCGGCAAGCCAGTGGCGAAACCTGGAACAAAGCAGTGGCAAAAGCCAGGCCGAGTGGCTGACTCTGGCTAATAGCAAAAACTTTGCTAAACACAGTGAACTGGTAAACTGGCTGAAAAGTGAATTTGCGCTTGGCCATGGCAATGCTAACCTGATAGCGCATTGCGCCAAACAAGCTGCAGCAGGCGGTGAACCCGCTGCTGATGACTTACTGGCAGCACAATACAGCGGTGCTAAATCAGCATTAAAGCCGTTATATGACGAACTGGTCGGTTATATCAATAGTCTGGGCAGTGATGTTGAGCTTAGCCCGAAAAAAGCCTATGTCAGTGTGCGGCGCAATAAACAATTTGCGTTAATTCAACCGTCAACCGCAACCCGACTGGATTTGGGCCTGAATTTAAAGGGCGTGGAA
Source organism: Arsukibacterium sp. UBA3155 (assembly GCA_002364615.1). GTDB lineage: Bacteria > Pseudomonadota > Gammaproteobacteria > Enterobacterales > Alteromonadaceae > Alishewanella. Next base: position 74,529 of record DEYP01000003.1, on the reverse strand, counting down.
CCTGACGGTATTCTGGAGGCGTCGGGCAGCTTTAGCGCAATGTGCAGCCACCGTATCCGCTTAGCCAGTGCAGCAGATATTGATGACACCGTTAAGCATTGGCTGGCAGAAGCCTATAACCACAGCTAAACTGATTGAAAAATCGGCAAGGATATGATGATGGAATTAGGTGCATTTTCAGTAAGTTTAGCGGTAAAAGATATTGCCGCGTCAAAAACTTTTTATGAAAAACTGGGCTTTACCACCATGGGCGGCGATCAAGCGCAGGGCTGGCTTATTTTAAAAAATGGCAGCACGGTAATTGGTTTATTTCAGGGAATGTTCGATAAAAATATTCTTACCTTTAATCCGGGCTGGGATCAAAACGCGCAGAACATGGATGAATTTACTGACGTTAGAAAGATCCAAAGCCAGTTGCAGGCGCAAGGGATAACGCTGATTAAAGCGGCTGATGAGGCGAGCTCTGGTCCCGCTCATATTGTACTGGAAGACCCGGATGGCAACCAGATTATGTTAGACCAGCATCGCTGAGTTCAGCTGTAACTATGAGGCGTTATGAAAACAAAATTTTTTCTAATAGCATTGGCGGTGGGTGTAATTACCGTTTCCGGCTGCAGTAATAAAGCGGTATACCAGAACCTACAACTTAACAAGAAGCAGGAATGCAGGCGCTTGCCGGTGACACAATATGACGATTGTATGCGTGACATGGCGCAAAGTTATGAAGAGTACGAGCGACAACGCAAGCAGGTTATAGAAAATAAGGCACTTTAAAGTGCCTTATTTTTTATTAAATCATAAGTGTCAGGCTGCCTCGGTCACTTCCTGCTCTTTTACCAGCCACACAGATAATGCACCAAGCACCATAGCGCCGCCGGCCAGCATTACAATATAAACCGCCTGATTCTCAAATATCGAACCTAAAATCCAGCCGGCAATTAAACCGGAGATAATTTGCGGCGCGGCGATGGTAAAGTTGAATATACCCATATACACCCCGGTTTTATTGGCTGGCAGCGCGCCGGCCAATATCGCATAAGGCATGGCCAGAATAGCGGCCCAGGCAATACCGACGCCTATCATTGGGATCATCAGGCCCAGTGCCCCTTTAGGGATTTCGACCTGAGTGATTAGCAGGTTGACGTGGGTCATGGTGGGGTCAGTAAACAGCACAAAGCTTAAGTAGCCCAGGCCGCCTGCCAGCAGTGATGCTGAGTAAACAAACTTACGACCAAACAGGTTGGCTAATTTGGCCATCATTAGTGAGAATATTACGGCAAATAAAGAGTAACCAGCATACAAAATACCGACCCAGTCACCGGCGGCACCTTTAGCGGCAGCGATATTCGCCGGTACGCCGCCCATCTGGGCAATATAAGCGCCATCGTACCATTCTACCCCGACCCCCCAGGCATTTTGGGCAATAGCCGCCGGAAAATAGGTCCACATAATAAACAACGCAAACCAGGAGAAAAATTGCACCACGGCCAACTGTTTCATTATGCGCGGCATGCTTTTCATGGTTTGCCAGAAATCGGCCAGTTTCTCGCCCAGACTGCGCGACTTGCGCACCTGTTCTGCCAAAGCCTGCGCTTCTGAATCCAGCCCTTTGTATGCGTAATATTGCTCTGGCGGGTATTCTTTGGTACGAAATACTGTCCACAAGACACTGCCTAGTAGCACTGTAGCGCCAATATAAAACGCCCAGATAACTGATGGTGCCACTTCACCAGCGCGGGAGGCGTTATCCAGGCCGACTACGTTGGTTAGCACAAAGGGCAAAATAGAGCCAAATACTGCACCAATGTTGATCAGCAGCGTTTGCACCGAATAACCCAGATTACGTTGCTCTGGCGGCACCATATCGGATACCAGAGAACGGAATGGCTGAAAGGTAACGTTAAAGGCGGCATCTTTAATAGCAAAAATCACTAAACCAAACAGCATTGGCGGAATAAACGCCACCACCATAGAGGCATTTGGCAATAACATCATGGCGCCGGCAGCAATAACCGCGCCACCAAACATGAAGGGTAAGCGGCGGCCCATTTTATTCCAGGTGCGATCAGATGCGGCACCAACAATGGGTTGTACTAACAGCCCCATAATAGGGGCTGCCAGCCAGAATAATGACAGGGACGACAGATCCGCACCTAAATCTGACAGGATACGGCTGACGTTACCGTTTTGCAGGGCAAAGCCAATTTGCACCCCAAGAAAGCCGAAACTGAGGTTCCAGATCTGCCAGAAAGAGAGCTTAGGTTGTTTCATTTCACGTCCCCGGAGGTTGTTATTATCGTTAGCTACAACATGAGTCAGCTTAAACTACACGAAAGCCGCTATTTGGCGCAAAAGGGTGCATACGTATTCATCTTGTTGTTGCACTATTTTGGCGCTATTACCAAGCAATAGCACACTTTAGCGCGAACAGCAGTAGCTTTTTGCTACGCTATGATGCAACAGACAACCGGATAACCGCCAACCGGCGTTTAAATAGAAAATGGGGATGCAATGAAAGCCTTTACGTTAAGTTCGCTGGCCCTGGCGCTACTATTAAGTGGCTGCCAGCCGGCGCCGTCAGAGCATAGCAATGTGCCGCAACCGGCAGCGCCAAGTCAGGCCAGCGAAACACAGCAAAACGCCTGGTGGGACGATGCCATATTTTATCAAATCTGGCCCCGTAGTTTTTACGATACCAATGGCGATGGCCATGGTGATTTTAATGGTATGACGGCCAAACTGCCGTACTTGCAGGAGCTGGGCATTAATGCGTTGTGGTTAACACCAATGTTTGAAGCGCCGTCTTATCATGGTTATGATTTTACGCAGTTTTATCAGGTAGAGAGTGACTATGGCAGCATGGCCGAGTTTGAGGCCTTTGTTCAGGCCGCTGATGCGAACGGCATGAAAGTTATTCTGGATTTGGTAATTAACCATATTTCCAGCGAGCACGAATGGTTTGTCCGCTCGGCGGCTGGCGAGGCACCGTATAAAGACTATTTTATGTGGCGTGACGATATGCCTGCAGCGGGCAGTGGCTGGGGCCACGCCTGGAGCGACAACGATAAACCCGATGCGGTATGGCACTGGAACGAAACCCGCCAGCAATATTATTATGCCGCCTTTGGTGCCAGCCAGCCGGATGTGAATTTACGTCACCCGGATGTGGTTGCAGAAATGGAAAAAATGGCCAAGTTCTGGCTGGATAAAGGGGTGGCCGGCTTTCGGTTAGACGCGGTGCGTTTTGCAATGGAAGGTGGCCCGGATACCCAGGCTGATACTGCTGAGACTATTGCTTACTGGCAAACCTTTAATCAGTTTGTAAAAAGCGTCAACCCAGAGGCCTACTTAGTGGGTGAGGCCTGGGTGGATATTCCGGTAGCAGCCCGCTATTTCGGTGAGGGTCAGGGGCTGGATCAGGGCTTTGACTTTGAAGTGGGCTACAAAATTCTCGGCTTGTTGCAGCAAAATACGGCAGGCGAAGCACAGTTTGGTACCATGCAGTCCAATCAGCAGCAGGTCGCTGATGCGGCAGTGCTTAGCCAGAATGTGCAACAACGGGCAGACTCAGTGGCGCCACTTAATTTCTTCGCGCCGTTTTTAACCAACCATGATCAGGAGCGGGTAGCCTTTCAGTTAAAACAGCACGATAGCAAAGCCAAGCTGGCTGCGGCCATGTTGTTTAGCTCACCGGGTACGCCTTACATTTACTATGGTGAGGAAATTGGCTTAACGCAGGATCGAAGCGGCCACGATGTGTTTAAACGGGCTCCGATGCTATGGGACAACAGTAAACAGGCGGGATTTACCCAAAGTGACAACAGCTGGGTCGAGCAACTGGAATTGTTTGGTGATGGCTTCCCTGACTGGTGGCCGGATTTTCTAACCCAGCAACTGGCCGCAGCCGATCGCAGCGTGGCTGCCCAGCAAGCTGAGGCGGATTCGGTATGGCAGTTGTATAAATTTTTAATTGCTCAAAAAAAGCAGCGTCCGGAACTTGGCACCGACGGCAGTTATGACGTCAGCCAGCTGGAAAATGGCGTAGTGCAAATAACCCGCGAGCTGAACGGCGGTAAAACCCTGTTTGTGCTGAATTTAACCGACAGTGCTCAGGATATCAGTGCCATTAGCCGCAGTGGTCTTAGTGCCAGCTGGGCGTTTGACACTGATGGCGACAGCTTAGCGGCTTATGGCCTGTTGGTGCTGCAAAGTCGCTAAAAAGTCACCGGGCAATTCGGTTGCAGAGTAAGAATGTGCAGGCTGTGGTAGCCGTTTCAGCGGCTACCACAGGATTGGCGGATAATGAGTTTTGGCTGGATATGGGTGCTGACAATAGCCTGGTTGTTAATAAGTCGCAGTACATTGTCGACCAGCATTTCACCGGCCAGTGAGGTGTCCTGCTGAATGGTGCTAAGTGCCGGGGTAGCAAACGACGCTACCGGAATATCGTCGAAGCCCATTACCGCGATGTCGGCCGGAATTTTATGACCCAGCTGATGCAAGGCCCGCATGACTCCAATGGCAATAATGTCGCTGGCGCAAAATACCGCATCGACAGCTTTGCCCTGCTGCATTATATGGCGGATGGCATGGTCACCAGCGTTTTCTGTGGAAATTGCATCACACTGGGTAATGTCTGCTGGCAAAATGCCAGCCACATGCAGTGCGTCAGTAAAGCCTTGATATCGCTCAAAAAACTCAGGGCTGTGTTCTGAAGCATTGCCGACAAAGGCAAAGTTTTTATAGCCATTTGCCAGCAAGTGTTCACCTGCCAGCCTGCCGCCTTCCCGGTTATTACTGCGGATGGTAAACTCGGGATGGCCATGCACCTCTGCCCCCCAACAAACGAAATGGGTTTCCTGTGCCAGCAGTTTTTCCAGTTTTTCCTCGTAATCGACGTAGTCGCCATATCCTAGCAGAATAATACCATCGGCTTTGTTGCTGTCTTCATAGTCGGCATGCCAGTCATCACTAAGCTGCTGAAAAGAAACCAACAAATCCTGACCGCGCTTAGCGCAGGCGCGGGTAATACTACCGAGCATCGACAGAAAGAAAGGGTTAATTAATGACTCGTCAGAGGTAGGGTCTTCAAACAACAACAAGGCCAGGGTGCTGCTGCGCTGCTTGCGTAAATTACTGGCGTTTTTATCCACTTTGTAATTCAGCTGTTTAGCAATGGCATGCACCCGTTCCCGGGTTTCTTTGTTTACTTGCGGGCTGTCGCGCAGTGCCCGTGACACCGTGGATTGAGATACCCCGGCCAGATAGGCAATATCAAAGGATGTCGCTTTGTCTTTCATCTTGTGCTCTGCTTATCCAGCGGTACAGCCCTGCAGCAAACTGCAGCAATCTGATCAGCGCATTATCGTTATAGTCGGCTCATCATAGATGGATTTGTTAGCAGATTCAATTTCGGCGTCGGTATCTGTTTTTAACCAGAACTTATGTGACAGTTAAGGTAAATTTGTGAAACTATGTTATTTCTGTTTCGGTGCAGGCCTGCCCCTTGCTAAACTAGTTTGTCACTCTTATCAGGTAAGCATTTGTGTTCAAAACGTCATTAAAAATAGTGTTATTAATGAGCTTGTTACTAAGCGGCATGGCGGCTTCGGCTAACCCTCCCACTTGTCAGGGCAATGATTGTATTGAACAACAAAAGCTGTATTTAAGCTGGGCACTGGGCTACGGCCAACGCAGCAACCCATTAAATGGCGGGAAGAATCTTGATTTGGTGGTCTTGCCTGAAATTTATTACTACAGCAAATACTGGTTTTTTGACAATGGTCGGCTTGGTAGCAGCATTGCGCTGAGCGAGCATACGCAGCTCAGTATTATTGGCCAGTTTAATCAGGAAAAAGGCTATTTTAAGCAATGGTTTAGTGGTAATTTGCTGCAATTTGAAGCCAGTACAGTAATGATGCCTCAGTTTAGTATTGCTTTTGAACGGCAGGCCCCTTCTGAAGTCGCGCTCAGTCAGGTTTCAAAAAGACCGACCGCCTTTGATGTCGGGCTGCAACTAGATACTGTCCGCCATAACACCTTATGGCAACTGGCCTACTGGACCGATGCCAGTAAGCAACATCATGGCCAGTACGCCAGTATAGGGGCAAGGCGGGGTTGGCAAAGCGCCTATGGCAACTGGCAGTTGGCTGCCAGGCTGCATTGGAAAAGCGCCCAGCTAATAGACACCTACTATGGTTTAACGGCATTAGAAGTGGCGCCGGGGCAGGAATATCAAGGCCGGGATAGCTGGCAGGCCGAACTTCGGTTAAACTGGAACAAACCATTAACAGAGCGACTCAGTGTGTTGATATTTCTTCGGTATTTACAGCTGGACAATGCAATGACTGACAGTGCGTTGGTTCGCTCCGACCATGTAACAACCTGGTTTGGTGGCGTGAGTTACCGGTTTTTCTGATGTGGTTAGCACGGTGCGCACTCACCTTGTTCCTTGGCGCGGCGTTTTGCAGTCAGGCCGAGGTTGGTGCCGAAGATTGCACGGAACCCCTGTGCTGGCAAGTCAGCCCGATAGTTTGTGTTGCCGATAAGTTGGAGCAGGGCTGTGAAGCCGCACTGCGGGTGATATGGTTTAGTGACACCCCCCGTACCGTTTGTTTATATCTGGCAGAGCAGCCAGAGCGTTGCTGGCAGGAAGCCACCAGTGGTCAGTGGCAGCAACAGGTCAACTGGCAAACGGGTTGGTTAAGCTTGCGCCAGCAACAGCAGGTGTTGCTTAGCATCGAATTGCAGGTGTTAACCCGGCAACCCGCAAAACGTCGCCGTATCTCCGGCGCATGGAGTATTTTTTAATGGCCAAGATCTTGTTAGTGGAAGACGATGCCCGGCTGGCCGGGTTGGTGCAGAGCTTTCTGGTGCAACATGGTTTTACCGTGCAGCAGCAAAGCCGGGGCGACCTGGTGGCTGAGCAATGTAAACAGTTTCAACCTGATGTAATTGTGCTGGATCTCATGCTACCCGGTTTGGATGGCTTTGGCGTTTGCCGGCAAATAAGGCCGTGGTTTAAAGGGCCGGTATTAATGCTCACCGCCAGGCAGAGTGATATTGACCAGGTGTTGGGACTGGAGCTGGGCGCCGATGATTATGTGATTAAGCCGGTTGAACCCAGAGTGTTGCTGGCCCGGATTAATGCTTTACTGCGGCGCACCCAGGCTAGTCCGCAAGCCGATCAGCAGGAGCTGGCATTTGGCCGTTTAATGTTAAAACAGCGGTCCCGTGAAGCCTGGTTTGACAACAAGCTGGTGGAACTGACCAGCTATGAATTCGATTTATTATGGATGTTGGCGCGCCATGCGGGCCAAACTGTAAAACGTGAAGCTATTCATCAGCAAATTATCGGTCGTGAATATGACGGCCTTGACCGCACGGTCGATGTGCGGGTGTCGCATTTACGGCGCAAGCTGGGTGACAATGCCGAAGTGCCGTTTCGGATTAAAACGGTCTGGGGTAAAGGTTATTTGTTTGTCGCAGACGCCTGGTAACTATGCATCGCTTGTTTCTGCACTTCTATTTGTTTTTATTTCTGGTACTCATTGGCCTGGGCTGGACGGTTGACCAGTTGTGGCAATATGCACAAGGTGACAAGCTACCGGCGCTGGTTGATACCCTGGCCGAGCAAATGGCGCTGGTTATGCGTTTACCTGAAGCGCAGTGGGCCACTCATTTGGGACTGCCTTATCAGGCGGTGGCAATGGACAGTGTCAGTTGGCAGCCTGCAGAGTGGCAACTATTACAACAAAATCATTTATTACCGTTGTTTCAGGATAACAGTGTGTATTTTTATGGCCTGCGCAACGAGCAGTTGTGGCTACTGGGGCCGCTGCAATTAAATGAACGCACGGGTTTTGACTGGTTCAGCATTTTGTTTTTCAGCCTGCTGGCCGTTGCTGTAGCATTGTGGCTGTGGCCGGTTGCGCGGGATATTCGTTTCTTACAGCAAGGCCTGCAGCGATTTGGCAAAGGGCAACCTGCTGAATTGCAGTTACCCGCCCGCTCGTTTATTGCACCGATTGCCGATAGTTTTCAGCACATGAGCCAACAAATTATCTCTTTATTGGAGCTGCAGCGGGAAATGACCCATGCCGTGTCGCACGAGTTACGTACCCCTATCGCCCGGCTGAAATTTGCGCTGGAAATGGCAGCGCAATTGCCGGAAAATGACAAAAATCTGATGCTGCAGGATGTACGGGAGTTGCAGCAATTAGTTGATGAAATGCTGGACTATGCCAGATTGCAAAGTCATCAGCTTAATCTGAAAAAACAACAAGTAGATTTAACCGAGTTAATCCATAATGTGGCTGAAAAACTGGCACCATTGCCAGGGGCAACGATTGAGTTGCAACTCCCCGCCCGCGCATTGTTTTATTGTGATGCGCACTATCTGGAGCGGGCAATTCAGAATTTACTGGTCAATGCCAAGCGGTATGCTAACCAGAAAATTGTGATTGATCTTAAAGCTCAGCAGGGGCAGTGGCGGATTAACGTGCACGATGATGGCCCGGGCATTGCGGTGGAGCGTCGGGCGGAAGTATTGAAACCCTTTCACCGGCTGGAGCAAAGTCGCAACCGCGAAGAGGGTGGTTTTGGCCTGGGGCTGGCCATAGTCCAGCGTATTGTACAATGGCACCAGGGCAAGCTGATTATCGGTACCAGTCCGCTTGGAGGCGCCAGTTTGCAACTGCTGCTGCCGCTCAGTTAATAATATTACCAACGCACGATCTGCCGCTGCAGGTTATCCGGCTATACTTAGCCGGAAAACTAAGCCGGTAAAAATAAGCCGGAAAATTAAGTCAGCAAATTAAGTCAGCAAATAAGAGTACCTGTTATGTCCCGTTCCGAGCCTTCTATCTGGTTGCTGATGTTATTGGCAGCGGTTGTCGCGACGACACCGTTGGCTATAGATATGTATCTGCCAGCCATGCCAATGATGGCCGTGCAGCTGGACACCAATATTGGTTTGGTGCAGCAGTCGCTGAGTATTTTTCTGGCGGCTTATGGTACCGGCATGCTGGTGTTTGGACCGTTGGCCGATATGCTGGGCCGCCGGCCATTGGCAGTGTTGGGTTTAACGGGTTTTATTCTGGCCAGTGTCGCCTTAAGCCAGGTAGAGAGTATTGAGTGGTTTTTAGGCTGGCGTGCGGTGCAGGCACTGGCAGGGGCGGCGGCTTCGGTAGTGGTGCCAGGTATTATCCGCCATTTGTATCAGCAGCATACCGCTAAAGGCATGTCTTATGTCTCTATGATTATGATGCTGGCACCGCTGGTGGCGCCCGCGATGGGCAGTGGGGTTATCTGGCTGGCAAGCTGGCAGGCCATATTTCTGTTTTTAGCGCTGTACGGTTTGGTGGTGGTATTTTTCAGCTGGCGTTTTTTACCGGAGATCACCAGTCCTCACGTCCAGCAGCGGCCGGCATTTTTCAGTGGCTACCGTAAAGTGTTCCGGCATAAAGCGGCCTGGCCTGATATTGCCAGTTCCATGTTTGCGTCCTTCGCCTTTTTCTGTTTTCTAACGGCCGTATCCTTTGTGTATATCGGCTATTTTGGGGTAAGCGAGCAAATGTTTGGTCTGCTGTTTGCTTTTAACGTGTTGGCGCTAATGAGTGCAAACCTGCTGAACAGCCGGCTGGTGGTGCGGTTTGGGCCGCAGCGTATGCTGCGCTTTGGCCTGATAGTAGCTATAGTTTGTGCCACGTTACTGTGTGTTTTTAACTATTCAGAAATGGGGCTGTGGTACACGGTATTTACCATAGCGCCACTGATGGCAAGTCTGGGGCTAATGGCCACTAATGCCGACGCCATGATTATTATGCAGTTTCCGGATAACAGCGGCACGGCGACTGCAGTTATTGGTACCCTGCGCTTTGGCAGCGGCGCTTTAGCCGGGCCCTTACTGGCTTGGTTTTACACCGGTGATGCCTTGCCGTTTTCAATGCTGATGTTAGCTGGGGTGCTGGCTATAGGCCTGAGCCAGCTGTGGCGCCAGGTTTTGCACTCTGGCGCTGCCGCAACTGCGGCAGAGTAAAAACGCTCAGGCTCAACCCTGGCCTGCAGCGTTGACGTTAATCAGAAACCGAGGTTTTTCAGAAAGTCATCATCCACTGCTGGCTCAACATCCACGGTATTCTCCTGGCGGTATTGCTGGGCATTAGCCAGAATATCGTCCGGGTGTTCCTGTTCGGATTTTTCAAACTCCTGCAATTGAATAAACTCAGTTTTATCCATCGCCAGTTCCATATAAAAAATATTATGCTCTGGTGTGCTGAACGTAACGCGCCGGGCCTGAGGTTGATCAAGCTGGGTATTAATCAGAATTTGTACTTGTTTATTAATCGCCATCATTTTCGGCTGGCTTTGATTAATCGAGGTGTGTAAATCAAGGCGTACCTTGTTGGTGAAGTCACCGACGATCTGATTCATCAGTTCGCCCATCACGTTGCCTACTTCATCAGAAGTATGAAACTGCGCCAGCTCATTTTCAGGCATACCCATACTCATCATGTATTTACGGTATATTTCCAGCGCGGCGGGTGCTGTGAAGTTAATAATAACCAGCCCGGAAAAGCCGCCGTCAAATAACACAAAGCAGCCAAGATCAGGTCGCAGGCAGGTTTTCTGAATTTTCTGCACCATGGGTGAGTGGCTGATCGCCGGGTTGCCAGCGGCCGACAGCACACCGTTAACTGCCTGACACAGCGTTAGCAGGATGTCATCAGTCGTAATAATACGGGTTTTCTTCATTTTATTATCCAGGGACTATTTTCTGACAGTATAAGCCCTTATCAACAACAAACACTAAATTTTACATGCGCCGCCGCTGCATTCGTCGTCGTCATCACCAAATTGTGGTTCGGCGGCTTTTGCTTCGGCTTCTGCTTGCTGTTTCGCCAGCGCAGCTTCAGCACCGTCAAAATCAAGGTTGTTTAAATCAAAATCCAGTTCAGAATCAAAATCAGACATGCTGTTAACTCCTGTTTGCGGCAGTGCTCGTGGTGACTGCTATAAGTTCTATTACCAGTGTAGCAAACAGCAGTGGCTGGTTTAAACCGCCGACGTTGAATAAAAACCGCTGCCCGCTGGTTATTTCCAATCGCGGTCGATTTCACCACTGCGGATTCCTTGCTATTATAGCGACCATTATTTTTTACCTGACCTGCCCGGAGCTGCTGATGAGCCACTTAACTATCCAAACCCCAGACGACTGGCATTTGCATTTTCGTGATGGCGATATGTTGCTGGAAACGGTTCCCGCCACGGCCCGTCAGTTTGCCCGCGCTATTGTTATGCCAAACTTAGTGCCGCCGGTTACCACCGCCGAGATGGCTGTGGCGTACCGTGAGCGTATTCTGGCAGCCCGGCCCGTTGGTAGCGAGTTTCAACCGTTGCTTACCTTGTTCCTGACCGATAAAACCAGCCGCCAGCAAATTATTGATGCTAGGGCTGCCGGCGTAGTCGCAGCTAAGTTATACCCCGCTGGCGCCACCACCAATTCCAGCGCCGCAGTCAGCGCGCTGGACTCACTGTATCCGGTATTTGAAGCAATGGCAGAACACGGTATGTTGCTGTTGGTACATGGCGAGGTCACTGACCATGATATTGATATTTTTGATCGGGAAAAAGTCTTTATCGACCGCTACCTGCAGCATATTGTCGCCCGGCTGCCGCAGTTAAAAGTGGTGTTTGAGCATATTACGACCGCCGATGCGGCTAGTTTTGTCAGCGAAGCGGGTAGCAACGTGGCCGCCACCATTACCCCGCAACATTTACTGCTCAATCGCAACGACTTACTGGTCGGCGGGGTGCGTCCGCACAATTATTGTTTACCGGTATTAAAGCGCCGCACCCATCAGGAAGCGCTGCGCGCAGCTGTAGCCAGTGGCTCTGCCAAGTTTTTCCTCGGTACGGATTCAGCGCCGCATGAGAAGCATCGCAAAGAGTCAGCCTGTGGTTGTGCCGGTTGCTACAGTGCGCATAGCGCAATAGAGCTATATGCTCAGGTGTTCGGCGAGCTGGGTTGCCTGGACAAACTGGAAGGTTTTGCCAGCCACTATGGTGCGGATTTTTACGGTTTACCACGTAACGAAGGTACGGTAACTTTGCAGCGCCAACAGTGGCAGGTGCCTGCAGAAATTACCCTGCCTAATGGCCTGCCGATAGTACCGTTTTATGCCGGCCAGATGTTAAACTGGAAGCTGGTATAGCGCTTAGTTTTCAAAGACAGTAATCGGCTTGCTCTAAGTCGACCGTTGCAGGCCTGGATGGCCGAATCGAGCCTACAGGGAAGTATTTACGGCGTGTTGATGTGAGCAAACCGGTTGCTGTAGTCTCTGTATTTGAGTTAGGTCTTTAAATAACTCAGCAGCCGCTCCAGTGCGCGGTAGCTGAGTGCTTCCATCAAATGGGCGCGGCTGATGTTCGGTTGCTGCTGCAGGTCGGCGATGGTGCGCGCCACTTTGATAATTTTATGGTAGGTACGGGCCGATAATTTAAAGCGGTGAATGGTGTCTTCTAAAAAGCGGGCATCATCCTGCTTTAGCGGGCAAAAATCAGCGATTTCGCTGCCGCTTAACCGGGCATTGGCTTTGCCCTGGCGCGCCAGCTGTATATCCCTGGCCGCCACCACCCGCTGTTTGACGCTGGCACTACTCTCCTCTGTGCTGTGTTGCTGGCTTAGCATGCCTTTGGGCAATAACGGCACTTCAATTTGTAATTCTATCCGGTCGATAAACGGCCCCGATAACCGGTTTAAATAGCGCATAACCTGCTCGGGTGTGGCGCGACCATCCTCATGGTGGCCGGTCGGGCTGGGATTAAGCGCCGCCACTAACTGAAACTGCGCCGGAAACTCGGCCTGGCGGGCGGCTCTGGAAATATGCACAATGCCAGTTTCCAGCGGCTCGCGCAGCACGTCCAGCACTTTACGTGGAAATTCCGGCAGTTCGTCTAAAAATAAAATGCCGTGGTGGGCCAGTGATATTTCACCCGGTCGCGGTACTGAGCCGCCACCGACCAATGCCACCGCCGAGCTGGTGTGGTGCGGGCTGCGAAAAGGCCGCTGTTGCCAGTCGGTCAGGTTTCGCTGCAAGCCGGCAATGGAATAAATAGCGGCGGTAGCCAGCGCTTCCTGCTCAGTCAATGCCGGTAAAATTCCGGGCAGGCGCTGTGCCAACATCGACTTACCCGTACCGGCCGGGCCCAGCATTAACATATTGTGCTCACCGGCAGCTGCAATCTCCAGTACCCGTTTAGCATGACCCTGGCCGCGTACATCGGCTAAATCGGCCATATGTTGTACCGGTCGCTCGGGCAACGGCGGAATTGCAGGCAACGCCTGCTGTGCCAGTAAAAAGCTGTGCACCTGCAATAAATGCTCGGCGCCATGAATTTTTGCTTTCGGTACCTGCTGCGCCTGCTGGGCATTTAACATTGGCATCAGCGCAGCCCGGCCTGCATCGCGGCAGGCCACCGCCACCGGGATCTCACCCAGAATGGGCCGTATTTCGCCAGATAACGCCAGCTCGCCATAAAACTCGTACTCGCCGGTACACTGTTCATTCAGCTGGCCACTGGCGACGATAATGCCAAGGGCAATAGGCAGGTCAAAACGGCCGCCCTCTTTGGGTAAGTCGGCCGGGGCTAAATTAACGGTTATTTTTCTATCGGGAAACGCAAAACCGCTGTTAACCATGGCGCTACGCACCCGGTCGCGTGATTCTTTTACCGACGTTTCAGGCAGGCCTACCAGCTGAAACGCCGGCAAGCCATTGCTAATGTGCACCTCAACGGTAACCAGTGGTGCATCCAGGCCATGGCGAGCCCGGCTGTAAACAACGGCCAGTGACATCCTGTCTCCGATATTTTACTTAAATAATGCATTATGTTTAGCATATTGTTAATTTAATGCAAGCTACAGGGTGGCCGCGCGGCAAAAGCGGCATGAATACAGTTGCTTATTCCCCACTTTACCAATAGCCTGCTAAGCTCAAAGGCTAACGCCATGCCATTCACACGAACAAAGGTAGCAACAAATGATTCAACGCGCTCTGCAGCATATTCTGGGGTATCCGCGCGTTGTCACAGCGTTGTGCCTGCTAATAATCGTTGGCAGTGGCTGGGGGATAGGCAATTTATACTTTCGTGGCGATTACCGGATTTTTTTCAGCAACGATAATCCGCAACTGCAGGCCTTTGAGCAAATGCAGCAGCAGTTTAATAAAAGCGATAATATCCTGATCGCTATCGCGCCGGCCGATAAACAGGTGTTCAGTGCAGAAACTCTGGATCTGGTCAGGCAATTGACAGAAGCGGCCTGGCAAACACCCTATTCTATCCGGGTAGATTCATTAAGTAATTATCAACACACCGAAGCCATTGCTGATGATTTATGGGTCGCTGATCTGGTTGGCGAAACGCTTGAGCTTAATAATACGGAGCTGAATAAGATAGCTGGCGTGGCATTAAACGAACCGGTGCTGAAGAAGCGCCTGGTATCGGCCAATGGCAGTGTGACGGCAATTAATATTACCTTGCAGTTGCCAGAGCAAAACCTGCAGCACGAAGTTAAAGAAGTATGGCAGGCCATCTCGGCCATGCTGGAGACGTTTAAGGCCTCGCATCCGGATACGGCGTTTCATGTTAGTGGCGTGGTGGCCATGAACTATGCGTTCGCCTATGAAGCCGAAAATGACGTAAAAACTCTGATTCCAGTCATGTTTGCAGCTATTTTGCTGATGCTGGCCTGGTTGTTGCGCTCGCTACTGGCCTCGCTGGCTACGCTGGTAATTATTGTGGTTACTGTAGTCAGCACCCTGGGATTGGCTGGTTGGGCCGGGCTGTTTTTAAGTACGGCAACGGTGAATGTGCCAACGATTTTAATGACACTGGCGGTCGCCGATTCGGTGCATCTGATTGCCGCCATGCAATTTGCCCTGCGCCGCGGTGACAGCAGGTTGCAGGCAATACAGTACAGTTTAAAGCGCAACAGTATGCCGGTATTTATTACCAGCGCCACCACCGCAATAGGCTTTTTAACTCTGAATTTTTCTGAAGTCCCTATTTTGCGTGACTTGGGCAATATGACCGCAGTAGGGGTGATGCTTGCGTGCCTGTTCAGTCTGGTACTGCTGCCGGCATTGCTGTTATTTATGCCGATCAGTGCCGGGCAGGGTAAGCACAGCGCCGCCGGAAGCAGTGATAAAAGCATGTTATGGCTGGCTAACAAGGTAATCCGCTGGCAACAGCCGCTATTCTGGGGCATGACCCTGCTAATCCTCGGTTGCAGCAGTTTAATCAGTCGCAATATCATTAACGATGAGGCGGTTAAGTACTTTGCTGCCGATACCGAGTTTCGTCAGGCTAACGATTTTCTGGAGCAAAACCTGACTGGCGCCACTACGGTTGATTTTGTTATCGGCGGCAATGAAGCCGGTGCGGTGAATGAGCCGGAATTTTTAGAGGCAGTAGCCGATTTTGCCAGCTGGCTGCAACGTCAGCCAGAGGTGCAGCATGTCAACAGTATTACGGATACCATACGGCGACTGAATAAAAATATGAATCTGGACGACCCGGCCTTTTATCGGTTGCCAGATAACCGGCAGCAAAGCGCGCAGTACTTACTAATGTATGAAATGTCGCTGCCCTTTGGCCTGGATTTAAATAACCAGTTAAACCTGGATAAAAGCGCGACCCGGGTAGCCGTTAGTTTGCATAACCTTGGCAGTAAGCAGCTCACTGCTTTTGAAACGCGCGCGCTGGCGTATCTGGCTGAAAACGCCGGTGCATATTCAGCAACTGCTGCCAGTACCGCGCTGATGTTTGCCCATATTGGCGAGAAAAATATGGCATCAATGCTGCAAACACTGCCATTAGCGCTGCTATTAATCTCGCTGCTGCTGGTCTTTAGTTTACGATCATGGCGCCTGGGGTTAATCAGCCTTATTCCTAATATTACCCCGGCGCTGGTCGCGTTTGGTTTATGGGGAGTACTAAGTGGTGAAATAAATCTGGCATTATCGGTAGTGGCCGGCATGAGTCTGGGTATTATTGTCGACGATACCGTACACTTTCTAAGTAAATACCGGGCCGCCAGGCTGGAAGGGCAGGCAACCGAGCAAGCCATACGCTATGCTTTTACCACGGTTGGCCGGGCGCTGTGGATCACCACCGTGGTACTAATAACCGGTTTTGGGGTATTAATGCTCTCCGGCTTCCGGCTTAATTCTGATATGGGCATGTTAACCGCACTGGTGATCCTGGTGGCACTGATTATCGATTTTCTGTTTCTGCCCGCCTGCTTATTAAAATTTGATGCAAAGGAGTATAAAACTGATGGCACACCATAACACCGTCCGCTTAGGCATATTTTTTCTGACCATCAGTCTGCTGCTTGTTGCACCGGTTCACGCCGATCCGACAGAAGGCTCAGCAGAAAAAGGCCTGCAAATTGCT
The DNA here is from genome assembly GCA_002364615.1 of Arsukibacterium sp. UBA3155. Classification (GTDB taxonomy): domain Bacteria; phylum Pseudomonadota; class Gammaproteobacteria; order Enterobacterales; family Alteromonadaceae; genus Alishewanella. Next base: position 58,068 of record DEYP01000003.1, on the reverse strand, counting down.
ACTGAACAGAAAAAGCGGGATACCGGCTGGGGTGACAGTGAAAGTAAAGTACTGATGATTTTGCGAGACGCCGGCGGTGATGAAAGTATCCGGCGCATGCGCACTCTGGCACTGGAAGTGATAGGCGATGGCGATAAATCGCTGATTATATTTGATGAGCCGCGTGATGTGCGGGGCTCCGCATTTTTAAGTCATTCTCACCCCACGGCCGAAGACGACCAGTGGTTGTTTTTACCGGCGATCAAGCGTACCCGGCGCATTGCCAGCCGTAATAAGTCCGGGCCTTTTATGGCCAGCGAATTTGCATACGAGGACATGGCTTCATTTGAACTGGAAAAATATCAGTTTCGCTATTTGCGCGATGAGGAAGTCAACGGCGTCATGTGTTACGTGATTGAGCGGATCCCGGCCGACAAATTTTCGGGCTATAGTAAAACCATTGCCTGGGTAGACAAAGCGCATTACCGGGTGCAGAAAATAGAGTTTTATGATAAAAAACAAAGCTTACTGAAAACCTTAGTTGCCACTGATTATAAATTATTTAAGGATAAATACTGGCGGCCAATGCTGCTGCGGATGCAAAACCATCAAACCGGCAAAAGTACCGATTTGGTGATAGAAGAGCTGCAATTTGACGTGGGCCGCAGTGCCGCTGATTTTGACGTTAATGTACTGGATCGGCTGCGCTAGTTGGGCACGCCGGGAAAATACTGAGGTATTATGATTAACTTCGCTGCGCAGTTGCACCGAACCACGGTGACCGGTTTATTGCTGCTAATAGCGCTGACGACAGCGATGCCAGGCTATGCATTGCAGGCCCGTGAGCTTGGCCCGGTGGTATCGACCGATACCTTATGGCGGGTGGCGGTGCAGGCCCAGCCAGATGATACCGTCAGTATGCCGCAGGTGGTGTATGCGTTATGGCGCAGTAATCCTGCGGCCTTTGTCGATGGCGACATTAATAAATTACGTACCGGCATGGTACTGCAAGTGCCGAGCCGCGCCGATATGCTGGCAACAGAGGTTGCTGCAGCCCGGGCCTGGTATTATCAGGCGATCAGAGGGCAGCGCATGTCGGCGCTTGTCCCTGCGACACCTCCAACCACAGTGCCGCTCGCCGAAGCACCGCCAGCCTCAGCACTTCCAACGCCAGTGCCGCAGCCACAAGCCAGCGGCGAGCCAGTTGTTGCGCCAACGGCGCCAGCGGCTGTTGCTACCACAGCTCAGAGCGCAGAACCGGCGGTCACAACCGCAGCAGCGCAGCCAGAGCCGTTACCAGCACGCTTTAGTTTACGCCAACAGCATCAGCTAAGCGCCGCGCAGCGCTATTTCGGCCAAACCGGCGCTGCCGGTCAGGCCCGGGCGCATACTCTGCTTAGTGTGTTGTCAGACTGGTCATGGCAGAATGACGATGGCAGTCAGCATTTTCAGCTTACGCCGTTTTTACGCTGGCACCAACGCGACAGCGCCAGCAACTTACTGGATTTGCGCCAGGCTTACTGGCGCTATGCGGCCAGTAACTGGGAGTTTAAAGCCGGCAACGACATCGTGTTCTGGGGGGTAAGTGAATCACAGCGCCTGGTCGATGTGATAAACCAGGTAGATATGGCGGGCGGCGTGGATATGGAAGCCCGGTTGGGCCAGCCAATGCTCAGTTTCAAAGGCTGGAATAGCGCCGGTACCCTCGAGCTATATTTACTGCCGTATTTCAGAGAACGTTTGTTTGCCGATCCCGCTGGCCGGCTGACCACGCCCTGGCCGGTTGAACAAGATATCGCATTGTATGAGTCCAGTGAAAAGCGTAGCAACCTGGATGTTGCCCTGCGCTGGTCGCAGCGTTTCAGTGCACTGGATTTGGGACTCAGTTATTTTGCCGGCAACAGCCGCGAGCCCCTGCTGATACCGCAACCTGCAGCACAACAACTGCAACCCTATTACTTTCAGATGCAGCAATTTGGCGTCGATGCCCAATACGTGGCAGGTGACTGGCTATGGAAACTGGAGAGTATTTACCGGCGCAGTGGCCCGCAAGAGTTTGTGGCGACAACCGTGGGCTATGAGTATACCCGGGTAGGAGTATTTAACCGCAGCTGGGATTTAGGCTGGCTGGCAGAGTATCAATATGACAGCCGCGGTTTACAGGCGCCGGTTACCGGACAGAATGACATTTTTGTTGGCTGGCGGCTGGCGCTGAATGATGTGGCCGGCAGCGAGCTATTATTTGGGGTATTGCAGGATTTGGACCGTAGTGATAGCCGCAGTGCCAGGCTTGAAGCCTCGATGCGGTTAACGAACAGCCTGCGACTTCGCCTGAATGGCTGGTTGTTTCAAAGCGATGATGTCACTGATGTACTCTATAATCTGCGCCGTGATGACTATATTGAGTTAAGCCTGGACTACTATTTTTAATACCCCATTTCGTTGAAAAACGACCAGTAACTGACGAAGACGCTTTGGTCTGCCGGCAAAGTAAGCTAGCATGGGAGTTTTCGTTGGTGTCAGGCTTGACCGTTGCCGCCAGAAGTCACTTCAGTAAGAGTTAACGATATTTTGAATAACCCCACCGAACAGCATGCTTTCCCCCTGGACGAAGACCGTTTGCTGCAATGGTTTGACAGTGCCACCCTGCATCGGGCCCGGGCGTATTTGCAAGCCGGCAAAGTGCTGAAGCTGGAGTACAGCGATGATTTAAGCCAGATCAGTGCTCAGGTATGGGGGGCGGGCTTTTCGCCGTACCGGCAAAATATTGTACTGGCACAAACCGACACTGGCTGGGCGCTGCGTGACAGCTGCAGTTGCCCGGTGGGCCATAGGTGCAAACATATTCTGGCGGTGTTGCTACGCTTAAAACGTGACTATTCTCAGCAGCAATTGCGCATAAAACAGCTGCCGCAACTTAAACTGGATAACTGGTTTACCGAGCTGGAACAGCTGCAGCAACCGGTGCGGGATGACAGTGGCGACACCGTGCTGTATTTACTAAGCTACGGCCAGGCCGGCTTACAGCTGTATCCGCGCCGGGTTAGGCCGATGAAAAAGGGCGGCTACACCAAAGGCCAGACAATTGGCAAATACGATTTAGTTAGTCCGCAGCCGCCCTCCTGGCTGAATGACAGCGACTATCAGTTGCTGACACTGTTTCGCAGCCATAACCTGGCCGACCAGTCGGTGTTGGAAGATAACTGGGGCTATCAGTTGTTGCAACAGTTGCTGGCCACCGAACGCTGTATGTTCAGCGAAGCCCGCTACCCACTAAGCTGGGGTGAACAACGGCCACTGGAATTAAGCTGGCACAATAGCAAAGCCGGTCAGCAATTAGGCTGGCAAATTGGCGATGATCACAATAGCGTGCTGGTATTTACCGATCCGCCCTGCTATCTGGATACCGATACTTATCAGTTGGGGTTACTGGTAACGCCATTAAGTGGCCGCGAATTAAAGCTACTATCGAAAATGCCACCGGCCCCGGCCGCACTATTACAAAGTCGGTTGGGTCGGTTACAGCAATTATTGCCCAAAATAAGCCTGCCAATGCCAGCAGGTTTAGGGGTTGAGCAAATTAACGTTAAGCCGACTCCGGTACTGCAGTTAAAAATGTTACCACGCCACAGCAAAGGGCGGCAGGAGCCCGTAGCCTTACTTAGCTTTGATTACGACAAGCAGCGGCTGCCGCTGGATTTACAAGCATCACAAACTGAGGTGCAACAAGGCTCGCGTACCTATTTTGTCAAACGACACCGGCCCAGCGAAACTGCGGCGCTGGAAGTGTTACTGGAGCTGGAGCTGCTAAGCCTGCCTGCTTTGCCGGCCCCGAACGAACAACAAGCGGCGTTTGGGGTGGGCGATGGCCCCGACAACCCCGAGTTGTGGCAACCATTGTTACAGCAACTTGATAGCCTGCGCGATGATGGCTGGCAGGTAGAGCAGGCCAGTGACTTTAACCTGGATATTCTGGCGGCAACCCCTTATTTGCAGGTGCAGGACGGTAAAAAAACCGGTTTTGAACTGGGTATTCAGGTCGATATTGACGGCCAGCAGGTACCCTTACTACCGTTAATCAGCCAGTGGCTGCGCCAGAATGGTCTGCCTGGCGCAGAGCAGCAAATCTGGCTTAGTTTGCCCCAGGGTAAACTGGCCCTGCCAATGACCTTAATTCAGCCATTAATCGATACGATTGTCGAGTTGCTGAATATGCATAAGGCGCCGCTAACGCTGGAATTGCCGGACTTTAAAGCAGCGATTTTACCGCCACCCGGTGCGGCTGAGATTCAATACCTGAATGCTAACCGCCTCGCCAGCCTTAACCAGCAACTGCATAATTTCAGTGGTATTACCGATGTTGCCTTGCCTGATAATCTGCAGGCAACCTTACGGGCATACCAGCAACAGGGCTTGAACTGGCTGACATTTTTAAAACAGTATGGCTTAGGCGGCGTGCTGGCTGATGATATGGGGCTGGGTAAAACCCTGCAAACGCTGAGTTTTATCTTAAAGCAGTATCAAAAGGGTGAGCTTAACCAACCGGCATTAATTGTTTGCCCGACCAGCTTGCTGGGTAACTGGCAGCAGGAAGCACGTCGTTTTACCCCTGATTTAAAAGTACTGCAGGTGTATGGGCCGAAACGACGTCCGTTATTTGAGCAGCTGGCGGATTATCAGCTTATTGTCACCAGTTATCCGCTACTGGTGCGCGACATTGCCCTGTACCGTCAGCATCGCTTTAGTGTCGTGGTGCTGGATGAAGCGCAGCACATTAAAAACGCTGGCAGCCAGGCAGCGCAAAGCGTGCGGGTGCTGCATCGCGACTTCAGCCTGGCATTAACCGGCACCCCGCTGGAAAACCATCTGGGTGAGTTAAAGTCGTTGTTTGATTTTGTGCTGCCAGGTTTGCTAGGCACCGAGCAACATTTCAGCCAGGTGTACCGTAAGCCGATAGAGAAACACGGCGACGCCGAACGGGCCCGGGTATTGCGCCAGAAAATAGCGCCGTTTATGCTGCGCCGCACTAAGGGCCAGGTAGCGACTGAACTTCCGGAAAAAACCGAAATAGTGCAGTTGCTGGAACTGGAAGCTGATCAGCGCAACCTTTACGAAAGTATCCGTTTAATTATGGAAACAAAAGTGCGTGAGTTGTTTGTGCGCAAAGGGGTGGCGGCCAGCCAGATTGAGTTTTTAGATGCCTTATTAAAATTGCGGCAGGTGTGTTGTGATGCCCGCTTAGTGCCGATAGAGCAGGCGCAAACAGTGCGGCATAACGCCAAATTGCAATGGCTGCGTGACACGCTGCCGGAGATGCTGGAAGAGGGACGGCGCATATTATTATTCAGTCAGTTTGCCAGCATGCTACATTTAATTGAGCAGGAATTGCAGTACATGGGCATTAGCTATAGCAAGCTAACCGGCCAGACCAAACAACGCCAGACCCAGATTGATGCGTTTCAAAATGGTGAGACCGAAGTGTTTTTAATTAGCTTAAAGGCGGGCGGTACCGGCTTAAACCTGACGGCTGCCGATACGGTTATTCACTATGATCCGTGGTGGAACCCGGCGGCAGAGCAACAGGCAACCGATAGGGCGCATCGTATTGGTCAGGATAAAGCGGTGTTTGTTTATAAACTGATCGCCCGCAACACCGTTGAAGAAAAAGTTCAGCAGTTGCAAAGCTTTAAGCAGGGCCTTGCCGATCAGTTATTAGGCGGCAGTAAAGGCCAGTTATGGCAGGGTGAAGCGGCAGACTTACTGGCGTTATTCTCCAGCGACGAATAAGCCTGCCAGAAAATGGTTGAAGCCAGCGCCGTTGCATTGTTATTAAGCCGTTAAGAATGTAATATTGATGCGTTTTTAGCGGGCCAAGTGCCAGCCATTGCCCCACCTGCGTTGCAGAACCGCGGCGGCTGCAGAACAATACTGGTAAGTGAAAACTCAGGATTTAACAACAATATCAAGGAGACAGTAATGCGTAAATTACTCGTGGTGGCGGCTATTATTGCCGGCGCGGTTTATGGTTATATCAAACTCACCGGAACAGACAGTGCCGTTGTGCACCACGCTGAGCTGGAATATGTGCCGGCAGACACCGCTTTTTTATCTGCGCAATTAGAGCCGGTAGATTTTGTGGCCTACCTTAATGCGTTTGGTTTAAGCCCGGATTATTACAGTGAAACCAGCCTGCAACAGTTGGCAGAACTTACAGCGAATTCTGACGAGCCACAACTTCAGTTTCTTTTTAGTTTAGCGCACGACTATATGCGGGCAGTAGCACAACCCGAGCAGCTAGAGGTGCTCACCGGCATTAAACCGCAGGTGCGCTCGCTAAGCTATCTGGTGGGGCTGGCACCGGTGATGCGGATTGAATTGGCAAATGAGGCGGCATTCTGGCAATTATTCGACCGCGCTGAAGAGGCCAGTGGTATCAGTCATCAGGCTATACCCGGTGATGACGGTGGCTACCGCTCGTACAGCTTTACGATGGGAGAGTTCAGCGCAGAGCTGCTGGTGTCGGTTACCGAGGGTTGGGGTAATATGGCGCTGGTGCTGCCTATTCAGGGTGAACAAACCCGCCAGCTGGTGTTAATGGCGGCCAAGCCTGAGCGTAACATTACCAGCGATAACCAACTGGCCAATATGGTGTCACAGTATAAGTTAAATCCGAATGCTGTTGGTTTTATCAGTTTTCAGCAAATTGTAACCGGCCTGACCACCACCGATGGCAACCGCCTGGCAAACGATGTGCAGTTGATGGCTAACCCGCAATTTAATGCCATGATGGAGCCGTGGCGCAGTGCTGAATGTCAGCAGGATCTTACCGCGATTACCAGCAGCTGGCCGGGTATTTATCTGGATAGCAAGATTGACAGCAAAGCCGGCCAGAGCACTCATGTTCGCAGTAAAATGCTGGTGCCTACCAGCAATACCGAAACCGTGACTACCCTAAGTGGCATTCGTGGCTTTGTCCCCAGCCATGTGGCACAGGGCATGAACGGTGCGGTATTTAGCATGGCGCTGGGTTTAGATATGGCCGAGTTTGCCCCGGCGATGACCAAAATATGGCGTGGTTTAACCCAACCGGCTTATCAGTGCCCGCAACTGGCAGAGCTGCAGCAGCAAATGCAGCAGGCAAACCCGATGGCCATGTTGGCTGCAGGTGCTATGGTGAATGCGGTTCGCGGAGCGTCGGTAACCATTAACGATTTAGTGTTGGACCCTAACACCATGCAGCTATCTGCAGTGGATGCCATGCTTAGCGTTACCGTGAAAAATGCCCGTAGCTACCTGGAAGGCTTAAAAGGGATGGTACCGGGTATGGCTGAAATTGAACTGCCAGCGGATGGTGAAGAGTTGGCGTTAAACAGTGTATTGCCGATGCTGGACGCGTTTGGCGTTACGCCAATGCTGCAGGTAAATGATTCGCATCTGGTGGTGTATGCCGGTGATAAAGGTACCTCTCAGGCAAAAGCGACTTTAGGCCAGGCTATTGAGAAGAACGGCATGCTAAGCATTGGCATGGATTACTCCCGGTTTTTCAGCATTATGACCCAGACAATGCAGGCCAGTGGCCAGCCGGTGCCAGATGAATTACAGGCACTGACCGATATGGATATGCAAATTCAGGTTAATATGGATATTGATGATCAGGGTGTTGTGATGAATAGCGAAATGACTATAGGTGGCGCTCAGTAAGCGTTTAAAGCTCGCTTTGCAATACCAAAGGGCAGCTAGCAGCTGCCCTTTTTTATGGTGAATGGTGGGCTAATACTGAGGCGTAATAATCAGTCAGCTTGCTTGCTCGCTACCATCGGTTGTTGCAATGAAAAATAATACGCCAGCGCGTCGATATCCGTGTTGCTAAGACCTCTTGCTTGTGGCGTCATCAATGCATGCTTGCGCTCTCCTGTGCGATAAGCTGTTAGCGCGCTGGCTAACTCAGTGGCAGAGCGGCCAGCCAGGCTGGGATAGTTTGGGTGGCTGGAGATACCATTACGGCCATGACACGCTGCGCAGCTGTATGCTTTTAGCTGGCCCTGTTCAAATAGCAGCCGTTGTGGTTCGCTCAGGCTGGCAATAAGTTGCTGCTGACTGGCATCAGGGCTAGGATCAGAGCAGGATGTGAGGCTGCTGATACTAAGGATAATAACAGCAGAAAATAATGTAAACCGGCTAGCGGGGGCAAAGGCTTTCTTCATTGACAGCTCCTGAATTTAGTATCGTCAGCCTGCCACAGCGGCAGTAAAAAGCCCAGCAAAAGCGCCGTAAAATGCCGCTTATCCCTGTTAAGCGTCTTTACGTCACAAGGGTTTGCTATTTGTTATTTCAGCGCTTAGGCTGAACGGTAAATCAACTTTGCGGAACTGCCTGTGCGCCTGTTTATAAGCTTAATACTTTGCTTTTGTGTCAGCGCATGTGGCGGAAGTGATAGCGCTGTCAGCGACATGCCTGTGGCCAATGTAAACTGGCAACCGGCCGTGGCAGGTGACTGGCCTGTCAGTACGGCAGCGGCTGAAGCAATGGATGCAGCTTTACTACAGCAAGCATTTAATCAGGCGGCTGAACTAAGCCCAATGCATGGGTTATTGGTGCTGCGAAATGGCAAGCTGGTTGGCGAAGCCTATTATCATGGGCAGCAGCGGGATTCATTACAGCACTTACGTTCTGTAACCAAAACCATCACTATGCTGATGATCGGTAAGGCTATTGAGCTTGGTGCGATTAGCTCGGTTCATCAACCAATTACCGATTTTTTCACTGAAGACTATAACGAATTTCTGACGGATAAGGCTGATCTCACCATAGCGCACCTGTTGGATATGAGTAGTGGTATTGACTGGGACGAGAGTACAGCCCAGGGATACAACAACTGGGTGACTGCCACTGATCAAGTTGGCTATGTATTGCAGCGGCCGGTTGTCAGTGCGCCTGGCAGCAGCTTTAACTATAATTCAGGTACTTCACATTTACTGTCCTATATTATCACTAAGTCTACAGGCCGCTCTCTGGCTGACTTTACTGAACAATATTTGTTTAGCCCGCTTGGTATCAGTCAGTTTAATTGGGAAACCCTGCATAACAGTACTACCAATGGCGCTGCCGGATTAACACTGAGGCCCCGGGATTTAGCTAAAATAGCAGTATTGCTGCAGCAACAAGGACGCTGGCAAAACCAGCAAATCATTGCTGCCAGCTGGGTCATCCAGGCATCTGAAGTAAGTCAGCCACTTAATCAACCTCTGGGGGGGCTGAATTTAACCGGCTATGGTCGGCAGTGGTGGCTGGGCAGCGTCAATGCCGGAGATTTTCAGTTAGGCTGGGGGTTTGGCGGACAATTTATCCTGACCATACCCCAGCAAAATCTGACAATTGTGCTGTTGCAGAATTTTCAGGCCGGCGTACCCGGTCAGACTAACGCTGCGATGGCGCTTATCCGGCAGTACATACTGCCGGCACTATGAAGATGTTGTTTAATCGGCGTACCACATTCTGGCCTGACGGGCCGGAATACTAAAGCTGTGGTTACTGCCACCAATACTGAACGTGGCGCCACCGCTGAGTGCATCCCGATATGTGCGGTACCAGTAAAAGCGGCCATTGGTATTGACGTTGAAGGTAACCTGACTACCGCATTTGTTAATGCCAACTACCCCTTCCTGAGCGCGGCGAAACAAAATAGCACAGTTGCTTGATGCCAGTACTTCCATGCCCTGTCCCTGCATCCGGTTATGAAAGTTAATCATCCGCTGCACAGAGGTTGCGCGGTAGGCGTTAACCCAACGGTTATTGTCGGTGCCGGTACTGTCACTGAATACCAACGGCTTACCGCCGTCCCTTCCCAGCACATAGGCATACGCCAGATACTCGTCGGTTGGGTTCATGATCAGATAGCGAAACCCATCATTAGTGGGAATATCGTGGGTAATGGTAAAGGTTACCGCCCGGCTATTGGCCAGTGCCTGGCCATAAGCGCCGGGATCAACCAGCTCATTCATACTACCGCTGGGGTTAAATGCCCGGCGCAGACTTTCAAATAGCGGAAAATCATAGGCCTTATGGTCGGTGTTTTGAATATACGGCGCCAGATAGCTGTTGTATTCATTATTGCCGGCGCCGCCGCTGGTAATAATTTCACCAAACACGTACATGCCGCTTTTGATCGTGCTGGTAAAGATCTGGTTAATATGCCAGATAGTCATATGCTTGGCTGCATCAACCCGAAAGCCTTTCACACCCATATTTTTCAAGGCTTGCAGGTAGGCGCGTTGTTGTTGTACTACCCAGCTGTTCGGGTTGAGATCCGGTAAACCAGTATCGCCACCACCGCCACACAAACGCCAGTTCTGCACTTGCCAGACATCGTTGTAATTCTGAATGCAATTGGCGGGGTTAAAATCCCAGGGGCTGAATAACCCCTGAGTTAAATTGCCAAATAAGCGCTGGTTATTCCAGTAAGTAGGGTTACTGGCATAATTATTAAGCGCTGCCTGGCCGGGAAAGTCGGTAGCTGCACTGCGCTCATTGGCCATATGGTTTAATACTATATCAGCGTACACCTCAACCCGCCGTGCCGGATTGCTGTCGTTCAGGGCATTAATCATCGCCTGAAACGATTGCTTATTGCCTTTGCAGTGATCAATAACCCGGATATCCTGCGGTTGATAACGTTGCCACCAGGCGCAGTTGCCGGCGTTTGATTTTAAGGGTGGGGCTACCAGTACTGCTTTATAACCCAGATTTTTAATTTCCTCTGCCCGGTTGGCTACCTCGTTATAATGCCAGTCGAAGGCATGTAAAATAACGTCGGCCAGCGCCTGTGGCGTGATAAACAGCAGTGTGCCAAGCAGCATACTGCGACAACCTAAAGTAAAAGCTCGCATGTTTTCGTCCTGTAATTTATTGTTTTCAAGACATCCGTGCATGAGCCGCCAGCAACGCCAGCGAAGTGTTAGTGACAACTTAACCCCTTTAACACCGCACCAGCATACTGAGCTGTTGCGCTGAAATATTGTCATTTCACGCCAATATGACAACTGGTTTACAGTTTATAAATGTTGGGAACGGCAAGGCCTGCAAAATAAGATAAACGGCTGGCAAAATGCCACAGATAACGCCAGAAGCAACCACCAGCATGCTGAAAAAGCCGTATAGTAGATATGACGTTGACTATTTCAGGACATATTATGTTTTGCAGAAACCCATTACTGCCCGTGTTGTTGTTTAGCGCACTGCCACTTTATGCTGCGCCTGGCGACGACAAGACCCAGCAGCTGCATGCAATAGCCACTGCCCCGTCGGCGGAAAATATTGAGCGCGATATTGCTAAGCTGGTGAGTTTCGGCACCCGCCATACCTTGTCAGAAACTAAGTCGGATACCCGAGGTATTGGTGCCGCCAGGCGCTGGATCAAAGCTGAATTTGAGCGTATTTCTGCCGAGTGTGGCGGCTGCCTGGAAGTGTCTTACTCCAGTGCAGTTATCGAAGGCGAAGCCCGCATACCTAATGCCACCGATGTGGTAAGTGTTATTGCCGTGCAGCGCGGCAAGACTGATCCTGGCCGTTATGTCATTATGGCCGGCGATATCGACTCACGGGTTAGCGATGTAATGAATTACACCAGCGATGCACCAGGTGCAAATGATAATGCCTCGGGTGTGGCCGGCGCACTGGAAGCAGCGCGGGTGCTGAGCAAGTATCAGTTTAATGGCACCATTGTTTATGCGGCGTTGTCTGGCGAGGAGCAAGGCTTGTTTGGTGGCAAAATTCTGGCAGCACAGGCAAAAGAAGCGGGTTGGCGAATTAAAGCCGTGCTGAACAATGACATGATCGGTAACACTGCCGGTATAAATGGCGTAATCGATAACACCACCGCCCGCGTGTTTGCCGAAGGTACCCGGGCTAACGAAACGGAGCAGGAAGCACGGCAACGCCGTTTTACGGGTGGTGAGAACGACTCGCCCACCCGTAACCTGGCCCGTTACATCGATGTCATTGCCGATCGTTACATCCCTAATCTGGATGTGATGCCGGTATACCGGCTGGATCGTTTTGGTCGTGGTGGCCATCACCGGCCATTCAATGACTTAGGGTATCCGGCGGTGCGTATTATGGAGACCAACGAGCATTATGACCGCCAGCATCAGGACTTGCGCACCGAAAATGGTGTTGTATACGGTGATACCATCGACGGCGTCGACTTTGCTTATGCCGCTAAACTTACTGCGTTAAATGCGGTAACCCTGGCCAGTTTGGCCTGGGCGCCAAATCCACCGGCTGACGTAACCATAAAAGGTGCCGTGTCTGCCGACACCACCTTGTCATGGGCCAAACCTCTGCCGCAGGAAGCTGAATTGGTGAAAGGCTATAAAATTTACTGGCGCTATACCGATGCGCCGAACTGGCAATTCAGTCGTGAAGTGGGCAAGGTGACTGAATTCACCCTGGAAAATGTAGTGATTGATAACTACTTCTTTGGCGTAGCCAGCATCAGCCAGCACGGGATTGAAAGCCCGGTAGTATTTCCCGGTGCCGCAGGCTCTTTTGGTAACTAAAGCCCACCCAAATTAGGCTAAAGTTAATCAGCCGCTGTTCAGTGTTTAGCGTTACACTGGCGGCGGTTAGTTTCACTGAAGTAAGTGGTAGTGAATGCGGTTTCTTATGTTTGTTGGCAGCAGCGTACTGCTGTTGTTATCAGCTGTTGCCCAGGCGGCGCCGGCTAATTTTGATCAGGCGAAAAAACTGGCACAGCGTATTCATGCGCCAGAAGCGACAAGCTTTTATTGCGACTGCGCCATTCGCTGGCAGGGTAGTAAAGGTATTCCCGACCTTACGGGTTGCGGTTATCAGGTTCGTAAAAATGGCCCGCGCGCGAGCCGTATTGAGTGGGAGCATGTGGTACCGGCCCATCATTTTGGCCATCAGCGCCAGTGCTGGCAAAACGGCGGACGCAAAAACTGTGTTAAAACCGACAGTGCGTTTAAGGCAATGGAGGCAGATTTATATAACCTGGTGCCGGCGATTGGCGAAGTAAACGGCGATCGCAGCAATTACCGTTTTGGTATGCTACCCGCTGCACCGGCGCAGCATGGCGCCTGCCCGGTAAAAGTCGACTTTAAACAAAGGGTATTCGAGCCGCCGCAAACCGTACGTGGTGATATCGCCCGCACCTACTTTTATATGGCCGACAAATACAACCTGAGCCTGTCCCGCGCCCAACAGCAATTATTTATGGCCTGGCATAAACTCGACCCGGTAAGCCCGGCAGAGTTGCAGCTTAACCAGCGTACCCGCCAACATATGGGCCACGACAACCCCTTTATCAGCGGCAACCGCGAATGGCACCTTGGCTACCGCCCCACTGGCTATGGTTTGGTAGTGAGCCAGTAAACTGGCATTAGTACCCTCAATTACACTAAAATAAAAAAAATGGGTCAGAGTGATTTATTAAAAACGGCAGCATCAGTTGTTAGCAAAAACTATTCTTGCCCAACCCTTTGTTAATCGGAGCCACTAACGATGAAAAACCTGACGGAGCATTTAAGCCAGTATGCGTTGTACCATCGCGACCATCGCAATGTTACAACTCATTATGTTGGCATCCCGCTTATTATCGTGGCTATTTTCAGCCTGTTATCATTGCCGATGTTTAGCCTGGCGGGTGTGATGCTTACCCCAGCGTTATTATTGTTTGTGGCTACGGCCATTTTTTATTTCCGACTCGACCTGCGATTCGGCCTGGTGATGCTGGTATTTAGCGGCAGCTGCTTCGCTTTGGCCACTTTGCTCGCCGCCCAACCTTTTGCTATCTGGCTTAGCAGCTCACTGCTTATTTTTATGGCTGGCTGGGTGTTACAGTTTATCGGCCACTATTACGAAGGTAAAAAACCAGCTTTTGTCGACGATATCGTCGGGCTGTTTGTCGGGCCGTTGTTTGTGGTGGCGGAAATTGGTTTTAGCCTTGGCTTTCGTAAAAAGCTACAGCATGATATTGAGCAAGTTGCCGGCAAGGTGCATTAAGACAAATTAAATGGGTTGATCTACTAAGGATGAACGGCCTAGACTGGCACTACAAAAAAAATAACAAAGGATTTTATAGTGCCCACCTCATTTATTGTAGTAGACGACTTTCTGGATAACCCGCATCAGTTACGGGATGCAGGGCTTAGCTTAAACTATCCTGATGCGCAAGGACCGTATCCGGGCAGGAACTCTGCGCAGCGTTTAAATCTTGAAGGGTTGAACGAGCAGGTTTCCCGTCTGGTAGGCGAGCCGTTAATGGCCATGGCGCATAATCAGGCGCATGGTAAGTTTCGGCTTGCTTCTGCAAATGATGTTGGGACGGCTAAAGTACACGTTGATAGCTCGCACTGGTCAGGTATTTTGTATATGTCGCGGCCGGAAGATTGCAAAGGTGGTACTGAGTTTTTTCGCCATAAAGCCACCAATACCGAGCGGGTGCCATATAACGATCAGGAAGCCATGCAACGATTTGGCGCGCCTTCTGCGAAAAAGTGGATTTCTGACCTGCTGGCAACCGATTCGAACGATGATTCCAAGTGGGAGATGACGCACCGGATCCCGATGCGCTTTAACCGACTGATTTTGCTGCGGCCCTGGTTATGGCACTCTGCCGGCGAGTCGTTTGGTTCAACCCCTGAAGATTCCCGGCTAGTCTATCTGATGTTTTTTGCTTCAGCCGGAGCAGTCAGACGTTAATGACTGCCCGGATATAGCAGCCGGCTGGCAATAGCTATTTGCCAGCTTTACCGGCTCGCCACCAATCAGCTCAATAATAACCCACGCTTTATTGTTGGGTATCCCGGGCCGGTTTAATTGGCTGATTAATTTTATCTTCCAGTAAAAAGGCTTCCATCCGCGGATCATGGCGGCGAATGCTCAGACCGCTGTCGTCATTTTGCCGCTGTTGCTGGCTGTTCAGGCTCTGGCTTGCAACGCCTACCGGACAGCTATCAAAGGTGGCGTAGTGCAACGCGCTGGCCAGCATATTCTCGTTCGGATCGCCAAGCTGGGCCGAGAAATCGTCCGCTACCTGGCAGCCCTTTACGTCTGCGGCAAAAGTGGGTACCGGGGTCGGATAAAAACCGTCGGCATATTCACCAAACCCCTTAGCATTGGCGCCGCTAAACTGAATGGTAAAGTAGGTGGTGCCGCAGTTATCGGTTGGGTAAAACCCGTAAGGCTTACCGCAGGTTTGGTCACCAATCAGAATAACTTCGACATCAATACCGCGCAGGCCGTTGATAAAGGCTTCGCTGGCCGAGCAGGTATCGCCGGTCGACAACACAAAAATCCGGTTCAGGTTAAGTGCCGGCAAAGGGGTATTAGTTAAACGACCTGCTTCATAGTCAATTTCAAAGCCGTAAAACGGCATCGGGCTTAAGGTCTGGCCGGTTACCGGATCACGGTTGGGGTATTTATCATTAAAAATGGTTCTTTCGAAAATCCGGTCCTGAATAATGGCATCGCCGGTGACCATATAGGCAAATTGCGAGGCCAGCGCCAGCAGACCGCCACCGTTATAACGTAAGTCAAGCACCACCTCACTGACATTGGCATCAGCAAAGCTGTCTACCGCATTAATTAGTTGGCCCTGTGCCAGCGAGATATGGCTGTTAAATTGTAAATAGCCGATTTTGCCGGCATCGGTATCCAGTATCTGGACATTTTGCACCGGGCTACTGGCAACATCAGCTGAGGTCAGGGTCACGGTAAGGGTTTCACCGCCGTTTACTAAAAACACAAATTCATGCTGCTCGCCGGCGCTCTCAGGAAACAGCGCGGCATTTATTGCATTAACGCCAGCATTGGTATTGTCATTAACAAAATCCACACCATTTACTTCAACTAAATCAGCGCCACGTAATATATTGGCATTGGCTGCCGGTGAATCTGGCTCGGTATAAGCGACCAGTAATGAGCGCGGTGGCGTGGTGCTGCCAAACGACCAGCTAATGCCATAACCTGAGCTGACACCCGACTGGGTGCGTTGTTTATAACTGGCTGTGTTTTCAGAAAAGTGAAAATTGTCTTTTTCGGCGCCGGAATCGGTCAGCTCGTCGGTTTTCAGTTGGTCAAAAAAGGCTTTTACCGTATTAAAATTTGCCGGATTATTATCAGGCAGCTCTCGGTACCATAAGTAGGTGTTGTTGCTCCAGGATCGCAGCCACATTTTTTCATGCATGCTGGTGCCAGCCCTGTCCGGGAAAGGCTGATTATTATTAAAAGGATCGGTGCCGGTGCGCGGTGTGGCACAGTAATTTTTAAAATTACTTTCTGCCGGGAATACGCCAGCGGTCCAGGTAGGCGGCGTCACACCTGAGCCACCGCCTGTGCCACCACCGCTACCGATGTTGCCAGAACCACCACCACCACAGGCAGTGAGTAAAAAAACAGAAGAGATTAACAAGCTGCGTTTTAACATGGGTAACCCTACCACCATTGCTTAAAATGAAGGCCCACGTTGCTTGTTAAGTTGTTAACAAATCAGTTGGGCAAATGTAAGTAATTGACATCGGAAAGTTAGCAAAGTTGCGGCAAATCGGCAATCGATAATTGTGTGCGACATCGACCGTTTCATAATCTAATCTAAACATACGCTTGTTAAACGGTATTTTTGTTAAAAAAGGGGTGCGGAGTAACGGCGTAACGTTTAGATTAATCGGCGAATTGTTACTCTCGGAAGCATTATGGCAATCACGGTTCCTTCAGATCCCAGCGCACAACCCCGCCCTTTTAAGCTGATCCAACCTGATGGGCAGCCACAATTTGGTATCTTTAAGCAGCCGGTTACCGAGCTGAACCAGGCAGATTTTATCTACCGTACGCCGATGGACAAGCTCGCCAGCCGGCTGGCACGTTGGGCGCATTATAAGCAATTTCAGTTTGTCAGTATCTGCCACCCCGACTGGATCCTGGCGGCAGCCATTGCCGATATTCGCTACTTGTGTTCTGGTTTTGCCTATTTGTATCAGCGCGAAGATGCCAGCCTAACTGAATTCAAATTGCTGCAACCGTTGTCCCGCAATAGCCGGATGAGTGATTCTCCCACTGCCGGGCTGGCGCGGATTACCGGGGGCGCGAATCGTATCAGTATTCAGCCGCAGGGCTTTAGCTGGCAGCTGACGCTACAAAGCGCTGAGCTCAGTGCTAATTTACACTTAACGCCGGGCGAAGCCGCAGAGCCACTGGCGCTGTGTTTGCCTACCGGTTATAGCGGCTGGACCTACACCCAAAAACACAATGCCTTGCAGGTAAGCGGCGAGATACAACTAAAGCAACAGCCGATAGCGCTAGACAGTGCGCTCGGCGGCTATGATTTTTCAGCAGGTTATATGCGCCGGGAAACCAGTTGGCGTTGGGGCAGTTTAAGTGGCTATGACGGCCAGCACCGGATCGGTTTCAACCTGGCAGCCGGGGTTAATGAAACCGGCGGTACTGAGAACTGTTGCTGGTTAAACGGTAAGCGCTATCTATTACCACCGCTGCAATTTGTGTTTAACCGCCAGCAACCCGATGCATCTTGGCAAGTGTTCAGTCAGTGTGGCACGGTGCAATTACAGTTTATTCCGGCGGTAAAACGCCAAGAGCGGCTTAACCTGGGGCTGCTGGCCAGTAATTTTCGGCAGTATTGTGGCAGCTGGCATGGCACCATCACCCTCTGTGATGGTCAGAAAATCAGTTGCAGCGGTCAGCAGGGGCTGGCGGAGGATCATTTTGCGCGCTGGTAAGCACGTTTTATGGGTCGCTTAAAAACGCCACGCCAGTAAGTGACTGCTTTTCTGTCCCTGCTGCATGTTTATTTGTTTTACCTCCGCTGCACCGGCCTGGCGCGCCTTTGCCAACAATGTTTTCAGATGGCTTTGCTGCGACACCAGACTGCTGAACCAGCCAACCTGGCTGGCAAAGGCCACGCTTTCGCTGATCATCTGGCCAATAAAGGCTAACTCACCACCCGGGCACCATAGCTCGTGTTGCTGGCCGCCAAAATTACGTTGTTGTGGGCTGTCAGCCAGCTTCAGGTTGAATCGTTTGCGCTGATTAGCCGCCGCTGCTTCTACCGCTGAAGCATAAAATGGCGGGTTGCACACCGTTAAAGCAAATTGGTCATCCGGTTTGATGATACCGCGCAAAATAGCATTATTGTCTGGCTGCCGGCGCAGGCTGATCTGGCCTTTTAATGGCGGGTTACTGTCGATAATTAGCTGCGCTGCTTTGAGTGCCACCGTGTCAATGTCGCTGCCAATACAGCGCCAGCCATAACTGCGACTGGCAATTATCGGGTAAATAAGGTTGGCACCACAGCCTATATCCAGCAGGGTAATTTGTTTGCCCGTTGGTACGCCATCCGGCCCGGCCAGCAAATCGGCGGCAGTGTGAATATAATCGGCCCGGCCCGGAATAGGCGGACACAAATACCCCGGCGGTAACTGCCAGTAGTCAACATGATAGTAGTGCTTAAGCAAGGCCGCATTTAAAGCTTGTACTGCCGCCGGCTCACTAAAGTTAATGGTTTGCTCGCCGGCAGGATTTAACACCAGATAGGCTTGTAACGCCGGATAACTGCGGCAAAGCTCCGCTAAATTATAGCGGCCGTGATGCAGGTTACGCGGGTGAAGTTTGGCGGGTTTATTCATAAAAGCTGCTGTTTGCTATGTTGCAGGCAGTTTACGTTATTCCGGGTTTGCTGGCGAGCAGATGCAAAACCGGGGGCAGCACTAAAGTACTAAACCGTTATTGCTGATCGGCTTCTATAGTTGTTGGGCACCCCAGCTTGCTACGGGGAGTCAGAGGTCGAAACAAGGAAAAGTAGCGTCGCTGCGGTGTTCACTTAACCTAAAAAAATAAGGAACTACAGACGTGAAAATTCAGAATCTTAGCCGGGCCAGGCGCATGCTAGCCGGTTTATTGCTCGCCACTGGCTTACTTGCCAGCCCGGCAATAGCAGGCAGCTGGCAACAGAATGTCAGGGTAGGCGGTTTTAATAAAGTGCATTTGTATTCGCCAGACAGCGTATCCGCCATTGGCCAGGGCCGCGGTTTACTGCTGGTGCTGCATGGCTGTACTCAGTCTATTGATGCTTATTTAACTGCCAATTTAACCCAGGCTGCAGAGCAATATGGCCTGGTGATTGCGGTACCTGATGCCATGAACAAAGCCGGTTTTGGTTGCTGGTCTTACTGGCAGGGCACCAAAGCCCGCAGTGCTGGTGACTACAAAAATTTAATTACCCTGGCCAATAATCTGGTTGCTGATGTTAACTACCAGATTGACCCCAATCAGGTGTATATCGCGGGGCTATCCTCCGGTGCTGCTTTTGCCAATACTACCGCTTGCCTGGCACCCGATGTGTTTGCTGGCATGGGTATTAGCGCCGGCCCCAGCATCGGCACCAGTTCAAGCGGTGCTATCGGGCCTTGTGAAACCGCCAATGTCGCTAGCCGCTGTGCTCAGTATGCCGGCAGTTTTTCTGGTCATTTTGACAGCCAGATTGCCTCGATTGCTCAAGGGCGCAACGATACCACCGTTAATTTGTGCTACAACGAGCAAAACGCTAATGGCTTGGCCGATTTATACAATGTATCGCGTCTTAGTGGTGAAAATCTGATCAGTAGTGGCGCTGGCCGCACCGCTGACGAATCATTGTGGCAGGATGGTCGTGTCTCCATGTTGTGGTTTAATAATGTTGATCATGCCTGGTCGGGTGGCCAGGGTGCCAGCGGCTCTTACATTAATGGCAACAGCATTAATTACGCTAGCTATCTGGGCCAGTATTTTCAGGATAATAACCAGCGGGTTAATCGTAACAGTGCACCTGAACTTAGCGGCGTTAGTGTAAACCAGCAAGCCAGCATCGTCACAATAACCGGCAATGCAAACGATGTTGATGGTGATGCTATCACCGTAACGGCCAGCTTTACCGATAGTGTTGGTCAGCAACAGCTGGTAAGCACTGTGCCCGGCTCGTCTGGTGATTTCAGCCTTAACAGCCCGGTATTGGCAGATGACTGGTATCAACTTACTGTCACAGCAGCCGACAGCGGCGGTTTGGTCAGTACCGCTTATACCGAGCAGCTGTTAATTGGTCCGCCGCCGGCGGCTGCGCCACCGGAATTGTCAGAACTGGCTGTGGCAGTAGATGGCCAGTGCGCTGTAATAAGCGGTCGGGTGTTTGACTTAAATCGTAACCTCGATACGGTAGCGGTGGAATTTAACAGCACCACTGTTACCGCCGACATCAGCGGTGATAGGTTTAGTGCACAGCAATGCCAGCTGGCGGGGGGCGAGCAAACAGCCTTAATCACCGCGACCGATGTTGGCGGCTTATTCAGTGCTGAGCCGCTAAGCTTTACTATTGATGCCGGTCAGAATGCCACCCTGGCGCAACATATTAGTGCCGGCCGGCTGGATTATACCAATTATGCTAATTGCTATCTGGAATACAGCACGGCCAGCTTTGTATTACGTGAAAACGTGATCACCGGCAACCAGTGTCGCTGGCAGGATGAAGATGCCAGTTGTTTTGGCCCGGCTCAGACCTGTAGCAGCGCTAATCCGGGCGATGGTGATGATGGTGGTGATAATGACAACCCGCCACCTGCAACCGATTGTGTTGTTTTTACTACCAATAATTACAGCCATAAAGTGGCGGGTCGGGCCTACAGTACCGGCAACTTTTACACGCCAAACTATTTTGCTAACGGCAGTAATGCGGCAATGGCGGGCTCTACCTGGGGGGTGACTACGTTGTCATCGGATGACGGCACTTTCTGGCAAACAGGAGCCTGTCCGCAGTAAAGATCCGCATTAAAGAACCGTAGTAAAGAGCACTACTATAAAGAAAAAAAGCGCAGGCCATAGCCTGCGCTTTTGGTTCAGTCAGTGCTTATACTGAAACGTGCAACCGCACTTCAATATTGCCACGGGTCGCATTTGAATACGGGCACACCTGATGCGCCTGCTCAACCAGCTTATCGGCGGCAGCCTGGTCCATACCCGGCAGTTTTATATATAAATCTACATCTAACCCAAAGCCGCCTTCAATTTTGCCAATGCCCACTTCGGCGGTCAGGCTTAAGTTATCTGGCAGGCTGGTTTTGGTTTTTGCCGAAACGGCCTTTAATGCACCAATAAAGCAGGCAGAATAGCCAGCGGCAAAAAGTTGTTCCGGATTAGTGGCACCGCCATCACCACCAAGCTCTTTCGGGGCAGATAATTTTACATTCAATAAACCATCATCTGATTTTGCTTCGCCGTTACGGCCGCCGGTAGAGGTAACAACTGCTTTATAAAGAATATCCATGGTAACTCCTAAGTTAATGATAAATGCTTCGGTAAGTGACAACACGTTAGCATGCAATAATCTTGTGTGCAAGTTTGTTGTGTACTGCTTAATTGCAAGTCGCTATACTACGCGGCAGTGCTTTGCTAACCCGGACCCTGATATGAGCCTGACTTTACCGCTTGATCAACAATTATGTTTTGCGCTATACAGTGTGTCGAATGCGATGGTGCGACTTTACCGGCCACTGTTGCAGCCGTTCGATTTGACCTACCCGCAGTACGTGGTATTGCTGGCTTTATGGCAGCAGGACAATATCAGTTTGGGTAAGCTCGGGCAGGCCACCTTATTTGATTCTGGCACCTTAACGCCATTAGTCAAAAAGCTGGAGCAAAAGCAATTATTGCAGCGCCTGCCAAGCGCGCATGACGAACGGGTAAAGCAGGTGGTGCTAACCCCTGCTGGTAAAGCCTTGCAGCAAGAAATTAGTGGGGTAATGCAGGCACTGCGCTGCCAGGTAGCAATGGAAGATAATCAGCTGGTGCAGTTACGGCAACTGGCGCAGCAATTACAGCAACAGGTTAGCGCAGCGGCCAGTTGCAGCCCGGCCACGGCTGATAAGCTTTAACCTGCTAACTCAGGTTCTGCAAGACATCCTGGCGCTGCTGCTCGAGTTTTAACAGTCGTTGCTGATAGTCTGTATAGGTCACAGTGCCGGTTGCCATAAACAACTTACCCACCGGATTGCGCAGCCAGCTATACCAGGTGGCGGAAGCAGGTTGATGAGCCTCATCCTGTTGTAGTTGCAGCAGTTGTGTGGCGCGAATGTTTTTAGTGTCTTCTGGTAGCCACAGTGGCCGGGATAGCCAGACCAACAGCATTTCCGAAACACTGCTATCACCAGCCTCTGACGGGGGAATGTCTTTCCAAGCGCTGTATATAATATCAGATCCGTAATGCCATTCACCCGCCATCACCAGTTCAAGGCTCAAGGCTTTATCACTTAAGGCGCTCGCCCAGGCTGCCGGCACCGCTGCCGGGCGTTGCTCTTTGGGCAGTTGCTTGATTATATCGGGAGCAAACTGAAAATGGTGCTTGAGTGCGCCGCTACTGACCATCTTGGTGATCAGACTATTGCTGTTAGTCAACACGGTATGCCAGAACTGGTAATCTGCTTGCAGGGCAGCGTTAACCTGTTCAATGTTGCCGTTCTGAGCTTCCAGCCAGGTTTGCCATAGAAATAAACGCTGGCCATGCAATAGTCCCTGATAGGCAGGTATGCTCTGTATTGTCGGTGGCGGTTCCTGCCATTGTGGGTATTGCAATAACTGCCGATAAAACGCCATTAACTGATGTTGCTCAGCTACCTGCGCCGCTAAGTCAGTTTCGGCATTTAGCGATGCTTTGCAAGCCTCTGCTTCGTTGCACTGGCGATAAAGCTCTTCTAGTGGTCCGCTTAATAAAAGCTCGTTTTTGGCATTGTGGGCAAGGTAATAGTGGTAGCCATTTTGCTCTGCTGGTATCGCATCCTGCTGCAACAGGCTTTGCATATGCAAACTGTCGGCATTGGGTTTAGCGTCCTGCCAGTTAATAACCAGCAGAATTAAATACAAAGCGGTAACCAGCAAAAACAACCCGAGCAAGAGTTTAACGGTGCGTCGGGCCACAGTCTTCAGTACAGCCATGCATTTATTCCCTGATTTAGATATTAGAATTAAGTAATTGTTGCAAAGAGATTATCCCAACCAAGCGGGGAAGTAAATTTACGCTAGCTTTGGCCAGGTGATTTTAAACATCCGGTATCACACAATTTCATATAATTGTGCTTATACTGCTAGCGACCAGCACGGCACCGGGCCTGCTGTAATAATAGGGTATGGCATCATGACAACCGCTTTATACGCCGGCATACTGGCAATCTTGTTTATTGTATTAAGTATCAGGGTTATTAACAGACGAAATCAGTATCAGGTAGCGATAGGCAGTGATGGCCAGATATTACTTGAGCGGGCAATACGAGTGCAGGCTAACTTTGCCGAATACGTACCTTTTGCCCTGTTGCTGATGTTTCTGGCTGAATACAGTGGCCTGGCCGCGGTATATCTGCATATTCTGGGCGTTGCTTTGCTTGTGGGGCGCTTGTCGCACGCTTACGGCGTAAGCCAGCAACAGGAACCATTAAAATACAGGGTCTTTGGTATGATCCTGACCTTCGCAGTACTGTTGCTGGCAGCGCTGGCCATTTTTATGCTGTATGGCAGCAGAGCCCTGCTAAGTTAACTACTAAGCTAACTGGCGAGGCGCTACTCAGGCCGCCATTGCCTGACACGTTTGCGCACAGGTACGACAGGCGTCGGCACATTCCAGACAATGGCTGTGTTGATGCTTACCGCACTCTGTAGCGCACGCTTCACAAAGTGTCGCGCACAGGCGACAGATATCAGCAACATGCTCGCTGCTGCGGGACATCGCTGCTGCAGCTAAACGACATAGCGCAGCGCAATCTATATCGAGCCGGATACAACGTTCCATATCTGCGACACTGTCTTCTTGCAGACAAGCAGTAGAGCAATGGTCGCAGGCATTGGCGCAGGTATTACAGGCATCAATGCAGGTATCATATTTTTCATGTGACATAAAACCTCCAGATAGTAAAAGTTTCTGAACTCTTGCATAAGCAACAGAAGCGAACTTCATGCCAATGCGCCAACTGCTTGCAGCTGTTGGCTTTTTGTTATGGCGACCTTTCACAGACCCGTAAAAAGTTACTGGAGGCAGTAAATATTGCAGGCCTTAGCTACGCTACGTTGGCTTCTTGACCAACTTATTAACTAACTTTTTTCACGTCTGGACCCCGCTGGCATATTCCCTGGCGTTGTTAACTAGGGTATAAGGGCGCTATGAAAATACCGAAACGTATTCAGCCGCTGGTCGACGAAGGTCTGGTGGATGAAGTTATCCGGCCACTGATGAGTGGCAAAGAAGCCTCCGTATATATCGTCCGCTGTGGCGAGGATATTCGCTGCGCCAAAGTTTATAAAGAAGCGGACAAACGTAGCTTTAAACAGGCAGTTCTCTATCAGGAAGGCCGAAAAGGGCGCAATAGCCGCCGGGCCCGTGCTATTGAAAAAGGCTCAAAATTCGGCAGGGCCCAGCAAGAGCAAAGCTGGCAGAACGCCGAAGTAGACGCTTTGTTTAAGTTGGCCAAAGCCGGGGTAAGGGTGCCGCAACCTTATGGCTGTTATGACGGTGTGCTGCTGATGGAACTGGTATGCGATGATGAAGGTATGGTCGCGCCGCGCTTAGGCGATGTTGCTATGGCGGAAGAGATTGCGCTGGCCGATCACGCGACCATGATGCAATACGTGGTAATGATGTTGTGCGAGGGCCTGGTGCATGGCGACTTGTCTGAGTTTAATGTGCTGGTCGACGATTACGGCCCGGTGATTATTGACTTGCCGCAAGCGGTAGACGCCGCCGCCAATAACAATGCCAAATGGATGCTGGAGCGCGATATTAACAATATGCGCGACTACTACGGCCTCTATGCGCCTGAATTACTGAGTACTAACTACGCCGGCGAGATCTGGGCGCTGTACGAAGCCGGCGAGCTTACCCCGGATACCGAATTGACCGGTGAATTTATTGCTGACGAAAGCGCTGCTGATGTGGATTCGGTGCTGGAGCAAATTAAAGCCGCATTTGCCGAAGAGGAAGAACGCCGGGCCCGCGTTGCCGCGGACCAGGACGATTAGTGCTTATTCAGCGGGTTGGTAGTACACAAAAAACAACGTTTGTGCGCCAGGTAACTGCTGTTGCGAACCCGCTTTAGCAGGCTGAATATAAATGTGTGGAATACTGAAAGCCCGGCCAAAATCTCGACTGTAATCAAAATCTACCGGTATATTTTGCATATAAGCGACATCGGTTGCCGCCGATAATGCTGAACGGTGTATCCGGTAGCCGGGTAATTGCTGACGATAAAATTCCAATACCTGGGCTGGGCTTGCCGTTGTTACAAATGAAGCCCCCGGTAAGGTGATGTAACGTTGTTCTGCAATTTCAATGTCGCCCTGGGAGGGGATATTAATCAGTAATTTCGCCTCTGGATACACCGGCAGGGTAACAGATGCTTCTGAGCCCTGGCTGCCTGCAATCATTGCATCTACCATCTGCTGCATGTCAGCAACGCCACGTTGTTGCATTCGCTCAATGATCTGGTCCATCTGACGTTGCTCGGCGGCGGTCGGTTCCCGTTCACCTATCTGCTCATTTAGCGCATCCAGTTCGGCCATTAACGGGTCTTCGTGTTCCTCATCACTGTTTTCACATGCAAGCCAACGGTCCGCTGGCACGCCGCTGCGCTTCACCAGGCTGCTTTTCAGGCAGGCGGTGTGTTGCGGGTCAGGCTCTTCTGCTGCCATGTCTCCCACTCCGCATTCCATCAAGGTTTGCTGGTAGACATTTTTCAGGCGGGCCTGTGGCAGGTCGATACATTCTGCCATCCGGGTCATTTCTCCCATGCTTTCCATCATGGTCAGCATCATATTAATTTGCTGTTCCTGCTGAGCAGAATTGGCCAACACACTGCCACTGAATAGCAATGACACTATTATTTTTTTCACCTTAGGCTCCTTGCTAATAACGCGAGTTAAAATAATAACTCTGGTGTTATTGTAAGGTAAACATATTTTTATAATAAATGCGGTTTAAAGGTGATCCCGCAAACGCTGCTCAGCCTTAATATAAGCCTGCTCAGCCAAATAGGCATCATGCTCCAATGCAGGCAGCAGGTTTATCGCATTACCTAGCTCGGTTTTCAGCATTTCAATGTCATATAATAGCTGCACTCTTTCCTCACGGCTTAAACCGTCTGCCACCAGCAACTCAGTGTTGCTCACGATATCCTGCTCCAGCGCACTAATCAGGCGATGTTGCTTATCGACAGCCGCGCGGGCGAAATTTAAACCACGTTGCAAGTCATATAAGGCTTTGCCATCACGGTAACCCGGCAAAAATTCTGCTTCTAAATCTGGCATGCAACTGTTCTGATAACTTGTTCCCCGTTTACCCACATTAAAGCCATTAACCCGGGTGCAAAAACGCTCTGATCCTGCGCGGTGGCCCAGCCGGTATGCATTCAGCTCAGGGGTGACACCGTGATCGGCACACTCTTGCCGATAAGTAGCGATGGCCGTTTCAGGCTTACCATTGGCGCCGTCTTCAAAGCCAATAGTACGCCAGTCAGCAGTCAGGCACTGCGATTTGTCCATCCCGGCGCAACCCGTCATCAGTAATGCTGTTAACAGCACAAGCCATTTTGAGTCAGTCATAAATATCTCATGGTTAGTATCAGACCGTGCGTATTGCACGTTGTAGCGTAATTGCAAAGTCCTAACTTACCTGTAGCGCGGTTGTATTGGCAAGAAATGATCGCTTAGCCAGGCAGAAACGCCGCAATAAAGCCTGAATTTGCTGTCGCGCTGTCCAGTTTAGTTCGATAGTAATAACGCATTGTGACTTAGTTAATTGGCGGGCATCAGAGTTATTTCCCGCACATCACACCGCGGATTAGCTGAAATAGCAAACATGACGGCATCAGCAATATCTTCCGGCTGTAACTTGTCGGGTTTAGCTTCGTCAAAAAACGGCGTATTCACCATGCCAGGGCAAATGGTGGTGCAGCGGCCGTTCCACTGTTTCATTTCAGCGGCTAAATTCTGGCCAAAGCCATATGCAAACCACTTGGATGCGCCATAGACAGACCCTTGCAGAGTTATTTTGCCTGCCACTGAACTGGTCACAATAAAGTGGCCCTGTGTTTTCTTCAGCGCTGGCAGGCTGGCTTTAGCAGTGAACAACAGGCCATTCACATTGACATCAAGCATGGTTTGCCATTCACTCGGGTCTCCGTCAGCAATGCCTGCGGTATTGACACCCGTGCCGGCATTGGCGAACACCACGTCCAGACGGCCAAACTTATCTATAGCTTTTTGTACCACATGACTAATTTCAGCCAGTTTTGACACATCGGCAGTGACCGCTAATACCTTATCGGTACCCAGACGATCGGCAAGGTCATTTAACTTGTCAGCGCTTCTGGCGGTAATAACCGCTTGGTGTCCCGCGGCGACCACTTTTTGCACCGTTGCTGCACCAATGCCGCTGGAAGCGCCGGTAATCAGTACTACTTTTGCGTTTTTGTCGTTACTCATCGTCGTTGTCCTCTATTAAGCTAAAATTATGCAGGATGTTTAAATAAGACTGCAAAGAGTAAAGCAATACCGATACCACATTCAAAACAGGGCGCAGACCAGTAAAAACCGCTAGTGCAACGATTAGCTGCTACGCTGACGGACGAAGGACGTAATATTTTTAGTATAAGCAGGTAAGTCTTACAGAGCTGTAGTGCACTAGTGTGATGGACATTGTGGTAAACCTGCCACCGCTATCGGCCGTAGCATAGGTAACTTTGAAGCAACAAGGGATGCCAATGAAACTCGTAATAATACTTCTATGCACCTTATTTAGCGGTGTGCTATATGCCAATGATGCGGCTAATGGCGCGGCTTGGGCTGCCTGGCGTGAGGGTAAGGCTGTGCTCATTATGCGCCATGCGTTAGCGCCAGGCACCGGTGATCCGGCAGGTTTTGAGCTGGCTGATTGCAGCACGCAGCGCAATTTAAATAACCAGGGCCGGCAACAGGCAAAAGCCTTTGGGGAGCTACTGCGCCAGCAGGTTGCAGAAGATATTGCAGTATACAGTAGCCAGTGGTGCCGTTGCCTGGAAACAGCTGAATTAATGGCCATCGCCAAGGTACAAGCTATGCCGGCGCTTAATTCTTTTTTTGCTGGCCAGGGCGATCGACAGCAGCAGACGACAGCCTTAGTACAACGGTTTTCCCTGTCTAAGCTGCCGGCACCAACCGTACTGGTTAGCCATCAGGTTAACTTTACCGCTCTGACCGGCTACTTTCCTGCTTCGGGTGAGGCGGCCATTCTGGCGTTACCTCTTACCACCCCTGCAACGGTACTGGCCAGAATAATGCCATGATGGTCTGTCGAATCGCGCTATTATTCTATTAAGTGGTGTTTTTCACCAAATAATGGCGAAAACTTGGAATGGTGCAGACGGGGAGATGGTTTTATCTGTTATTTATTAATGGTTTAACTTGTGGCAGCGCTTTTGCAGTACAAGCAGCAATAAACAACCAATAAGGAAATAACCATGAAATTCTTGAAATTTGCCACTATTACCACCTTCATTGCTGCTGCAGTCATGTATAGCGGCGTCTTTAACAGCGCGGCGGCTGATAGCGCTTTTGGCAATATCGACAAAGTGATGGGCAGTGCTGTGGTCGGCAGCGGTGAGCACTATGGCAATGTGTCACTGGTAAATGGCAGTGTGAAAATGGCCAGCAATAGCAGCGCCAAAACCGTATCGCTGGTAAATGGCGGCATTAAGATGCGTGACGATGTCTTAGTTGATAGTGCTGAAACAGTCAATGGGTCAATTGAAGCCGGCCGTAACTTTACTGTTAATCAAAGCCTTAGCACAGTAAATGGTGCAATTAAGCTGGGCGATAACGCGGTTGTTGCTGGTGATGTCAGTACAGTAAATGGCGATATAACGCTGCAAAGTGCTCAGCTGGCGCAGAATATCAGTACGGTAAATGGTGATATCACCCTGGCAGGCAACACCGTGGTAAAGGGCGATGTGGTATTTAAAAAAGCGGGTAAAAAGAAATCATTTTTTGGCTGGAACAATAATAACAAACCTAGCCTGCATATTGCCGCCGATGCTGTGGTAGAAGGCCAGATTATTCTGGAGCAACCGGTAGAGCTGAAACTGGCCAACCCGGCCATGCAGGCCAAAGTGGTTGAACGCTTTTAAGCCTTCGCTGCTAAGCGCTGCAATAAGCGGCGCATAATCTTATTATTCCAGTCCTGAATAATAATCTGGGCGCGAAACAGCGCCCACAGTTCCACTACACTAATCAGTAGCAGCAAAACAATACCCACTAAAACAAGAGGGGTAAACAGTAAGACCGCCCCAGCAATAAAAACCAGTAAATTAACCAGTCCCCGGCCCCACAGGCCGAGGTAAAAATGGTGCAGACCGGCTAAAAAACACCAGTTCAATGTGGCGTAAGTATCAGGGTCGCGCAGCAGAGGCTTTAACTGCTGGTAAAATATTTTGCGCTGTTCAGCCGGCAGGGCGGCAACCAGCTCGCGCAGCCGTTCTTCTTCGGCATCAACCTGTTGCCGATTCAACATTGCTAATTTCTCCAGCCAGTGGCACCGGTTCTATACATTTACAAAAGCTGTCATGGCGGTTACAACGTTTAATCCGCTGCCAGCCCAGGGCAATGCCTCTGCGCGAACCAAACCGTTTAATAGCGGTGTAAGTGTAAGCGGAGCAACTTGGTTCAAAGTTACAGTCAATGCCAAACCAGCGCATGCCGCCACCGGTTTTACGGTAGCGACGAATTAGCCATAACAATAACCGCTGCATTTTAGCGTCCCAAGGTAACGACCATGGCTTCACGGCTCCAGAACAGCCAGAAACGCTTTTGTTCAATCAGCTGAAACACCACCTGCCAGCCCTGTGCTGCCTGGGCGTTCAGCTCGGCTTCTACCTTTTTTAGCGGTAAACCCGACGCACCCAGAAAAATAGTGCCGCAGCCGCCTTCGGCAATATAAATCATTTTGTACTCTTTAAATGCTGTTGCCATATCACGCTTCCTGTTTCATTGCTTTTAAGAGGTTAGCGCCAAGGTACACGGTATATTTAGCTGTTGGCAAGTTGCACGAGCCACAATTACTTTTTACCAAGCAAAAACAATTGAACTGCACTAACCGGTTGCTTATGTAAGCCGACATGTTTTCTTGCCACGTTAACGGCCACTAGGTAAGCATTCTGGGTTTTAGTTCGTTCGTTGTCGTACAGCGCCTCTTTATCTTTATCAAACATCTCAGCATTTGGGATTTTGGAAATAACACTGGCCAGGTCTGTGGCTTCTGTCAGTAAGTTATCCATAGCCTTAACGACTTCAGCCGGTGCATATATGTATATTTTATTAATATTCTTTTTGCATAATAGTATCTTATCTGCTTGATCGTGAGCGCCATGACCCTCGCAGTAAGCTGCATGATTAATTAATGTATCCAGTGAAGCCAAATATTCAGTAACAGCCTCGCGCTCCAGCTGTTCCTTGTGATATTCAAGATCAATCTCTTTTTGCCGGCGGTAAGTGTCAATACCCAGCCATGCTGTGCCAATAGCCGCAAAAGCCGCAACGATATTGGCAATTGATAAAAGATCAGCCATTTCATTCTCCTTACGAGAAGTATTAAATTCACCACCTCAAGATAGTAGTACAACTTTACCCGGCTGCATTGAAGGTGCAGATAATTGGTAGTCTCCGGTCACCAGTTTGTACCTGATTTTTATTTACTTTAAGTTTACTTAACTCTAAACTCGGCGCTTGCTTAAATACAGGGACGATGCAATGAAAACACTAGGATCAGCATTGATAATACTTAGCCTGACAGGCTGTGCTACGGTAAAAACACTGCCTGCCAGCACAACGCATGTCAGCATTGAGCACGAAGGCAAGCAAAGTTACTGTCAGAGCATACCGCGGATTTACAGCGGCTTTTCCTATAACTTATGCAAGTTTAATGGTGAACCAAGCCGGCAGGTTAACCTGGGTAGTAGCTTTAACAATGTGCCGTTTTTTATTATCGATGGCACCTTCTCCTTCGTCGCCGATACCGCTGTACTGCCTTACACCCTGTATACCCAGACTAAACACGGCAGTATTGATGTTAATTAGCGCTGGGCGTGAGTTGTCCGGTACTGGGCCGGTGTCAGGCCTGTATAGATTTTAAAAGCTTTATAGAAAGATGAGCGGGCGTTAAAACCAACGGCCATAGCAATGGTCAGCACGCTGTCATTTGTTTGTAGCAATAAGTGTTTTGCCGCCGCTATTCTGGCTTCATTAATGTAATCGTAGAACGATTGTTGCAACGTCTGATTGGCAGTTTGGGAATTCTGACCGTGCTGCATACTGTGCCTTATCTGAAAGATGCTTTTGGTTTACTGCAATTATTGTGGTTTTTTTGGTTTGGTGTGATGTTGTTAACTGGTGACAGTGGCAAGCGTAGCATCTCTACGTTAAGCTAACCGACAAACCGCTTTGTTACTTACTGGATTAGCCCATGCCATTGGATATTAGCCCGTTACTTAACGCCATTACCCGTTTGCAGGAAGGTTGGCAGCGCTATCAGTTAGATATCAGCGATATTCAGATCCGTGACGGTCTGGTGCAGCGGTTTGAGTTTACCTATGAAATCAGTCACAAGATGCTGAAACGTTATCTTGAGCACAGTTCCGCGTCTCCTGAACAATTCGACGTGATGCCGTTTGCCGATCTGATACGCAGTGCTAATGAGCAAGGTTTGCTGCAGGGTGACTGGCCCGCCTGGCGCGGCTACCGTGATATGCGCAGCAAAACCAGCCACACCTATGATGAAGATATTGCCCTGCAGGTCGTCGCGGGTATACCGGCTTTTATCAACGAGGCAGAGTTTCTGGTAAGTCAGTTACAACAACGGCTTGCCAATGGTTAAGCCTGCTACCCTGAAAATTACTGAGCAGCAATGGCAGCAGGTAGCTGAGATTCTGCAGCACTATCTGACTGAATACCCGGTATGGGCCTTTGGCTCGCGGGTTAACGGCAAACCCAAGCCTTACTCAGATTTGGATCTCGCCATAATCAGCGAGCAACCTTTACCACTGTCACTGCTGGCCGAAGTAGCCGAAGCCTTTAGTGAATCAGATTTACCCTGGAAAGTAGATTTAGTCGATTGGGCCACAACGTCAGAGCGGTTCCGGCAGGTTATCCAGCAACAAAAGCTGGTGGTTAATTAAAGTGAAAAAGGGGCGTGACAGTTAAGTTGAATGGGCTTCAACTCCCAATGTCATGCGCCCCATTTTTTCATTACCGGGGTTTCGGCGTTAACTTCAGCAGGCGTCCTTTGCTTTGTGCACGCTCATCTTCCAATACCCAAAGCGCACCATCCGGGCCCTCGCTAACGGCACGGATACGGGCACCCATTTCATAACGCTCTACTTCGGTTGCTTTTTCGCCATTGAACTTAATGCGTACTATAGCCTGGGATGACAGACCTGCCGCTAAGGCATCACCGCGCCAGTTAGCAAAAAGCTTGCCTTGGTAAACTATCATATCGGCCGGTGAAATCACCGGTGTCCAGCTGATTGCTGGTACTGCAAACTCGGGCCGGGTGCTGTGGTCGGGGATAGCCCGGCCATCATAGTGTTTGCCATTCGAGACTTCCGGGTAGCCATAATTAGCGGCCCGTTTAATTAAATTAAGCTCATCGCCGCCAGCGGGGCCCATCTCAATTACCCACAATTTGCCATTCAAATCGAACGCCATACCCAGTGGGTTGCGATGGCCCAGTGACCAAATCTGCGGATAAATAGCTTCGTCGTCGACAAACGCATTGTCCTGCCGGTAATGAACAAAGGGGTTGTCTTTAGGCACCGAACCATCGTCATGTAAACGCAAAATTTTACCCATAGATGATTGCATATCCTGGGCAGGAGTGAATTTCTGGCGGTCACCTGAGGAAATCCACAAATACTTGTCATTATCAAACAGCAGGCGATGACCATAGTGGCCATAGCCCAGTACTTTGGGGTACTGGCGCCAGATTACCTGCAGGTTTTGCAGCGAGCTTCTGCGCCCTTCTTCAACTAAAGTACCGCGCGCCACGGCTGCTCCGCGCACCCCGCCAATACCGGCTTCGGCATAGCTGAGATAAACCAGCTTATTGCTGGCAAAGTCCGGATGCAATGCGACATCGCCCAGGCCACCCTGGCCGCCGTAATCCACATCCGGCATACCGCCGACCAGCGATTTCTCTCCTTGCTGGCTGACAATGAGCAGTCGCCCTTTCTTTTCCGTGACCAGCATGCGGCCATCCGGCAAAAAGGCCATCGACCATGGCTCATCAAATTGACTGATTTCCTCAACCTTGAACGGCAGGTTATCCTGTGCCGATGCAAAGCATGTGATAAATATACCGATAAGAAGCGCAACTAGCTGTCGGCGCATAAAATAGCTCCTGCCTGTAATTAATAAGTCAGCAGTCAGTATAGCAAAGCTATCGCGACCTGCTTTGCAGTTGCACGCTCAGTGGCGTGTTGCAGTGAAATGGATTGCTATAATCGATGCTTGGTCGCACAATGATTTTGTTAAGCGAGACTAACATTCATCATAAAAGGAAAGGATTATGACGCTGCATATTGAACTTATTCCAATACTCTCGATCATTGCCGGTATTTTGATATTGATTAAGCCGAAAATTTTGAACTATGTTGTGGCTATCTATCTTATCGCCGTAGGTGTTATTCAGCTTTTTGGTCTGAGAATTTAGTGCCCGCCTCCTGTCCGGCGTAATAGCCGGGCAGCAGATCAAAGACAAACACAACTGAGTAACAATTTGATCTGACCCCTAAAGTTCCCTAGCTTTAAGGCCCTGAGCTGACACCCTCTTCACGGACTTTTTTCGTTAGAACCCAAAACACCAGGAGAACCAGAGTTGCTGGCACCAGCAGACTGGTAATTAGCTGTTCGTGCATACTCATTGCTGCTGGCTCTTCCGGATGTGGAAGAAGTAACTGCGCCCCGACAGGGCCATTTGAGAAAATTGTTATTGAGACGATGTTCCAACCAAGGTGCAATGCAATCGGTAGCACCACTGACTTAGTCAGGGCGAACGAGTACGCCAGCATCAGACCAAAAGAGCCTGTAAGTAAGAGAACATAAGCCATTGGGACAACAGACCCAAATACACCGTAAGAAAACCAATGGTAGACACCGAAGACCGAGGCCGATAAAAAGCAGGCTTTTCTGACACCAAAAAACTCAATGGCCTTGTAGAGCAAATAGCCACGAAAAACTAACTCTTCATAGAGCACAGAGTTGATGTTCCAGCGCAGGCTTTCGAGCAAAATAGTACCGTTGAAATCAGGGCTTCTTACCCATTTGAACTCAGAAAAATACGAGATAAGAAGAAACTGAATTGAAGCAAAAATTCCGGCAACCATTAGTCCGCATACAAACTCTGCTGTTCGTTGTGACGGCTTGTTAAAGCCCAAAACGGACAAAGGACGACGTTGTACCCGAAGAAGAATCCACGAAATTATGATGAGTATCGGTCCGATCATTTCATTGGTCTTTGATTAGATCAAAAGGGTTAGTTGCGTTGATTCTGGAAAGCAGTTGCAAGACGCAAAGCCTGACCCTCGTGTCCGTGATCCTCGTATCCGCACTGTCATCTGATAAACGCTTTATATAAGCGCTTCACTTTATCAATTGCCTTTCTCTCGACGGGCAAAAGTGGATCTTGCAAACCTTTTTGTGGACCTTTAACGATTAATCGAGCCAATTCAACTGCGTCTTGCTCTTTTTTTGTTAGCTTAGATTGTTCTTCAGTATGTTGTTCATTCATAATTTTATCCTGCATAAGAGTGTGAGTAGAAACTTCAAATACAGCAGCAATACATTTTAGGGACTCCAATCCAGCACTCTGGCCGCTCTCTATTCTCTGAATAGTACGAGTACTGAGTCCTGAATGGCGAGCCAGATCTTCTTGAGTCCATCCTTTTGCTTGACGTCGTTGTTGAATATCCATGTATTTTCCCTTTGCAACTGTACAACTCTTTATGGCAGTTTTAGTCCTGTTATAACACGACAAAATCACGACATAGTCCAGTTTTGTCGGCGACAATTAAGATCAAAAGAGTGCAAAAGGGTCAGAGGCATTGATTGTAACTGCAGGTAACAAAAGCGATATCTGCCCTCAAAGGTTACTTTTTTGCCGATCTCCCGTAATCTTTTGCTAAAACCCTTTTAATGCGGTTGCGGGTATAGCGTTGCAGCATAATGGGAAAGAAATTCACGACTATATTGCCTGCACTGAGATAAATAGCCCAACCATGCCAGCCCAGGCGCCATGCATACGCCGATGTAACGGCACCAAACGCTAATAGAACGATGTGACCACGCTCGCTTTGTCTGGTACGACCGATGAAGTCAGCTGCTGAGTTTTTGCATCTGATCATTCTGAAGCGAGGATCTGTGCGCCGGTCCCACCTATTTGCAAAGTCGCCATTAGGAACAAACTTTCGAAAAGTAAGTACGCCCAACTTCTCATAAATGTTGCCAGAGCGTTCGAAGCGATAGATGTTAAAGTAGCTATCCGGCAATACCCACCAGAGGGCGAAGCAGGCAACGACAGGAACAAGAAACCATGCCTCCGGCAACAGGTTACCGGCAGCATACTTAAAAGGCCTGAGCGGCCCCCAGGCATACAACCAGAACATCAGCAGCGGACCAAGCCACCCGCCTGCCATAATAGCGAACGGCACAATATTCAGGCCATGGGTTGGTGGCGCAGGCAGTGGTGGCTCTGATTGTTTCATTCGTTGTCTCCTGAAGTATCAAAAGAGATCAATAGACGAAGTGTAATGGATTTTAGAGACAGGTGGCAAAAAGCAGGGGCTGGCCCTGTTGATGACTTCGCTTAAATATCCAACGATGAAAAACCTGCAAATAATCTCTGTATTCCATCTCGATCATTAACCTTCAATGGCGATTTTAAAATATCAGCTTTCAGTTTTATAAATATATTTTTGTAAGGCATTGATCTTTCGGGGCAAACTTCATATTCAGTTACGTCATAATCTTGAGCCGGACAGTATAAATAAAACATGCTCTTTTTGACTAAAAGCTGGTCAATGTCCTCTAAGGTTATCTCTGTATCTTTGTAATCAGAATTGCTTTTAACGCCAGTAAGTTCCGTAGCTATCATTGAGACAACATTTGCTATATGTCGGGAGCTTTCTAGCAAAAAAATATCATAGAATTCATTAACCTCACTCCGGCACATTGAAGATGATTTACTTTTCCAACTTTCTCCCTTTTCATTTAAGTCAGGCTCAATTCCTTCGTATCTGTGATAGTCAGCGAGAGTGCTGTGAGGTATAGATCCAGTATCAATTAACACTCTTCTGATATTTAATAGCTCAACGATGTTCTTTTCGATTAAAGTGTGATTAAAGTGAGATGTGAACATCGGTTTTATATTATTAAAAAATTTTTGTAATTCTTCGTGGCACGCTTCGGGGAATTTCTTTACCAGATAATAAATTTCGTCTTCAGGTTTTGGTGTTGTATCTTTTTCTAATAACGGTGCCAATTTACCGCCCGGTTCGATAAATGGCGTTTCTTTGGATAAGTTTAATAAGTAATTACCAAAACTCTTTAGCTCATCATCTTTTATACTTTCTATCTCTTTTAGCAAGCGGCTCAATGCCAATTTACTGTTAACAATATTGCCGAGTTGGCGTTCGTAATTAGCTGCTATATAAAAATACTCAAGTCTCTTATGTGTTGCCAGATCTGTATTCAACAGCTGGTAAATGTCACGCAAGGCAGCGCTGCGAAATTTGTTAGCGGTCTCAAATTCATTAATTTGTTCATACAGGTAGGCGAATACTCTCTTTTGAGTATTGCTGGATTCAGCAGAGAGCGTTCTAAAAGAGTAAATCTTCTCCAGTAATTTCAACTTTGAAAAAAGGCTTTTTATATTCAGTGGAGGGTTTTCCTGCAGATATTCAGATATCTTTGTCTTTTCTGCAGCTGTGATATTGTCGAAGTCGCCTATAAATGCAATAAAACCCGAATCGTTACAGAACCAAATCGCTAAAGAAGACGTGTATGGAAAGAAAATCTGATCATATTTTGATGGCCAGTCATACACGTAGCCACCAAAGCTGCGCACATTATTGACTAAACACTCTGAACCTGACTTTATGGGGTCATCAACTTTATGCTCTTTCCATGAAGTTGCATGCGTATTAAACGCAACTAGCAGAATTAAAATATAAAAATATCGCAACAAATATCCCGGCTCCAATTAAAGCTACACATGTATGCAAATATAGCGGTCCCTTTTAAACTTTGCTAGCGCGCTTTAGTAACAAATGGATCTGACCCCCAACGTTCTAAGCAAGCCGTTCAGCCGAGCAGATTAACCGGTATCAGCGATATTCCCTGCATATTTTGCTGCCTAAGCCCTTTTAACTGCTGACACAAAAACTGCTGATATGGCTTAAATTCAGTTGCTGGTGTTTTAGCTGCTATCCCGGTGATAAAGCTTAACTGGTTGTCTGGCAGCATGGCTGCACTGGCGTGTTGTTGCAAGTTGGTAAAGTCCGGTAGCAGTATGGCGCTGTAGCCTTCGTTTAAGGCTATGCTAACGCCTTTGGCGTCAAAATCACCGAAGTACAATAGCGGTTTATTTTGCGTAAGCCAGGCAACTTTTAGTGCCTTACAGCCTCTGCTATACAATGCATCGCCGCGATAAATAATCAGCGGTTGCTGATAGGGCAGCGCTAGCGAAAAGGCGTCTAGCTGATAAAAGCAATCAAGGTTTTCTACTATTAACAGCGCATCAAACTGCGCCAGCGGCAGCTGCTGCCAATTGGTATCGATAAACTCTGCGGTTATGCCGAGGTTGGTATCTACCACCGTATTAAGCCGCAGCAATACCCTGTTTTGGCGCGGTTGCAGGCCAATACTTTTTAGCTCTTGCTGGCTGGAATTGGCATTATTCAGCCGGCTGCTATGGCTTAAATCATCCAAAAAGCAAGCTTGCTGCAATTTTCGTTGCACAACGGCAATATCTTTTAGCAAGGCCAGACTAAAGGTAAAGTGCGGTAGCTTATTGCTGTTGCCCGGCACCAATTCATGTTCAATACACCACAGCAGCACCTGTTGTGTTGCTTTTACGCTGGTGTTTACCCGCTCACTGCCACTGGCGTTCAGGCGCTGTTGCAGTTGCTGCAAGAAACGCAGTGCCTGCGCGCTTAGCGGCGGGTAGCTCATTACGCCGCCTGTACTTGTAACTGCAGGCTGATATCGCGGATAAGCAACAGCTGATTCATGGCGCTGGCCGGGGCTTCGTCGCGCAGTATGGCGAACATTTGCTTTTCATCCTGCGGCAGCGCCTGATATTCAGCGATGATCTGATATAACCAGATCTCGCTGTCCCATTCTAATGCCTGTTGCTCCAGGTAGCTTAACGCGCTGAGTTTACCGCCCTGGTCAATCACCCTAAGGTAGAAGTTCTCGACGTCGGTTTTAAGGGCCTGCTGGCGGGCAGCAATTTCTTCATCTACCCAGACACTGCTAAAGCTGGCGCTTTGGTTATCGAGCAGGTTAACCGGCTTGGAACGCGGCAGCGCCCGCACTAATTCGGCCAGGGTTTGCCGCTCACTGGCTTTATCGAGCGCAATGGACGCTTGCGGTATTATGGCTGCGGCCTGGTTAAACAGGGCGGGCAATTCTGAGCGGTTAGGGTAATCGGCTGGCTGATACTTTGGGTGCTGGCGTAAAAAGGCCGCCATATTGCTGATAAGCAGCGAGCGTGCCTGTTGCTGGCGAAACTTAGCCAGTAATTCGACCAGCCGTTTTTGCACTTCTAACAAACTGCTGTGGTGCGAGCTTAGTTGGTTTTGCAGCTGGCTGACCAACAATTTACGTAAATGGTTGTTGCCCTCAGACAGCTCAATTAACTCGCTGAAGTCGAGTAAGTCCAGACCATCGAGTAAGCGCCGTAGTTGTTTTTGGGCCCGTTCGTTTTCACGAATTTTATCATCTAAGCTCGCGACAAAGCCGAAGTCACTGTTTAGCCGGTGCCACAAACTGTCGATGGCCTCTTCAAACTGGCCGCTTAAATCATGCACATGCTCGGTTAAGCGTTGCAGTTGCAGCTCGGCCACACTGTAATCGCCTTTATACTGGGCATCACGATAAGCCTGTACCCGGTTGCGAATTTGCTCCAGCTTCTCCGCTACGTCGGCGTTAATTTGCCGGCGGTTTTCATCGGCCACCATACTGGCAATCAGCTCGCTGACTAATGGCCGCAATGCCAGGGGTTGCTGCTCATCTGGCCGCCATAAAATACGCGCAGCGATCAACTTTTTTAATGCACCTTCGCTAAAGGCGGTTTCATCAATAAAACCGTCCAGATAACCCTGCATTAAGGCTTTATGGTGTTTGCCGAGCAAAGCCAGACGCTCGCTGCCAATATTAAACAGGTTAGAGGCCGTGCCCGCTGTTGAGCCAGAGTCTAATGCTGCCATCAGAGCAGGGCCTCCTGATTCGGGGTGTCTTCTACCGGTAATTGCTCTTCATCCCGGATAAAGCGTATCACATCAATTAAATAGTCAATTTTGCCGGTGACCACATAGTACTGGCGATCATGATGCGGCTGCAGCAAATAGCCGTGCTCTTTTAAGCGGCGGAAAATCAGCTTTACCTGGTTATCCAGCTGCTCACTCTGGCTATTAAAAAAGCGGTCGCTGGCCAGTTGGTTTAAGCGCTGGCGCAGGCTCTGGTTATCTTCGGTGCGCAGCACAAACTCCTGCAGCTTAATGGTGTCACCCGCGGTGAGCGCGCTGTCGCGGCCCAGGGTTTCCTGCACCAGTTGCAGCCATTCTAATAATGGCATCAGCGATTGCACTGTTAACGAAAACTGGCTGCTTAACTGCTCACGGGCGTCTTTGTTCAGCTCATGATAACCCAGAAAAAACACACTGTTATCGTCGTTACTGACCAGGCGGCGGTTTAACGGCCGCAGGTAGTGGTTAATGTCCTGCTGGGTTTGCTCATTGCTTAAATGGCGAAAGGCATCTTCGTCGCTTATCTGACAAA
Organism: Arsukibacterium sp. UBA3155; assembly: GCA_002364615.1. Taxonomy (GTDB): domain Bacteria; phylum Pseudomonadota; class Gammaproteobacteria; order Enterobacterales; family Alteromonadaceae; genus Alishewanella. Next base: position 17,970 of record DEYP01000003.1, on the reverse strand, counting down.
TAAAATTGCCGGCCAGCAGGCGCTCGAGTATCGGTCCGTGTTGTAACATCAGCTTGCCTCCTGCTGTTTACTGGCCAACCGCTCTGCCAGCCGGCTGACTTTAGGTTGAATGCGTTTTAACTGGCGTTTGCTCGGGTCTTGCTGGCTCGGCTCAATTAAATAGCGATGGCTGAACAGCATTAATACGTCAGACTCCGGGTTAGGGAAGGCGCCGACAATGACAATATTATTGCTGCTACAGGCGGCAAATAACTTCTCTACGTTGTGATAGGCCAGGGTGCCGATTTCATCAATCGGCCAATGAATGGCCACCTTGGCATCGCCACGCAGCAGGCGGGTAAAGGCCAGTAAGTACTTACATAAAATCAGGTAAGCCATACCATGGCTGGACGACTCCAGCAGCTGGCGGTCGTTTTTAATCACCAGCTCTGAGCCACCTTCGCTTAAATGCAGCTCCAGGCGCAGCAAGGATTCAATGCTGTACTGCTCATCGCTACGTAGCAGTTCTACCACGTCGGCTAAGGCATTTAAGTACTGCTCAGAGGGCAGCGCTTTGCCCGATGCACCCCAGTCATCATATAATTTGGCGAAGTGTTTTAACGGCTGCCAGAAACCCAGCTCGTCAATGGTAGACAAAATGCGCACTTCTGAGCGGCTGATGCCCTCCAGTACTAAATCGTCGGCGACGGCTTCGCTTAACCGGCGGCTTTGCAGCGCAATACGCCGGTTAATATCACTAAACACGGTAAAGAACTTTTTCAGATCGCCGCCAATATTCTCGCCCATTTCCAGCAATTGCTGCTGGGCACCTTTTAATATTTCCAGCAGGTTTTGCAAAATAGGCAGTTGCTGCCGCTCAGCGGCATAATCAGGCAGCTTGCGTTTCTCATGCTGCAGCCGGTCTAAAAACTCCGGGCCGGCATCTTTACTTAGCATACTTTCAAACTGGTCGATGGCAGTTTTTAATGCGCTGTCGGCTTTGCTGCGTTGCTCTAATGCTTCATTGGCACGCGCCAGCCGTTCTATTAAATCGGCAGAACCGCTTAACGTGGCCGGGGTAATGGCTGCCAGATGCAGCTCCTGCAGTTTGTGCAGCGCCGGTTTAATCTGGTTTAGTAATTGCTCGGCCTGGCTCATCCGCTCTTGCTGCTGGCGTTTTTGCTCTTCCAGCTTTTTAGCATTGCTGCTGTAACTGGCTTTTTGCTGCTCCAGCGCTTGCTGGGCAGTTCGCTGCTGTTGTTTCTGTGCGGTTTCCCGCTCTAACAGTTGCGGCCGCAGCTGCTGCCAGTCCAGTTTAATAAATTGCTGCCAGGCAGTTAGCTGATCCTGACGCGCTTCTACCGCTTTAATGTCGCCTTTTAGCTGCTCTTGTTTTTGCTTCAGTTCGGTTAAACGGCGCGGGTCGATGCCTTTGGCTGATAACTCTTCATTAAAAGCCTGCTGCAACTCTTTAATCTGGTTTTTATTGTCATCGCGCTTATGCTCCAGCTGGCGCTCCAGCTCGTCAATTTGCTCATCAAATACCTGCAGCTCGGCCTGCCAGTCGGCTTTTAATTCCATTTTCTGGCTTTGATGATCACTTTGCAGCGCCTGTAAATCGGCGTGTTGCTGCTGCTGCAGTTTTTCCAGCTGTTGCTGCTGTGCGGCTAATTCGGTTTTAACACTGGCCTGGCGCTGCGCATTCAGTTCACGCTGCTGTGCCTGCAAGCGATTACGGGCATCGCGGGCGTACTCGATATTTTGCTCATACTGGGTTAGCTGCCACTGCGCTTGCTCTACCTGAGAACGACTAAGCTCGGCTTGCTCGTGGCGCTCTTTTAAGGTTTTTTCAGCCTGAAATTTGCCGGCAGTGGCCTGCTCCAGTTGTTGCTCAGCTGCCTGAATGCGATGGCGAATGGCGGCTTCGTCCTGGGCGTAATCCGGGGTGTCGATGGCCGTCAGCTCAAGCTGTAAGCCATACAGGCTGTCGCTGATATCGGCCAAATGCGGTTGTAAGTCCTGGCGCTCTAATAAACGCTCGTCCAGTACTTTGCCCAGTTTTTGCTCCCAGCCGTTATAGTGCAGCCGTAAAAAGTGGCGCAAGCTGCCTTGCTCTGGTGTCAGCTGACGGTGCAATTGCTGTAATTGCTGCTCGCTGCTGTGCAGTGCTTTGCGGCTAAGCTCCAGCTCAGTATCTGCCTGATCTCGGGCGCTTCTGGCCTGCTGGTACTGCTGTTGCAGCTGCTGTAACTGACGGCCCTGCTGCTGTGTTTGCTGCTGAGCATCTTCTAAGCGTACGTCGGCATTGCGCTGCTCTTCATGCTCGGCTGCCGTTAGCATCGACCCTTTTAACTGGCTGTGCAGCACGGCAATACTGCTGCTGACATCGGTAAGCTGGCTACTAAACTGTTGCTGTGCCTGTTGTTGTCGCTGACTAAAGGCGTGCTCTAACTCTGATAATTTGCTGTCTTGCTGCTCACGGGTGCTATCTTTTTGTTGCTGCAGCTGGCGGGCCTTAGCGCGGTGTTGCTCGCTTAAGCGGTTAAAGCTTTCAGACAGCTTCATTTTGCGCTGCTCTAACTGACGCTCTAAATCGCCATGCTGCTCTACCATTAACTGATATTGCTCAAGCACTTCGGCCAGATTTTCCCGCCACAGTGGCAGTGCGTCCGTGTCGCGCTGCAGTTTGGGCATATCCTGGCCGTCAAACTCATCGTAGCGCTGCTGTAACTGATCGAGCCGGGCACTGGTTTCATGTAAATCAGCTTCGGCTTTGGCCAGCTGGCTACTTTGCTCTAACTGTTGCTGGCTATATTGCTCTTTTAAGGTTTGCAGCTGACCGCGCAGGCTAAGCACCTGCTGCTCTGCATCGGCTTTGTGTTGTTTCTGGTTTTGCTCGTCCTGCACCAGCAGCGGCAGCAACGCCGCAAGCTGGGCCTCACTGCCGTCCAGTTGCTGGGCCAGTTGCTTTAAGCGGCCAAAATCCTGCTGCAGTTTATCGAGGCGCATCGACTGGCGCATTTGCAATATCCAGTCCCGTGCTTTGGTATTTTTTACTTTGGTGGTGGGCAGGGTAACGCCGTCTTCTTCAAAAATGGCCGCCAGCATCGACTTTAGCGTGTCCATTTTGCCTTCTTTGGCATGCACCGCACTGACCAGTTTTTCAATATGGCGCAGTTTATGGCCACTGCTGACTAAGCTAAAGCTGGCAGCTAACCTGCGCAGTTTAACGCTATCGGCATTATTGCCACGCAGTGCGCCGGCATCGTTCTGAATAATGCTGCGATACTCGCTGGTGGCGCTGATTTTCGCTGATACCTGCACCTCAGGCCGGCCGCGCATTGCTGCTGCCCAGTCGTTATAACTTAAGGCTTTGACGCCCTCGCTACTTTCGGTTAAGTAAAAATCACTCTGATAGGCTGCGCCGACAAAGCGGTATTCCACCCCGCCATCACTTTTGCGAGTGAGTACCACCTGACATAGGGCGCCGTCTTCGCGCTGGTATTCGTAAATCAGGTAGCTGTTAGAAAATGGCAGGTAAAACTCATCAAACTTTTTGCGGGTTTTTGGCACTACCCGGTTGGGCTGCTCGCCATAAAATACCGGTACTAAACGTTGTAAGGTGGTCTTGCCCGAGGCATTGGTGCCGCAAATATTAGTGTGCTGATCCAGCTGCAATTCCACCACCCCTGGCAGGTGGGTGTGAATAAGCACAATACGAAGTAACTGAGACATAGCGCATCCTGTCGGCGGCGCGAAAAGCGGCGCCGCTATTGTCGTTTTAATGAGGCTTATTATCCATGGAATGCGACCAAATGCCAGTTTGAAATAGGCTGGCAGTAACAATAGCTATGTCAGGGCCTGTTAACGATCGGCAGAAGGCGAAACCTCATTAACTCCCGCACTGCCCGAGCTGATATTTTGCAGCTGCTGGCTAAAATCATCGATATTGGCCAGTGGCAGGTTAACCGTTAACTGCACCTGCTGGCTGTATTGGGCATTGAGTAACTGACCACCCTGCTGCTCTAATAACAGTCGGGCTTTGGTTTCAAAGGCAAAATCCAGGGTAATAATACGCTGCACCAGTGGCAAAACTGTAGTGGTAGTGGCCAGCGCTGCCGCCTGCGATACCGCTGCCGAATACGCCCGCACCAGGCCACCGGCACCGAGTTTAACGCCGCCAAAGTAGCGCACCACCACCGCCAGGCAATTGCCCAGCTCTTGTTCGGTCAGCACATGCAGCATCGGTTTACCGGCGGTGCCGCCCGGTTCACCATCGTCGCTGAAAGCCTGTGTTTGAGGTTGGCGGGTATTGCCAATAATATAAGCCCAACAGACATGGTTGGCATCCCGATATTGCTCGCGGTACTGATTAACCAGGGCCATCGCTTCATCGCGGCTGCGAACCGGCAGCAGAAAGCTTAGAAATTCACTATTTTTCTCAATAAGACGATACTCTACCGGCGCGGCCAGTTCGGTGTAGGGGTTCACAAGTTATTTATGCTCAATATCTTTGGTTGTATTGGTATTCGCTTCGGAAGTGTCGGCAGCAGCAACCGGCTGCTGACTTAACCGTCGCCAGAGCCATTCCAGCGGGCCTTGGGCAAAGTGCTGCAGATACCAGCGGCAAAACAGCAGTTGCAGCATAATGGTGGCAATGGCAATGCCAAGTAGCGATAGCCGGTCCAGGCTGGCAAACCAGTCGGGTTTAATCACTTTAAACAGCAGTACCATTAGCAGGCTCTGGCTTAAGTACAGGGTAAATGCCATGCGGCCGCAAGGTGCCAGCCAGCGTTGCAACCCTTGATACAAGGCTGGCTGCTGCCGGGCATTAATCAGGACGCTGGCAAAGGCCAGCGCCATTAATAAGGCACTGATTTGCTCCCACGGCAGAGATACCGCGAGATCGTAGCCGTAACCGGTCAGATGATCCAGCACTGCAGTGCTGCCGCTGATTGCCAGGGACGTCAGAAATAACAGGATGGTAATGCGTCGTGAATAGCCCTGGCTAAACCAGCCGCTCTTATAAAGTGCCATGCCAAATACCATCAGTGCCGCCATTAGCCAATACAGGGTCATCACAAAACCGATCAGCATAATGAGGTTCAGCCATAGCTGCTCGGTTAACTGAGCCAGGTAAGGCCCGGTCCACAGCAGCTGCTGTGCCAGTAATACCTCGGCATCGAGTGGCTGCAGCGGTGGTGGCGGAGACAATAGCAAATACACACTGTAAATAGCCGGCATTATTAACGAAATCGTAAATAACATGGCACCCTTGCGCCACAGCGCAGCGGTATCGAGTTTATGATATCCCTGTTTTAGTACTAATAAACCAGTAACGGCATACCACAGCAGAATATCGCCAAACCAGATAAAGCTGATATGCAAAAGACCCACAACAACCAGCCAGTTTAAGCGGCGACGTAGATAGCGCTCACCATACTTTTCCACGATAAGTAGCAGGCTTACTCCGAACAACAGGTTAAACAAGGTTAAAAACCGGCCGGAAAATAACAGCGTTTGCAGGTTGTACAAGCCAATATCTAAAGCACTGATAGCGGGTTGCCAAATCAGGCTGTGCGAATAATCAGGCGGGTTGGCGAAGGCAAATACGTTCATCAATATGATGCCTAAAATGACAAAACCACGGATGATATCCAGTTGCACCAAACGGCTGGGGTTACTGTTCATTAAAGGTGGGCTGGCAGCAGGCATTATCAGGGCTCATTTAACTCGTTATGGTGTTTACCAAAAACCGCTATAGTAATTTGCCACTTAATTGCCGCCAGGCGAAGCAGCAATAATGCCAACATTCCGGCCAGCATCGCGGGCAACTGGGCTGCACCAAGCGCCAGTAAACCGGTATAAACACCACCACCTACCAGGCAGGTAACGGCATATAACTCACCCCTAAATACCATGGGAATTTCCCGGCAAAGCACATCGCGGATCATGCCGCCGCAAACTGCGCTCATAGTACCCAGCATAATGGCCACCAGGGTGGATGTACCGAAGTCGAGCGCCTTTTGGGTGCCCATAATAACGAAGAATGCCAGGCCTAAGGCATCAAAGAGCTGCAGGGTATTGTGCGGAATGGTTAAGCGGTTACGTACTAGTAAAATAGTGCCAACGGCAGCGATTAAAATGGCATAAAAGTAGCTATTATCGTTTATCCAGATCACCGGCACATCTAAAATAAGATCGCGCAAGGTGCCACCACCAATAGCCGTAACACTGGCCAGCACAATTACCCCAAAGCCATCCATTTGATTGCGCCATGCTGCCAGGGTGCCGGATACGGCAAATACTGCAACGCCCAGTAAGTCAAACCACAGAAAATACGTTGCCATGGCGAAAGATAATTTTGCCGGAAAAAGATAGCGTTACGCTAGCAGGCTTTCTGAAGCAGGTAAATGCTTTCCCGTTGCAAAGGTCAATTATTACCGCCCAACTATTTCAGCCCAACTATTTCAGCCCAATTATTTCAGCCCAATTATTTCAGCATAGTTAAGCTAATCATGAAATAGTGAAGCAACTCACTTTTCGCAGACTAAGGTGTTATGCTACGATTTCCCGCTTTTGTAAAAAATTCGTTTTATAAATAATAGTGAATAAAGGATTAGTATGAATAAATTAGTTGTTGGTGCCGGTATTGTTGTGGTTGCCGCCGCTGCGGGCTTTTATTACGCCAATTCGCAAGCTGAAAATGCCATTAAAGAACAAATTGAACTGGCAAATCAGTCATATGCAGAGATGGCCGCTAGCGGTTTAATGCCAGCAATTAGCATTGGTTATCAGGATGTGGCGGCCAACGTGTTAACGTCCAGCTATAGCGTTAGCGGTGTCGATGTCAGTGTTGCTGGCATGGGGCAAGTGGCTACCATTGAAAAAGTAACTGCAGTGGGCTTGAAGCCTAAGGGCCTGGCCGACAAAGGCAGCGCGCAACTGATTGGCGCCAAAATGTCCGAGCCCATGCTGGCCATGTTACCACCGCAGATGAGCGAGTTTGTGAAAGGTGTGGTGTTACATGCCGACTACAGTTACCAATATACCCCAGCGAACGGTGAATTATATTTCAGCCAGGTTACCCGGGTAAATGACGAATTTAGTGTGGCTTACAACTTCTCGTTCGCGCAAATGCAGGAACTGTGGGCATTTGCCCGTGACATGAGTGAGAAAACACCAGAAGAGCAACAAGCCTTAAGTATGTCAGATAGCTACATGACGGATGTAATGGCGAATCTGGTAAAAGGTGCGCTGAAAAGTGGTGAATTGGTTATTACTAACGATGGCTTTATTCAGCGCCTGGTCGCTATGGCCAGCGCTCAGGGTCAGATGCCACCGCTGGATGCCTTACAAGGTATGGCGTTAATGGCAATTACTGCTGATGAAAATTTGCCGCTGACAATGAAAGAAAGTCTGACCACCTTTATTAATCAGCCAGAAAAACTGCAGGTAAATATTAACTTTGCCGAGCCGGTTAGCTTTGAAGCGGTGCAATCGGGTGCGTTAATGGCTGAACTGCAAACCCCGGAGCAAATGATTGAGTTTGCTAACCTGAAAATGGTTGCCAATTAATCTGGCAGCGCGTTAGTGAGGTACCCGCAACCGAAAAAAGGCAGCCAGGCTGCCTTTTTTTAACGGCACTTTTTAGCTAAGCCTCTGGGGCATTGCTTCTTTTTGCAGCCTTTTCAACCCGGTCTTTTTCTGCTTTAGCCGCAGTGTTGGTAAATAGCAGCTCAGTTTTCTCCATAAAAATGTCGGTAGCGGTTGGCTGGCGCAATAACAAAACCTGAGGCAACAATTGATGCTCAAATTGAGGCGAGTAGTGGGCATCGGAATATTCAAGCCATGGGTATACCCAGTATAAGCTACTGAACAGCAAAGTCAGACCAATATGCAGCCAGCGGCGCTGAATATTCACTAAGGCAAAGCTAAACCAGAAAAACACCAGCAGCAGTAAGGTAGGGAGTAAGTAACTTAAGCCTCGAGTAAGCATGCTATTGTTCAGGTTAAAATTAAGCAGCGCCGCCAGAATATCCCAGCCGGCCCAGATGACTAACAGGCAAAATGTCAACGCTAATAGCGGTTTCAGGCGCGGTTCGCGGTTACTGAAGCGAGCCCACAGTGCCAGCAACAAGGGCCACAGGGCAAACATCAATAAGAGAAAGGGAATAAGCAGTAGTTGTTTTTGCCACTGACTGTCTTCGCCAATGCCGTCCAGCCAGAATTCATAACCCAAGCTAATTGCCACCAGTAACAGCGCCACAATTAGCACCAGTGGTGAGCCAAGCCATTGAAACAGCCGCTCAGCTGGCTGTAAACGTTGGGTTGCCGGCACCGGGTGATCACTGAAGACCACCCTTAACCGCTGCTTGCCAAGGGTAAATTGCTGACCAGACTGCGTTATGGGCTGTTGCTTAACCCGCTGCCCGCGCTGGTTAAGCATGCCGTTTACCGAGTCCATATCCGTTAGCTGCCATTGTTGCTGGTCGTTCAGGGTCAATACGGCGTGTTCGGCGCAACTGTGTGGATCCAGCAAGATAATATCGTTGTTGTATCCCCTGCCCAGACTAATTTGTGGCTGGTTAAATTTATGACGCTCGGTGACCCGGCCCTGGCTATTTAACAACTCAATCAGGATTGCCATACCACGGCCTCCATAAATTTACGGGCAAAGGCTGTGGCATTTTCCTGGGTTACTCCGGCCAGGGTAAAATGACTAATAAAGCCTTGCTGGCCATCAGCGACGGTAGCGGCCAGATACAAGGCATCAAATAACTGGGGGTACTCTTTATAGGCGCGAACACAAAAAATAACCCGGCTGGCCTTGCCCGCCATCGCGACAATATCACTATGGCAATTAAAGCCCGTGACATCATGCTTACCGGCGCGGTTGTCGGCACCGCTATAACTTATCCGGTTTTGATAATGGTGGTTAAATTTCAAGGGGGATAAATCTTTACCGTCCAGCCATTCGAATTGCATTTCCAGTTTACCGGTGGTCAGGCCGGAGTTCAGGTAAATTTGCTCGCTCTGACCACAACTGGCTGTGGCGGTATCAATACCATTATTTTGCTCAAGCTCTGTCGCGTGGCCCCAGCATTGCACAAAAGGTGCGATATCTGCCGGCACCAGGCCCTTACCAAGCGGCTGCATTTGCCATTGTTCGCTTAGCATCGGGCTAAGCATTTGCTGCTGATTGGTCAGTAACTGTTGCAGAATTTGCTGTTTCAATGTGTCTATTTCTGGCGCAGTGCTGTTGGCACCGGCCAGCAAGGCATTGACCTGCGCAACCGGTACGACAAAGCCGATTTGGTTGCCTGCGGTAGCCACATTAACCCCAATTACTTCACTATTGCTATTAACACTGGGTCCGCCGCTCATGCCTGGGTTTATTGAGCCTGTTACATGTAACCTTGGGTAAAAGCTTTGCTGTTTCATACCATTAAACGTACCCGGCACCACCACCATGCCTAAATCATGGGGGTTACCCAGGCTGAACACCTGCTCACCCTGAGCAGGTAAATTGCTGGCAAGGGTAAACTGGCGGTTTTGTTTTTGCGGGGTACGCAGCAGGGCTAAATCGTTAATGACGTCGACGGCGATAATTTGCAGTTGTTGTTTATTGTCATCACCCAGGTTAGCCATCAGCTGATATTGTTGTTCAGACTGAATTTTCTCAGCGATAACATGGTAGTTGGTGATCAATAAATCGTCACTGACATAAAAGCCACTGCCTATTGCTGACTTGCGCTGAGTCTGGTTTTCTATTACCTGCACTTGAATAAGCGCATCCTGATAATTATTGAACACACTTTGCGCGGTGTCAGCCACAGCCGGCTGAGCCAGCATTATTACTAAGCCGCAAAATACTCGGTACAACATAGATTACATTCCTGTTAATTAAGCAGCCAAACTAGCGATTCGTGGCCAGAAATACAAGCTATGATGCGGTATTCTGTGACACTTTTACTCACTCTCCACTCGCCAGTATCTGTTGCACTCTAATTTGCAGCACCGGTAGCAGATCTTCCACGAACCACGGATTACGTTTAAGCCAGATATTGTTGCGTGGGCTGGGATGAGGCAAGGGTATTTTCTGAGGCCAGTAATCCTGCCAGCTGGCAACGGTCGCCGTCAGTGTCGGTTTAGCGTCGGCCAGGTGATAAGCCTGCGCATACTTGCCAATAACCACCGTTAGCTGCAGTTGGGTTAACTGCTGCAATAAGGCTTGCTGCCAGGTTGCTGCACACTCTGGTCGCGGTGGTAAATCGCCGCTTTTGCCGGTACCCGGAAAACAAAAGCCCATCGGTAAAATCGCCACCAGCCGGGGGTTATAAAACTGAGCAGCAGTTAATCCCAGCCACGAACGCAAGCGCTCACCGCTGGCATCAGCGAAAGGCACTGCTGCATCATGTGCTTTCTTACCCGGAGCCTGGCCTGCTATCAGAATGCGGGCGGCCGGATGCCACTGTAATATCGGTTTTGGTTCCAGCGGCAAAAGTGGCGCACATAAGGTGCATTGACGAACGCTGGCCAGTAACGCAGCATTATCTTCAGCCATACCGGTTTACCTTAGTTCAGGCGCTGCGGCAGCATAGATCCAGCAATCAGTGCCGGACTTCAAACAGGCGCTTACCCTGATATAAGCATCCACTTCATAATCGTCGGCCTGTTCCAGCTCAGCGTCAGTAAGCTCAAATACGGTGCCTGCTACTTCATCACTGCTATTGCCGGTAAAGCGCAGTATCGGGTGAATGGCTTTGCCACTTTCCTTAAGCACCCGCAGGTCGGTAATGGCTATTTCACCAACAACATAGCCCGGCAGAATGTCTTTGTTGCCCGTAAGCTCCCGCCCAAAGTTAGCCAGCTGCACATTCTTTTGCTGTAAAGTGCCGTAGGAGAACAGTTTAGGCATGCCTACCCCTTTAATTAACTGAATTTGAATTAGTCGATTTGTAACGGCGCTATTTGTGCCATTTCTTCTGCTGTCAGGGCTTTATAGCCTCTGGGATATGGCCAGCCAAACCCCCAGCGAAATTTGGTGGGCAAGTAGGGTGTGCCACCCACTCTGACGCCCGCCAGCATAAGACGGGCAATTTCAGGCTCTCCCACTTTTGCTACGCATGCCTGCAGCGCGTTATCCGCAGCAAGGCGCTGCTGATACGTACCGCCTTTCCAGTATGCGTAGTCGTGCGCAGTACAACATGCCAGCCACAAATCATTTTGCTCGCGGGTGCCATCGGGAAATAAGCTGCAGCCATCAGACGTAAAAGGCTCGATTTCGTTGGCTGGCGCGCTTAAGGGTACCAGCAGCAATGTCAGAAGCAGCATTTTCAGCATCATCGTAACCGACCGTAATGTTGTTGCTGCATGTTGCTCCTCTGTTATGGTTTACCCCAGCCAGGGCTGGCTGGCTTTGCGGCTTTGCTCGTAATCGGTGATTTGCGGGTTTAGTTGCTCGCTGCTACCGATAAAATCTAAGCCGGATAATAGCCGCTGTTTAATATCGGCGTCTATATTAAAGCCCATAGCGGCATTATTACCGAACATAATTTCCTGACTTTGCAAATCAATTTGCCAGTGCTGTGGCCCCTGAGTGCAGCGATTAAACAGCAGGTCGATATTGGTTTTACTTAACTGAATTAATAACATGGCGTTATTGACGCTGTTATTAAAGAAAATATCCGCAAAGCTTTCGGCAATAATCACATTAAAGCCAGATTGCTGGATGGCCCAGGGCGCGTGTTCGCGGCTGGAGCCACAACCAAAGTTAGCCCGGGTTAGTAAGATGCTGGCGCCTTGATACTCGGGCTTATTAATCACAAAATCCGGATTGGGGCTGCCATCAGCTAAATAACGCCAGTCAAAAAACATGGCCTGGCCAAAACCCTCACGGCTGACGCTGGTTAAAAACTGTTTTGGGATAATCTGATCAGTATCCACGTTATTTTTATCCAGCGGGCATACTACACCCTGTGCAAAAATCTTACTCATGCCCGGTCTCCTGTTTCAGTCGTCGCGGCAGCGATATTAACGAACTTACCGGCAATGGCAGCGGCAGCGGCCATGGCGGGGCTAACCAGGTGGGTGCGCGCACCGCGGCCCTGGCGACCTTCAAAGTTGCGGTTACTGGTCGAGGCGCAGCGCTCGCCGGCAGCAACTCTGTCATCATTCATGCCCAGGCACATACTGCAGCCGGGTTCGCGCCATTCAAAACCGGCGTCTTTAAAAATACTGGCCAGGCCTTCATTTTCAGCCTGGCGTTTCACCATGCCCGAGCCCGGTACGACTAACGCCCGCACGCCGGCAGCAACCTGCTTACCCTGCACTACGCTGGCGGCAGCGCGTAAGTCTTCAATCCGGCTGTTGGTGCAGCTGCCAATAAATACCACATCTACTTTGCAATCGGTCAGCTTCTGCCCTGGCTCTAATCCCATATAGGCCAGGGCACGCTCGGCGGCATCGCGTTTGGTTGGGTCTGTAAAGCTGGCAGGTTCCGGTACGCTCTGGTCAACGGCCATGACCTGCTCGGGGTTAGTGCCCCAGGTAATTTGCGGCGTAATACTGCTGGCATCAAGCGTAACAGTCTGATCGAACACCGCATCAATGTCTGAATACAAGCTTTGCCAGTATTGCACTGCGCCTTGCCAATGTTCTTCTTTGGGCGCATGGGCTTTGCCTTTTATGTAAGCAAAGGTGGTGTCATCCGGGGCAATTAAGCCGGCTTTGGCGCCCATTTCAATGCTCATATTGCATAAGGTCATCCGTCCTTCCATGCTCATGGCGCGAATAGCACTACCAGAGAATTCCGCAACATAGCCATTACCGCCGGCAGTGCCCAGTTTGCCAATGACCGCCATAATCACGTCTTTTGGCGTAACATGGCTGCTTAATTTGCCATTTATTTCGACTTTTAAGGTTTTGGCCTGCTGCTGCGGCAAGGTTTGGGTAGCAAGCACATGCTCGACTTCTGAGGTGCCAATACCAAAAGCCAGCGCACCAAAGGCACCATGAGTAGAGGTATGGGAGTCACCGCAGACGATAATCATACCCGGCTGGGTTAAGCCCTGCTCGGGGCCAATGACATGGACGATGCCCTGATCGGGGTGGGTTAAATCTAATAATGGGATCTGATTTTCATCGCAATTAGCCGCCAGTGCTTCCAGCTGCTTCCGTGACGTTTCACCGGCCGCATCAATACTGCGGCGCTGGGTGGATACATTGTGGTCCATGGTGGCGAAGGTTAAATCTGGCCGGCGCACGCTGCGCTTCGCCAGCTTTAAACCAGAAAAGGCCTGCGGCGAGGTCACCTCATGAATTAAATGACGATCAACGTATAACAAATCTGTGCTGGGGTTTAGCTTACCGACCACATGGCTGGCATAGATTTTCTGATATAAGGTTTGTGCGTTAGCAGTGGCCTGGCCCATTACTTATTCTCCTGGCGTAAGGTTGCAATAATAGCGGCGCCAACAGCGGCCGTGCCATAAGTCGATTTCGGATCAATGTCACGTGTGACAATGTGCTGCTCTAAGCAGTGCTGTACGGCCTGCTCAATGGCCCGGGCGGCGTCTTCTTCGCCAAAGCTGTAGCGCAGCATTAACGCCGCACTTAAAATCTGAGCGATAGGGTTGGCGATGCCCTTGCCTGCGATATCGGGTGCACTGCCGCCAGCCGGCTCATACAAGCCAAAGCCACTGCCATTTAAACTGGCCGACGGTAATAAGCCTAATGAGCCGGCAATGGCAGCAATTTCATCGGATAAAATATCGCCAAACAGGTTGTCGCACAGCAAGACATCAAACTGCTGAGGGCTGCGGATAAGCTGCATGGCCGCGTTATCAATGTACATATGTTCCAGGGTGACATCGGGGTAGTCTTTGGCAATGCGCTCGACCGTTTCACGCCATAAAATACTGGTTTGCAGCACATTGGCTTTATCAATTGAAGTGACTTTATTACTGCGCTTGCAGGCAGCTTCAAACGCTACTTTGGCAATCCGCTCAATTTCAAATACGCTGTAGCGCTGGGTATCAAACGCGTCGCTGTCGCTTCGCCCTTTTTCGCCAAAATAAATGCCGCCAGTCAGTTCGCGCACGCACAACACATCCATGCCTAAGCTGCTAACGCGCGGGTGTAATGGCGATAAGTCGGCAAACGCCGGGTAAATCTGGCCAGGGCGTAAATTACAGAATAAATCGAAGGTTTTACGTAGCGGTAACAACGAGCCACGTTCAGGTTGTTTATCCGGCGCCAAACCGGTCCATTTCGGCCCGCCCACTGAGCCAAATAAAATGGCATCACTTTGCTGGCAAACTGACAAGGTTTGCGGCGGTAGGGGCTCACCGCTGGCATCGATGGCGGCACCGCCAATCAGCGCTGGGGTAAGCTTTAACCCAAACTGAAACCTATCGGCTACCACCTGTAATACTTTTACTGCTTCGGCCATCACCTCCGGGCCAATGCCATCACCGGCCAGCACCGCGACGTTGTATTGCTTGTTCATTATTGTTCACCTGCTGCAATTTTTATTGTGTTTTTTTCTGGTGTATGGTCACGCGCCTGTTTCTGAGCATGTTTATGGGCGTCGATAGTCTGGGTGCGCTGGATCATATTCAGTACATGGACATAGGCCAGCACCGAGCTGCGAACAATATCGGTTGCCAGACCGGCACCATGAAAACGGCGGCCTTCATGTTCGGCGATAATATCCACCTGGCCCAGGGCGTCTTCGCCACTGCCTTTGGCCTGCAAGTTAAAATCGACCATCTTTATCGTCAGTTTGCTGATGCGGGTAATGGCGCTGAATGCAGCCTCTACCGGGCCATTGCCGGTAGCCGCTTCAGTAAACAGCTGATCGCCACAGCGCAAGCCAACCGTGGCGCTGGCAATATGACCGGTGTGGGTAGACGAGCTTAAAAACTCTAAGGCAAAGTAATCGTTTTGCTCCTGCATGTTTTCAAAAAATACCAGCGCTTCTAAGTCATAATCAAACACCCGGCCTTTTTGGTCGGCCAGCGCGACAAAGCTTTGGTATACCGCCTCTAAGTCATAATCGTCTTGGGTGTAACCCAACTCAGCTAAACGATGCTGAATAACATGCCGGCCCGAACGCGAGGTTAAATTCAGCTCGTTCTGGCGAATGCCCACTTGCTCCGGTGCCATTATCTCGTATGTGTTTTGCGCCTTTAACACACCATCCTGATGAATGCCCGAACTGTGAGCAAAGGCGTTTTCACCGACAATCGCTTTATTCGGCTGAATGGGCATATTACAAATCTGGCTAACTAAATGAGAGCTTCGGTAAATTTCAGTGGTTTTAATATCGGTATATAAGGGCGCCAATACGTCTTTGCGGGTGTTAATAATCATCGCCACCTCTTCCAGCGAGCAGTTACCCGCGCGCTCGCCAATGCCATTTACCGTACATTCAATTTGCCTTGCACCGGCCTGAATGGCGCTGATGCTATTGGCAACGGCTAAGCCTAAATCGTTGTGGCAGTGCACGCTTAAGCGGGCTTTGTCGATGTTCGGCACCTTATTGCGTAAGGTACTGATAATGGCTGCAAATTCGTTGGGGATGGTGTAACCCACGGTATCCGGAATATTAATGGTGGTGGCACCGGCGTTAATGGCCCGCTCGACAATCCAGCATAAGTCATCAATCGGGGTACGCCCGGCATCCTCACAGGAAAACTCGATATCGTCGGTATAACGGCTGGCCAGTTTAATGGCGGCTACCGCCTGTTCGCTGGCCTGGGCCAGGGTTTTGCGCAATTTGTACTGTAAATGCAGTGGCGAGGTGGCAATAAAGGTATGAATACGCCGCCGCTCTGCATCCTTTAACGCTTCGCCGCAGGCTTCGATATCGGCGCTAACCGCGCGGGCCAGGCCACAAATAATCGGGCCTTTTACCTCGCGGGCAATGCGCTGTACTGAGTCGAAGTCGCCGGGGCTGGATACCGGAAATCCAACTTCCATCACATCTACTTTTAAGCGTGCAATGGCATGGGCCAGTTGTATTTTCTGCTTCTGGCTTAAGCTGGCCCGCAAGGCCTGCTCGCCGTCCCGTAAGGTCGTGTCGAAGATCCAGATTTTATTATCGCCGCTCATCTTGTATTTCCTGTTCCGTTTTTCGGTTTGGATTGCAACCTGTGGCGGGGACTTAAAAGCAAAAAACCCCGGCCAGTGGCACGGGGTTTTCGTTATTGGTCGTTACGTTTTTTACCAATAAACCACACCCCGCGCGCCGCAGAGGAGCACGAGGAGGCTGATAGTAGAAACGCAACGTTGTAAATTCATTAATTGCTCGTATTGATTACTTTTTAGCAAGACGCCAATAGTAATAACACGGTTATTTTTTAACTGCAACAGTATAGATGGCTAAACGCATGAAAAAGTTGCTGGCAGGCACGCTACGCGCTAGGCTTAAGCACATAATAATGTTCTAACTCATTAAAACTAAAACAAACCAAGGAAGCTAATTATGCAACGACGCCTGTTTAAACCATTGGTACTTTCCGCCAGCTTGATGCTGATAACAGCCTGTGGTGACGCGCCGGAGCCGCGGGTTGCCGCAACGGTTGATGTCGACAACATTGCCCGCCAGTATACGCAACTGGTATTAGCGCTGGGCGAGCATGACAGCAACTATGTTGATGCTTATTATGGCCCCGGGCAACTACGCGACGAGGCAGTGGCCCGCGGTATGAGTGCAGCCGATATTGCCGCAGAGGCTAAGGCGTTGCTTGAAAAAATTGATACTCAGCCGCTGGCAGATAGCGATATGCGTAAATTGCGGCTGCATTATCTGGATAAGCAATTACAGGCACTGGCATTTCATGCTGAGCATCTGAGCAACGGCAAAAAAGCGAATTTTGAAGCTCAGGCTCAGGCTTTGTATGACACCACGCCGCCCAATTACACCCTGACAGATTTTGATGAAGTGCTGGCAGGCATTGCCGAGCTGGTGCCGGGAGAAGGCAACTTAACCGAGCGGGTCGTGGCTTACCGCAAAAATTTTGTGATCCCGGCCGATAAACTTGATGTGGTATTTCAGCGAGCCATTGAAGAATGTAAGCAGCGCACTCAGGCCCACATTAGCCTGCCCGAGGACGAAGATTTTAGCCTGGAATATGTGCAGGATAAACCCTGGAGCGGCTACAACTGGTACAAAGGTAAAGCGTACAGTTTAATTCAGATTAACAGTGAACGGCCGATCGATATTTCCCGTGCTGTTGACCTGGGTTGCCATGAGGGTTACCCGGGGCACCATACTTACAACGCCTTGTTGGAACACAAGCTGGTTGATGAGCTTGGCTGGCAGGAATTCAGCGTTTATCCGCTATACAGCCCGCAATCACTGATAGCCGAAGGCAGCGCCAATTATGGCATTGAAATGGCGTTTCCGGGCGAGCAGAAAATGCAGTTTGAGCGCGATGTGTTGTATCCGCTGGCCGGGCTGGATCCAGCAAAAGCAGCAGAATATGCGGCCTTTTTACAGTTAATGAACCGCTTAAGCTATGCCGGTAATGAAATTGCCCGCCAATATATTAACGGCGATATTGATGGCGAACGTGCCGTAGCCTTGCTGCAACAGTACAGCCTGAACAGTGAAGCCGAAGCACGGCAGCGGCTACGCTTTTTCGATACCTATGGCGCTTACGTCATAAACTATAACTGGGGTAAGCAACTGGTAAGAGACTATGTTGAGCAAACGGATGATCAGGCCGAGCGTTGGGCCCGGTTTACCCGGCTGTTATCGTCACCCCGGGTGCCTTCGTCTATTGAATGGTAAATAAATTACTTGCATAAGCCGGCGGCGTTCATTATTATGCGCGCCGTTCTGCCAGCACTTTTCAGTGCAACGCAACTCTGCCCGGGTGGTGAAATCGGTAGACACAAGGGATTTAAAATCCCTCGCTTAACAAAGCGTGCCGGTTCAAGTCCGGCCCCGGGCACCATTTACTGCTTAGCAGTAAGGTT
>DEYP01000013.1 GCA_002364615.1 Arsukibacterium sp. UBA3155 | reverse complement strand
TGGCGCGAAGTCACGGATCAAAGACGCTGACTTTGCCGCAGAAACGGCGATGTTAACCCGTAATCAGATATTGCAGCAGGCGACCACCACGATCCTGGCGCAGGCAAATCAGCGGCCACAAGCGGCATTAAGTTTACTGCAGGGTTAATAGCGGTAACAAGCGCAGCGCGGAGCATTTAAAAGGAAAAGCCTGCAGCATGGGTAATGCTGCAGGTTTTTTTGTTCTGTTTTGCATCTATTTTTCATCAAGTCATATTTAAAAACCACGCAAATTACTGATAAATAAAGATTTAATAAAAATCCTTCCAGAATTGAAAAATAAATCAAAAATTTACTAAAGCTTTATAAAGTCTGGCCGATACAGATTATAGGGGAACTGTATTAGTGACCTTGTTTTAGCAGAGTGGTGGGGTAACCAGCCTGTTAAATCATAGAACTTATGCTGTTTAAGTGTGGCGGTGGGGTAACCGCTACAGCCAAAACAGTTCTGTTAAATTTTGGAGGCTACATATGGCTTTAACAGTCAATACTAATGTGAGTTCGTTAAACGCACAGCGTCAGTTAATGCAAAGCGGCAACGCACTGGACACATCATTTAAACGCCTGTCATCAGGTTTACGTATCAACAGTGCTGCTGATGACTCTGCCGGTTTACAAATCAGTAACCGCTTATCTGGTCAGATCAACGGTTTAAATCAGGGGATCCGAAATGCAAATGACGGTATTTCACTGGCTCAGACTGCTGAAGGTGCGTTAGAAGAAGTGACCTCAGCGTTTCAACGAGTAAGAACTCTGGCACAACAAGCATCAAACGGTTCTAATACCGACGAAGACCGTTTGGCAATCCAGGAAGAAATTCGTTCATTAATGAGTGAAGTCAACCGGGTCGCTAAAGACACCACGTTTGGTGGTCAAAACTTACTTGATGGCAGTTATAAAGCCAGCTTCCAAGTGGGTGCTGATGCCGTGCAGACCATCGGTTTTAGCATGAAAAGTGTCGGTGGTACGGCTGCAGGCAACTTAATCAGTGCCAACGGCGGCTTTACATTATCTGGTATTGCTGGTGCTGCCTCGACAGTGACAGGAAATGCATTATCTGCAAATGTTGATATTTCAGCACTTTCTGCTGTCGATTCTAGCGTTGCATTGGCAGATGTAGATTTTGCCGCTGCGTTTGTTGCTAGTGCGATTAGTGTCTCCACTCAGGGCAATGCCCAAATTGTTCTTGCAGGTATGGATTCATTAATTGCGGTAGTAGATAAAAAACGTGCTGAATTAGGTGCGGTACAAAACCGGTTCCAGTCTACTATTCGTAACCAATCGAACATTTCTGAGAACCTGTCTGGTGCTCGCAGCCGGATCCAGGATGCTGACTTTGCAGCTGAAACCGCTGCACTGACCCGTAACCAGATCCTGCAGCAGGCAAGTACTACTATCCTGGCGCAGGCAAACCAGCGTCCACAGGTAGCATTATCGCTTTTAGGTTAAGCTAAAGGATAAGCTATAGTTAGTTGGCCAGTGTTACACTGGCCAACGACTTTACGCCGGAGGTTTTTATGTCCGTGGAAACGTTATTCAGCAAAGATAATCGGCTTACCGATCCTGGCTTAGACAGGCAGATAACGGCGAAAGCTGTCCGGCCTGACTCTGTTGCTCAGGCAGACTCAACTGAAACTGCAGTTCAGCAACCTCTGAAAGAAAATGCGGCTCGGCTTAATGCCATACAACAAAATGAGAAAACGAGCACAGAACCAGCAGAGAAACCGGTGCGGGCGATAGAATTTGATACTATTCAAATTCGGCAAACACTGGAGCAGATCAGCAAATTAATTCCTATTGCCAATACCAAATTAGTATTTGAGTTTGATGAACTGGGTGATCCACCTATCATTAAAGTCATAGACAAGAACAGTAACGAGCTGATCCGGGAAATACCGTCTCAGGATTTGCTTAAAGTCGCTCAAGCTTTTTCTGAGATGGCCGATAACTTAAATAAGGCCGGCGCACTTATCAATTTCAAGGCCTGATACGATTCACAGGAGCACGCTATTATGGCAACGATTACTTCAGCTGGAGTTGGTTCAGGTTTAGATCTGGAAAGTATTATCCAGGCAACAGTAAAT
Organism: Arsukibacterium sp. UBA3155; assembly: GCA_002364615.1. Classification (GTDB taxonomy): domain Bacteria; phylum Pseudomonadota; class Gammaproteobacteria; order Enterobacterales; family Alteromonadaceae; genus Alishewanella. The sequence goes on along the minus strand of DEYP01000013.1, from coordinate 203,556 downwards.
GCTGAAGATTTACCGAAGATGCAGCGTTTTGAAGCGACCAAAACCCGGTATAGTGTGCAACTTTCTGGCTTAGGCGCCGTTAAATCTTCCTTATCTGCATTTCAGGATATTATCAAAAAGCTGGCTGACCCGGAGAATTTTACCAAGCGCAGCAATACTATTGTGCAGCCGGCATCAGGCGACGTTATTTCGGTCGCGGCTAACAGCAGTGCGACACCCGGTAATTTTAATATTAAAGTTAATCAATTAGCCCAGGGTAGTCGGGCCACCACCACCTCCGCCTTTACTGCGCCATCTGATGTGGTTAGTGCCAGCGGCGGTAAGTTAACGATTGCGGCGGGTGACAAAAGTTTTGAAGTGGATGTTGCCGCGGGTGCAACGCTCGAAGAAGTGCGGGCGGCGATTAATGAATCCGCAACAAACTTCGGTGTATCAGTCAATATTATTAATACCGGCGGCGCAACGCCCGAGGCCAAGTTGGTAATCAGTTCCAACGTGAGTGGTACCGGTAACGATTTAACCATTACCAACGACACCGCCGAGCTGGACAACATTTCAACAACGGCCTTTAGTGGCGGTGCGGGTGGCCTGAGCATTGCTGCAACTGATATGGCGCGTGATGCCATCGTTGAAGTTGATGGCATCGCGGTAAACAGTGCGACCAATATTTTTAAAGATGCGATTCAGGATCTGACGTTTACTGCAAAAAAAGTTAGTGTAGGTACTGAGACCGCAAAACTAACCGTCGATTTTGATAAAACCGGCGTAGAAAAACTGATAGATGAATTTATTACTGCGTTTAACAACGCGGCTGGGACAATCGAATATCACACAAAAGCTGGCGCTGCGCTTTATGGCGATTCTGGTATGCGCGGTTTGAAAAATCAGCTTACTAATACATTATCTACTGTGGTGTCCGGTGCTGGCGGTTTTGAAACCTTGTTTGATGTAGGTATAGGCTTAAAGAAAGATGGCAAACTGGAAAAATCGTCTTTGGTGCGTAGTGTCAACGCAGCGTTAACCTCAGATTATGCCAATGTAGGCAAATTATTTTCTGGCGAAAATGGCTTGGCTAAAACGTTTGAGTCTTTGCTAAATACCCAGTTAGAAGCTAAAGGTAGTTTTAAATTTCGGGAAGAGTCGTTAAACAAATCGATGCGCCAGCTTGAAGATGACAAATTATCGCATGATTACAGAATGACTCAGTTGGAAGCTGGTTTGCGTGCGAAATATGCGGGTTTAGATGTACTGATTGCTCAGATGCAAAGTTCTGGAAGTTACATTACGCAGCAACTTGCCAATTTACCCGGGTTTACCAGCAATAAAAAATAACGTTTAGGAGCTACGTATATGAGCAATGCAAAATTAAAGTTTTATCAGAAAGAAGCCACTAAAACCCAGTTGGCTGAGGCATCTCCATATAAAGTTATTCAAATGCTGATGGCGGGCGTGCTGGATAATCTGGCGTTAGCAAAAGGCGCATTACAACGTAAAGACCTGGAAACTAAAGCGAAGATGTTATCAAAGGCTTCTGCAATTCTGGAGTCGTTACGTTCGTGTCTGGACGAATCGCAAGCACCGGAATTGGGTCAGAATTTATACGCTTTGTATAGCTATATGATGGACCGACTGGTGGATGCCAGCGTTGAGAAAGACAGCACTACTGCTATTGATGAAGTAGCAGATTTATTTCGTCAGATAAAATCAGCCTGGGATGAAATTCCGTTCAGTGCGCAGCAACAGGCTGAATCTCAACGTGCGGTCGCACACGCTAATGTCGGCTGATATCCAAAGCGCTGAACAGCAATTTACAGATCTACAGCAGCTTGTTGTTCAGGAGCAGTATCTTGAAGCTGCTGAAGCGGTAAGTAGGTTCCAGCAACAATTGCAACAGCTTTTTTCTACGGTTACCGGCCAGGATCAGGCAGAGCAGAAGCGCTTACAGCAACTGGCAGAAAATTTTCTGGATATGTTAGCAACGCTCAACAAACAGCAACTGGAAATAAAGGATAGCATCAGTCAGATTGCTGCGTTAAAGTCAGGGAATAAGATCAGTAAAACCTACCAGATAGATTAATTTATGACTGAGTTAGAACAACTGTTGCAACAGGCTGAAACTGCCCTTTCAGAATTAATGCAGCAAAATGCCAGAGAACAACAGTTCGCCAAAACATCACTGCAATTATTCGATAAAAACATCGTTGCTTTTGAAAAGTACTATCCCAGCATTGCATCTACTATTAAAGCCTTTCAGCCTCGTAAGGGCTTTAAAATTTTAGTGACATCTACCGGTGATGGGAACTTTATCCCCGTTAACTCTACTGTGCCAATTTACTCAGATAATCCGATTGAGCAAACCCGGCAGCAACTGCAGAAAAACACGGCTAAAGGTTATTACAGTCTGACTCAGTATGGTTTTAGCGTAGCAGACAACGATCATCGTATTCATAGCCGCTATATGGCCGAACTCGGTAAAACCATTCAGCGGTTTGAAGAAAAAAAAGCAGATAAGCTTTCTGAACTGCCCAAGCATTTTCCAACAGCAATGTTGTTTGGGGTAGGGCTGGGCTATATCGTTACCGAACTGCTGAGCAAGCATAGCTTTGACTATATTTATATCAATGAACCCGATCTGGAAGTGTTTTATGCCAGCTTGTTCTGCACCGACTGGTCTGAAGTCATTCAAGCTGTTGACGCCGAGGGTGGTACCTTATTTTTTCAAATCGGGCTAAGTGTTGAGGAATTCTTTACCGCGCTCTATATGGTGGCTGCCGATGTCGGGGCATATTCGATAATTCGCTCATTCTGTTATCAACACTACCCGTCTGTTGAAGTAAACCAGCAGATAGCTGCTTTTTTTAATCGCTACTATGAGCTTCAGGCAGGGTTTGGTTTTTACAATGATGCGATTACCGGGTTGGCGCATTGTCTGAAAAATTATCAAAGCGACACGAACTTTTTGGTGCCCGTTAAACCCAGAAAGTATATTGAGATGCCAGTGGTTATTGTTGGCAATGGCCCATCGCTGGATGCGGCATCGGAAGCATTAAAAGACATTCAGGACAATGTGATTATCTTCGCGTGTGGTACAGCGTTGGGCTCTTTAGCAAAACTGGGTATTAAAGCTGATTTTCATGTGTTGGTTGAACGCCCCAAAACAACCTACGATGCGCTGTTAGATAGTTTTGACAAATCTCACTATGCTGATTTAAACCTGCTTGCAGTGGATGTGATCTATCCTGATGTCATTGACCTTTATAAATGGTCGGGCTTAGGATTAAAAGGTCCGGAAGCGGCCACAGTATTTACTCAGCTTATCGTGCTGGAAGATTATAAACAGTTGTTGCCTTCAATGGCCCACCCGGGTCCATTAGTGGCAAATACCGCATTATCTTTTGCATTTAACATCGGCTTTCGTGAAGTGTATCTGTTTGGCGTAGACAATGGTTATCTGGACGGAAAAACGCACTCTGCCAATAGTATTTACGCCAGCAATGAAAACTATAAAAAAGTTGTTGATAAGGGCGCCAAGCACCCGCTTAAAGGTAATCTTACCCAGGATGTCATGGCAACAAACTTGTTGAAACTTGCTCATGAACATATGGAGAGACTGTTAAAAACGGATAAAAAGATCACGGTTTACAATGTTGGGGAAGGGGCTTTTATAGAAGGTGCCTTGCCCATAACAGAGCAGGATGTTTTTATTAGTAAAAGCCAGCAGGTAAAAGAGGATGTTGTCGAACAGGCTAAGCAAAAGTTTTTCAAAAAATTTGAATTTAGCGTCGACGACCAAAGACTGGCATTTGATTTATTTGATGATATATGTGACCACCTTAACGATATTGCCAGTGAGAGTTTTAGTAGCAGAAAGGAAGCGTCTGATATATTGCGGCGCCAGGCTCGATATGTTTATGCATTCAGAAACACCCGTTACGCTCATTTATTCCACATGATTAAAGGCTCGTTACTCTATTATCATTGCCCCATGCTGACCTTGTTGTATCAGTTCGATGATGAAAACGTATCATTGGAGTGTTTTGCAGCACTGCTGGAGCTTTGGAAGCGCTATGTCAGTGCTATGAAAGTTGATTATCGGCAAAGCTGGAATAAAAAATGCGATTGGGGTATGGATATCGTGTTTGCTAATAAAAACAAAACGAAATAATTTCTACTATTATGCCACACAACGCCGTGTGGCTTTAGCCACAAAGCGTAAAGCCATCATCGACGACAATATTTTGCCCGTTGGTAAAACGGGCATGGTCTGACAGCAGAAACATAATGGCGCCTGTGATATCGGCAGCGTCCAACATGCCTTTGCCCAGTGTTTTAGTTCGGTAAGCCTGCAGAAAAGGTTCTGGCTGGTTATCGCTAATGCCCCCCGGGCTAACCAGGTTAACGCGAAAACGACTGTCAGCAATATAAGATGCCGCGTATTTACTCAGATGAATTAATGCCGATTTAATGGCGGCATACTCTACCGGCATGGTCATTGCTGTATTGTTATAAATATCAAAGCGTGGTGCGACCACACCATATACAGATGACAGGTTAACCAGCGAAAATTCGCGTGGCTGTTGTTTGAAGTATGCCGCACATTGCTGCATAAACAAAAAAGCGCTGCCAAGGTTAAGCGATAAGTTGTCGTTAAAACTTTGCAGGCTGACCTCAAAAAAGTGTTTACCGTAATCTTTGTTGCGCGGATAGCTGCAGTTAACCGCGCCATCGGGTTGATATTGGCTCAATATTTCGCTGATACTATCAGCCTGCTGCAGATCGAGAGTGGCCAGCTGCAATTTGTCATTATGGATATCAATGCCATCTTGTAACAGCAGGTGTTCCAGCTTGTTCTGGTCAAGATCACTGGCAATAACCATCGCATTTTGCGCCAAACAGGCTTTAACCACAGTACGGCCAATTAAGCCACCGGCACCGGCAATCAGAATAGTTTTGTTATCCAGCATGCTTGTCCCCCTTCAAAATCGCTTCAGCCAGCATAAAGTCGTAAATATCATCTATGTCTACCGCACGCTCTTTGGGTACCACAATACTGGTGATCATGCCATCAAACAGTTTTTCTTGCTGCAGGATAAAGTCTGGACGGGCGGCATACACAACGGTAGTGATATCAAATACGGCAGGGGCATCCTGACGACGATGGACACCGCTTGGCAGACTACTTACCAATTGCACCTTTCCCATCGCATCGCGTACCACCATATTGAAAAAGGGGTTTCGATTAGCGGCAGTCACCGCCAGGCATAAGTCGGCTTCGCTCTGTTTAAGTTGATGTATCGCATTACTGACATCAGCAGCGTTCCTTAGCGGGCTGGTGGCAGGTAAGCTGACAAAGGTGTTAAAGTCACCTAAATGTTGCCGCACGTGCCGGATGGCATGCTGCCATGCCGCCCACTCCGGTGCGGTATCGGTAGCCAGTTCTGGTGGACGGACTATCACCTCAGCGCCAGCTTCTCTGGCGCAGCGGCCAATATTTTCGCAGTCGGTGGAAACAAAAACGTGACTGATCTCCTTAACCTGCCTGGCCACTTCAATGGAATATTGCAGTAAAGGTTTCCCAGCCAGCGGCTTAATGTTTTTGCCTGGTAACCCTTTGGATCCCCCTCTGGCAAAGATAAAGGCAATACAACTCATAAATTCTCCAGTGCCCCCTGCAGTTTTGCTTTGGCAATCAGCTGGACAGTCGCTGCGGCGGCGGTAAAGTTTGTGGTATCGCTGTCGCGTTGTTGCACTTTTTGCCAGAACGCATTTAGCATGGTCAGGTACATGTTGTTTTTATCATAACCGGCATCATCATAAAGCAGATGTCGCTGGTTGTGCTCCTGCAAGGTGATGGTATTGGCAATTAGATCCCAGTCAAGTCTGCCGTTGCCGGCAATAAAGCTGCATTGCCTGAAAGGGGTTTGCTGAATAAAATCAAGGTGAACAAAGCAACTGGTGTGGTTCTCGTTTTCCAGAACTAACTCGCTGATGTCTTCCACATCCAACGTTAGTAAACCACTGTGTCGATTGCGGGCATATCGAAGCTGTAAGGGGCCCAGTAACCATTGCAGGTAGTCCAGCTCATGGCTTAGCTCCAGCAATGCTCCACCACCGAGCGCGGCTTGCGCCGACACCGATACCCGATAGTCGCTATCCGGCCGCCAGTGCGGTAAGTACTGACCAACCTGAGCAATAACACTGTAGATCCGACCCAAACGCTGCGAGCTTATCAGCGTTTTTACCATCTGCGCCGCCGGTAAATAACGTAAACAGTAGCCAATATCAATAATGCTAGCGGGATAGCGTTGTACCAGCTGCATAAACTGCTCTGCTTGCAATGAACTGGCGCACAGCGGCTTTTCTACCAGCGCCGGAATGCCTTCTGCCAGCAACGCCTCGGTGTGCTGCAAGTGCAAGCTGGCTGGTGAAGCTACCACAACAAAATCGGGTTGCAAGGTCAGCAGCTTTGCTAATGAAACCATTTTTGCGTTCGCGGTCACGTTGGGTGCTTCGCGGCCACTGGCACTGACTGCCAGTAACTGAGCGTCGGGAAAGAGGGTGCGTAAATTAGTCAAATGCCGTTTGCCGATGCTACCCAGGCCAATAACGCCAAACTGTGGCATTAAAACAGCCCCAGATTTATCACATCAATTTGCGCCCGCTGATAATCGTCAATCCGGCCGATATCTAACCAGTACTCGTGGATCGGGAACATTAATACGGCATTATTTTGCTCAATATTTTGCTCCAGTAAGGTTGGCATATCGATCCGTTGATTGGCTTTAACCTGCCGGCGCACCTGAGGTGATACCACATAGATCCCGGCATTAACAAATAAGCGTTGGATCGGTTTTTCGATCATCCCGGTGACTTTGTTGCCATCGCCATTAATCACCCCAAACGGGATCTGGTATTCATAATCACGCACGCACATGGTGGCATCAGCCTGCTGTTTATTGTGAAATTGCAGCAGTTGCTCAAAGTCTATGGTGGTAAGTAAATCACCGTTCATCAGAATTAATGGCAGCTCCGGTAAGTTATCAGGCAATAAGCCCAGGGCGCCACCGGTACCCAGTGGTTCCTGCTCGTATATATAGTTGATACTAACGTTCCAACGGGAGCCATCGCCAAAATAAGCCTGAATTTGCTCGGGCATATAATGCAGCGAAATATAAAAATTATGAAAACCGGCGCGGATAAAGCTGTTCAGTACGATTTCTAATATCGGTTTTTCACCGACTTTGAGCATCGGTTTGGGGCAGGCATCCGTTAGCGGTTTTAGCCGGCTACCAAACCCACCCGCCATCAGAAATACCGGGTTGTCGTACAGCACAGAATCTTCTGCACTTTGCAGGGTTTCCAGGCCAACCACTTTACCGTCTTTCACCAATGGGATAGATAGCAGCTTTTTGCGCGTCATTAGTTTGACCAGATCGCGTCTGGGCGTGCCGGCCTCGGCTGTTAGCGGCTTGGTATTCATGACTTCGGTAACCGGGCTTTGCAACGTGCAGTTGCGCAGCAGTCCGCGGCGAATATCACCATCGGTCAGTACGCCTTGCAAGGTGTCGCTGGCGTCTACCACCAGTGCGATTCGCAACGCTTCTTTGTCAAGTAATAGCAGGGCATCACGAATGCTGCTGTCGGGGGTTATCGCGGTATTTTTCCAACTGGTCGTCATAACAGCCTCACTCAGCTTTAATAAAGGGCCGGGCAGAATAGATTTTCTGATTATCTAGCAAGTTACATACCACGGTGCTACCCGCGCCTACCAGCGCATTTGCGCCAATTATCTGGCTTTGGATCACCGTTGCGCCGGCACCAATATAACTATTGTCGCCACAGGTTACGCCACCGCACAATACTGCTCCAGGACTGACGACGGTATGAGGGTGCAATACACAGTCATGCTCGATAATAGCGCCACTGTTGATTAACACATTGGCATGAAGAATCGCATCGGTGTTGATGATAGCGCCTGGCAATACCTGCACACCTTGCCCAATCTGGGCGCCACTATCAACTACTGCACTGCTGGCGATGACACTGAAAAACGAATACCCCAGCGCTGAAAAATGTTCAAACAACCTGCGGCGCACGGTCTGGCCGGGAAGGGCGCCAATACCATTAACCAGCATCACATCCTGCGGTTTAAAGCGAAGCACATCATCATCAGATGTCAAAAAAGGTATGCTATCAAATCTGGCCGATGCCGGGCGCTGCGGTGCGCAGACGGCTGCCACAGTAATGCCTTGCTGTTGCAGCAACGAGAGCAGCACCTTGGCATGGCCACCGGCGCCAAGCATCACTATGGGTTTATTCTGCAAAGGGTTCTCCCTCACGGTAAGCCCGACTGGCACTTTTACCAAGCAGATCCCAGTAATGATAGGGGCTGGTGCCGGTGCCCGGTCTTTTACAGGCAATTAATTCTGCCGTAAGTTGTTCTCCTGCCTGGATAGCACGGCTTGCCACCAGGCTTTTTCGGGCTACCGCTTTATTAGCCAATTCAGACGGTGCCGGCCGTTTTATGCCATCTCCCAACGCCTGCTCGACTTCGCGGATGGCCTTTACCATCTGGCTTAATTCATCCGGTTGCAGTGACGCTTTGTGATCCGGCCCTGGCAGGTTTTTATCCAGAGTGAAATGTTTCTCAAGTACCGTCGCGCCCCTTGCCACTGCGGCAATTGCAATCGCAATACCGGCACTGTGATCGGAATAACCTACCGCTAAACCAAATGCAGCAGCCATGCTGTCCATTGCAGTTAAGTTTATGTCAGAGGCTGGGGCAGGATACTCGGTGGTGCAGTGTAACAACGTCACTTTTTGCTTCAGCGCAGTCTGGCCTTGCTTGCTGGCATAGGCCTTAGCAAAAGCGGATGCCGTTGGTTTTGCCTCAACAGGCATGGTAAGTCCAAAGGCAATAACCCCAAGCACTGCTTCAATTTCTGCCAGATTGGCCATGCCGGTCGAGACAATCAGATCTCGCTGACTTCTGGCATGTTGCAACACAAAGGGCGCATTGGTAATTTCACCGGATGGTATTTTCAGCAAGTTAAGTTGCAGCGGGCCAAGTAAAAACTGCAGACTGAGGTCGTCAAATGCGGTCGATAAAAAGCCGATGCCGCGCTGTTTGCTATAGGCCTGTAAGCGTAAATGGGCATCATAACTCAGCTCCAGCCGGCTTAGCATTTGCAGCTGTGACTCGGTCTGGCCGGTGTTTCGTTGCTGATACGTCGCCTGTTTTGCCTCTGCGGTTGCCAGGGATTTTGCATTAAATGTCTGAAATTTAACAATATCCGCGCCAGAAGCCACAGCGGCATCCACTAAGGCAAAGGCAAGATCTTCATCGCCATTGTGGTTAACGCCAGCCTCGGCAATAATAAGTGTCATAACTTTGCTCCCGGCAGATCATAAAATTTTTTGACCGGATTAAAATGCAACTGCTTGATCATCTGAATGACGTTGGCACTGACATTACCCTGGCCATATGGATTGTCGCCAACAGGGATAGCATTGCTAAGTACACGCTTTATACTGGCAGCAATGTCGCTGGTATCTATGCGGCAGTGCTGAACCGAAGGTGCTGCCAGTCGCCCTTGCTGCCTTGCCCCGATATTGACGGTTGGCACGTTAAAAGCCGGTACTTCAATAATGCCGCTGGAAGAATTTCCGATAATCGCTGCAGCATGTTTTACTGCACTAAGATAACGAAGCTGCCCCAATGACGTAACGGCCAAAACCCTGTCAGGCTGCTCGGCAGCATAGCTTAACAGCCGTTCAATAATTTGCCGGCCGCCTTCATCAGCGTTCGGGTAGGTTAGAATAATCTGGTATTGCTTAAACTGGTCAAGCGCGTTTAACAGCGCATTAAAACTGGCCAATGGCGGCTCTTCTGCCAAGGTTACCGGATGATAAGTGACCACAAAATACGGTTGGTTCAGTTTAAAATCCAGCGCGTCAGCCAGCTGGTCTCTGCTCAATAAGCGCGTGCGCTTAAGATGGTCTAAACCGATAGCACCCACATTTTTCACTCGTTCGGGTGACTCACCCAGCTGAATGACCCGCTGGCGGTATACCTCAGTTGACGTTGCATGCCAGTAACTGAGCTTGGTAATGGCGTGGCGGATCGCATCATCAGTCGCGCCTTCGGTAATTTCACCACCATGAAGATGTAGTACCGGTATTTTCATCAGCATAGCAGCCTGCGCCGCCGCCAACGCTTCAAATCTGTCGCCTAGCAGGATCAACACATCTGGTTGCAGCCGGGACAGGCTATCGGCCAGACCGATGAGCGCCAGGCCCATACTTTTTACCGTACCTACGCTGCTGTCTGATGAAAGCAAAATCTCAATTTTATCAGCAATATCAAAGCCATCAGCAATAATTTGCTGATAAGTATTGCCAAATTCCGGTGATAAGTGACTGCCGGTTACCAGCAACTGTAACTGCAATTCTGAGTCAGCATTAATATCGTGTAACAACCAGTAAAGGAGACCATATTCCGCTCTGGTACCGGTAAATACCGCCACTTTCTTCTGCATTATGAAAGCTCCGAAACACTGCTGGGCAGGTTAATCAGGCGCTGCGCCAGGTTTTCTGCGAATGGCAGCGGACCGCGCATTGCATCCTTAAACGCGGGTAAGTGATGCATAAGTTGCCACACTGGCCGGGTCATTACGCCGGCATCATTGGTACTTTGCAACAACTGATCGCGGCTTTGCTGATCCGGGCAAATAATCGCATTTAACCAGAAATTGGCCTGGCACTCTGCCGGTTCGTCGACAAACTGATAGGCAGAGTCAGCAAAGAACGTTTTGTATTGCATGGCCAGTTTACGCTTCTGAGTCAAAAAGTAGCTGAGCCGTTCCATCTGGGCACAACCTAGCGCGGCGTTCAGGTTTGGCAATCGGAAATTAAAACCGGGTTCATCATGATAAAACTCCCAGCGATGCGGCACCTTCGCGGTGGTGGTGATGTGTTTAGCATGGCTGCCATCTTGTTCTGTGGCGCACAGCAGCATGCCCCCCCCTCCGGTGGTAATAATTTTATTGCCGTTAAAACTCAGCGCCCCAAATTGTCCAATAGTGCCGGTATGCCGGCCTTTGTAAAATGACCCCAGACTTTCCGCGGCGTCTTCAATCAGGATAAGCTGCCATTGTTGACAAATTTGCGATAACTCATCCAGTGCCGCAGGGTGACCAAAGGTATGCATTGGCATCACCGCACGAATACGTTGGCCGTTACGTTTTAAATAACATCCGTCATCGTCAGTTTTTGCATGTTGTTGCAAAAATTCTGCCAGCGCCTGCGGGCAAAGTGATAACGTTGCAGTGTTAATGTCCACAAATACCGGGGTTGCCCCCATATGATACAGCGCGTTACAAGTGGCAACAAAAGTCAACGGCTGTGTTATCACTGCATCTCCCGACTTTACGCCTGCCAGATACAGCGCCGTATGCAATGCGGCAGTACCGTTAACGGTGGCAACTGCTTGTGCCGTACCAGTAAAGGTCGCTATTTTTGCTTCGAACTCATCTACAAACTTTCCTACACTGGAAACAAACGTACTCTCAATGGTTGCACTAACGTACTTCAACTCATTTCCAGCAAACACGGGGGCATGCAACGGAATAAATTCATTGCTCTGGTAAAGGTCGCGAATAAAACTAACAAGGGCTGCGTTCATAATCGGACCTACATCTTACTGTCTAAGTATTTACCTGTTTCTTTGTGGCCGAAATCGGGCAACATCGAGTGAAATAACGCCACAAGCTGTGGTTTGCTCCAGGTTTTACTTTGCTTCATGCTGTCGATTTCCCGTTCAAACATCTCTAATAATTCGCTGTGGTAACCAGGCTCATTTTTAATCACCCCGACGTTGTCAAACCTGACCATATCAAGTATTTCATTGTGGGTAAAAAACTCTTCAAAGTCCTTTTCGCCGGTGGTATCGCTTGATGTAAATAAGCAGGGCCACTTGCCCTGCTCAGGCAACGTTTTTGCCAGTTCACGCGCTTCATCTTCACTTTCACACAAATAGGGGTTATAACCGGTATGTTCGAGGTATTTAACCGCAATGTCGGCAAAGGTAATTAAATGCAACTCTTCACTGAGTTTCGGGAAAAAGATATCTCTGTTTTCACCAAAAATGCATGACAGCAGGCATAATTCGCCAGATTCACCCGGAGTAACGAAATAACGCTTAATGTCATGTGGCGCGACTATAGGCTGGCGTTTTTGAATACGCTGATTAAAACCATGCAGCAGCGACCCATCTGAAAACGCAACGTTGGCAAACCGGGCGGTAGATATGTCAATCTCTTCGCTACGGCGCATTAAAAACATTTCCATAATCCGTTTTGAGGCGCCCATCATATTCACCGGATTAGTGGCTTTGTCAGTCGAGACACAAAAATATTTTTTAACCCCTTTGGCAATAGATTGCGCCAGGGTTTTCTCGGTATTAACGATATTGACGTTTATCATTCTCATCAATGTAAAAGGATCTTTTTCACTGCGAACATGTTTTAACGCAGATAAATTCAACACGTAATCAAAACTGCCATCGGCAGCAATAAAGGCATCGTACTCAACAGAGCCAATGTCCAGCGCAAAGGTTTGAAAATCACCGCTGATGTAGCCATAGGAACTGCGCAGATCACGTACCAGCTCAACCATGTTATTTTCACTGATATCAACAACATGAAGCTTCTGCGGATTACGTTTAAAAATTTCTTTGGTTACCGCCTGGCCAATAGAACCTGCACCGCCTAATATCAAAAATCGACTTTTGCTAATAATGTCACGCAACGCACTATCATGCTTAGCAATATCTTCAGAAAATAAGGGTTTGTCCCGACCTATTAACGATAAAATTTCGGTCACGTACTGATCTCCGCGTTACGGCAATTATCTGCTTAATTATCACTATATCGGCAGCTCAAGCACAATCTTAACTGACAATATAGCGGGTTAAAGCAATGCTATATCAACTATATCAGGCATTTAAAATGCTATCAGGCTTAATTTGTCTAATGTGGGCTAAGCACAGTGTTTAGCGCTATAATCTAAAGGTTACTTTAAGAGGAGCATGCAATGAAAATTACAAGTCAGACTGACGGTGCAGCGCAATTAAAGAGCCTGTTGCAGCTGCAACAGTCCCAGACTGAAAAACTTGCTTCAGCCAAACGCATCAGCAGTGCTGCTGATGATGCAGCGGGTCTGCAGATAGCAGATCGGCTAACCAGTGCTGTAAACGGTGCCGTGCAGGGACAGCGTAATTTATATGACGGTATTGGCCTGGCACAGGTCTACGAGCAAAGCCTGCAAAATATTAATAATGATTTGTCTGAAGTAGGCACCCTGGCGGTAGCCGCAGGCAACGGTATTTATACCGATGCTGATCGCCAGGCATTACAGCAGCAGGCGCAGGGTTTTCTCGATAATGTCCAAAACACCCTGCAAACTGCCAGTTTTGGTGGCGTGGCGTTGTTTAATGATAACAATATTGCGTTTAATACCGGCCAGAGCACTGCTAATCTGAAGGTTGATGATGTTAGCGCTGCGCTGGCGGCACAGAATGTGTTTAACATTGATCTAACTACACAGGCTGGCGCTGCTGCAGCCAATACCAGCCTGACTCAGGCCACAGAGTTTGTCACTGGCTTGCAGGCGGAGGCGGGCGCCAGTATCAACAGCTTTGCTGCCCAGGTTCGTAGTTTAAATAACCAGCAAATTACCCAGGCTGAGGGGCGTAGCCGGATTGAAGATCTGGACTACGCCAAAGCGGTGAGTGAAAAAACAGCAACGGATATCCTGAGCCAGAGCTCGACCAGTGTGACCATGCAGGCGCGTGTTCAACAGCAGCAGGCGCTAACCTTGCTTGGCTGATAACGGTATCGTTGAGCTTGGTCTTTGCTTTTGACATTTCTTTTAATTAAAGACAAACGCTATTTTTTTGACAGCCGTCAAAAAAATAGCGTTTGTGGTTGCAAGCTTAGGTCAGCGCAGTACAATGAAGTTAAAGCAATAACAATAATGCGGCATAATGGCAGCTAATCCACCTCTTTATATTGTTGATTCACAACCACGTCGCGCCGAACGTCTGGCGATAGTGCTTAGTTTTATTAACGAATCTTACCAGGTGTTTAACCATCAGGAGCTGCTGCAGCAATTAAATGCTACCTCTCCGGCTGTGGTATTGCTTGGTGCTCTGGGGGATGCCGAGCATGCCGAGTTGCTGTTACGTTTTCCCAGTTGTGCATTTTTACTGATTGGTGAGCCGTTAACCGCTTTACTGCAGTATCCTAACGCCGTTGGTCTGCTTACAGAGCCGTTTTCATATAACAGCCTTACCCAATTACTGCGTGATTGTCAGCAATACCATCGTTTGTTACCCGGTCAGCGTCAGAGCGAAACCACGCTGAAGTTTGATGGTATGGTGGGGCAGACTGAGCCGATGCAAAAAGTCCGCTTTTTAATTCAGCAAGTGGCTAAAACTGATGCCAACGTGCTGGTGCTGGGCCAGTCGGGTACCGGCAAAGAAGTGGTTGCCCGCAATATTCACTTATTATCAAACCGCGCCGCAGGACCTTTTGTACCGATAAACTGTGGTGCCATCCCGGCAGAGCTGTTAGAGAGCGAGTTGTTTGGACATGAAAAAGGCGCCTTTACCGGTGCCATTTCTACCCGCAAAGGTCGATTTGAACTGGCTCAGGGCGGTACCTTATTTCTGGATGAAATTGGTGACATGCCACAACCGATGCAGGTAAAGCTGCTTCGGGTATTGCAGGAGCGCATATTCGAGCGGGTAGGGGGGAGCCAGACCATTAAAGCGGATGTACGGATTATTGCTGCTACCCACCGTGATTTAGAGACGATGATCATCGACGGGCAGTTCAGAGAGGATCTGTTTTACCGCCTTAATGTCTTTCCTATTGAAACGCCGGCATTACGCGAACGCTCTGACGATTTACCCATATTGATCCAGGAGCTGCTAAACCGTCAGGCTGCCGGTCACAAGGGTCGGATCCGTTTTACTGAGCGGGCGCTACAAAGCTTAAAACTACACAACTGGCCGGGAAATGTGCGCGAGCTGGCGAATTTGCTGGAGCGCATGTTAATTATGTATCCGGATCAGGTTGTCGATATTGCTGAATTACCGCAGAAATACTGTTATCTGGATGTGGACAGTTATCAACCCGAGTATCCGGAAGCCTTGCTGGAACGGGATATGCTCAATGACTTATTTGCCGCCAGTGCTGACGACAGCGATGATAACAGCAGTGATAACGCAGCCAGTACATCGCACAGTAACAATAGCAATGGTGGTATCGCCCTGAGCTTGCCGCAGCTTAGTGATATGGCGGCAGACGGGTTCGATTTAAAAGAATATCTGGCCGAGCTGGAAGTGCAGCTAATCTCTAATGCCTTGCAGCATCATGATTATGTGGTGGCGCGGGCTGCTGAAGTACTGGGATTGCGCCGAACCACCCTGGTTGAAAAAATGCGGAAATATAACCTTGGCCGTGACGAATAGTCGTTTTCTGTCAAGTCTTTGACAGCAGTAATAACGATATTTATAAGTAAAATCATAGGTTTAAGTTTGGCATAATCTCTGCATCGACCTTATTATTTGAAAAAGGTCAGTTGTATTATGCCAAATGCCAGCCACGATAGCTCAATCTACGCTTCGCAGACCGATAACCGGCAGCTGTTTCGCTCGCCTGCGCGTGCGCCGCAGGAAATAAGCCAGCGGGTTAGTCAGGCATTGGCAGAAACTCGTGAGGCCGATAACCGGCTGCAACATATTCTGAATGTGTTGCCCTCGGGAGTCATTCTGCTGAGCGCCAGGGGTATTGTATCGGAAGCTAACCCGGTCGCAACCACGATGCTGGGGCAACCGCTGCTTGGCCAGCCCTGGTTAGAAGTAATAAATCGTTGTTTTGCACCGCGTAGTGATGACGGCCTGGAAGTGTCATTAAAAGATGGGCGGCGAATTAAGCTTGAAATCAGCCCGCTTAGCCCTGAACCCGGCCAGCTTATTGTGCTGACTGATCTTACTCAGACCCGCCAGTTACAAAGCCGGCTTGCACATTTGCAGCGGCTGTCTACCTTAGGCAAAATGATGGCGACGCTGGCGCATCAAATCCGCACACCATTGTCCTCTGCCATGCTGTATGCCGAAAACCTGGGTAGCAGTAAGCTTAAGCCGGCGGCGGCGCAGCAATTTCAGCATAAGTTATTAGCCCGCTTGCATGATTTAGAGCAGCAGGTAAATGATATGCTGTTATTTGCCCGCTCTGGCACGGCGCAGGCGGTACAACCTTTTACCCTGCAATGCTTAATCAGTGACATTAATACGGCGGCAGAAACTTTGTTGCTGCAGCATGATGCGCAGCTTACCGTTAGCAGCAGTTGCCAGGATGTCTATCTGCTTGGCAACCTGAGCAGCCTGACCGGGGCATTTAACAATTTGATCCAAAACAGCGTTCAGGCCATCAATCAGGGGGCGCATATTCATATCTCGGTGAAAACCCAGCATAACCGCTTACAATTCACCATTAATGACAACGGTCCTGGAATTGGAGCTGATGTACAACCCCATATTTTTGAGCCCTTTTTCAGTCGGCGCCAGCATGGCAGCGGCTTAGGCCTTGCAGTGGTGCAGGCGGTAGTGAACAGCCATCAGGGCAACGTACGTTACCAGCAGCGCCCGGATTGCGGTGCGTGTTTTATCATTGAATTGCCCATTCATTATGCTGATACAACATCACAACAGACTCCATCCCATAGCAGAGGTAACCTATGACTACAGCGACGCCAATACTGATTGTTGAGGATGATGCCGGCCTGCGTGAGGCCCTTTGCGATACGCTGAGCCTGGCCAGTTATCAGGTGTTTAGTGCAGATAGTGCAGAAAGCGCCTTGCTGCTACTGAAAAAGCAGACCGTGCAATTGGTGGTTAGCGACGTGCAAATGGGCCAGGTGTCTGGCTTAACGTTATTAAAAACCCTGCGCCAGCATTATCCGCAGCTGCCGGTACTGATGATGACGGCTTATGCCAACGTGCAGGATGCGGTTGAGGCTATCCGGCTGGGGGCAGTAGATTACCTGGCGAAACCCTTTGCGCCACAGGTACTGCTTAGCACGGTAAGTCGCTATGTGTTAGCAGAGCAACCGAATTCGGCTACGCCGGTGGTGGCAGCGCCCTCCAGCATTGCCTTGCTGGAATTAACCGCCCGGGTGGCGCGCTCTGAAGCCAGCGTCATGATTGCCGGGCCCAGTGGTTCAGGCAAAGAAGTATTGGCACGGTATATTCATCAGCAATCACCACGTGCCAGCGGACCCTTTGTGGCGATTAACTGTGCGGCTATTCCGGAAAACATGCTGGAATCGACCCTGTTTGGCTATGAAAAAGGCGCCTTTACCGGTGCTATTGCCGGTTGTCCCGGCAAGTTTGAACAAGCCCAGCATGGCACGCTATTGCTGGATGAAATTACGGAAATGGATTTAAACCTGCAGGCTAAACTGTTACGGGTATTGCAGGAGCGGGAAGTGGAACGGCTTGGCAGCCGTAAAACCATTAAACTGGATGTTAGGGTCCTGGCAACCAGTAACCGCGACTTACAGCAAGCCGTGGCAGATGGCAGCTTCCGCCAGGATCTGTTTTTCAGGTTAAATGTATTTCCATTAACCTGGCCGGCTCTGGCAGAGCGCCGGGAAGATATTGCGCCGCTGGCGAAGCACCTTATCAGTAAATACTGCCAGCAGCAGGGGCGTGCGGTATTGGGGTTAAGTGACTGTGCCACTGAACTACTTATACAACACAACTGGCCTGGCAATGTGCGTGAGCTGGATAATGTTATCCAGCGGGCTTTGATTTTGTGTCAGAGTGAACAAATTACTGGTGCAGATATTTTATTGTCTGGCGATAGCCATGCTGCGACGACGCTCCCTGCCATGGCGACAAGCACGCCTGAGCCAGCCGCACAAACGGTAATTTCAGCAGCCGCTAACGAAACAACCGTGCCCGATGATTTTAAAACAGAGCTGCACGAACAGGAGCACAGAATCATTCTGGCCACGCTTAAGGCCTGTGCTTACAAACGCAAGGCGGTCGCCGAAAAATTGGGGATCAGTGATCGTACCTTGCGCTACAAGCTGGCCCGGATGCGGGAATCTGGGATAGAACTGCCCGCCTGAAAAAACTCAACCTATTATGAAAGCCGGCTTGCCGGCTTTTTCCTTATTAAAAACATTAATTTAAATATGGCATAACTCCTGCTTAGGTAACCCTACAGCCAGCCGCTGGCAATTTATTGACACGGTGCATGTAATCAGGCTTCAGCTAACCAGCTTTCGATTATGAAGCTTTATTAAACAGGGTACAGTTATGGATATTAAAGGTCAGGCGTTATACGCCCAAATGCAATCAATGGCCAGCCAGGCGCGCAGTCTGTCGGCCGAGATGAAGCCTGTTAATCAACTGGCCGAGGTGAACCCCAGTCAGTCTGAATTCAGTACCCTGTTTAAAGATGCGTTGAAAACCGTTAATACCACTCAGGTAGAGGCAGGTGAGTTAAGAAACCGGGTTGAAATGGGCGATCCGAATGTATCGCTGGTGCAGGCGATGATCGCAGCGCAAAAATCGTCACTGGCGTTTGAAGCAACGGTGCAGGTACGCAACAAGATGGTTGAAGCGTACAAAGACATTATGTCCATGCCGGTTTAAGGGGTAGCACGTGGCAGATAATCAATCAACAGAGCTGGCAATCAGTCCTAACGACTACAACAGCTCCAATAATTCTGAATCACAAGAGCAGAAATCCGGCTTTCTTGGCGCCATTGGTGGTGTCGATATTATGCGGCAGGTTACCCTGATGGTCGCACTGGTTATCTGCCTGGTCATTGCGGTGTTAATTTTCTTCTGGGCCCGTCAGGCCGAAATGCGTCCCCTTGGCACCTATGCTACTCAGGAACTTATTCAGACCCTTGATCATTTAGATGCCCAGCAAGTGGAATACGAGCTTGAAGGTAATGTTATCTATGTTCCGGAAGATCGTTATCAGGCAGTGAAACTTGGCTTGTCACGGGCCGGCTTAACTCAGGAACCTTCTGCCGGTACTGAATTTTTATTACAGGACAGTGGTTTCGGGGTCAGTCAGCGCCTGGAAATGGAACGCCTGAAGCATAGCCGTGAACAACAGCTGGCGCGCACCATTGAAGAGCTGCAAAGTATTGCCAGGGCCCGGGTCTTGCTGGCAATTCCTAAAGAAAACGTTTTTGCCCGCCAGGCTGCATCGCCTTCTGCCACCGTGCTGGTCACTGCCCGTGGCGGTACCGTTATTCGTGACAGTGAAGTTGACGCTATTGTCGATTTGGTGGCCTCTGCCGTACAAGGCATGGAGCCGAGTAAGGTCACAGTAAGTGATCAAAGCGGCCGCTTGCTAAATAGTGGCTCTCAGGATGGTAGCGCCGCGCGTTCGCGCCGCGAGCATGAATTACAACGCGCCCGGGAAGATGAGTATCGCCAGAAGGTCGACTCAATTTTGTTGCCCGTACTGGGCTATGGTAACTATACGGCACAGGTGGATCTGATGCTGGATTTTACCGCCGTAGAACAAACCCAGAAGCGCTTTAACCCCGACTTACCGGCTATTCGTAGTGAAATGACTATTGAAGAAAGCAGTGTTGGCGGCAGTAACGGCGGAATTCCGGGAGCCTTATCAAATCAGCCTCCCTTAAATTCCTCTATTCCGGAACAGGCAACAGGTGACAATGCCAGGCCAGTGATCCCGGGCCGTAACCACAAAGAAGCAACCCGCAATTACGAACTTGACACAACTATCAGTCATACTTCACAGCAAAGCGGGGTCATTCGTCGTCTGTCAGTATCGGTGGCCGTAGATTATGAACCAGGTGCGCCGAATGCCGAGGGCGTTAGCGAGCCTCAGCCGCGCACGCAGGAATCACTGGCCAATATTCGTCGCTTATTGCAAGGTGGCATTGGCTTTGACGTGCAGCGTGGCGATACCATAGAAGTTATCTCAGTGCCTTTCGTACGCGAAGCATTATTGGAAGAGCCGAAACTGGCCATTTATCAGGAAGAGTGGTTTTTACGGATCCTGCGCTTAATGATTGGCGGTATTATTATTCTTGCGCTGATGCTGGGCATCGTAAGGCCTATGCTGAAGAAACTGATTTACCCTGAACAAACTGACGACGCTTATGATGATAAAGCCCTGAGCAGCGGTTTAGATCTGGGTGATGATACCATTGATATGCTAAATTCAACGTTCGATGAGAACGCGGTAGGCTTCGCGCCAGATGGTACCTTAATGCTGCCAGACTTACATGGCGATGAAGATTTACTGCGGGCGGTTCGGGCACTGGTGGCCAATGAACCTGAGTTATCCTCTCTGGTAGTGAAAAACTGGTTGGCTGAAGATGAATAATATTGAAGAAAAACCCTCATTTGATGTTGGTAAACTGGATGGCGTTGAGAAAGCAGCTATTCTGTTGCTCAGCTTATCAGAAGAAGACGCGGCGCAGATTTTAAAGCACCTTGAACCAAAGCAGGTGCAAAAAGTCGGTCTGGCGATGGCGCAGATGACCGACTTAAATCAGGCCAAAATCTCGGCAGTACACCGTCTGTTTATCGAACAGATCCAGAATTTCAGCACCATTGGCTTCCAGAGTGAAGAGTTTATCAAACGGGCGTTGACCGCAGCGCTGGGCGAAGAAAAAGCCGCTAACCTGATTGACCAAATTGTATTGGGTGGTGGTGCTAAGGGTCTGGACTCTCTGAAATGGATGGATTCCAAGCAAGTAGCCAACATTATCCGCAACGAGCACCCGCAAATCCAGACGATTGTACTGTCGTATCTTGAGCCTGAACAATCGGCTGAAATTTTATCGCAGTTCTCGGAAAAAGTGCGGCTGGATTTAACCATGCGCATTGCCAACCTGGAAGAAGTGCAACCAGCCGCATTACAGGAATTAAACGAAATTATGGAAAAACAATTTGCCGGTCAGGCAGGCACTCAGTCTGCGAAAATGGGCGGTTTAAAAGCTGCTGCGGATATCCTCAATTATCTGGATACTAATATGGAAGGTCAGCTGATGGATTCCATTCGTGAGCACGACGAGGAAATGGCGCAGCAAATTCAGGATCTGATGTTTGTGTTTGAAAATCTGGTCGATGTTGATGATCGAGGTATTCAGGTGCTGCTGCGGGAGATCCAGCAGGACGTGTTGATGAAAGCCTTAAAAGGTACCGACGAGAATCTGAAAGAGAAAATTCTGAAAAACATGTCCAAACGTGCGGCCGAATTGTTGCAGGACGATTTGGAAGCCATGGGACCCGTGCGGGTAAGTGAAGTAGAAACCGCCCAGAAAGAAATACTATCAGCCGCACGACGGTTGTCCGATGCCGGTGAAATTATGCTTGGCGGCGGTGGTGGTGAAGACTTCCTGTAACAGGTAGCGAAATAGCGATGATTAAAAATGCGCACAACCCTAACCGGCCTTATTCACCGGATCCTGATCAGGCAGAGCAGATAAAACACTGGCATACGCCAGATTTAACTGCCGACGCGCGCAGTCAGGATACCCGGACTAATGCCCTGAACTTACAACGCCCTGATAGTAAAAGGGTTGCCGATGATGAGACAGAAGAAACATTAGAGATAAAGCCGCTTACCGCAGATGATATCGAGCAAATGCGCCAGGCTGCCCACGATGAGGGAATGCTGCAGGGCAAAGAAGAAGGCTTTGCCAAAGGTTACAGTGAAGGCCGGGAACAGGGCCAGCAAGATGGACTTAAGCAAGGCCTGGCAGAGGGTAAAAAACAAGGCCTGGCCGATGCAGCGACTGAAATTGACACCTTGCGGGCTGAATTAAGTGTGTTATTCGACCAACTGCAGCAACCGCTGGCAAAAATAGACAACCGGGTAGAGCAGGAGCTGGTGCAACTGGCGCTGGCGATGGCCAAGTCGGTGATCAATGTTGAAGTAACCACTAACCCTCAGGTCATTTTACAGGCGTTGCAAGAGGCCATCGGTGCCTTACCGCTGCAAAGCAATGCCGTGACCATTAAACTTAACCCGGCCGACGTTGCCACAGTGAAGCAACATTACTCTGAAACTGAAATAACGGAGCGCGGCTGGCAATTGCGAGCTGAGCCGTTGCTGGCTCAAGGTGGTTGTCTGGTGCAAAGCAGCAGCTCCAGTGTCGATCGAAGTATTCAGCAGCGGGTTCAAAGCAGTCTGGAGCATTTCCTGCAGCTTGAAGAGGCAGCGGAGCATGCTGCAGAGAGCATTATTAACGATACTGTAGACGATACTATTGACGATATTGCCGCTGATACTGAACAGCGCAAAGTAACCGAAAGTGATAGCCCGGCTAAATCGTCTCAATCGGCGCCATCCTCAGAGAGACAGGCTGAGAAAGAAAAAAAACAAACATCAGCACAGGACCCGAAGCCGCATGACTGACCGTAGCAGCCTGCAGCAACGGTTGCAGCAACAACAGCAACATATTCATCCGTCCTTGCCTGCGGTGTCAGGCCATCTGGTGCGGGTCGTGGGGTTAACCCTGGAAGCGACCGGCTGCCGGGCGGCGATTGGTCAGCCTTGCCTGGTCGAAAGTGCCCGCGGTGCTATTTTGGCGGAAGTCGTCGGCTTTGCTAATGATCGCTTATTTCTGATGCCACAAGATGATATTGCCGGCGTCGTACCTGGCGCCAGAGTGACGCCGGTTATTCAGTATAAAGGAGTGCCATTAACCTTGAACTTGCTGGGCCGGGTCATTGATGGGGTAGGTAAACCGCTGGATGGCAAAGGGCCTATTAGCGCGACAGAATTTAGCAAAGGCAAAGGTAAACCGATTAATCCGTTGCTACGTCGGCCGGTAAAGCAGCCGCTGGATGTCGGGGTAAGGGCAATAAACAGCATTATTACCGTCGGTAAAGGCCAGCGTATGGGCCTGTTTGCCGGTAGTGGCGTGGGTAAAAGCGTATTGCTTGGCATGATGACCCGGGGTACGGCGGCAGACGTTATTGTGGTGGGACTGGTTGGTGAGCGGGGCCGGGAGGTAAAAGAGTTTATCGATGAGATTCTGGGCGATGAAGGTAAAGCACGTTCTGTAGTGATTGCCGCACCGGCCGATGTATCGCCATTGATGCGCCTCAAAGGCTGTGAAACGGCCGTGCAGGTAGCGGAATATTTTCGTGATCAGGGCATGGATGTGTTGCTTTTGATCGACTCAATTACCCGCTATGCTCAGGCGCAGCGCGAAATTGCCCTGGCAGTTGGTGAGCCGCCAGCAACCAAGGGTTACCCACCGTCAGTGTTTGCCAAATTACCGGCACTGGTCGAACGGGCGGGTAATGGTACCGGTCATCAGGGGTCAATAACGGCGTTTTATACCGTGCTATCAGAAGGCGACGATTTGCAGGATCCGATTGCCGATGCCTCCCGGGCTATTCTGGATGGTCATATCGTGTTATCCCGCACACTGGCCGACAGCGGTCATTTTCCGGCAATCGATATTGAAAAATCCATCAGCCGGGTAATGCCTGCCGTTACCAGTAACGAGCATCAGCAACTGGCCCGTGCCGTTAAGCAACTGTATGCCAGTTATCAGCAAAGCAAAGATTTAATTTCAATTGGTGCCTATGTTCGTGGCAGTGATCCGATGTTGGATCAGGCAATTGGCCTGATGCCAAAAATCAACGCTTTTTTACAACAAGGCATGAAAACGATTGTTCCTTATGATGAAAGTTTGACGGCGCTCAGTCAGGTGTTACCTGCACAGCGAATGGCCGGCTAATGGCAGCGCACCGCTTCAGTTTAATTATTAAAGTACAGCGTGAGCGCGAAGATAATCTGCAGGCGCAGTTTATTAAGGCACAACAGTATTTTCAGCAAGCTGAACAAAAATATCAGGGGTTGGCAAACTACCGTACCGAATATATCCAGCAAAGTCAGCGCCAGGGCAGCCAGGGCGTGCAAAGCCGGCAGTACAGCCAGTATGTCAATTTTATTGGTAAGCTGGACCAGGCTTTGGTGCAGCAAGCCAGAGTTGTGCATCAGGCGAAAGCGGCTGCTGAACAGCGCAAACAAAGCTGGTTAAAAATGCAAACAAAACGCAAAGCGCTGGAACTGTTAGTTGAGCGGGCCGACAGTGCAGCGCTACAAGTACTTGAGCGACAGCAACAAAGCCTGAGTGATGAGTATGCCGGGCAACAATTTTACCGGCGCCAGCTGGCGCAGGAACCCTAATAGCGGTTTTTCTTAAAACTGGCGCGATTTTTGTATTGGTTTTGTATTATACGTTTTATTGCGCAGTGCGCATTACGGGTTTTGCTAAAAGTGTTGTCATAAATCAGCAGACAACTCAAGAGTGGTAAACCCGTTGCCCTACCAGGAGATCAAAATGAATCCGTTGTTGTCGCTTTCTTTTTTAAGCTCAGGCCCGGCCCCTGGCGCAGAGCCAGCTTCGCATCAGCTGGTGGCTGTAATGGCTGAGACGGGTGCTACCGATAATTTCGGGCGCTTGCTTAATCAGTCTGGCGAACAGCAGCAATTAAACGATGGGCAAAATTTTGCCGCATTGCAAATCAGCGGTAAAAGCAAACGCGCTGCCAGTATGGAAGGTAAAGCCGCAGGCCGGCCTGAACATACGCTTCCTCCGGTCATTCCCCCTGAAGCAGAACTTAGCCTGGCCGATGACAGCCAGCCGGGCACCTTACTTGGACTGCTCGATCTGGCCAGCCAGACAAGGCTGCAGCTTAAGCTGTATGCCAATGAAAAAGCGCATGTCGCTGCAAATGCCGCCGGCACTGTTATTACTGAGGCTGATAGTGCCGAAACAGCTGCGGCTGACGGGGCAGGTGATGAAGCAATAATACTTGGGGATCGGGCAGGACTTGCTGGCAAAAAAGGTCCAAAAGGCGAGTGGTTTATTCTGCCGGTGTATCCGGAAAGTGCGGCAACCGATGCAGCCAAAAGCGATAAAGCAGAGCGTGTTGTAAGCAATAAGGCCAGTGAAGGTAACAGCGAAGGTGCTGATAGTTTGACTAATTCTGATAGCACAGATGAGGCCACAGCCACTCAAAACCAAATAAAATCTGACAATGCGGCACAGCCAGAGTTAAAAACCGCTCTGCCAGCTACTCGCAGTGAGACAGCGTCAGCCAGCCAGGCGCAGACGAAGCAGGGTGCTGATAATGCGTTAACCGAGACAGCGCTTAGTGGCGATAAAAAGAGTGATAGCGCAACAGGCAGCCAGGGCAATGCCGTCGCTGCCGCCTCAGTAAAACGTGATGCCCAAGGTGCTGTTGCTACTAAAGACAATACTATGCTTGACACAGCTAAGGCTGCAGAGACTATTGCAGTTAAACCTGATGCAGCTAAGACTGATGTGGTTAAGATTGATAGTGAGACATTAACAGCGGTTGAGCGCGCCACCGTCGCAGTAACGGATCACAGTCGCGTTGTGCAGTCAGATGAACAACATATAAAAGCCAATACGGCAGTGAAGGCTGACCCGAATACTATTCATGTTGCCACCGAGAGCTCTGGCGAAGACAGCGCTGCAGCGGCCCTTGCGGCATCGAAAAGCGCAGCTCAGGGTATATCACCAGTAGCCTCAGCAACCATCTTTGAGAATGCAGAAAAATCTGTGTTGCTTGAAGAGGGACCGCCGGCCAGTTCACTTGCCAGTAATCTGGCCAGTGCCGCAACCGTGGCAGATTCGGCGCAGGCCAGAGCACAACAACGTGCTGCCCTGGCAGAAAATAACCCCTCATTAAAACAAGCGCTGACAGAAGACCCCGATTTGGCAGCGTTGCAGGTTAAAACCGAACCCGGGGTAGTGGCCGGCAGCGCCAGAGCAGAAACGACTATTGGTGGCTTTGCTGGTAGTGTTGGCCAGGCAGCACAGAGTCAAAATGATGCCGCAATAGCCAGACTCGATGCCGCAACCGTTGCCATTGCCGGTGCGCAGCAAAGCGCTGAGCGCACAAAAGCACAAAGCGTCAATAAAGCGGTTACCGAGCAATTAAAGCAGGTCAATTTACTGACACAAGATGCCGCTGGTCAGTTAAAAGAGCGGATTAATCTGATGGTGCGCCAGAACATTCAGGTTGCTGAGATCCGGCTCGACCCGGCAGATTTAGGGCAAATGCAAATTCGGGTTAATTTGCAGCAGGAGCAAGCTTCGGTTCAGTTTATTGTGCAACAACAGCATGCCAAAGAATTATTAGAGCAGCAAATGCCCCGACTCCGTGAGATGTTGCAACAGCAGGGCATTCAGTTAGGTGAAGGCCAGGTTCAGCAACAGCGCCAGGGGGACAGTCAGGCGGGTAGTCAGCGCAATGGCAGCGCCGGGGCAGGTCAGCATGGCAATGAACAGCATGTGGACGAGCAGGCGACAGCAGTGCAGTTAGACGTTAAGCTTAGTGAACGCATTGTTGATTACTATGCCTGAACTGACGTGGCAAACGCCCTGGTTTATGCCAGTAGTGTCTGAGAAATAAGCTCAGAGAGAAAAAATTTACATTAAGGCGGGCGGTTGCGCATAATAGCCTGAATTAATAAAGACAACGGAGTAAAAATGGCAGCCGATGGCGATTTAAAATTAAGCGAAGGCAAAGGTGGCATCAAGAAAATAATGTTACTTGTTATCGCCGTGTTGGTGTTATTAGTGCTGGCCGCGGGTGCTTATTTTTACTTTCTTGGCAGCGAAAGTCTTCAATCTGCCGCAGGCGATGACGTATCCGCCATGCAAGGTAGCGATGGAGGTGGTCAACCCAGCGGGCCTGAGGGCAATGCGTTATATGTTGCAATGCCCAGACCTTTTGTTTTTAACGTGCCTGGCGCCGCGCGTGACCGTCTGGTGCAGATAAAAGTGCAACTGCTGGTGCGGGGCAGTAATAATGAAACCATAGCCCTTCGGCATATTCCGCTGATTGAAGCCAGTCTAGTGGCTGCTTTTGCCAGTGCTAATGCTGATGAGCTGATAACAACCACAGGCAAAGACGCCTTAAAAAACAAAGCCCTTAGTGATTTACAGCAAGCGTTGCTGGAAGTTGCAGGATCGGTGGTGGTGGAAGAAGTGCTTTTCACCAGTTTTGTTATGCAATAAGAGTGAGCAATCGTGACCGATTTATTGTCGCAAGATGAAATTGATGCGCTATTACATGGTGTCGATGACGTCGAAGAAGAAGAAATAGAAGACGGCGGTGATGGCCGCAGCCGATCTACTATGGAATACGATTTCTCGTCGCAGGATCGTATTGTCCGTGGTCGCATGCCTACGCTGGAAATGGTTAACGAGCGGTTTGCCCGCCATATGCGGATCAGCTTATTCAACATGATGCGTCGCACCGCTGAGGTATCGATTAACGGTGTACAAATGATTAAGTTTGGCGAATACGTCCATACCTTATTTGTGCCGACCAGCCTGAATATGGTGCGTTTCCGGCCCTTGAAGGGAACTGGCTTAATTACCATGGAAGCCCGGCTGGTATTTATTCTGGTCGATAACTTTTTTGGCGGAGACGGTCGTTATCATGCCAAAATTGAAGGGCGAGAATTTACCCCGACCGAGCGGCGGATTATTCAGATGCTGCTGAAACTTATTTTTGAAGATTACAAAGAAGCCTGGGCACCGGTGATGGATGTGTCGTTTGAATACCTCGACTCAGAAGTTAACCCCGCCATGGCGAACATTGTCAGCCCGACAGAAGTAGTGGTAATCAGTTCATTTCATATTGAACTGGATGGCGGTGGTGGTGATTTTCATGTGGCACTACCTTACTCTATGCTCGAACCCATTCGCGAGCTGCTGGATGCTGGGGTGCAAAGTGATAAGGAAGATACCGATTTACGCTGGAGTAAGGCACTACGAGACGAAATTATGGACGTTAAAGTGGATTTATCGACCAAAATGCTCGATGTCGACTTAACGTTGCGAGAAGTGATGGAATTAAAAGCCGGCGATATTATTCCGGTGGAAATTCCAGACCATATCACGGTATTAATTGAAGACTTACCCACGTACCGCGCCAAGCTTGGCCGGTCACGGGAGAGTGTGGCGTTAAAAATCATCGAGAAAATCAGACGGCCAGAGTCGGTTAAATCCGAACTTCACGTATTTACTAAAGGTGGCAGGCGTCTGGACAGCGATGCAGATATTTCAGAACTAGAAGCCGATCTGAACTTAACAGAGCGGGACAGAGGATAACAGTATGGCAGACGATAAAGATACAATGGACGAATGGGCTGCAGCCATGGCAGAAGCCGACGGTGAAGACGGGGCCAAAGCCGTCGACCTGGAAGAGCTTAAAGACGAAAAATCGAATATTACCGTCGATGAGCAGCGTAAACTGGACACCATTCTGGATATTCCGGTTACCATTTCTATGGAAGTCGGCCGGGCCAAAATTAGTATTCGCAACCTGTTGCAGTTAAACCAAGGCTCGGTGGTGGAGTTAGAGCGGGTAGCCGGTGAGCCACTAGATGTATTGGTTAATGGCACCCTGATTGCGCATGGTGAAGTGGTGGTGGTGAATGACAAATTTGGTATTCGCTTAACCGACGTTATCAGCCAGATTGAACGGATTAAAAAGCTACGCTAATGCAGTCATTATTAAAAGTCATAGCGATCGTAGCAATAGTGCTGTTGCCGCTTTTTTTGGCATCGGCTGATGCACAAACGCCCCCACCAGAGCCGCAACAGCAAGAGACGGCGGCGCAAAACGCATCTGATCAAGACGCATCTAATCAAAAAAGTGCTGCTTCGCAGAGAGAACCGGTTGCCGGGACTTTGCCAGAAGCGCCTGGCGTGGCGGTGACAGAGCCGCGGCAAGGTTTGCCATTTCAGCGGCAGGAAGTGCCGGCTGAGCGCAAAAATACCAGCGGTATCAGTCTGGGTAAAATCGCCATTTCTCTGGCAGCAGTGCTGTTATTGGTGGTTGGGCTGGGCTGGTTATTCAAAAAATTGACATTACGGCTGCCCGGCAGCCAGCATGTTAAAGTTATTTGCTCGGTACCACTGGGCCAGCGTGAACGCTTGTTAGTTATTGAAATACAAGGAAAACAGCGGGTAATTGGTGTCACGCCGCACAGCATTAATATGCTATTTGAGTTAGAAAATTCCCTCCCTGAAACAAAGTTGGCATCAGACTTTCATACACAGTTGCAATCATTCCTGAAAAAGTAAGTTTTTATGTTGCGATTGCTGTGTGTGTTGTTGCTGTTACTCAGCCCTGCGGTGCTGGCCGATAACAGTATGTTGTCGGCGGTTACCGTCACCACTAATGATGATGGCTCCCAACAATATAGTGTAACGCTGCAGGTGCTGGCGTTAATGACTATGCTCAGCTTTATTCCGGCCATCGTGATTATGATGACCAGCTTTACCCGGATTATTGTAGTGCTGGCTATTCTGCGTCAGGCCATTGGATTGCAGCAGACACCGTCCAATCAGGTGCTGATTGGCATCACGTTATTTCTGACCTTTTTTATCATGGCGCCGGTATTTAAAACCGTAAATGAGCAGGCGATACAGCCTTATCTGGACGAGTCGATCACCCCGGTGCAGGCGCTGGATGCGGCTATTGTGCCGGTTAAGGCCTTTATGCTGCATCAAACCCGGATTAGGGATCTGGACACCTTTGCCCAGATTGCCGGCCTTGAAGTGTTAGAGCAGGCCCAGGATTATCCGATGACCGTGGTTATCCCTGCGTTTATCACCAGTGAACTGAAAACGGCTTTTCAAATCGGTTTTATGCTGTTTATTCCTTTTCTGATTATCGATCTGGTGGTCGCCAGCGTACTGATGGCAATGGGTATGATGATGCTCTCGCCCATGATCATATCTCTGCCATTTAAACTGATGATGTTTGTGTTAGTTGATGGCTGGATTTTAGTAATGGGCACGCTTGCCACCAGTTATGGAGTGGGCACATGAGTCCTGAGGTCTTTGTTGATGTGCTGCGTGATGCATTGTTTATCGTCATCCTGCTGGTGAGTGCCATTATTTTGCCATCGTTGTTTGTTGGTTTAATTGTGGCAGTGTTTCAGGCGGCTACCTCAATTAACGAACAAACCTTGAGCTTTTTACCGCGACTAATTGTCACGCTGTTGGCCTTGATCTTTGGTGGCCATTGGTTTGTGCGAATTATTATGGATTACACTCAGGATCTGTTCCTAAGTATACCTACCGTGGTGAGCTGATGGAGTTCCCGCTGGGCATTTTAATGCAGGCTATCGCAGATTTTATGCTGCCGCTGTGTCGTGTAACCGGCATGCTGATGATTATGGCTGGAATTGGCGCCCGTAATATTCCAATGCGGATTAAAACTGGCCTGGTGGTAATGATAACCTTGGTTGCCATGCCAATGCTGCCGCCGGTAACCCCACCTGATTTAATGTCTGCAGCGATGTTCGTTGAAGTGTTCTTACAGTTAATGATTGGTTTTGCACTGGGTTTTATCTCGCAAATGTTTATTACTACCTTTGTGCTTGCGGGACAGTTGCTGGCGACGCAGACCGGTTTGGCGTTTGCTTCGATGGTTGACCCGTCAAGCGGGGTCAGTGTACCGGCGATAGGTCAGTTTTATCTGATCCTGGCTACCTTACTGTTTTTTATTTTTAATGGTCATCTGATCATGATCCAGATGTTGGTATTTAGTTTTGACACCCTGCCGATTAACGGCCAGTGGTGGGACGTTACCAGCTACTGGACCATTATTGAATTTGGTGGCTGGATGTTTGCTACCGCCCTGGCGATTGCCCTGGCGCCAATAGTCGCCATGTTAGTCGTTAATTTGTCATTTGGTATTATGACCCGCGCGGCACCACAGCTGAATATTTTCTCCATCGGTTTTCCCATCACCATGTTGGCAGGTTTGCTGATTTTATGGCTGACGCTGGATACGTTTTTATTCCACTACGATAAGCAATGGCAGCATGCGATAGATTATAGCTGCCGGCTTATTGGTTGCTAACGGAGGCTGACTATGGCAGAAGATTCCGGCGCAGAAAAAACCGAACAGCCCACGCCTAAGAAGCTGCAAGACGCAGCCGACAAGGGCCAGATAGCCCGTTCAAAAGATCTTGGTACGGCGTTTGTGTTAATCGCCAGCGCAGCGGCAATGCTGATGTTCGGAAAAATGCTGGCGATGGGGATTCTCAATGTCGGCCAGCGGATGATGCGGCTGGATCAGAAAGACATGTTTGAAACGAACTCAATGTTCACCGCCTGGACCGAAGTTGGCACTGAGTTACTGCCGCCGTTAGCGGCCATTTTTGCCTTTATTTTGGTGGCGGCGTTTGTCGGCAATTGTCTGATCGGCGGCTTTAATTTCAGCTGGCAGGCTGCGGGGCCTAAACTCAGCAAAATGAGTCCGTTAAAAGGCTTTAAGCGCATGTTTGGCTTACAGGCAATAGTCGAACTGGTTAAAGGCGTTTTAAAAGTAGCGGTAGTGGTGACCGTTGCCTTTCTGCTGCTAAAATTTTTCTTTATGGATATTATGGCGCTGTCGCTGATGAGCGAGCCGAATAATATTGAGTCAGCGCTGTACATATTAGCGTGGTTATTTTTAGGGCTGTGCAGCAGTGTATCCATTATTGCCATGGTAGATGCGCCATATCAGAAATGGAATCATATTAAGCAGCTGAAAATGAGCCTGCAGGAAATTAAAGACGAGCATAAAAACTCAGAAGGTAGCCCTGAGATTAAAGCCCGCATTCGCCGCACCCAGATGCAAATGTCAATGAAACGGATGATGCAGGAAGTACCTACCGCCGACGTTATTGTCACCAACCCGACCCATTTTGCGGTTGCGTTAAAATATGATCAGGGGAAATTTCGCGCCCCGGTAGTGGTGGCAAAAGGCGTGGACGAAGTCGCGATGCATATCCGGAAAATTGGTAATGAACATAAAGTGCCGGTGATAGAATCACCAGCACTGGCCCGCTCAATATTTTATACCACAGAGCTGGATCACCCAATCCCGGAACAACTGTTTGCTGCGGTCGCTCAGGTACTGGCCTATGTTTATCAGCTTAAAATGTACAAAAAAGGCAAAGGCAGCCGGCCGAAAACCCTTGCCAAAGAATTACCTATTCCTGCCGATTATCGCCATTAAAGCGAAAATAGCTGAAAAAAGGGTCAGAGTGATTTTTCGATAAAATCACTCTGACCCTTTTTTCGTTAGATTTATGGAATGGTTTTTGCTGATACCAGTTAGCTCTCGCGTTATGCGCCAATAATTTGTTAGGTACGCCATGCAGTTTGTTCAGTATTTCCATAGCTTTGACAAGTCAAAACTGTCGTTTATGAAAGGGCTCGGTACACCGCTGCTTATTCTGGCTGCCCTGGCAATGGTGGTGTTACCGCTGCCGCCCATTCTGCTGGACACCTTGTTCTCCTTTAATATTGCGTTGGCACTGGTTGTGCTGCTGGTGACCATTTATACCCTGCGCCCCCTTGATTTCGGCATTTTCCCCAGTGTGCTGCTGGTCGCTACCATTATGCGCCTGGCATTAAACGTTGCCAGTACCCGGGTCGTATTACTGGAAGGTCACAATGGTGGCGATGCTGCCGGTAAAGTCATTGAGGCCTTCGGCTCTGTGGTGATCGGCGGCAACTACGCCGTGGGTATCGTGGTGTTTTTAATTCTGATTATTATTAACTTTGTCGTGGTCACCAAAGGCGCCGGCCGGATTGCTGAAGTATCTGCCCGTTTTACCTTAGATGCTATGCCCGGTAAGCAAATGGCGATTGACGCCGACTTAAACTCTGGCCTGATCACGCAGGAAGAGGCACGTACCCGACGCGAAGAAGTGACCAGTGAAGCGGACTTTTATGGTTCGATGGACGGTGCCAGTAAGTTTGTTAAAGGTGACGCCATTGCCGGTATCGTCATTCTGGTTATCAATTTAATCGGTGGTCTGTTTATTGGCATGCTGCAGCACGACTTAAGCTTTGGCGATGCCATGGAAATTTATACTCTGCTAACCATAGGTGATGGTCTGGTTGCCCAAATTCCTTCGTTGTTACTGTCTATCGGTACCGCCATTATTGTCACCCGTCAGAATAAATCTGGCGATTTAGGTGAGCAGATGACTGCCCAGCTTAGCGATAACACCCATGTGTTATTTATCGCCGCTGGCGTGCTGACCCTGATGGGCGTGGTGCCGGGTATGCCTCACTTTGCTTTTTTAAGCCTGGCAGCATTAATTGGCGGAACAGCCTGGTTTATGCGCCGTAAAGCGGCTCAGACACAGGCTGAACTGGTCACCAAAAATGCCGCGCCAACCTCAGATAATCAGGTACAGCCGGTAAAAGAAATTGGTTGGGACGATGTACAGGGCGTCGATACTATTGGCCTGGAAGTCGGCTATCGCTTAATACCCCTGGTAGATAAAGCTCAGGGTGGTGAACTGCTGAACCGGATCAAGGGCGTGCGCAAAAAACTGTCGCAGGAGCTGGGTTTTCTGGTCCCGCCGGTGCACATCCGCGACAATCTTGATTTAGAGCCAAACAGTTACCGGGTGGCCCTGATGGGTGTTACCACGGGTGAAGGTGAGCTGCGCCACGACAATGAACTGGCCATTAATCCAGGCCAGGTATTTGGTCAGGTAAAAGGGGTGGCAACCAAAGATCCGGCCTTTGGCCTTGAGGCGGTATGGATCAGTAAGGATCAGCGTGAGCATGCACAAACGCTGGGTTACACCGTAGTGGATGCGGCTACCGTGGTCGCGACTCATTTAAGTCAGATTTTAACCAACAATGCTGCAAACCTGCTGGGGCATGAAGAAGTGCAAAACCTGCTGGACATGCTGGCCAAACATTCACCTAAGCTGGTTGAAGGTCTGGTACCTGACATGCTGCAATTAACCACCGTGGTTAAAGTGCTGCAAAATCTGCTGCAGGAAGGCGTGCCCATTCGTGATATGCGCACCATCGTGCAAACTCTGGTGGAATACGCCAGTAAAAGCCAGGATGTGGATGTACTTACTGCAGCATGTCGCATTGCGCTGCGTCGCTTGATTGTGCAGGAGGTGGTAGGCAATAAGAGTGAAATTCCGGTGATTACCTTCGCTCCGGAGCTTGAACAAATGCTGCATCAGTCAATGCAGGCTGCCGGTAATGACGGGGCTGGTATTGAACCCGGCCTGGCCGATCGGATCCAGCAATCATTACAAGAAGCACATCAGAGCCAGGAATTAAATGGCGAGGGCGCGGTAATGCTAACGTCAGGAATTTTACGCTCAGTCATGGCACGATTCGTGAAATACACCATTCCAGGGTTACGGGTCTTGTCCTATCAGGAAATTCCCGATGATAAACAAATTCGAATTGTCAGCGTTATTGGTCAGCAAAACTAGGAGTAACTCATGAAAATAAAACGCTTTGTCGCTAAAGATATGCGTACCGCTTTAACGGAAGTCAAAGAGTTCCTCGGACCTGATGCGATAATTTTATCTAACAAAAAAGTGGCTGAAGGGGTGGAAATTGTTGCGGCAATTGACCCGGAAAGCCAAAACGCTACAGCGCATAAACCGGCTCAAGCTTCGGCGCAGCCAGTGGCGGCAGGTCAGAAGCCGCGTCACGAGCCACGCTTCAGCGCCAGGGTTGATGATAGCGACAGCACGCCTGCCAGCAATAACGTTAGCTCTGAGCAAACCGAGGCGCCGGCTGATTCACTGCGCGAGCTACTGGCCCGACAAATGATTAAACAGCAAGGACGGGAGCCGGTTGCACAAAACAATAAGCGCGCGCCGACACCGATGCAACCGACGGTAACTCCGGCGGCCGCATTTGAGCGTCAAAGTTCTGGCACAACAGCAGGTATTGCCCCCAGCCAATGGCAGGAGCTGACTAAACAACAACAGCAGCAAGCACAATCAATGGCAACCCAGTTTGACGCTATGCGCAACGAAATGCTGTCAATGCGTCAGTTATTACAGCATCAGGTCTCAGGCCTGATGTGGCAGGACTTAGCCCGTCGCGAGCCGGTGCGTGCCTTGGTGATTGAGCATTTACAACAATTGGGGTTATCCGAGCAGGTAGCAGATCAGCTGGCGTGTTTTATGCCAGAAGATATCGGCGCTACCGAAGCCTGGGATACCGCAATGGAGTTACTGAGCGGTCAGCTAAGTACCACCAATGACGATATTCTGCGCCGCGGTGGTATTGTTGCATTAGTCGGGCCTACCGGTGTCGGTAAAACAACAACGGTAGCTAAGCTGGCAGCGGGCTTTGCCAAGCGCCATGGTGCCGATCAGGTTGCGTTGATCACCACAGATTCTTACCGGATTGGTGCGTTTGAGCAACTGGCTACATACGGCCGCATTATTGGATGCCCGGTAAAGCAGGCAAAAGACAGTGATGAGCTGGCCTTATTGCTAAATCAGATGGCGCAGCGCAAACTTATTTTGATCGATACGGCCGGTATGAGCCAGCGCGACGTCAGGCTGGCTGAAAAACTTGCCAGTTTAGTGCATAATTCACGTGTCAAAATAAAAAGTTATCTGGTATTGTCTGCCACAGCGCAGGCCAGAGTAATGCAGGAGACGGTTCTGCAGTTCAAACGGATTTCCCTGGCGGGTTGTATTTTTACTAAACTTGATGAATGCTTAAGTTTAGGAGAAGTGATCAACGTGGCCATTCAGAACGCATTACCGGTTAGCTATTTAACTAATGGCCAGCGGGTACCTGAAGATTTAGTGGTAGCTGATGCAGCCGATTTAGTACAACGTGCTGAAATATTGCGCCTGACCCATAGCAGTACCGGACATCAGTGGTATCAGGATGAGGTGTCCCGAGCGGAAAAAGCCTATGCATAATCACGAATTAATTGACGATCAAGCCAACGGCCTGAGAAGAATGAATAAGCAGATGGTAAAAGTAATTTCAATAACCGGCGGTAAAGGCGGCGTGGGTAAAACTAACGTCAGTCTTAACCTGGCGATGGCCATGGCCCAACTAGGCAAAAAAGTACTGGTGCTGGACGCCGATCTCGGTCTGGCAAACTGCGATGTTATGCTGGGCCTGCGGGTCGAAAAGAATCTGTCGCATGTGTTATCCGGTGAATGTGAACTGGATGATGTTATTATCGACGGCCCTTTTGGTATTAAAATTGTGCCTGCCACCTCCGGCTCGCAAAATATGACTGAGCTGTCACCGGTTGAGCATGCCGGCCTTATCAGGGCATTCAGTGAGCTACGAACCCCGGTTGACGTATTAATGGTGGATACTGCCGCCGGCATTTCTGATATGGTGCTCAGTTTTTCCCGTGCTTCACAGGACGTCGTGGTCGTGGTCTGCGATGAGCCAAGCTCAATTACCGATGCTTACGCGCTAATGAAAATATTAAGCCGGGATCATGGGGTGGAAAAATTTAAGATTGTTGCCAATATGGTCCGTAATTTAAAAGAGGGCCAGGAACTGTTTGCTAAACTCAGTCGGGTTACCGATCGTTTTTTAGATGTCAGTCTCGAGCTGGTGGCTACCATTCCTTATGATGAAAATGTGCGAAAAGCAGCCCGCAAGCAAAAAGCTTTTATTGATGTCTTTCCAAAAACTCCGGCCAGCATGGCGCTTAAAGGCCTGGCGTTAAAAGCGATTAAATGGCCGGTTCCGGCCAATGCGTCCGGTCACCTTGAGTTTTTTCTGGAACAGTTACTGCAGCCGCATGCTGATCAGGGGGTCGTGTGAACAGTAAGCTTGCCGCATATGGTGGAGTTGACCAGATGCAGCAGCTGGTTGAACGACATGCGCCGCTGGTAAAACGTATCGCTTATCACTTAATGGCCCGGTTACCGGCCAGTGTGCTGGTTGACGACTTAATTCAGTCCGGCATGATTGGCTTAATTGAAGCAGCGAAAAACTTTGACGGTAGTAAAGGGGCCAGTTTCGAAACTTTTGCTGGCATCCGCATTCGTGGTTCCATGTTAGATGAAATGCGTCGCGGCGACTGGACTCCCCGTTCGGTGCATCGTAACGCCCGCTTAATAGCCGACACCATTGCTGAACTTGAAGCGGAATTTGGCCGTGATATAAAAGACTTTGAAGTTGCTGAAAAACTTGATATATCTCTCGATGAGTACCATCATATGTTAACCGATGTCAGCACAGGCCGAATTATTGGCATTGAAGACCTTGGGGTGTCAGAGGATGTACTGGTCACTGCTGAAGATAGCGATGGCGATCTGTTATATGAGCAGCAGGCAAATGAAGCATTTAATAAAGCGTTGGTTTCAACTATTAGCAGTTTGCCGGAGCGCGAAGCTCTGGTACTCTCACTGTATTACAACGAAGAACTAAATTTAAAAGAAATCGGGGCAGTGCTGGATGTCAGCGAGTCCAGAATAAGTCAGATCCATAGCCAGGCACTGGTACGATTGAAGGCCAGAATGCAGGCTTGGGTATAAAATTAAAGCAGTTGAGATACCAGACGTATTATCTCGTCGGAGGGGACTTTGGATAAAAATATGAAAATTCTTGTGGTTGATGACTTTTCAACCATGAGACGCATTATTAAAAACCTGTTACGTGACTTAGGCTTTACTAATGTCTCAGAAGCAGATGATGGCAGCACGGCGCTTCCAATGTTGCAAAATGGCGAATTTGATTTTGTGGTGACTGACTGGAACATGCCCGGTATGCAAGGTATCGATTTGCTCAGAGCGATCAGAGCAGATGCTAAACTAAAGCATATTCCGGTGCTGATGGTAACCGCCGAGGCTAAGAAAGAGCAGATTATCGCCGCCGCTCAGGCTGGGGTTAATGGCTATATTGTTAAACCTTTTACTGCCGCCACCCTGCAAGAGAAGCTGGCAAAAGTTTTTGAGCGTTTAGGTTAAGCCGTAACTGACAAGGAGTGACACTATGTCTGACACTACGGCTGCTGATATTACGCTTGAGCAAGCAAAAGAGCTGGTCCAGTTACTGGAGCTGGGCGAACAACAACTGGCGAATAAGCTGGTACAATCGATCACGGTTCCCGGTTCTTCTGAATTATTTGCCGAAGTGGGTAAACTCACGCGGCAACTGCATAATTCACTTGAAAACTTTCATATTGACCCTTCGCTGAATAATTTGCTCTCAGAAGATATTCCTGATGCGAAAAAGCGTCTGAATCATGTCATTGATATGACAGAGCAAGCGGCCAATAAAACCATGGATGCGGTTGAGTCCTGCTTACCTATCGCCGATCAAATTACCCAGCAGCTTAATCAGTTGCAACCGCAGTGGCAGCGGCTGATGCAACGGCAAATTCAGCTGCCTGAATTTAAACAGCTGTGTCATGGCGTCGATGGCTTTATGCAGCAGGCAACAGCTGATTCCGCAACCCTGAATGCGTTGCTGACAGATGTGCTGATGGCACAAGACTACCAGGATTTAACCGGCCAGATTTTGCGCCGGGTTATTGAGTTGGTGCGTGAGGTAGAGGAAAGTCTGATTGGTTTGTTAACGGCCTTTGGTCAAACAAACCCCGACCAGCCAGAAATCAAGGCCAAACCGGCCAAGGCAAAAGCCAAAGCAGCACATGAGGCTGAAGGGCCCATTATTGATGCAGCCGAGCGGGATGATGTGGTGTCTGGTCAGGATGACGTTGATGATTTACTGTCCAGCTTGGGTTTCTAACAGAGGTGTCTGCGCATGAGCTTTGATATGGATGAAGACATTTTACAAGACTTTCTGGTAGAAGCCGGCGAGATTTTGGAGTTGTTGCAGGAGCAGTTGGTTGAACTGGAGAATAATCCGGATGATGCTAATCTGCTAAATGCCATTTTCCGTGGTTTTCACACGGTAAAAGGCGGGGCCGGCTTTTTGTCACTGACCGAACTGGTCGACGCCTGTCACGGTGCTGAAAACGTATTTGATATTCTGCGTACAGGTAAACGGCGGGTAACACCGGAGCTGATGGACGTTATTTTGCAAACTCTGGATGCAATTAATGCCATGTTTGTCGAAGTGCAGGCTCGTCAGCCACTCACCCCGGCAAACCCTGCCGTGCTTGACGCATTGCATCACTACAGCGAGCCTGAAAAGGCGGGTGAAGCGCCACCGGTTGTCACCGCTGCCGAACCAGAAGCACCAGTCATGCCTGAAGCGGAGTATGAAACGCCTGCTGCTGACGGTGACATTGATGACATCAGTGAAGCTGAGTTTGAAAGAATGCTCGATGAGCTGCATGGCAAAAATGCGCCAGGCCGTGCCGACGCGCCATCGGCATCAAAGCCAAGCCAACCTGCGTCTGACAGCAGCGATATTACTGATGACGAATTTGAAGCCATTCTGGATCAGCTTCATGGCAAAGGCTCTTTTGTTCCCGATACTAATAAAGCTGCTGGCACTGCAGCGGCAAGTCAACCTGCTGCTAAGCAACCCGCCGCCAGTAAGCCGGCAACGAGCAGTGGTGCTGGTAAAAGCGCTGTTGCAACATCCGCCAGCGACGATGAAATAAGTGATGACGAATTTGAAGCCCTGCTTGATCAGTTGCATGGCAAAGGTAATGCACCGGTAGAGCCGCCTGCAGCGCCAGAGCGCAAACCTGCGCCAACTGCTGCAGCCAAACCAGCAGCACCAGCGGCGGCTACTGCTGCTGCGCCCGCAGCCAAAGCCCCGGCAGCGCCAGGCTCGGCTGCTGCACCATCTGCACCAGCAGCAGATAAAGCTGCAGCTGCCAATGCAGCGCCCGCCGCTGAAACAACGGTGCGGGTGGATACTAAACGGCTAGATCAGATCATGAATATGGTTGGTGAGCTGGTACTGGTGCGCAACCGTCTGGTTAGCTTGTCTACCAGCACTCAGGACGAGGAAATGACTAAGGCCATTTCTAATCTTGATGTGGTAACGGCCGATATTCAGGGCGCGGTAATGAAAACCCGGATGCAGCCCATTAAAAAAGTATTTGGCCGGTTCCCGCGAGTCGTTCGCGATTTAGCCCGATCGTTGCAAAAAGACATTAATCTGGTATTGGAAGGCGAAGAAACTGATTTAGATAAAAACCTGGTTGAGGCGCTGGCAGACCCGCTGGTGCACTTAGTGCGAAACTCGGTCGACCATGGCATTGAAATGCCCGATGTCCGCTTAAAAGCAGGCAAACCAAAAGTGGGTCTGGTAAAACTGGCTGCTACCCAGGCTGGTGATCATATCTTACTAACCATTCAGGACGATGGCGCCGGCATGGACCCGGAAAAATTGAAAGGTATTGCGATAAAACGCGGCATCCTGGACACGGATGCAGCCGCCCGCATGTCGGACAACGATGCCTTCAATCTGATTTTTGCACCCGGGTTTTCAACGAAAGAGCAAATTTCAGATATCTCCGGTCGTGGCGTTGGCATGGATGTGGTTAAAACGAAAATTAACCAGCTGAACGGTACCGTCCAGATTAACTCAAAATTGGGTGAAGGTACCCTGCTTGAAATTAAAGTACCGCTAACCTTAGCTATTCTGCCAACCCTGATGGTTATGGTGGGTAAACAAACCTTCGCCTTACCATTGGCTGGCGTAAACGAAATATTTCATCTTAATCTGGCCAAGACCAATATCGTCGATGGTCAGCTGACTATCGTGGTGCGTAATAAAGCGCTGCCCCTGTTTTACCTCGAGCACTGGCTGGTTAAAGGCTCGAATAAACAGTTACGGCGTGAGCAGGGCCATGTCGTGATAGTACAAATTGGTACCCAGCAGGTCGGTTTTGTGGTCGATTCGTTAATCGGTCAGGAAGAAGTGGTTATTAAACCGCTCGATGCGTTGTTGCAGGGTACACCAGGTATGGCAGGCGCCACTATCACCTCTGATGGCGGCATTGCACTGATTTTGGATGTACCAAACTTACTGAAACATTATGCGAAGAAATCCAAGATTAAATTTGATCGATTTAATAAGCTTAACGCTTAAGAGAGTGCCGCATGACGATCAGGGTGCTGATTGTAGATGATTCCAGTTTTTTCCGCCGTCGGTTAACGGAAATTCTGAATTCAGATCCACAGCTTGAAGTAATTGACACTGCCAGTGACGGTCGTGAGGCCGTCACAAAAGCGCTGGCATTAAAACCTGATGTTATTACCATGGATATCGAAATGCCGGTGCTGGACGGCATTAGTGCGGTGGCTGAAATATTACAAAACCAGCGTATCCCCATTCTGATGTTTTCATCGCTGACGCACGAAGGTGCTAAAGCCACCTTTGATGCGCTGGAAGCCGGCGCAGTCGATTTTCTACCGAAAAAATTTGAAGATATTGCCCGCGACAAAGAAGAAGCGGGTAACGTGCTGCGGGACAGAGTAAAAGCCGTGGCGCGCAAAAGACCACTGGGGCGTAGTACATTCAGTAGCTCCGCTCATACCTCTGGCACTAACAGCACAGACAGTACTTCAGCCAATACCAGGCCAGTTACGCCTGCTGCTGGCGGGCTTACCCGCGCTGCATTAGGCCGGCCACAGCTTAGCGAGCGGCTGGGCAGCACGGTACGCAACGCCAACTTTAAAGCCAGTGGTCAAAGTTATAAGCTGGTTGCTATTGGTACTTCAACCGGCGGACCGGTGGCGCTACAACGTATTCTGACCAACTTACCTGCTGATTTTCCGCTACCTATTATCTTAATTCAGCATATGCCCGCAGCGTTCACCGGGGCTTTTGCTCAGCGCTTAAATACCCTGGCAAAAATTGAAATTAAGGAGGCCTCTGATAACGATATTCTGCGTCCTGGCGTGGCCTATCTGGCTCCGGGTGGTAAGCAAATGCTGGTAGAAGGCAACGACAGCCAGGCTCGCTTGCGTATTAAAGAAGATGACTCGCCACGGATCACCTTTAAACCCAGTGTCGATGTAACCTTTGCCACGGCTGCCAGGGTATTTCAGGATAAGGTGCTTGCCGTGGTGTTAACCGGCATGGGCGCTGATGGCCGTGAGGGTGCCAGAATGCTTAAACAGGCGGGCTCCAGGGTGTGGGCTCAGGACGAGGCTAGTTGTGTAGTGTATGGAATGCCTCAGGCAATCGCAGCGGCGGGACTCATGGATCTCGAGGTCAGTTTAAACGAGGTGGCTGGCCGGCTGATAACGGAAGTGAAACATGGATAAACTGGCAATCAGTGGTTTTATACTGGCGGTACTGGCGGTAGCAGGTGGTTTTATGCTGGAGGGCGGTGCCCTTGGCACCTTGCTGCATTTACCCGCATTTATTATCGTGGTGGGCGGAACAGTGGGTGCCGTAATGTTGCAGACCCCGTTGCCACAATTCCGACTTGGCCTGAGCATGTTACCCTGGGTACTCAGACCGGAAAGTTTACCGATGCAAAATGCGGTAGAACGTATCGTAAACTGGGGGAGCTCAGCCAGAACCAATGGGTTTTTGTCTCTGGAGTCGGCAGCGCTGGAAGAAAGCGATCCTTTCTTACACCGCGGATTAAATTTACTGGTGGATGGTGTTGAAGCGAAAGTACTGCAGGATACGCTGGATGCCGAGCTGACCCTGGAGCGCGAACGTTTACTGCGGGGGGCCCGCATTTTTGAAGCGATGGGCGGGTATAGTCCTACTATTGGTATCGTTGGCGCAGTGCTGGGGTTAATTCAGGCTATGGCCAATATTTCCGAACCCAAATTACTGGGTATGGGGGTGGCAACCGCGTTTGTTGCGACGATTTATGGCGTAGGCTTTGCTAACCTCATTTTTATTCCGGTGGGTAATAAACTTAAGAGCCTGGTCTATCAGCATACCCTGTATCATGAGCTGATTGTTGAAGGCCTGGTATCGATCGCGCAGGGCGAGAATCCGCGTAATATTGAGCGTAAGCTCGCAGCGTACCGGCTGAGCTAACGATTATGTACCGGCACAAGCAGCAACATCAGCATGATGAACCTGAGCAACTTGACCGGTGGTTAGTGTCATACGCCGACTACATGACCCTGATGTTTGCCTTGTTTGTGGTGTTGTATGCCATGTCCGTGGTGAAAGACGAAGAATTCAGCGCGCTGGCGGACACCTTAACTAATGTCTTCGAACGCCCTGCAAAAACGGGCAGTGGTGTCAGTGGCAGCGGTGTATTACCTCAGCCTGGCCCGCAAAGCGATTTCAGCCGTTATGGCAGTTCACTTGAACCAGCAACAGGGCCAGAGCTGGTTGCCGATGCCAGCACATTATCTGATGTCAGGCAGCAATTTTTAGGCAGCCCGCTGGTGTCACTTGAGCAGGAGCTTAATCAGGCGCTGGCGAACCTCATTGAGCAGGGGGTAGTCGATATCCGCCAGGATGAGAACTGGCTTATTATTGAACTAAACAGCGGCTTGTTATTTGCCAGTGGTAGTGCCACCGCGACCAACTCAGCACGTACCTTGTTAAATGAAATTACCACCATTATTAATCCGATAAACAATTTTATCCGGATCCGCGGTTACACCGACGACCAGCCTATTAATAACGAGCTGTTTTCGTCTAACTGGGAATTATCGGTTGCCCGGGCAACATCGGTGCTGCGGGTTCTGGAAACGCTGGGGACGCCTTCACACCGGATGGCAATAGAGGGTTATGGCCAATACTATGCTGACAGCAGCAATGCGACCGCAGAA
This sequence comes from Arsukibacterium sp. UBA3155, assembly GCA_002364615.1. Classification (GTDB taxonomy): domain Bacteria; phylum Pseudomonadota; class Gammaproteobacteria; order Enterobacterales; family Alteromonadaceae; genus Alishewanella. The sequence goes on along the minus strand of DEYP01000013.1, from coordinate 159,958 downwards.
GGACGGGCAGAAAACCGCAAAGTGGTTATTGCGGTGTCACGCTATGGTTATCTGCCAGATGAGCTGGAACAGCAGCAACAAAGCGCAGAGTTACAACAGCAACTGCTGCAAGTTACCCAGGATGATGGCAGTATCAGGGTAATTGCGTTGCCAGGTGGTGGGGTCAGAATCACCACCCGTCAGGACAATCCAGATGCACTGCCGGAACAACAGGAACCCTGAACGTGGTAATTTGGACAATAGCAAATCAGAAAGGTGGTGTTGGTAAAACCACAACGACTGTTACCTTAGGCGGTTTATTGGCAGAGCGCGGCAAACGGGTGCTGCTGGTGGACACCGATCCGCATGCCTCATTAACGTACTATTTCGGTATCGATGCTGAAGAGCTGGAAAACAGTGTTTACGATATTTTTATTCGTGGCAAAGACATCACCCGCGAAGAAATTTTACAATCGTTGTGCCCAAGTGGCGTCAGCAATCTGGATATTCTGCCTTCCTCAATGGCATTGGCCACCCTTGACCGCTCGCTTGGTAATAAAGGTGGTATGGGACTGATTTTAAAGAAAGCCCTGCAAAAAGTGAAAGCAGAATATGATTACGTGCTGCTGGATTGCCCACCGGTAATGGGGGTGCTAATGGTCAATGCTATAGCCGCCTGTAACCGGATTTTAATTCCGGTGCAAACAGAGTTTCTGGCGCTAAAGGGCCTGGAGCGGATGATTGCCACCATGGCACTAATGCGCAGCTCGCAAAAAAGAGACTATGCGTTTACGATTATTCCAACCATGTACGATAAAAGAACCCGGGCATCGCTTGAAGCCTACAAAGAATTAAAAGCTACTTATCAGGATAAAGTCTGGTCGGCAGTCGTACCGGTAGATACCAAATTCCGGGATGCCAGCGTAGCGCAAACGCCACCAAACGTATTTGCGCCAACTTCCCGGGGGGTGTTTGCTTACAATACCTTGCTAACGTATTTATTGCAGTTGGCACCGGAGGCATAATGAGCAGCTTAATCGCCAGCCAGAAAGTAATGCAGCATTATTTGTCTGCATTATTAACTGACGACGGCGCTACTGAAACCAGTCTGGTGGAGGATGCTAAAACCCGGGAGCTAAACCGGTTATTGGCGCAGGCAAGCCCGGTCGCGAAGGTTGAGACCAAAGCCGCTGCGCCTGAACCGAAGGTAGCCGCCGTCATTACGCCTGCCACAGAAAAATCAGCGCTGGCTAGCCGGGTTACTCCCGCCGCTGATGTCCCCGTAGCTGATGTCGGGATGCCTGTGCATAATCGCGACATTCCTATTGCTGAGCGGTTGGCAGTGGCGAACGAAGCACCGCCAGCCGTTATTCCGGATAGCGTTAGTAAAACTTACCGGCAAGGCCGGTTTCAGGCATTATTTTTCAATGTCGCGGGGTTAAAACTGGCAGTGCCGCTGACCGAACTTGGCGGTATTCATCAACTAAGTGAAACAAACAGTTTATTTGGTAAGCCAGCCTGGTTTAAAGGCGTTATGCTGTACCGGCAGCAAAAAATCAGTGTGGTGGACAGTGCCCGCTGGGTTATGCCAGAGAAATATGATCAGGTTATGCAGCAAAAGCTAAACTATCAGTATGTTATTATGCTGGGAACCAGCAACTGGGGGCTGGCATGTGAAACGCTGATAAATACCTTTAGTCTGGAGCAAGACGAGGTAAAATGGCGGGAAACAGACGGCAAAAGACCCTGGATGGCAGGATTAATTAAAAAGCATATGTGTGCTTTAGTTGATGTGGACGCTATGATTAACCTACTTAATCGTGGTCAGGACATTAACGCCTGAGCGGGCAGTACAATTTACAGGAGCGGTATATGAGCAATAACCAGGTAAAGACAACCGGCAAAAAAGAAAGTACCGATCTGGTGTTCCAGTGGGTAACGTTCCGGTTGCAGGAAGAAACATACGGCATTAATGTTATGCAGGTACAGGAAGTACTGCGCTATACCGAAATTGCGCCTGTACCCGGAGCACCCGGCTATGTGATGGGTATTATTAACCTGCGGGGTAATGTGGTGACGGTCATTGATACCCGTGCCAGATTTGGTCTGGAAGCCGGCGATGTCACTGATAACAGTCGAATTGTTATTATTGAAGCCGAACGTCAGGTTATTGGTATTCTGGTCGACAGCGTAGCGGAGGTGGTATACCTGAAGCAGTCTGAAGTGGATACTGCGCCTAATGTTGGTACAGACGAAAGTGCCCGCTTTATCCAGGGGGTATCAAATCGTGAAGGCGAGTTGCTGATCCTGGTCGATTTAAACAAACTTCTCAATGATGAAGAGTGGGAAGAAATTAATAGTCTGTAAGCGGAGAACCGGCAATGAACCCATGGATGCTGGGCCAGGCTATTGTTACCGGGTTGCTGGTACTGCTGGTACTGTTGTTATTCTGGCAACTGCTGCGCCAACGTCATGTTAATCGTCATCAGCTGGCGGTGCTAGAAAAACAGCTTGAACTGAACAACCAGCAACTGACAGCTGCTCAGAGCGAGACCGAAGAGTTACGTGCCGGCATTATCGGGGTAGGCCAGCGGGTATTAACACTTGACCAGCGGGTACTGACGCTAGAAAACCAGCTCAGCCAGTTACATGGCGCTTACACTGAGCTGGCCGAACAACAACAGGCGCTATCGCTGACCGATCCGGAGAGCAAAATTTATACCCGTGCCATGAAAATGGTGCAGTTAGGCGCCGATTTAGAAGAAATTATGCGCGAATGTGAATTACCGCGCGCCGAGGCCGAACTGTTATTTAACCTGCACCAGGCCAAGTCTTAAAAAAGGGTCAGAGTGAATAAAGAATTCACTCTGACCCTTTTTTACTACTAGTTTATTCACTCTGACCCTTTTTAGGTTTTTAAATCAATCCGTTGGTGAATATTCTGCCATTGATCTGGAAATTTACCCTGTAACACATACGAAAACGCGATTAGCTCGGCAATCACCACATATAGCTCTTTCGGGATATTATCGCCCAGCTCCAACTGGCTGAGCAGCCGGTTTAATTCATCGTCCTGATGAATAAGCACACCATGCTCTTTGGCCAGGGTAATAATATCCTCTGCCAGTTCGCCATGCCCTTTTGCGACGATTGTCGGTGCAGACTTACCATCATACTTTAATGCGGTGGCACTGCGCTGGGGTTTATTGCTTTGCTTATCGTCGTTGGCCATCTGCTTTTTTCCTTATACTTTTACCGTTAGCAGGCTGTTGTGTCGGGGCAGTAAGCTTTCAGGTATCTTGCCCAGCTGACAGTCCGCTTTGGTGACGGTTAAACCCTGCGCCGCGCAGCGATCTTTTAACAGCGGCAGAAATTTCTGGGCCAGCCGTAATGCCTGATTATGGTCGGTATAAAACTGCAGTTGCAGCTCATGATCCTGTAATTTGGCGACTGCCAGCAAATTACCGAATTGGTGTAAATCGAATTTCATGGTCAGTTGCCACTGCTTCTGACCGGTGCTACCACTTCTGCCATCGGCTTCGCGCTGCTCTATTTGTAGTTGCGGCAGGATAGTCTGGCCTTGCTGCTGCAAAGGTAACTGCAACAACCACTGCTGCAGCTGACTTTGCGCATCTACCGTGGCCAGCTGGCTTTGCTGTAATGGGCTGCTTAAGCTGGCCAACTGGCGCAGCGCACTGCCAGCTTGCGCGCCATCCAGCTGCGATACCAGTTGGCTTAAGCGGTTTGCCGCGGTGTTGCCGGCCGGTGTTTGTTGTTTCTGGCTTAAGTGGCCCAGTAGTAACTGAATGGCCAGTGCCAGCGTGCCGCCTGTGGTTTGCAGATTTGGCTGGCTTTGTAATGGCTGAAACTGCAGTGCGGCAGCAAGCTGAGCCGCGATCGCCGGCGGCGCTATTGGTTTGCTGATTTCTGGCAGGCTTTGCTGGATCTGGCTGAACAATTGTTGCAGCGCTACCGGCAGATTTGGCATGCTACCGGGCTGCATTAACGGTTGAGATAATAACGGCAGCAAATTACGCCAGGCCTGAGTTTTTACCTCCGGCGGTAGCTGCAATAGCTGTTGCATAACAGGGGTTGTCTGAACGGTATTTTTCAGTGGCTGCTGCGATGTGCCCGCCTGCACGTTAACTGGGCTGGCCTGCCAGTTTATCGGCCGATCGGCCTGGTTCTGGCCCACCGTGACGGTGCTGCTTGGTCCGCTGGCTTGCAGCAGCAATTGCCATTGTCCGTTTTTATTCTGCGGGGCCTGCAATTGCAGCAACAATGGCACCAGATTATTTGCTGGGGTTAGCGGGGCGCTGGCCGGGGACAGGCTTGCCGTAATGCTTGCCATACTGGCCAGTGTAGCCGACAGTTGTGGCGGTATCGTAACACTCAGCTGGCCGATACGAATTTTAGTGGCATCAGGAGCAATACGTTGCTCAATCGGCGGTAGCTGACTTACCAGGGCACGTAACAGTTGCTGCGCGGCCGGTGGGCTCAGAGGAAGCGCTTCGGCGCGTGCCGGGCTGGCGGAAACTGTCCTGGCCTCTGCAGCAGGTTGCAGCGACAATTGAAGCGAATTGCTTTGGCGTGGGGTTATTGTCAGCAAGACACTCTGGCGCCCTGCTGTTAGTGGAGGGGGTTGCCCCGACGTTGCCTGGCTAACCTGAATAAGCCGGCTAAAAGCGGCAAGTTCCTTGCTGGTTAAGGTAAGCAAAACCTGGCTGGCAGCGGTAGTGCCGGACAATTGCAACTGACCGGTTTTCAGATCAAGCAGCATTGGCAGCGTAATCGCCTGGCTGGCAGTTTGAGCCTGAGCTGACTGATTGACAGCCATGTTAGCCGGCAGATTGACCTGAGCCTGCTGCGAGTTCTGCGAGTGCTGAGAGTGCTGAGAGTTAGCCTGCGCGGCCAGGTTGCTGCCAGCGCTAATGCCGGCCCGGGCATGGTTACTGGTCAGGTTAACGCCACTGTCCGGTTTTATCATCAGTGCCGGCAACTGTTGGCTTAGCCATTGACTGATCACCGGTTGCAGTTGGGCTGTGCTCAGGCCAATACTGCTGGCCGCTGGTGGCATAGCCTGTACGGTAAGGCTAAATTGATTATTGCTAAGGGGGCTTAACTTTATCTGTAACTGCGGGCCAAATTGCTGACTGATTTGCTGAGCCAGCTGAGCGGGCAGTGCAATTTTCAGCTGCCCCTGAGGCGTTTGCAGTTGCAGCTGACTGGTGCCCGACAGCATTTGCAGCCTGGCGGTGTAAAGCTCGCCAACCAACAATTTTAGCTCGGCGCTGTTTACGCCGGCTTTGGACGGCGCGGCTGACGGCGGACTCTGCAGTAATTTTTCCAGATTGATCTGGTTCATATTTCCCCTGATTAATCACCATGCCGGCAGTTGTTCTGATTCGTATTCCCGCCGCGGTATGCTACTATGCGCGCAATTTTAACAGCCGTCGATACCAGGGCCAGTGAACTTAAATCAGCCACTATCTGCCAGCACTGAAGCAACGGATGCCGCATCCATTGCCACAAAAAATGCCGGGCCTGTGTTACAAGGCCAGCAGTTAAGTTGCATCCGGCAAGACCGGGTGTTATTTGAGCAATTATCGCTTCAGCTTAGTTACGGCCAGTTGCTGCAAATACAAGGCAAAAATGGCGCCGGCAAAAGTTCATTGCTACGTATTTTAGCGGGCCTGGCACAGCCCGACGATGGCCACTTGTATTATCAGGCTAAGCCATTCGCTCAAAGCTTGCCAGCTTATTGCGCTAACTTATGTTATATCGGCCATCAGAGCGGTGTTCATGAGCAATTAACGGCGCTGGAAAACTTACGTTTCTGGCGCGCCGCTGCTACCCTGCAACCGGCTGATGATTGGGCGCTTCTGGCCAAACTGGGTTTAGCGGGCCTGGAAGATGTGCCGTGCCGGATGTTATCTGCCGGGCAGCAGCGGCGCGTATCTCTGGCCAGGTTGTGGTTAACCCCGGCGTTAATCTGGATCCTCGATGAGCCTTTTACTGCACTGGACCAAAGCGCGATTAGCCTGTTGCAACAGCATATGCTGGAACATCTGAATAAGGGTGGGGCCATTATCTTAACGACGCATCAGCAGCTTACGTTGCAATTTCAGTCCTTAATTCAGCTGGAGCTGGCCTACCGATGGTAAGCATGGTTTTTTTACAGCGTGAATTGCGCTTACTGGCCCGGCAAAAAGCCGACTGGCTAAACCCCATCCTGTTTTTTATTATTGTGCTTAGTCTGTTTCCATTAGGGATTGGGCCAGAGCCCAATATGTTACGTATTATTGCTCCGGGGGTTATCTGGATTGCGGCACTGCTCAGTGTGCTGCTGGCCGCAGAGCGGCTGTTTAAAGACGATTACCGTAATGGCGTTATCGAGCAGTTGGTGGCAGGACGGCATAGCCTGCTGGCGTTCGTGCTGGCAAAAACCTTTGCTAACTGGTTAAGCACCGGGCTGCCATTACTATTGTTGTCACCGGTGGTTGCCCTGTTGCTGGGGCTGGAGCAGGCGGCACTTGGTGCAATGGCGTTGACTTTGCTGCTCGGTACCCCGTTGCTTAGCCTGCTAAGTGTGCTTGGCTCGGCCCTTACCATGGCTGCTGATAAAGGCGGTATTTTACTGGCGCTACTGATTTTGCCACTGTATATTCCGCTATTAATTTTTGCCAGTAGCGCTATCGAGGCTGCCAGTATCGGGCTGGGGTATCAGGGGCAGTTGGCCATTTTACTTGCCATGTTATTATTGGCGTTAGCGCTGGTGCCGATGGCGGTAACCAGTGCCTTGCGAATTAATGTGAGTTGATATGTTTAAGTGGTTAGATCCGTACGCAAAAAGTGAAACGCTGTATCATTTTTGCGGCAAACTGCTGCCTTACCTGATGGTGAGTGCGCTGGCACTTCTGCTGCTTGGCAATATCTGGGGGTTGGCATTTACCCCGGCTGATTATCAACAAGGTGACAGTTACCGGATCATTCATATTCATGTGCCATCCGCCATTATGTCAATGGGCGCTTACGCAGCCATGGCCAGTGCGGCGTTTGTGGCGCTTGTCTGGCAAATTAAAGTGGCCCACTGGGCCGTGCTGGCCATCGCGCCAATTGGCGCGGTGTATACTGTCATTGCACTGGTGACCGGTATGGCCTGGGGCAAACCTATGTGGGGCGCCTGGTGGGTATGGGATGCCCGCTTAACCTCGGAACTTATTCTGTTATTTTTATACTTAGGTGTTATCGCGTTAAATGGCGCATTCAGTGACCGGCAAGTGGGCGCTAAAGTGTCCAGCCTGCTGGCATTAATCGGGGTGATTAACTTACCCATTATTCATTTTTCAGTAGAGTGGTGGAATACCCTGCATCAGGGGGCCAGTATTACTAAGTTTGCCAAACCATCCATTGACCCCAGCATGTTGTGGCCATTGTTAATCAGTATTCTGGCGTTTGCCGTATTACTGTTGGCGTTAACCTGCTTAAGGCTGCGCACTGCCATATTAATGAACGAACAGCACCGGCCCTGGGTCAGAAAGCTGGTAGGAGGCTAATCATGCATTTTCAGTCGTTCAGCGAATTTCTGGCCATGGGAGGCTATGGCTTTTTTGTCTGGTTGTCGTTCGGTATTACCTATTTGCTGTTGCTTGGGTTAATTACCGTCAGTGTGTATCAGCAACACCAATTTAAGCAGCAGTTAAAAGCGACGATTGCCCGCGAACAACGAGTTAAGCAGTATCAGGAGCAACAAATCTAATGCAGCCAAGACGTAAAAAACGCCTGTTGTCGATTTTACTCATTATCAGCCTAATCACCGGTGCCGTCGGTGCCATGCTATTTGCCTTGCAGCAAAACATTGACTTGTTTTACACCCCCACTCAATTGGTGGAGGGGCTGGGGAAAGATAAAGTAAAACCGATAGTCGGACAGCGCCTGCGTATCGGTGGCATGGTAGTGCCCGGTACAGTGTCACGCGATCCGCAAAGTTTAAAAGTTCGTTTTCAGCTGGTTGATACCGGCCCGACCGTCTGGGTAGAGTATGAAGGCATTTTGCCTGATTTGTTTCGCGAAGGGCAGGGCATTGTCGCGCAAGGCACCTTGCAGGCACCGGATGTTATTGCGGCAACGGAAGTACTGGCCAAGCATGACGAAGAATATATGCCTGCAGAAGTCGCCGAAGCGATGAAAGGGATCCGACACGTGCCACCCTCGCAGGCCAATTTTGCCACGGGTGACAGCGCTGCCGAGAATGACTACCGTAAACCAGCAGATAAACCAACGTATTAAGGGGCAGGGCGATGATAGCTGAATATGGCCAGCTGGCACTGACCTTTGCTCTGGCATTATCAGTACTACTGGCAATAGTGCCATTTTATGGCAGTTTTAGTGGTAACCAACGGGCATTGCTGCAGGCCAAACCGTTGGCGATTGGTTTATTTATTTTTTGTTTGCTGGCAAAACTGGCGCTGGTTCATGCGTTCTTAACCAGCGATTTTACCGTGATTAATGTCGCGACCAATTCCAGTTCAATTTTACCCTGGTACTACAAAATCACCGCCAGCTTTGGCTCCCACGAAGGCTCAATGCTGCTGTGGATCTTAATGTTGTCTGGCTGGACTGCGCTGGTGGCGATATTTTCCAAAGGCCTGCCGTTGTTAATGCAGGGCCGGATCCTGGGTGTGCTGGGCCTTATTAACATCGGCTTTATTGCATTTTCGTTGTTTATGTCTAATCCGTTTGCCCGTAGTTTGCCGTTTTATCCGGTCGAGGGGATGGATTTAAATCCGCTGTTGCAGGATTTTGGCATGATCATCCACCCGCCGCTATTGTATATGGGCTACGTGGGCTTTGCGGTGTCGTTTGCCTTTGCGATCGCCGCATTAATTGGTGGTAAATTTGACAGTACCTGGGCGCGCTGGGCCCGGCCCTGGACCCTGGCAGCCTGGTTGTTTTTAACCTTAGGCATTATGTTTGGCAGCTGGTGGGCCTACCACGAGCTGGGCTGGGGCGGTTGGTGGTTCTGGGACCCGGTTGAGAACGCGTCTTTCCTGCCTTGGCTGGTAGGCACGGCGTTACTACACAGCCTGGCGGTGACCGAAAAGCGCGGTACGTTCAAATCGTGGACGGTATTACTGGCATTAGGGGCTTTTTCGTTAAGTCTGGTCGGGGCATTTTTAGTCCGCTCCGGCGTGTTGGTATCGGTGCACTCGTTTGCTGCCGATCCCGACCGCGGTATATTCTTACTGATATTCTTGCTGCTGGTGATTGGTGGCTCGCTGGCGTTATATGCCAGCCGGATGAATTCAGTGCGCAGTCAGGCCCGTTATCAGTTGTTTTCGCGCGAAGTGATGCTATGGGGCAATAATGTCTTTTTATTAACCGCCACCCTGGTGGTGTTTCTAGGCACGCTATTCCCGCTGTTCCATAAAGAGTTGGGGCTGGGCACCATTTCGATTGGCGAACCATTTTTTAACCAGATGTTTTACTACCTGACTATTCCATTTGCGTTGTTGCTTGGCCTCGGGCCCTGGGTGCGCTGGAAACAGCAACCGGTGAAGCCATTACTTGGGCCTTTTAGTTTAATTGCACTGGCCAGTCTGACGTTGGCCCTCGGTACCCTGGCTGCGATGCAAAGTATCCAGGCAAATTTAGCCTTGCTGGGGTTGCTGTTAGGCGCCTGGGTGGGCTTATCCGCATTATACGAGTTATACCAGCGGCTTAGCCAGTTTGGTTCGGTTAGCAAAGGCGCGTTTAAGTTACACGCCAGCCACTATGGCATGACTATCGCCCATATCGGTTTTGCCGTGTTGGTGGTGGGGGTGGCCATGACTAAAACCTACAGTGTCGAGCGCGATGTGCGGATGCAAATTAACGACAGCATCAGCCTGGCCGGTTACCAGTTTACCCTACTGGAAGTCTACCCGTTGCAGGGCGCGAACTTTGGTGGCGAAGCGGCTGAAATTGCCGTGCATAACAGTAAAGGACAGCTAATCAGCCAGTTGCATGCCGAGAAACGTTTTTATCAAATTCAGCGCACCGTGATGACCGAGTCGGCAGTGCATGCCAGATTAAGCCGTGATCTTTACGTATCATTGGGCGAGGCGCTGCCGGACAATGCCTGGGCACTGCGACTTTACGTTAAACCTTTTGTGCGTTGGATTTGGCTGGGTGGGCTGCTAATGGCACTGGGCGCGCTGGTGGCACTGCTTGATAAGCGCTATCGCCGGGGCAGTAGCAGGCTTACTGCAGCAAATAAGTCGGAGGCTATTAATGCGTAAACTTATGTTTTATGTGCCATTGGTGTTGTTTCTGACTCTGGCGTTATTTTTACTCAGTGGTCTGTTTTCAAACCCGATGGAGCGTGAATCCGTTACCACCAACAAACCGTTGCCCGCATTCAGCCTGCCTGATTTAATGCAACCAGCACAGCGCTGGCAGCCAGAGCAACTGCGTGGTGAAACGTTTTTACTTAATGTTTGGGGCACCTGGTGTCCTACCTGTAACGCCGAGCTGAGTTATATGACAGAGCTGAAGCAGCAGGGCGTTAAAATTATTGGCTTATATTATGTATTGCCGGTCGATCCATTGCTGGGTGAAAGTTTTGATTTAACAATGCTACAGGCCGATGTCAGCAACAAATTGCAGCAGCGTGGTAATCCATATCAGTTTAATATACTGGATGCAGATCGCAGTTTATCGCTGGATTTAGGCGTAAGCGGTGCACCTGAAACCTTTATTGTCGATAGCAACGGCATCGTGCGCGAACACCATATTGGCGATATTAATCCGCAGGTGTGGCGCAATAAACTGGCGCCGCTTTATCAGAAATGGCGGCAACAGGATGGCAGCCAGTGATGAAGACTCTGCTTTGGCTCCTCACCAGCATACTGCTTGCCCTTTCGGCTTGTGCAACACCGGCTTTTGCAACAGAAGAAGCATTGCGTTTTGATAACGAAACGCAACGGAAACTCTACCAGCAGCTGACGGCTGAGCTGCGTTGTCCACAGTGTCAGAATCAGAATATTGCCGATTCTAACGCGATTGTCTCTGTCGACATGCGCCAGAAAACTTACGATATGATTAAGCAGGGCAGCAGTCGCGACGACGTATTAGATTATATGATTAACCGTTATGGCAATTTTGTACATTATCAGCCACCGCTAAATCGCTACACCTTGTTATTGTGGCTGGCACCAGTGCTTATGCTGCTGGCTCTGGTCGCGCTGCAGCTAAAGCGCCGCCGGCAGCAGGCTGCTGAATCTTCATCAGAAGCCGCAGCAGAGTCTGCATCTGAGCAGAGCGCATCGGCTGCGCTGGATGCCGAGCTGGACGAATTGATCGAACAATACCGGAGTAAGAAATGACGTTATGGCCTCTGCTATTGGTTGCCCTGCTTATGTTGGCGCTTTGCGTCATAATTATCAGCTGGCCCCGTAAAGCCAACGCGGCCAATAACCAGACGCCGCTGCAATTATTTGAAGAGCGCCTGCAACTGCTGGCGTTGGCCCGCGACAGTGGCGAGTTGGCCGAGCAGGATTTTGCCAGCGCCGCGGCAGAATTAAAACAGCAGTTTAATCAGCAACAGCAGCAAACCATCAGTTTTCGCCAGCCGAAACACCAGTTGTTATGGCATTTGGCTCTGGTCGCGCTGGTGTTTGTGGTGGTGGCATTAACCTATCGGTTTAATGGCCACTATCAGCAACTGGCCGACTGGCAGTTAGCCAAAACTGAACTGGCAAGTTATGGGGAGCGGGCGCTGCTGGGCCAGGGTGAGCCATTATCTGAACATGAAACCCGCTTGTTTGCGTTGGCACTGCGCACCAAGCTGGCAGTGGATGGCGATGACGCCGTAGCCTGGATGTTACTTGGCCGGATCTGGATGTCACAGGGCTTAATGGAAGATGCTATTGAAGCATTTGAAAAATCGCTGGCGCTTAGCCCTAACCGCATACCGCTGTTGTTAAATTACTCCCAGGCATTAATTGTGGTCGGTGGCGATGAAAACCTCGGCCGGGCCGGGCGCGCGGTGGCCAGGGTATTGTTAACCGAGCCCGATAACCTCGATGCCATGTCGTTAATGGCGTTAATCGCCCACGACAAAGGCGACACGGCTGAAGCTATTAAAGCCTGGAGCTTACTGGCAGAGCAACTGGAGCAAGATGACCCGCGTTATCCGCTGGTTCTGAGCAAGCTAAGTGAGCTGGGCGCAGATACTATTGCCACTATTGGCCGGCAAATCCGGGTGCGCTTAACGGTAGCGCACCAGCTGGCAGCAGCCAATCCTGATGCCAGCCTGTTTTTATTCGCCCGCGCGGTTGGGGGGTCTAACTTACCCTTAGCGGTGCAGCGCATACCGCTGCCCAGTGGCGAAGTAGAGTTACTGCTGGACGAAAAAATGGCTATGCAGCCAGAATGGAGCTTAGCCAGAGCGGAGCAAGTGATAGTGGTTGCCCGTATGTCACAGGCAGGAACTGTAGAGCAAATGCCGGGCGATCTGCAGGTAGAATCTGACATCCTAACCTTTAACGAAGCAAAAATCAGCGTAGCGCTGACTCTGGAACCCTGACATGGCAGTGAGATACAATACGTTACGATTACCGGCAGTGCTTAGCCTTTGTGCAGCGTTGTTTGTCAGTGGCTGCGCCAGCAAGGTTGAGCCGCCCACACCGCTAAATCAGCAGCAAAACGCCGAGCAGAATGAATATGTTGAGGCAGCAGAGGCGGCAGAGCCCGAAGCGCCTGCCTATGCTGACCCGCGTGATCCGCTGGAGTCCATTAACCGGCCATTATGGGATTTTAACTACGATATACTGGATAAATACCTATTAAGGCCAGCGACAGTAGGCTATATGACCGTGGTACCCAAGCCGGCTCGCAAAGGTTTAATCAATGTGGTGGAGAATTTAAACGAGCCTGCCAGTTTTTTAAATGGCTTATTGCAGGCTAAACCAGACCGTGCTGCCATCAGCGCCGGCCGTTTTCTGGTTAACTCTACTGTCGGTTTGCTAGGCTTATTTGATGTTGCCTCGAAAATTGGTCTGACCGAAACGGAAGAAGACTTTAACCAGACTCTTGCAGTATGGGGCGTGGGTGATGGTGCTTATTTAATGGTGCCTGGCCGCGGGCCAACAACGGTGCGTGATACCGCAGGTGACGTGGTAGATGGCTTATATTTTCCGTTGGCGTTACTAAGTACGCCATTAACCATCACCCGTTTTGCGATCAATGCTTTGGATAGCCGGGAACAGTTGATGAACCTGGAACAAATGCTGGAAGACTCACTCGATCCGTACGCTTTTGTTAAAGAATCTTATTATCAACGTCAGGAATTTAAAATATACGACGGTAATCCGCCACAGCCCAAAGAAGAAGAGCTGGACGATGAGCTACTGGACTATCTTGACGAATTCCAATAATTAAAATCACTCTGACCCTTTTTTCCTTTTCCTGCTATAAGAAAAAATGGGTCAGAGTGATTTAAATGGATTTACAGAATTAAGGATTAATATGATTAAAGTACTCAGCGTGTTCGGTACCCGCCCCGAAGCAATTAAAATGGCGCCGCTGGTAAATTTGCTAAAGCAAGACAGTGAAATCGACAGCCGGGTTTGTGTCACCGGCCAGCACCGTGAGATGTTGGATCAGGTACTCAGTTTGTTTGCTATACAACCTGAATATGATTTGGCCATAATGAAGTCCGGCCAGGATCTTTACGACGTGACCACCAGCATTTTGCTGAAAATAAAGCCGGTGTTACGTGATTTTCAGCCCGATATCGTGTTGGTGCATGGCGATACCAGCACCACTTTCGCCGCGGCGCTCGGCTGCTATTATGAAAAAATTGCGGTTGGCCATGTTGAAGCAGGGCTGCGCACCGGCAACATCTATAGCCCGTGGCCGGAAGAAGCTAATCGGAAGCTGACCGGGGCCATTACCAGCCTGCACTTTGCCCCAACAGATACCTCAGCGGCTAATTTGGTGGCGGAAAATGTGGCTGCCACGTCTATTATGGTTACCGGTAACACCGTTATTGATGCCCTATTGCAGGTAGTGGATAAAATTACTGAAGACGAAAAACTGAGTGACGCCTTTGCCAATCAGTTTCCATATGGTCAGAATGGCCGGCGTTTAATTCTGGTTACCGGCCACCGGCGTGAGAGTTTTGGCGATGGCTTTGAACAAATATGTGCCGCCTTAGCTGAGCTGGCAAAAACCTTCACCGATTGCGACATCGTTTATCCGGTGCATTTAAACCCGAATGTGCGCGAGCCGGTCTATCGTCTGCTGAGCGATGTCAGCAATGTTCACTTAATTCCGCCGCAAGATTATCTGCCGTTTGTGTACCTGATGAGTAAGGCGACGATTGTACTGACCGATTCTGGCGGTATTCAGGAAGAAGCACCATCGTTGGGCAAACCCGTGCTGGTAATGCGGGATACTACCGAGCGGCCGGAAGCCGTCAGTGCCGGCACCGTAAAGCTGGTTGGTACTAACCGCCAGAGAATTGTCGAGCAGGTCAGCCGTTTGCTTACCGACAGCGAGTACTACCAGGGTATGAGCTTTGCCCATAACCCTTATGGCGACGGTAAAGCCTGCCAGCGGATAGTTAGCGCGATAAAGCAACATATGGCCGCCAGCAAATAATATTTTAACGCGCTATGCAGAGGTTTAACTCCGTTGCGCAGCCATGTTATGCTGCAGCGAGTTAAGTGCTGTGTGGAAAATACCCTGAACAGCCAGCAGTCGGTAGAAGGATTAACAGAAATGGATTTTAGGCAGATAATTAAAGAAAAAGCCGCAGGTTCAGCTACGCCACGCTGGCTGATAACCGGTTGTGCCGGCTTTATCGGTTCCAACTTATTACAAACCTTACTGGAAGCCGATCAACAGGTTACCGGCCTGGATAATTTTGCCACCGGCCATCAACGTAATTTAGATGAAGTGCAACGCTTGGTAAGTCCTGAACAATGGCAACGGTTTACCTTTATTGAAGGCGATATTCGTAACCCCGGGCATTGCCAACAGACCGTTGCCGGAGTCGACTATGTACTGCATCAGGCGGCGCTTGGCTCAGTACCGCGCTCACTGGCCGATCCGGTTACCACCAATGAAGTGAACATAAGTGGTTTCCTAAACATGCTGGTGGCTGCCCGTGACGCGGGCGTTAAACGTTTTGTGTATGCGGCGTCCAGTTCTACCTATGGCGATCATCCGGCCCTGCCCAAAGTAGAAGCCAATATTGGCAAGCCTTTATCCCCTTATGCGATTACAAAATATGTCAACGAACTGTACGCTGATGTATTTAGTCGTAGCTATGGCTTTCATAGTATAGGCTTGCGGTATTTTAATGTGTTTGGGCCGCGGCAGGACCCCGCAGGTGCCTATGCTGCGGTCATTCCAAAGTGGACTGCAGCCATGATCGCCGGTGACAAAGTGATCATTAACGGCGACGGTGAAACCAGCCGCGATTTCTGTTTTATCGCCAATGCGGTGCAGGCCAATATCCGTGCTGCACTGGCTACTATTGAGCAAAGCGAAGTGTTTAATGTGGCCGTGGGTGACAGAACTACCTTAAACCAGTTATTCAGTGCCATCCAAACGGCACTGGCCGGCAACGGTATTGCTTATCCACATTGTCCGCAATATGCCGATTTCAGGCCGGGCGATGTCCGCCATTCGCAGGCCGACGTCAGTAAAGCGCGTTTAATGCTGGGCTATTTACCCAGCCATACTATTAACGAAGGTATCGCCGTGGCGATGCCCTGGTACATTGCCCAGCCAGCAAAATAATGGCAAAAGGAAAGATATGACAGCGTTAACAGATGCAAAACTGGCCGTTATTGGTCTTGGTTATGTCGGCCTGCCTTTGGCGGTAGAATTTGGTAAGCATTATCAGACCCTGGGTTTTGATATTAATCGGGCCCGGGTAGCCGAGCTGCAAAACGGTACAGACCACACGCTGGAAGTCAGCAGTGAAGAGCTGGCCACTGCCAGCAAGTTGCAGTTCAGCCATCAGCTTGATGACTTAAAAAGTGCCAATATTTATATTGTCACGGTGCCAACGCCAATTGACGAGCACCGCCGTCCCGATTTAACCCCACTAATTAAAGCATCCGAAACGCTGGGTAAAGTGATAAGCCAGGGCGATATCGTAATATACGAATCAACCGTGTATCCCGGCGCGACTGAAGAAGATTGTATCCCGGTTATAGAGCGGGTATCTGGCCTGAAATACAACGTCGATTTTTACGCCGGTTACAGCCCCGAGCGCATTAATCCTGGCGACAAAGAGCACCGGGTTACCACCATTAAAAAGGTCACATCCGGCTCTACGCCGGCCATTGCGGCGACGGTTGATGCTTTATACGCCAGCATTATTACTGCCGGCACCTATATGGCAAGTAGTATCAGAGTGGCCGAGGCTGCCAAGGTTATTGAAAATACCCAGCGAGATCTGAACATTGCGCTGATCAATGAATTGGCCGTTATTTTTAATAAACTGGATATCGACACCGAAGAAGTATTACTGGCAGCGGGCACCAAATGGAACTTCCTGCCATTTCGGCCAGGCCTGGTTGGTGGCCACTGTATCGGGGTCGACCCTTACTACTTAACCCATAAAGCACAATCTATTGGTTATCATCCGGAAGTTATTCTGGCTGGGCGGCGCATCAACGACAGCATGGGCCGCTATGTGGTCAGTGAGCTGGTAAAAGCCATGGTGAAAAAGCGCATTCACGTTGCCGGGGCCAAAGTGTTGTTAATGGGCCTGACCTTTAAAGAAAACTGCCCCGATATCCGCAATACCAAAGTGATAGATATCCTCAGTGAGCTAAAAGAATACGGCGTAACGGCTGACGTATACGACCCCTGGGTTGATGGCAAAGAAGCGGAGCATGAGTACGGCATTACTCCGATTACCAAGCCCGCAGCTGGCAGCTACGATGCCATTATTCTGGCTGTCGCCCACAAGCAGTTCCGTGAAATGGGCGCAGCAGGTATCAAAGCGCTGGCCAAGCCTCAGCATATTTTATACGACCTGAAATACCTGCTTAACGCCGCCGACGCCGACTTAAGGCTGTAATTCCTTCTAAAAAGGGTCAGAGTGAATAATTTATTCACTCTGACCCTTTTTCTGGCCTGCCTTTGTTTCGCCGGCCAAAATTCATGTTGTACTTGGTAGTAAGGTGTTGAACAAAACTTTCATTTGCCAGCGGATAACTGTGCTTGATAGCGTCACGGATAGACTTTAAGTCATCAGCCGGCAAGCTGTCCTGAAATAAAGCCCGGTAGTTTTCCAAACGCCTCTCAGCCGTTTCTGCCAAATTTAAATAGACCTGATGCGGAGTGACCACACTTATTTTTATACCTCTGGCGTTAGCATGATAACTTGACCAATGGTAATCAGCCGGGTGGGCCACCATTTTAGCCCGAACCGGGTTTAACTCAATGTAACGCTGACACGTCAGAAAATACTGATCAGTTTCAACCAGGCTATCCTTAAAGCGCCCGTCCCACAGCGTACCAACTCTTTGATAGCGTTTATTAAAATAGTGCACATAATCACGTCCAAGATTCTGTATTACACGTGAAATAACATCATCTTTGCTGGCAGTCAGCAATAAATGAACATGATTGCTCATCAACACAAAAGCGTGTAACTGCACCTGATACGTTTTCAGGTAAGTCTCTAATATCGATAGATAACAGGCCTTATCTGTTTCATCATAAAAACAGTTGCTACGATTATGACCCCGCTGGACCACATGGTAGGGCATCTTCGCAATCAGGTATCGTTTTCTGCGTGGCATATTAAAATAAAGTTAATTTAAGTTGTATAAAAGATAGCAATAAATTCGAGACTGGCAATAAAAAGGGTCAGAGTGATTTTTAAAATCACTCTGACCCTTTTTAGTTTGGTAAGATGCAGGCTTTGTATTGATATGTCTGATATGGGACGAGCATGGGCGAGGCTAGGGCACAAAACAGCGTTAAAGGAATCGTGTTAGCAGGCGGCACAGGTAGCCGTTTGCATCCGATCACGCGTGGTGTATCCAAACAATTGCTGCCGATTTACGACAAACCGATGATCTACTACCCGATATCTGTCCTGATGCTGTCGGGGATCCGTGACATCCTGTTAATTACCACAGCGGAAGACCAGGCGGCCTTTAAGCGACTGCTGGGTGACGGCAACGATTTTGGTGTCAATTTTAGCTATTGTATCCAGCCTTCATCTGATGGTATCGCTCAGGCTTTTCTACTCGCAGAGGATTTTCTCGCGGGTAGTCCTGCCTGCTTAGTGTTAGGGGATAACATTTTTGTTGGCCATGGATTTAGCCAGCTGCTGCAACAAGCACTGGCAAATATTCAGCAAAATTCAGCCACGGTTTTTGGTTATCGGGTCAGTAATCCGCAGCGCTACGGCGTGGCTGAAATGGATGAAGACGGCAAAGTATTGTCATTAGAAGAGAAACCCGTGCATCCAAAAAGTCATTATGCTGTTACAGGCTTGTATTTTTATCCTGCCGATGTCGTAGACAAAGCACGGTTACTTTCTCCCTCGGCTCGCGGGGAGCTTGAGATTACCGAGTTAAATCAGTTATACCTGCAACAACAACGATTAACGTTGACGCTACTCGGGCGAGGTTTTGCCTGGCTTGACACCGGTACCCATGAACATTTGCAAGCCGCCTCTGCATATATTGACGTTATTGAACAACGACAAGGTTTAAAGATTGCTTGCCTGGAGGAAATTGCCTACGAGCAGGGGTATATCGATAAAGCGAAATTATTAGATCTCGCAATGGCAATGCACAATACTCAATACGGCCAGTATCTTTTACAATTAATAAATTAACCGGAAACCCGAACTTACTTAAAATGAAAATTAGTAAATTAGCTTTAACCGGTGCCTTACTGCTGGAACACAAAGCATATAGTGACGAACGCGGTTATTTTGCTGAAACCTACCGGCAGCAGCAGTTGGATGACGCTGCTGGCTATAGTGTGCGTTTTATTCAGGACAATGAAGCTGTTTCGCAATTGGGCGTGTTACGGGGGCTGCATTATCAAAAACCGCCTTTTGCCCAAAGTAAGCTGGTGCGCGTACTGCAGGGAGCGATACTGGATGTTATTGTCGATATTCGCCACGGCAGCCCGACATTTGGTCAGGCACTGGCTACGCCGTTGTCGGCCGATACGCTTCAGCAGCTATTTATTCCGCGTGGCTTTGCTCATGGCTATCTGACGTTAACGTCGCACGCATTACTACAATATAAAGTTGATAATTATTACAGTCCGGCAGATGATTGCGGCTTACATTATGCTGATCCAACGCTGGCAATAAGCTGGCCTATACAGCCTTCGCAGTTGCGGTTATCAGCGAAAGATCAGCAACAGCCACTGCTAAGCGCGCTTCCAGTTCATTTTAATATTACTGATAAGTTGTATGACTAGGCGGATAGTGATCCTCGGTGCGTCCGGCCAGTTAGGCCAGGCGCTGAACGCTGAAGCCATGAACTTACCAGACGCCACTCGACGGCTGCTGTGCTTTATACCGCGTCAGGCGCTGGAACTGACAGACAGCAGAGCGCTCAAGCACTGTTTACAACAGTACTCGCCGTCAATCATTATTAATGCTTGTGCTTACACCAATGTAGATGAAGCAGAGCGCCAGGTTGAACTGGCGTGGCTTATTAACCAGCAATTAGTTGCGGAGCTTAGCCATTACGCCAAAGCCAATGGTGCAGCGTTACTGCATTGTAGTACCGACTATGTTTTTAACGGCGGGCAACATCAGCCCTATACTGAAATCGATACGCCGGCACCGCTTAATCAATATGGCAAGAGTAAACTGGCCGGCGAGAATGCGATGCTAGATATCGCGCCAGCAGGGTTAATTTTGCGCACCAGTTGGTTGTACAGTGAGTTTGGCCACAATTTTGTCCGCCGTATAGTTAGTAAAATTCGCCAGGGCAGTCTTTTGCAGGTGGTTAACGACCAAATAGGCAGCCCCACCTACGCCCGCGAGCTCGCAGCGCTTTGTATTAAGCTGGTTATGGCACCAGACTTTACTGAACGCTTTGCCAAAACCAGGCTGCTGCACTGCGCCGGTCAGGGCCAGGCAAGCTGGTATCAATTAGCGCAGGAAATTGTCAGACTAACCCGCAGCGATATCGCTGTCGCTGCAGTAAGCAGTAACCAGTGGCTCGCTCTGGCAAAGCGGCCGGCTTTCAGTGTGCTGTCCAGTGAAGCATTGACGGAGCAACTTGGTCTTAGTCTGCCCCCGTGGCAACATAGCCTCTCCATCTGCCTGCAAAAAATGGGTCAGAGTGAATAAGTTATTCTTTAAAAAGGGTCAGAGTGAATAATTAAATGGGTCAGAGTGATTTTAGGGTAGTTATTACCGGGGGGGCTGGATTTATTGGTTGTGCGCTGGTTAACTATTTGCTTAAGCATACTCAGCACAAGTTGCTGGTGCTGGATAAACTCACTTACGCCGCTAATGTGGCTGAGGTTGAGCGTTTTAAAGCGCAGCCAAGGATCACCATGGTGCAGGGCGATATTTGTGATGCCAATTTGCTACAAAATCTTTTTACCAATTTTCAGCCTACTTGCGTTATGCACCTGGCGGCAGAGAGCCATGTTGATAATTCTATCAATGCGCCGGCAGCATTTATTCAAACCAATATTGTCGGCACCTATACGTTGCTTGAAGCTACGCGCAGTTACTGGCAAACCTTACCAGCGTCTGCACAGCAGGCCTTCAGGTTTCACCATGTTTCAACTGACGAAGTATTTGGTGATCTGGCCCCAGATGCCAAACCATTCAGCGAAATTACCGCCTACGCGCCCAGCAGTCCTTATGCGGCCAGCAAGGCCAGCTCAGATCACCTGGTGCGATCCTGGCATCGCACTTATGGCCTGCCTGTCGTAATCAGCAACTGCAGTAATAATTATGGCCCAGGGCAGCATAGAGAAAAGCTTATCCCGAAAACTATTCACAACGCGTTAGCTGGCAAGCCTATTCCAGTTTATGGTGATGGCCAACAAATTCGTGACTGGCTATACGTTGACGACCATGCTGCAGCGCTTTATCTTATATTAACTAAAGGTATAGTCGGTGAGAGCTACAATATAGGCGGCTTAAGCGGGCTGACTAATTTAGCATTGGTCCAGCAAATTTGTGATCTGCTGGATGAATTGGCCCCTGCCGGTTTTTGTCAGCTAAGTAAAGGCGCTAGTTATCACCAATTTATTCAGTTTGTAACCGACCGTGCCGGGCACGATAGACGCTATGCTATTGATTGCAGTAAAATCCGGGCTCAGCTTGGCTGGCAACCGGTTGAAAGCTTGCAAACAGGTTTACTAAAAACGGTACGGGCTTGCTGCTTGTCACAATAACGGTGGTCTGCTACCATCCACGCCGTTTCTAAAGGCTTTCAGCGTACAGGATGTCATTTTTCAATGCGATTATCAGGTTATTTTCTGGCAGTATGCTTTAGCAGCGTGGCCTTATTTAGTCAGGCAGCGCCCTGGGTAGATACCGACGACAGGTATTTGCGTAGCAGTTTAAAAATTCTGGCCGATGGTGGTTATCTGCATTCGCCCATTAATACCTATCCGCTGATGTGGCAGCCGCTACTTAGCGACTTAGCTAACATCAATACCGCCAGCATGAACGACAGTCAATTGTTTGCATATTTGCGGG
Source organism: Arsukibacterium sp. UBA3155 (assembly GCA_002364615.1). GTDB lineage: Bacteria > Pseudomonadota > Gammaproteobacteria > Enterobacterales > Alteromonadaceae > Alishewanella. The sequence continues at coordinate 138,264 of DEYP01000013.1, read as the reverse complement.
TAGTGTCAGCAGCCGATTTTGCCAGACAGCCCACAGTTAAGTCGTTTAGTGTTGCGACCAGCAGCGACGCTATCGACAGTAACGGCTTTGGCCGACACTACCAGCATAAGGCTGAAGTGAATATCAGTACCGAGTTTATTGGTAAAAACTGGGCCGTGGGAATTAGTAAACAGTTTGCAGCAGACAACCATTATGACAACGGCTATCAGGCCAATAGTAACTGGGATGGCAGCTATGCCGCCTATACTGTGGGTAATTGGGTATTAAGTGCCGCGCAGCAGCAACTGTGGTGGGGGCCGGGTTACGACAGTAGTGCTAATTTCAGTAATAACGGTCGGCCACTCAAGGCACTGCAACTAAGCCGTTTAAATAGCAGTGAGCCGTTGTTAACTATACTGGAGCCCCTGGGCGCGGTTAATATGCAACTGGTGCTGGCCGAGCAACCCGGCAGCGCCCTGCTACGTCACGCCAAAGTAGTGGCAGCAAGAGTAAATATTAAACCATACAGTCAGCTTGAATTTGGCATTAGTGGTTCACAGCTGTATACCGTAAATAATGTTGTGCCAGCGCAGCAGCAATTCAGCCCGGTTTACCAGTTTCCTGATAGCAGAATAACGAGTTTTAGTATCGACAGCCGTTACAGCATAAACCCCAACCTGGCTGCCTATGGCGAGCTAACACAGAATAACAGCGCTCTGGGATGGTTAGCTGGCAGCGAGTATTTAATTGCAAATTCAACGGTTCAGGCGATGCTGGTCGCAGAATACAAATCCACTGCAGATGATATGCAGCAATGGCAGAGCCTGCAGCACAATAACCTTTTTGGTCAGGCTGCTACACGCTGGTTAGCCGGGCTGGAATTGCATTATCGGGATGGCAGCAGCTTTTATGCCAATCTCAGTCAGGCAAGTTATAGTGAAAACACTGCGTTAGTAGCAGAGATACCATTAACTAAAAGCAGTCAGTTGGCTGCCGGTTATCAAACCCCCTTTTGTGATGGCTTACTTACCATCGACGCTCAGTTAAACCGTGATACGCGAAGTGAAGCTGAAGCTGAATTTACTCAAGGTGTTGGCATACGCTGGGAGCGTCGCTGGTAACATGGCTGCTGGTGATATGAAGCAAAACTGCTGGTATTTACTTTACTGTAAGCCGCGGCAAGAGCAGCGGGCGCAACAGCATCTGGCGAATCAGGGGTTTCATAGCTTTGTGCCCCTGCTCACGGTGAATAAACTTAAAGCGGGTAAACAGGTTAAAGTTACTGAGCCGATGTTTCCGCGCTATTTGTTTTTACGCATCAGCAGTGAACAGCTTAATCTCAGCACCATTCGTAGTACCCGTGGCGTTACTGATTTTGTCCGCTTCGGTCAGCAATTGGCCCAGGTGCCAGCTGAACTTATTGCCTCACTAAGCCGGCAACAACATGCCCGGCAGCAGCAGGAAGACCAGAATCAGCCATTTAAAACCGGTGATGAACTTACCGTGCTTAATGGTCCGTTCAGCGGTATTCAGGCAGTGTATCAACTGGCCGAGGGCGATAAGCGCAGTATCGTGTTACTTAACCTGTTGGGGCAGTGGGTAAAAACCACGATGGATAACCAGCAGATAAGTAAAATTCAGCCAGATAAGGGTTAATGGCAGTCAAAAACTGTTAATAGTGTTCGATTAATGTCGCTTAAAAAGGTAGAATTCCGCAACTTTTTAAGCCGTCATCAGACAAGCCGTTTTGCCATCAGCCTTTAGGGAGCTGTAACCTAATGGCGGTAGCGTGTCTGAAGCTACAACAGAAATAAGCAGCGCCGCTGCAGTTAAATGAAATACACAATTAAAACGGAGTTTCCGGGTGCTTAGATTTGTCCAACTTAGTTTTCTGGCATTAACCTTAGGGTTAACTGCTGCAACGGTATCTGCTCAGGCAATTTCGCCGGCGATGATTGAGCAATTTCAAAAGCTGCCGCGGGCAGAGCAAGAACGATTAGCCAAACAGTATGGTTATGATCTGCCTGCAATGGCTGGCAACGCCAACCAGGGCAGTACCAGTGAAACTGCACCCATCCAACCGCTAGAACAGCAACTGCGTCAGCCAGAGCGTGTGGTACAGCCTGAACGTAATAGCAATAATCGCCAGGCAGTAGCGGATAAACAGCCAGAGCGCTTCGGTCTAAAGCTATTTAACAGCGAAATCAGTACTTTTGCCCCTGTTACCAATGTACCGGTGCCGGATAGCTATATTCTGGGCCCGGAAGACAGCCTGGAATTGCAGTTGTTTGGTAAAGAGAACACCAGTTATGAATTAGCAGTTAATCGTGACGGCAGCATCAGCCTGCCAGAAATTGGCACCATTAATGTCAGCGGTATGCGCTTTAATCAGGCGCGCGAGCTGATTACCGAGCGGGTGCAAAATGCCAAAATTGGTGTCAACGCTGCTGTTACCATGGGCCAGCTACGCACCATTAATATTATTATTGCCGGCGAAGCTAAACAGCCCGGCGTGTACGCTGTGTCAGCACTGACTACCGTAACCCAGGCCTTGTTTGTGGCCGGCGGCGTCTCTGATATCGGCAGTCTGCGGCACATTAAAGTTAATCGCGCCGGCAAAACGCTGGCTAACGTTGATTTGTATGAATTATTGCTAAAAGGCAACGCTATCACAGATGTCAATCTGCAGCATGGCGATGTGGTATTTGTTGAGCCGGTTAAAGCATTAGTTGAAGTAATAGGTGAAGTACAGCGTCCGGCAATTTATGAGCTTAAAGGTAATGAAACCCTGGCCAATGTACTGCAAATGGCCGGTGGCAGCAAAGCTGGTGCCTATCCGCGCAACGCAGTGCTACAGCGTTTTAATAACGACAATATGCGTGACTTACTGACCCTGGATTTAACAAGTGGTAAAGATGCTGGCACATTGGCCAAAAATGGCGATGTGTTAACCATCGCGACCACCTCCCCCCGGGTCGAAAACAGTATTACCGTGGCTGGTGCCGTTATAAGACCGGGACAGTTTGCCTGGCAGCAGGGTTTAAGGGTGGCAGACGTGTTACCCACCTTATGGTCTGGCGTGCATATGGTGGCCGATCTTGATTACGCACTTATTGTTCGTGAGCGCAGTAACGCAGGCGATATTGAAGTTATCCAGTTTAATTTAGGCCGGGCCATAACCGAACCTTCCAGTGTCAGCAATTTAACCTTGCAGGCTCGGGATATGTTGTTAGTGTTTCCACACGGCGATGGCAGTTATCAGCGCAAGCAGCTATTTACTGAGCTGGAAAAACTTACCGTACAAAGTTTCGATGAGCCGGCAGCGCTGGTATTACAAGAAACCGACTTTGGTTTTTTTACCGTCGAACAGGCACAGCAAATTGAATATCATTTGAACCGCGTTAAGCAGCAGTATATGTTCGACAGCCGCTTGCTGCCTTATACGGCGCATTTAACCCGTACTGAGTTATTAGTGCCAGTTATGACCAAACTCGAGCAGCAGGCACGGTATAACTTGCAGCCACAAATTGTTAATGTGGCCGGTAATGTTAAAGTAGCAGGCAGCTATCCACTGACTAGAAATGCAAAAGTAAGCGATTTAATTATCGCTGCCGGCGGTCTGGCACAATCGGCTTTTGCCAATAGGGCAGAGCTTACCCGGGCAGAATATAACGACGCGCTCGGTGCTGTGGAAACAAACCATATCGCGCTAAATCTTAATGCCGTTTTTAGCGGTGACTACAATCCAGAGTTAACCAGCCGCGATACGTTAAATGTTTTTCAAACGCCTGACTGGAACTTTACCCGTAACATTACTTTACGCGGCGAAGTGCGGTTCCCAGGTGTTTATACCATTCAGCAACACGAAAGCCTGGCCGACGTTATTAAGCGCGCTGGCGGCTTAACGGCTAACGCCTTTAGCGGCGGCGCTGTATTTACCCGGGAAGTAATTCAGGAAAGTGAAAGCGAGCAAATGACCAAGCTAATTAGCCAGCTGCGGGCAGATATTGCGGCCAAAGCCCTTACCGCCGAAGGGCCGGCGCTAGCGGTAGCCGATGCTGGCGCTATGCTCAGTGAATTAGAACAGCAAAAACCTGTCGGACGATTGGTTATTGATTTGGAAAGTATTATTGCCGGTAACCCAAGCCATATTATCCGGGTACAGGATGGCGATATGCTGACTATCCCCAGAATAAACAACACGGTTGCTATTCTGGGCGAAGTACAACACCCCAGTAGCCACCGCTTTAACCCGGCCATGTCACTAAACGATTATCTGAAACTGGCTGGTGGCCTGCGTAAACGTGCTGATGAAGAGCGGGTCTATGTCATTCGTGCCGATGGCTCAGTGGTTATTCCGCAAAGTAACTGGTTTGCTGTATCCAGCACCCGTTTGCAACCAGGAGATACTATTATTGCGCCACTTGATACCGAGTATAAAGACAGTTTAAGCATGTGGGCCCAGGTTACCCAGATTTTCTATCAAACTGCCGTCGCCATCGCAGCGCTTAATTCGTTTTAATTAGGATAAGTTACATATCCTAATTCGAGTTTGCAACTCTTTAAGTTGCTCGATTTCAACAAGTAGAATTAGCGCAATCGAGTGCGTTATTAATTACTACTAGTCGTAATTAGTAAGTGGAGTAAATAGATTTCGGGGTGAGCATTATGAAAATGTTAGCGTCAAAAGCTAGCATTAAGAAAATTAGGATAGTATTAGAAAAAAGTACTTTTCTAATGCTGATTTAGATAGTGGTTAGTTCCAAAAATAACTTCGGAAAAATTTTCGAAATATATATCAAAGATTCTAAGAAACAAAATATAGTTACGGGTAATTAGTTAAAACAGCACAAAATATCTATGTGCATAACGAGTATAGTGCTGGATAATATATTAACTAGTTTAGTCGTATTATTATGTTGTTTAAACTGCAAATAGTATTTTAAAATTTGGATATTTAGATGTTGAGCTTAAATGAAACAAAATTAGCGATAATCGGTTTAGGATATGTCGGTTTACCTTTAGCAGTTGAGTTTGGAAAACACTTTTCCACTTTAGGCTTTGATATTAATCAGTCGCGAGTGGCTGAATTGAAAAATGGCCAGGATCATACGTTAGAAGTCAGCGCTGAGGAGTTATCAGAAGCGAAAGATCTTACGTATAGCTGCAATATTGAAGATTTAACCACTGCCAATGTATTTATTGTAACGGTACCTACTCCTATTGATGAACACCGCCAGCCAGATCTAACACCATTAATTAAAGCCTCTGAAACTCTTGGTAAGGTTATTAAAGCCGGAGATGTTGTAATCTATGAGTCTACGGTATACCCGGGTGCCACCGAAGAAGACTGTATTCCGGTTATCGAACGTGTATCTGGCCTTAAATACAATGTAGACTTTTTTGCTGGTTATAGCCCTGAGCGAATAAACCCGGGTGATAAAGAACACCGTGTTACCACTATTAAAAAAGTAACGTCAGGTTCTAATGTGGAGGTTGCGGAATTTGTCGACAGCCTTTATCGCAGCATCATTACGGCCGGTACTTATAAAGCAAGTTCAATAAAGGTTGCAGAAGCGGCTAAAGTAATTGAAAACACTCAGCGTGATTTAAACATTGCACTTATTAACGAGTTGGCAGTAATTTTTAATAAGTTGGGTATAGATACTGAAGAGGTATTATTAGCCGCTGGTACTAAGTGGAACTTCTTGCCGTTTAGGCCTGGTTTAGTTGGCGGCCACTGTATTGGTGTCGACCCTTACTATCTAACTCACAAGGCACAATCTGTTGGCTATCATCCAGAAGTTATACTGGCTGGACGGCGTATTAATGACAGTATGGGACAGTATGTTGTAAGTGAACTGGTTAAAGCCATGTTGAAAAAGCGCATACATGTTGACGGTGCAAGAGTGCTGGTTATGGGGCTGACGTTTAAAGAGAATTGTCCCGACATTCGCAACACCAAGGTTGTAGATATTCTCACAGAATTAAACGAATATGGCGTACAGGCTGATGTTTTCGACCCCTGGGTTGATGCGGCTGAGTCGCAGCATGAGTATGGAATTACGCCAGTAGTAGCACCTGTTCATGGTAATTATGATGCCGTTATATTGGCTGTTGGCCATAACGAATTTAAAACTTTGGGCGCAACAGGCATCAGGAAGTTTTGCCGGCCTGATAGCGTTATTTATGATTTAAAATACATACTTGATAAAAATCTGGTAGATATTCGTTTTTAAAATTCAGAGAGCTAATTTATGAAAAATTTTGCACTAATCGGTGCCGCAGGTTACATAGCGCCTCGTCACATGAAAGCAATTAAAGAAACTGGCAATAACCTGGTTGCTGCGTTGGATAAAAATGATTCTGTTGGTATCATCGACAGCCATTTCCCTGACGCTGACTTTTTTACTGAGTTTGAAAGATTTGATCGCCATATCGATAAACTCCGCCGGGCAAACAACGGAAGACAAGTGGATTATGTTGGCATTTGCTCTCCTAACTATTTGCATGATTCTCATATGCGTTTTGCATTACGTGCCGGCGCTGACGCGATTTGTGAAAAGCCACTGGTATTAAACCCATGGAATATTGACGGTTTACAGGAAATTGAGCGTGAAACAGGTAAAAAAGTTCACACCATTCTGCAACTGCGCTTACATCCAGCCATTATTGCGCTAAAAGCAAAAGTTGCTGCTAGCCCGGCGGATAAAAAGTTTGATGTCGATTTAACTTATATCACGTCACGCGGACATTGGTATCTGCAATCTTGGAAAGGCGATGATAAAAAATCTGGCGGTATTTCTACCAATATTGGTGTGCATTTTTACGACATGTTGCATTTTGTGTTTGGCAAGCTGCTAGATAATAAAGTACATTTTAATTCACCGACTAAAGCCGCTGGATATCTGGAATATGAGAAAGCCAGGGTGCGTTGGTTCCTTTCAGTAGATGTCAATGATATTCCAGCAGATGTTCGTGCCGCAGGTCAGCGCACTTATCGTGCCATTACGGCCGATGGTGAATCAATAGAGTTTTCTGACGGCTTTACTGATTTGCATACTGTAAGCTATCGAGAGATTCTGGCCGGCAAAGGTTTTGGCCTGGAGGAAAACCGTGTGGCAATTGAAACTGTGGCCCATATTCGTGAGGCTGCATTAAGTCCTCTGGTTGGAGACTTCCATCCGTTTGTGTCAAAACTGGTTAAGTAATATGAGTAATTATCAGTTACATCCTAGCGCTATTGTAGACACGGGTGCAGTTATTGGTGAAGGCTCTCGCGTCTGGCATTTTGTCCATGTATGTGGAGGGGCAATAATTGGCAAAGGCGTTTCTCTTGGCCAAAACGTTTTTGTTGGTAATAAAGTTACCATTGGTGACAAATGTAAAATTCAGAACAATGTTTCGGTGTACGATAATGTGCATTTGGAAGAGGGCGTATTCTGTGGCCCAAGTATGGTTTTTACAAATGTATACAATCCCCGTTCTTTAGTTGAGCGCAAGGACGAATATCGCGATACGCTGGTGAAAAAAGGCGCTACCCTTGGTGCCAATTGTACTATCGTCTGTGGAGTAACAATTGGTGAGTTTGCATTTGTTGGTGCAGGTGCTGTTATCAATAAGGATGTTCCTGCATATGCGCTAATGGTTGGTGTGCCGGCGAAGCAAGTTGGCTGGATGAGCGAGTTTGGTGAGCGTTTAAGCTTGCCAGTATCTGGCGATGGCGAAGCGGTTTGTCAGCATACTGGTGTAAAATACACATTAATAAATAACACACTAAGTAAGGTTAGCTAACATGCAGTTCATTGATTTAGCAGCTCAGTATCAGCATTTAAAGCAGCGCATTGATAAACGTATCCAGACAGTGCTTGATCATGGCCATTATATAATGGGGCCTGAAGTAGAAGAATTGGAGCAAAGACTGGCTGAGTATGTTGGCGTTAAGCATTGTATAAGCTGTGCTAACGGTACTGATGCTTTGCAGCTCACTATGATGGTGTTGGATATAAAACCAGGTGATGCGGTGTTTTGTCCTACCTTTACTTTCTTTGCTACCGCTGAAGTAATTGCCTATGCTGGTGCTACACCTGTCTTTGTCGATTCTGACGAACGAACATTCAATATATGTCCGCAAGATTTGGAAAAGCGTATTCAAGCGGTTATAGCTGAAGGTAAATTGGTACCAAAGGCAATTATTGCAGTCGATTTATTTGGTTTACCAGCAAACTATCCTGAATTAGAAACCATCGCAGCTAAGTATGGCTTGAAACTTATTGAAGATGCAGCTCAGGGCTTTGGCGGGGAAATTAATGGAAAACGGGCAGGTAGTTTTGGCGATATGGCCACTACCAGCTTTTTCCCGGCTAAACCTCTAGGTTGCTATGGCGATGGTGGTGCGATATTTACAAATAGTGACGAATATGCCGCGTTGTTTCGCTCATATCGGGTACACGGTAAAGGTAAAGATAAATACGACAACGTGCGCATCGGCATTAATAGTCGTTTGGATACCATTCAAGCGGCAGTATTACTTGAGAAACTTGCTGAGTTTCCGACCGAGCTTATTGCAAGAAACAGGGCTGCAGTAAATTATAACGAATCTTTAGCAACCAAATACATTACCCCACTTGTACCCGAAGGATTTCTTAGTTCCTGGGCACAATATACCTTAATCAGTGAGAATCGTGATGCAGAAATGGCTCGGTACAAAGCTGAAGGTGTGCCCACGATGATTTATTATGGTACCTGTATGCACCAACAAACAGCGTTTAAGCAGTTAGCCTACACTGACGACGATCTACCTGTAGCATCAAGGTTAGCGAAGCAGGTTTTTAGTTTGCCAATGCATCCCTACCTACGAAAATCAAAAAATTAATGCAGGCGTGAAATATAAAATGAATGCAAGAAAAAGATATTTACTAGTTACTAACTCAGAGGTTATATCTGATCCTAGACCACGCAAAATGTTAAGATGGTTGAACAAAATGGACGTGGAAGTTTCGGTGGTTAGTAAGGATTCTGATTTGAGTTCTTTAGAACTAGACAATGTGAAGAAGCACTATAAATTGAAACGTTTTTCTTCTTCAAAGATAAAATCCGCATGGCTTGCACTTTTACTTCTACTTAGACAATATAAGATTTTTGAAAGATATTTAAAAAAATTTCCAATTTTTAACCCGCCAGTGAATGAAAAGTGGGATGTTATTATATCATCAGATATCCTATTGCTCCCTTTAGTGTTTGAATTAAAAGGAGAGTGTGAAACTCGAGTTGTTCTAGATGCAAGAGAGTTCTATCCTCGGCAATTCGAACACAATTTTGTCTGGCGATTAATTCAAAAGCCGATAATGACCTGGTTAACATACAGTTACACTCCTAAAGTCGATAAACTATTTTCAGTGTCAAGAAAGCTATGCGAAGAGTACAGGAAAATATCTCATAAAGAGGTTTATTTTCTACCAAGTTATGCAAACTACCATGACCTTGAGCCGGCGAATACAGGTGAAATAATAAAGTTAATTCATCATGGTCATTCGGGTGCTAATAGAAAAATTGAAGATATGATATATCTCATGGATAAGTTAGATGATAGATTTATTTTAGATATGTATCTTATGAGCGATTATTCAGACGAATATGGTAGATTTATTGCAGACTTAGCGAAAAGTAGAAAAAATGTGAATTTGCTGCCCCCTATAGAAAGCAAAGAATTGATAAGTGTGGGTAACAAATATGATATTGGTCTTTGTATGTTTCCAGATACTACATTTAATCTTAAGTACTCTCTAAGTAATAAAATATTTGAGTTCGTTCAATCAAGATTGTGTCTCGCAATTGGTGGTATTGTCGAGTCTCATTATATAATAGATGAGTTTAATAACGGAATATATAGTGCAAGTGCCGACGTTGAAACATTGTCAGCGAAAATAAATTCCTTAACTTATGATGATATTAAAGTTTTGAAACGCAACTCTCATCATGCGGCAAAAGTATTGTGTGCAGAAGAACAATTCAGTAGTTTTAAAAATGTTGTGGAATTTTAATTGAACTCTGGATTGTTGGTAAACGTTAACATGCCATTTTATATTTTCTACTCAAGGTGTGTTTTCGTTTACCTCTTTTTGTTTCAAATAATTTTTAACTTTTTTATAGCTGATTTACCTACGATAATCTCGTTAATAGTTATGGGGCCAGTTAATTCTCTATTTCTTTTGCTAGGGAGTTTGGCGTGTACATACACTATTAAACTAATTCCAAAAGACTTGCTCTATGTTTTGTTTTTTTCAATTTATGCAATATTATCAGCTTTTATCGCTGTGTTATTCTTAGAGTATGATTATCGCGTATTTTTACTTTATTTTGAAATCGGTTCAAATTTTTTCATATATTATTTTACTGGAAGGATGTTGTTTTACGATGGCAGATGGGTAGAAAGAAATATTGAATTCATTTTGTCTTTTATCAAACCAGTTTCTTTAATGATTTTTTTTCTATTAGCCATTAAAGGCGATATAGCTGCTATTTTAGGGTTTGGTAGCGGTGATGGTGATTCTAGTTATCTAACTCTATCAGATTTGTTCCTTTTTTACTCAAGCATTGGTGTTTATTATCTCTTCAAATCGAAACAGTATTTCTGGTTGTTTTTTATTATTTTAATTCAAGCTCTAATGTACAGTCGAACTTCCTTTATTTGTTTAGTTGCAGGATCAGTTATTTATTTGTTCTGGGTTGTTTTTTGGTCAAATATTAGAGTATTTTTCAGCTTAGTAATTTTAGTGTCTTTGCCAGTTTTGTTGTTTGCGATTTTCAAGACAGAAATGACATCTCTACTCAAAGATTTTAGACATTTAGGTTGGCTGGTAGATAGAAGTCTTACAACGTCACTGTCGAGTAGAGAAGACTTGTTGTTTGTAGGTGCTTTATATCTGAAGAATAATTATATATTCGGAAATATACTTTGGCAGCTAGAACACTTTAATCACACAGGTAAGTACATACACAATGTGATGTCATATTGGCTTCAGTATGGAATTATTGGTTTTTGTTTTTTAATTTATTTTGCTACTAAAAGTGCATTCGCTGTTTTGTTTTTGAAAAATACTAATGTAAAATACTTCGCTATTTTGCTCATTGCATTTTTACTTGAATTATTAATTTCGAGATCTTTCGCATATCCGTATGTTTGGATGGTTTTTGGTATAATTATTGGCCTTTCGAAGGTTAACGTTAAAAAAGGTAGTGTTTATGAAAATCTGTAAAGTATGTGTTCAAAATGAACTAAATGATCCAGATTTTCAACTCGATGAAAATGGTGTATGTAATTACTGTATCGATGTTGAAAGCGAGTTTAAAAGAATTGAGAACTATCCAAGTCAATTTCAATCAATTATTGAAAAAATTAAAAGCGACGGTAAAGGCAAGCAGTACGATTGTGTAATGGGAATGAGTGGTGGAGTCGACAGTTCTTATGTTGCCCACTTAGCCAAGATGCACGGACTAAGACCATTAGTTGTTCATTTCGATAATGGTTGGAATACTGAATTAGCAGTGGACAATATAAATAAAATTATAACTAAAAATGGCTTTGACCTTCACACTCTTGTAGTAGATTGGGACGAGTTTAGGGACATTCAAAAAGCTTTTATTCGTTCAGACGTAGTGGATATTGAGATGGTCTCAGACCATGCTATAACAGCGACAATGTTGAAAATTTCAAAGAAATTTGGGATCAAATATGCCCTGTCTGGCTCAAATGTTGCGACGGAGAGTGGAATGCCCATTTCTTGGTCGTGGAGAAAGGCTGATTGGATGAATATTAAGGATATTCATAGTAAGTTTGGTGAAGTTAAAATTAAAACTTTCCCAAGATACAGTTCATTCGACATTTTGTTTAATCGTCTTAAAGGAGATGTAGGTATAGAGAGTATTACGATACTTGATTACATTGATTTTAAAAAGCTTGAGGCCATAGAAGTTCTAAAAAGAGAGTATGATTGGAGAGAGTACCCAGGAAAACATTACGAATCTTTCTTCACAAAATTTTATCAAGCATACATTTTGCCCGAAAAGTTCAAAGTAGATAAAAGAATTTCGCATTACTCAGCTCTAATTAGAAATGGCGAAATGACGAGAGAGGACGTACTAGTCAAATTAGAAGAGCCGTTATATACAGTTCAAGAACTGCGAAACGATATAGAATATTTCTGCAAAAAAATTGGTTTTGACAAGTCAGAATTTGAAGAAATAATGAAAAGGTCTCCTAAGCCTCATGATTTTTACAAGTCTGATGAGAAATACTTTAGAGTATTAGCAAAGTATTGGAAGATTATAAAGAAAATTCCTATTTTGAATAGGATTGGTCTTCGTGGTGCAAATGTTAAGCGGGTTAAAAATGGATCGTAGGATAGGTGTAATTGATTTAGGAGTTGGAAATTTCAGCTCGGTTGTGAATCTAATTAGGAGGCTTGGCGCTAATGCCGAGCTTTTATCTCTTGAATGCGATTTAGAAGAGTTCGATTTAGTAATACTTCCTGGTGTTGGCGCTTTTGACACTGCTATGCAGATAATAAATAGCAGTTCGCTAAGACAAAGGTTAGAGGCATATGTGTCTTTACCTGGTAATGTTTTTGTTGGGATTTGTTTAGGAATGCAAATACTTTCAAATGGTAGCGAGGAGGGTAAGTTGGATGGGCTTGGTATGATCCCTGGCTACGTAAAAAAGTTTAATTTTACGGGTTGTGATACGAAACTTCCTGTCCCTCACATGGGGTGGAACAGAGTCGAATTTAAGCAGCTCCCATTCTCTGAAAACTGGGATGAGCCAGGACGTTTCTACTTCGTACACTCTTATCATTTTGAATGTGATGAAGAGTACATTCTGTCAAAAACTGTTTACGGTAGTAGTTTCATATCGGCAGTTAGAAATAAAAATATTTTCGGCTTTCAATTTCACCCAGAAAAAAGTGGAAAGAATGGAATGGCTCTCTTTAAAAGCGTACTGGAGTTGAGCTGTGTTTGAAAAAAGAGTAATACCTGTACTTTTGATTAATAATAAGCGCTTAGTTAAAACCGTGCGATTTAAGAATGAAACTTATATTGGCGACCCTATTAACGCAGCAAGAATCTTTTCGGACAAAGAGGTTGATGAACTAGTCATTTGTGATAAGAGCGCATCATCAAATGGTGTTAATTTCAAAATGCTAGAGGAAATCGTCTATGAGTGCTTTATCCCTATTACTTATGCAGGTGGAGTTAAAGACATACAGACTATGTCAAAGCTCTACCGCATGGGCATTGAAAAGGTATGTATAGATTCACATAACTATAACGATGATTATCTACTTGTTCAAGAGGCAGCTAGCAGATTTGGTTCAAGCTCCGTTGTGTCTGGTGTAACAATAAAAAAGAGCTTTTTTGGTAATTATCACTTGTTTAATTCTTCTTCGCAAAAAATAATGAAGTTAGATATGTCATCACATTTACTTAAACTTAAAAAAGCAGGTGTTGGCGAAATTTTTATTAATTACGCTGATGCTGATGGTTTAATGAACGGCTATGACATAGAACATATTCGAAGTTTAACAAATGAAATTGATGTGCCATGTGTAGTATGTGGAGGAGCGGGGTCTATTGATCATGTAAGAGAATTACTTGATATAAAAGGTGTCACTGGTGCAGCTGCGGGTAGTATATTTGTTTATTCAAGTAAGACAAAAGGGATTATGATTAGCTACCCTGAAACCTCAATAAAATCAATGTTGAATATATGATAAGCTATTTAAAGAAGATTCTTAAGATTGCTGAAGTTACAAGTTTTAAGTATATTACAATTGTACTTTTTATAAGTATTTCAGGGTTATTAGATGCCCTAGTCATAGGTTTAATTCCTATAAGTATAGCCGCTGCATTTGAAGGTTCATCTCCGATAATATCAAAACTTGCAACTTTTGGTATTCCTGTAGAACACATAGCAGAAATCGCCTTATTTACGCTACTTATAGCATCTATTATCAAAGTGTTGGTTTCTTTATCTGTTCAGTACTGGGTTGTGATATTTATTTCCAATAAACAAGTTCAGTTAACAAAGAAAGTAGTCACTTCATTTTTCTCTCTTAGCTATTTAGAGTACTTAAAACAAGAACCTAGTAAACTAATACAGACAGTTGTTACGTCGATACCTAGGTTTATTGAAGAGGGCCTTCATTCATCTATTAGGTTGGTGACGGAAATAGTTGTATTTACTTTGATTATTGCAACATTAATAATAATTGATACTCACGTAGCTATTTTTCTATTTTCGATGATGATGGTCCTGGGGATCTTATTCGCTTTTGTGACAAGAAAACGCTCGACAGGATATTCCAAAGAAATGTTAAATGCGCAAGAAAATGTTATAGAGTCGGCAAGGCAGTCAATTGATGGATTCGTTGAAACAAAAGTTCATAATTTAGGTAGTTACTTTGTAAACAAAATAGACATGAGCTCACATCGATTCGCCACAACAGGAGCAAAATTCTATGTTTTACAAGCGATACCAAGATATTTATTAGAGTTTGTAGTCGTTCTTTCTTTTGTTATTGGTTCATTTTGGGCTTTTAGTACAAGCGCAAGTTTAGTTGATGTTGGTGCGATTGCAGGCGCTTTTGGCATTGGAATTGTTAGACTTATACCAGTAATAAATAACATAATAAATTATGTCAATAAAATAAGATTTTCTGAGCCACTGCTCAACGACATTGAGTTGTTATTAGACTCACTTGACAAGTCCTTAGTAAAGTCTGAAGACAATGATAAATTTTTGAGTAAGTCTGGTTCAGTTGATTGTGTTACGTTAAAAGGACCTAATGTTGACTCATTTGAAATGTTGGATTTAGCGTTCTCTTATGGTGGTGGAAAGAATATTTTCGAAGGTATAGACTTCAAACTTGTTAAAGGTGATGTTTTAGGAATTGTAGGGCCATCAGGAACAGGAAAGACAACATTGTTAAAAGTTATGCTCGGACTATTACCTCCAGGTAAAGGGACAGTCAAAGTCAACGGTGTTAAGTTAGTGCACTCAAGCTCTATAGACTTTTCAAGAGAGCACATTATGTATATCCCACAGAGTTGCTTCCTCTTGTCTGCAAGTCTTTCGGAGAATGTAGCCTTGGGTTTAGCAGAGCCTGACATCGATTTAGGTTTAGTAAAATCTTCTCTCGACCGGGTAGGCTTGAATAGTCTTTATGTCGATAGTCCTGAAGGTCTCAACAGACACGTGGGGGATTCTGGACGTATGCTTTCTGGAGGCCAGAAACATAGACTAGCAATCTCCAGAGTACTATATTTCGATAAAAGTATTTTAATCCTTGATGAACCAAGTGCAGCACTAGATTTGGATATGACTAATGCTATCGGTCGACTTATTCAAGATTTATCTAAAGACAGAATAGTTATTGTAGTAACACATGATCAGGATTTGATGAAGTTTTGTACTAAAAAACTTGAATTGAATAAATCATCGAACAAAGGCATCGATAATGAAATCACCCTACAATGAAAGTTATTTGAAATTGTCAGACTTTTTTAAAATTGTCTGGCGTTCTAAATACATTATAATGATATGCTGTGTTTTAGGTGGTGGTATTTCATTATTATCGTCAAAATTGATGACTACCATGTATCAAGCAGAAGTTATAATTGGTTCTCCTATAAAAAACATTAGTAGTGGATTTAGTTTCTCTGGCGTACCTGATGTAAGTTCAATATTGAGTGGAAATACCTTAAGTAGCTCAGAGAAGCAGATTCAATCATTAATGTCTGGTAGTTCATTTGCCATAGATTTTATGATAAGTAGCGGAATCAGTCAGGTAGTAAACTCTGATTCGTACGACGGAGGTACTTGGGTTGCTGAAGGTTCTGAAGATTGGGCAGCAATCAGATCGTTTAGGAATATTTTTTCAACTAGGTATGATTATGACTATGGGCATCTTGTTATATCATCTCGTTGGACCAATCCAGCCGAGGCAGCTGACTGGGCTAACAAAGTTGCAATTCATGCTAACTCTAGATTGCAAGAGTTAAAATTGAGATCATTGAGTAATACGATTGTCCTGGTAGAAAATCGATTGCAGTCCAATACATTGTCTGTAGAAGTTAAAGTCGCGTTGAATGATCGTCTATTACAACTTTTGATTGATAAGTTGGTTACTGAATCTGAACCAAACTTTGGTATAACTATTTTTGACGAGGCAGTCGCACCTGTAAAACGGGTTTGGCCTAATTTAAAACTACTCCTTGCTCTTGGGTTAATCTCAGGTCTTTTCGTAGGTCTAATTATTGCTGTGTATCGGGAAGTTCGAATTGGATAAAAAAATATTTTTTTTTTTACTGAGTTTGTTACTACTTTCATCGTGCAAGTCTGATGGGGACAGCACGCTAATTTCACCTGTATTATCGTCTGTTTTTTATACAGATATTCATTACTCTATTAGGTTTGATAAAGAAGGTAATTCTAATGTTTATAGAGACGGGATTAGAATTACTAATAGTGAAAGCCTTAAGTATGATTTAGATGTATTTGGCAATGATGTCGTTTGGGTTGAAGTTAAAAATTCTAATACACAAACTAATATTATCCTTAATGGTAAGCAACTGCATGTCGGGTTGGGTTATCACTATTCCCCCGTTTTAGTTGATGGGATACTTTATTGGCTGAAGTTCTTATCAGATAGACAGTATATTTGTAAAATGGATTTATCAGAAGTTCAACATAATTGTCAGCCATCTCGTTCCTTTTCTAATGCTATTTTTAGAGCTAAAAATTACATAGCTGGAGTTTTCTTTTATTCAGATACCCTTACATATGAATTTAAGGTATTCGACCGTGCTTTTACTCAAGTTTTCGTCGAGAGTTTCGAAGAATCTATTTACATCTCCGGTTCCAATAATAATATGGAACGGTTATATAGCGTAAGAGGATCAAGTGGTGCTCTACATTATTTTTGGGCGCTCAAAAAACTCTTCGTTGAACAAGGTAATGAGCCTTTTAGTTTTTCAAATGATTACCTTGGAAGGGTGTCGAATAATCAGTCTTATAGACTGCAATCATTGAGTGTTTTATATAAAAAATTTCGGCAACCAGAGATTAAGTTGTTGTTAAAGCAATCTGTTCAAGAAATAGTGTCAAAGTTTGATGAAAATGGACTTCTATATAGTAAGAAGTATTCCATTTCTGGTACTAGTGAGATTGCCTTTGCAGTTGATAATGGTCTTATTTGGAATGCTATTCTAACAGGACTTAGTATTCTAGGTGAGTATAATACTTCCAATGATATCCTTCTTAAAGCAAAGAGAATGATTGAGTTTTATGAGGATCAATGGTACGAAGATTATCATGAGTATAGAATACAGAGCACTTCAGATGTGGATTATGACGGCATAGTAATGCCATATAATCAGCAGTTTGCTTTGGGCCTGGTTCTTATAAAATTGTATGAGATGACTAATGATATTTCATATTACAACCGTGTTGAAATATTATTTAATAAATTTACGGAAGATCTTCAAGCTAATTCTGATACTATTATCTGGCGCTACTGGCCATCATCATTCTATGATGGATGGGATTCTTCTAGATTTTCTAGCCAAACACGGCCCTCTCAACTCGCAACTAGTGACCTTTTATTTGAAGACACGATACATGCCACCTTGGTGTTAGATTTTTTGCTAGAAGCGAGTCTTTTACTAAATAAAAATATGCCCATATTCATCAACGATATTGCAGAGAATGTTGTTAAAGATGATAATAAATTTTCTTTTTTTGTCAGTGGTTCAGAATTTTATGAACCTAGTTGGCGCTACTTACCTACAGGCGTTTTAGGGAATTCGCCATTTTTTAGTGGTTATTATGAGAATGATATTATTAGAAGCTATCCAGACTATGATGACCAGCTACTTTTTTTAACATATTCGCTACTTTCATCTACTACTTCAGGACAACTGGTAATATCCGAATATATTTTCGAAAATAATGTGAAATTGGTTAAGATTAAAGATCATTACTTAGATTTTAAATCTTGCAGCGGCGCAGTATTTGGCTGCGAAGTTTTCAATTGGTGGAAAAAGCAAAACTGATTTTCAATATTTACATATTTGTTTATTTCTTAGACGAATTCAGCAGATGATAATCTCATCTTTTTTTAACTCATGACTCCATCTATCTGTTAGGCTTATTATGCACGTTAGTAAGAAAATTAAAACTATTTGGATCATAAACCAATATGCCTCAACCCCTGAAACTTCAATGGGTGGTCGTCATTATTATTTGGCTAAGGAGCTTTCAAAGCGTGGATACAGCGTATATGTAGTTGCTGCGAGTTATACGCATTTGTTAAGAGAACCTCCTTTGTGTAAAAGTGAATTAAACATTGAGCAAGTTTCAGGGTTTAATTTTGTTTGGGTTAGGGTATCAAAATACTCTAACGCTCACAGCATAAAAAGGATACTTAATTGGTTCGTCTTTGCTTGGAAATTGCGCTATTTATTAGAATTTATATCGAACAAGCCTGATGTTATTCTATACAGCTCCCCATCTTTGATACCTTTTCTTTCTGTCCAACGATTAGCTAAAAAATTTGGAGCGAAACTTGTCTTTGAAGTTCGTGATATTTGGCCTTTGACATTTATTGAACTTGGTGGTCGTTCTGCCAAGCACCTTTTTATTCGTTTTTTACAATGGATTGAAGATAGGGCTTACCGAGTTTCAGATATAGTTTTGTCAAACCTTCCAAATGCTGTTGAACATATGGTAGCAAGGGGGCTAACTCGAGATAAATTCTATTGGATTCCTAATGGTATTGACATGTCTGAGATATCACAAACATCACCTTTACCTGATAGTATTGTAGAAAAATTGCCGAAAGATAAGTTCTTGGTAGGATACACCGGTACATTGGGTGTTGCTAATGCTTTAGATATTTTGATTAAAGCTGCTTACATATTAAAAAATGAGACTGATGTAGTTTTTGTATTAGTCGGTGATGGGAAAGAGAAGCGAAACTTAATGGAGCAGGCAAGAGGTCTGAGTAATGTAGTATTTATAGAGGCAATCAGAAAATCACAAATTCAATCAATGTTAAGGGCTTTCAATGCTTGTTTTATTGGTTGGCGAAAAGAGTCTATTTATAGATTTGGTATCGCACCTAATAAATTGCCTGAGTATATGATGGCTGGAAAACCAATTATACATTCTTATTCTGGTAGTTTCGATTTTGTTGTAAATGCAAACGCGGGTATATCTGTTCCCGCTGAAGATCCACAAGCTATAGCAGATGCTGTTTTGAATTTAAAATCAAAAACCCAGAACGAACTTGATATTCTGGGTGAGAATGGTCATCTTTACGCCGTCAAACATCATGATTATTCCAAACTTTCAGATAGCCTAGCTAAGGTATTATTTAAGTGAAAAGATTAGTTGATATTTTGTTGTCCTCAGTCGGTTTAGCCTTAACACTTCCATTGATGATTGTTGTCGGTTTGCTTGTAAGTCTGAAATTAGGAAGACCGGTTATATTTAGTCAAGTTAGACCCGGTTTTAATCGTAAAGCTTTCAAAATACTTAAGTTTCGAACGATGCTTGACTCAGTAGGTATCGATGGTAAGACGTTACCGGATGATCAACGTTTGACACGCTTTGGTCGAATTTTACGGTCTACCAGCTTAGATGAGCTGCCTGGGCTTTTTAATGTTTTAAAAGGTGATATGAGTTTAGTTGGGCCGCGTCCATTGCTAATGGAGTATTTACCTTTATATTCTGCTGAACAGGCAAGACGGCACGAAGTTCGGCCTGGCATTACTGGCTGGGCGCAGGTAAATGGCCGTAATGCGATTAGTTGGGAAGAAAAGCTTAAGCTTGATGTCTGGTATGTGGATAACCGCAGCTTGTGGCTGGATATCAAAATACTTTTTCTAACGGTGAAAAAAGTATTTGTGCGTGAGGGTATATCTGCTGCTGGTGAAGCAACTATGTCAAAATTCACGGGTAGTAAGCCTAAATGACAACGCTTGCAATATTGGGTGCAAGTGGACATGGCAAGGTAGTAGCAGATGCTGCACTTGCCACTGGGCTTTGGGATAAAGTAGCATTTTATGATGATGCCTGGCCCGCTAAAACTAAAAATGGCAGTTCTGATATTGTGGGCAGTACCGCCAGCTTATTTAGTTTAACTGACAAACCTGCTGTTATTGTAGCGATTGGCAACAATAATGTGCGACTTGCTAAACAACAAGAACTTGCTGCTAAAGGGTTTGCTGTAGCGACTGTTGTGCACCCCGCAGCGACAGTTTCTTCATCTGCTGTTATCGAACGAGGTACTGTGGTGATGGCTGGTGCGGTAATCAATGCAGATGTAAAAATTGGCCATGCTTGCATTATTAACTCAAATGCTGTGGTAGAGCATGATTGTAAACTTGCTGCGGCGGTTCATATCAGTCCTGGTACATGTTTAGCGGGCGGCGTTGAAGTCGGGCAGGGCAGTTGGTTAGGCATCGGTGTTTCGGTAATACAATTAAAAAGTATTGGTAAAAATGTAATGGTGGGTGCTGGTGCTGTGGTTGTGACAGATTTTCCAGACAATGTCACTGCGGTGGGTGTACCCGCCAAAATTATTAAGTAGTAACGGAGTGGTATGTTAAACACTAAATTTTCTCCATGGCCAAGCTTTACCGAAGAAGAAGCCAATGCAGTTCGTGATGTCGTTCTTTCAAATAAAGTGAATTACTGGACTGGTCAGGAATGCCGAGAATTTGAAAAAGATTTTGCTGCATGGTCACAGGCTAAGTATGCAGTAGCCCTGGCCAATGGCACTTTAGCACTCGATGTTGCACTCAAAGCGCTGGGTGTTTGTGTTGGCCATGACGTAATTGTAACGCCTAGGACTTTTTTAGCTTCTGCTTCTTGTGTGGTAACGGCGGGTGCTAACCCCATTTTTGCTGATGTTGATTTAAACAGCCAAAATATCACAGCTGAGACCATTGAAGCAGTATTAACACCTAATACCAAAGCTGTGATAGTTGTGCACCTTGCTGGTATGCCTGCCGACATGGACCCTATAATGGCATTGGCTGAAAAGCACGGTTTTGCTGTTATAGAGGATTGCGCTCAAGCGCATGGCGCAAAATACAAGGGGCGTTCAGTTGGTTCTATCGGCCATATCGGTGCCTGGAGTTTCTGTCAGGATAAAATAATGACCACCGGTGGTGAAGGTGGCATGGTGACTACTAACGACAAAGCACTTTGGTCGCGGATGTGGTCTTATAAAGATCATGGCAAAAGTTTTGAAGCCGTGTACGAGCGGGAGCACCCACCTGGGTTTCGTTGGGTGCACGAAAGCTTTGGTACCAACTGGCGCATGCTGGAAATGCAGGCAGTGATCGGAAGGATTCAGCTTCGGCGGATTACAAGCTGGACTAATGCCCGGCAACAGAACGCCGCTAAACTGGATGCAGTTGCTCAAGACTTTCCGGTACTTCGGTTAGTCGAGGTTCCTGCTGACTATGAGCATGCCGAATATAAGCATTATTTCTTTGTTAATCCAGAGCATCTGGCCGCAGAGTGGAGTCGCGACCGTATTGTCGATGAAATTATGGCCAGAGGTGTGCCTTGCTTTCAGGGTAGTTGTTCTGAAGTTTATCTGGAAAAAGCGTTTGATAATACTTCCTGGCGACCAACTAAGCGCTTATCAAATGCAAAGTTATTGGGTGAAACCAGCATGATGATGCTGGTGCATCCAACTTTGACTAAGGACGAAATGGCAAAAAGCTGTCAGATTTTAAGTGAGGTTTTGGCTTTGGCTTCGGCTTAACACTTGATAACTGGTACCAAAATATTGGTAACTTATATAAGCGTCTTTTATTTTATTTTAAAGGGTCTGAGTGAATAAATTATTCACTCAGACCCTTTTTTTAAGGGCTAATTAGAAGCCAAAGCACAGCGCTATATCTTATACCAAACCATTCCTTGAACCCTTCATATGCTCAGCGGTATATTTGCGCCGTTGCAGCCATCTAAACCGCTGCATTTATCTGCCACTGCCGGTGGTTTATCGTTCGCTGATATCTGGTACTGCCATGACTATTTCTGTAAGCTATAGCAACGAATCAACAGGAGTGATTTATGCAAACCTCTTTGCAAAACCCAAATCAAAGTAAAGGAATGACCCATCTAAAAGCGCTGGAAAATGAGTCTATTCAGATTTTCCGCGAAGTGGCTGCCGAGTTTGATAATCCGGTGATGCTGTATTCGGTAGGCAAAGACTCTTCAGTGCTACTGCATCTGGCCCGCAAGGCATTTTATCCTGGCAAAATTCCGTTTCCGCTGCTGCATGTTGATACCACCTGGAAGTTTAAGGAAATGATCGCCTTTCGCGACAAAATTGCCAAAGAGCTGGACCTGGACTTACTAGTGCACATTAATCCGGAAGGGGGGGCAATGAATGTTGGGCCGTTCAGCCACGGCAGTGCCAAGCATACTGATATTATGAAAACCCAGAGCCTGAAACAGGCACTGGATAAGTATAAGTTTGATGCGGCCTTTGGCGGGGCGCGTCGAGATGAAGAAAAGTCCCGGGCGAAAGAGCGGGTATATTCGTTTCGCGATAAACACCATCGCTGGGACCCGAAAAACCAGCGGCCGGAGCTGTGGAGTATTTTTAATGGCCGGGTAGATAAAGGTGAGAGTATCCGGGTATTTCCGCTTTCTAACTGGACTGAGCTGGATATCTGGCAATATATCTACCTGGAAAACATTGATATTCCGGATTTGTATTTCGCTAAGCCCCGGCCGGTGGTTGAGCGTGATGGCACGCTGATTATGGTTGACGATGAGCGTATGCCGTTAAAAGATGGTGAAACACCGCAGATGAAGCATGTGCGATTTCGAACCCTTGGTTGCTACCCGTTAACCGGTGCGGTGGAATCGACGGCGGCGACCTTGCCTGAAATTATTCAGGAAATGCTGTTGACCAAAACCTCAGAGCGCCAGGGCCGGGTGATTGACCACGACAGCAGTGGCTCGATGGAAAAGAAAAAGATGGAGGGGTACTTTTAGTACCGGAGAACAACATGAGCCATGCATCAGCCTTAATTGAACAAGACATTTTAGCGTATTTAAACCAACACGAGAATAAACAACTGCTGCGCTTTATTACCTGCGGCAGTGTCGATGATGGTAAAAGCACCTTAATTGGCCGCTTGTTGCACGACAGCAAAATGATTTTTGAAGATCAGTTGGCCGCCATAACCGAAGACAGTAAAAAGTCGGGTACTCAGGGTAATAAAGTCGATTTAGCCTTATTGGTCGATGGCTTGCAGTCAGAGCGCGAGCAGGGCATTACCATTGACGTGGCGTATCGCTACTTCTCGACGGATAAACGTAAATTTATTATTGCCGATACCCCGGGCCACGAGCAATACACCCGCAATATGGCAACCGGTGCCTCTACCTGTGATGTGGCGATTATTCTGGTGGATGCGCGCAAAGGCGTGCAAACCCAGACCCGGCGTCACAGCTTTATCTGCAGTTTGTTGGGCATTAAGCATGTGATTGTGGCCATTAATAAAATGGATTTAGTGGACTACTCGCAGGCGCGCTACAAAGAAATTCAGGAAGAGTATTTAACCCTGGCGGGCTCACTGGATATTCCGGATATTCGCTTTGTGCCGATATCTGCGCTGGAAGGCGATAATGTGGTTAACCCCAGCGAAAAGCTAAGCTGGTTCCGGGGTTCAACCCTGATGCAGTATCTGGAAACGATGGAGATCAGTGCCTCAGCTGACAGCCCTGAGTTTCGTTTCCCGGTGCAACTGGTTAGCCGGCCCAATTCTGATTTTCGTGGTTTTGCCGGCACCATTGCCGCTGGTAGCGTGGCAGTAGGTGATACCATCCGGGTGTTACCTGCCGGTACTATATCTACCGTTAAATCTATCGTTACCTTTGACGGTGAGTTACAGGAAGCCCATGCACCACAGGCTGTGACACTGACCTTAAATGACGAAATAGACATTAGCCGCGGTAATATGCTGGTGAAAAAAGATGTGCTGGCGCATGTGTCATCACGTTTGCGCGCCAAGATGATTTGGATGCACGAGCAACCGCTGAAAACCGAGCGGGATTACTACTTTAAATTTGCCTGCAAGCTGGTTAGCGGAGAAGTGGCCAAGCTGCATCATCGGATTGATGTGAATACCCTGGAAGAGCGCGATGCGCAAAACCTGGGCTTGAACGAAATTGGACTGGTCGATATTAACCTGACCGAAGCGGTTGCCTTTGATGCCTATTTAAAAAATAAGCAAACCGGCGCTTTTATCGTCATTGACCGCTTAACTAACCTTACCGTTGCGGCGGGTATGGTAGATGCGGCGCTGGTGGCACAAGCCGAACCGCAACCAGAGCAGGAAATCAGTGGCCTGAGTTCGTTTGAACTGGAGCTTATTCAGCTACTGCGCAAGCACTTCCCTGAATTGTCGCAAAAAGGCCGTAAATGAGTCTGCCAGCCATGGCGCTGGTAGGGATGTTAGTGCTGCTGGTAGCAGCACTTATCCGCTATTCTGCTCATTCGGCTGGTATTTTCGCCGCCATGTTGCTGGCTATGCTGGCATTTGGTTTTATTGACAGCAGCATGCTGCTAAGAAATGCGGCCAACCCCGGGCTAGCTACGCTGGTGTTGCTGGTGTTAATATCCTTTTCTCTTGAAAAAACCAGTTTGCTTAGGCGCCTGTCGCGCTTTTTGTTTACCCGCTCGGTAGCCGGCTCGGTGCTGCGAACTATTGGTTTTACCGCGCTGGCCTCTTCGGTGCTTAATAATACCGCCGTGGTGGCCGCGATGCTGAACGCGGTTAGGGCTAACAAAAAAGTGGCGCCGACCAAGTTACTTATTCCATTATCTTATGCCGCTATTATGGGGGGCACCCTGACCTTAATTGGTACCTCGACCAACCTTATTGTTAACTCTATGCTGGTTGAAACCGGTGAGCCTGGTTTTGCCTTTTTTGACTTTACCTTAGTTGGCCTGGGCGTATTAGCCGGGGGCAGCCTGGTATTATTTATTATGAGCTATTTGCTGCCGGATGAGAAAACCCGGGATGTGGTGATCACTGAATACCTGCTCGAAGCTAAGCTCAATAGTGATTCTCCGCTGGTTGGTCAGAGCGTGGAGCAGGCAGGTCTGCGCCATTTAGACGAGCTGTTTTTAACGGAGATTGTGCGCGATAGCGAAGTGATCCGACCGGTAGCGCGCTACGACATTTTAAAAGCGGGTGACAAACTGATTTTTACCGGTAATGTGCATAAGGTAAACGTATTAAAGCAGTTTGCCGGAATTAGTTTATTCGCCGACGAAAATGGCCTGGAGACCCAGAGCCTGACTGAAGTTATTATTAAAGAAGAGTCGGTATTAACAGGGAAAACCCTGAAAAACAGCGGTTTTCGGGCCAGGTTTGATGCCGCTGTGGTGGCCGTAAGGCGCGAAGGCGAGCGGGTAAATGGCAAGCTGGGCGAAATTGAATTAAAAGCCGGCGATTTTTTATTGCTGGCCACCGGTCCCGATTTTGCCAGCCGTCATAATATCAGTAAGAACTTTTACCTGTTGTCCGGTATAGAGCCGGAACATATGCTAAGTGGTTGGCGCGAGCGTTTAACCTGGTGGGGTTTCGTGGCCATGATTGCCGGTACGGTATTTAGCGGAACCTCGTTATTGCTTGCCGCTATATATTTGCTGGCGGCGCTGTTATTTAGTGGCTGCTTAACCATCAATGAGATAAAACGTCGCTTTCCGGTAGAAATTTGGCTTATCGTCACCAGCGCGCTCTGTATCGCCAGTGCCATGAGCAACACTGGCCTGGCCCAGAATATCAGTGACTTTGCTGGCAGCGCCTTAGCCGGACAGGCCCCGATGGTAACGTTTATTGGGATCTTTTTATTAACCTATCTGCTCACTGAAATTATTACCAATAATGCCGCTGCGGCGCTGATGTTTCCGGTGGCCTACAGCCTGGCCAAAGGCATGGGCGTTGATGTTATGCCGATGGTGATGGGCGTGGCGTTTGCCGCGTCGGCCAGCTTTGTTACGCCGTATGGTTACCAGACCAATTTAATGGTGTTTAACGCCAGCAGCTATAAGTTAAAGCATTTTGTGCTGGTAGGGGGGCCGGTGGCACTGACTTATGTTGTACTTAGTGTGTTGTTGATCCCTCTGGTTTTTCCATTTTAAGAGTGCTTTCATTTTAAGAGAACTTCCATTTTAAGATTATTCCCTTTGTTAGTACTATTTGTTTTTTAGGCACCCGATAACGAGATGGATTCAGCTATGAACAACAATATCGTTTGGCATAATGCCGCGCTAAGCCTTGCAGAGCGGCAAGCGCGCAATGGCCATAAACCCTGTTTGCTTTGGTACACCGGCCTGTCTGGTTCCGGTAAGTCGACTATTGCTAATGCGGTCGACAGGATGCTATTTGACCTTGGTTGCCATACCTACTTATTGGATGGGGACAATGTGCGCCACGGCCTGAACCGCGATTTAGGCTTTGATGATGCCTCAAGGGTTGAGAACATCCGGCGCATTACCGAAGTCAGCCGTTTAATGCTGGATGCCGGTTTAATTGTCGGCACGGCGTTTATTTCGCCTTTTATCAGCGATCGTGCCCAGGCTAAAGCGCTGGCCGGTGATGCTTTTATTGAAGTGTTTGTCGATACGCCATTGGCCGTGTGTGAGCAGCGCGACCCCAAAGGCTTATACAAGAAAGCCCGCGCCGGAGAAATTGCCCATTTTACCGGTATTAGCTCGCCTTATCAGGCGCCGGCAGCGCCCGATATCCATTTAAAAACGGCCGAATTAAGTATTGAGCAGGCGGCGCGCCAGGTGGTGGCGTTTTTGCAACAACAACTGATCATTCCCCGATAATTAAGCTAACATTCATGACACGCTGTTCAAACTGACACTTGTTAACGTGTTTGAGTTTAATTATTGTCTGCATTTAATCTTGTTTCTAGTCAGGTACAAATCTGGCTGGGTACCAATAAGGAAGTCTGATGAAAGTAACGGTTTTTGGAATTGGTTATGTGGGTTTGGTTCAGGCCGCCGTTCTGGCTGAAGTAGGACACAACGTTTATTGTGTTGATGTGAATCAACAGCGGATAACTGACCTGACCAATGGCATCATGCCGATACATGAAGCAGGGCTGGAACAGCTGGTCATCAGTAATTATCAGGCTGGACGAATGCACTTTACTACCGATGCAAAAGCCGGGGTAGAACATGGAGAAGTACAGTATATTGCGGTAGGCACCCCGCCGGAAGAAGATGGCTCTGCTGATTTACAATATGTACTGGCCGTGGCAGACACCATAGGCCGGTATATGGATGCAGCCAAAATTATTATTGATAAATCGACCGTGCCGGTTGGTACCGCCGATAAAGTAAAGGCCAGAATTGCCGAGGTTTTAGCAAAGCGGGAACTGGCGTTGCCATTTGATGTGGTTTCAAACCCAGAATTTCTGAAAGAAGGGGTTGCGGTTGCCGATTGTATGCGCCCTGATCGGATTATCGTTGGTACTTACTGTGACCGGCCCAAAGATGTTCTGCGCGAGTTGTATGAGCCGTTTAACCGGATCCAGGATAAAATGATGTTTATGGATGTTCGCTCTGCTGAACTGACTAAATATGCAGCGAACTGCATGCTGGCGACCAAAATCTCGTTTATGAATGAAATGGCCAATGTTGCTGAACTGGTAGGTGCTGATATTGAAGCAGTACGTCGCGGTATAGGGTCAGATCCACGAATTGGCTATCATTTTATCTATCCGGGTTGTGGTTATGGCGGCTCTTGCTTTCCCAAAGACGTTACCGCGCTAATTCGCGCCGCTGACAAGGCTGGCCACGACGTCTCGTTATTAAAGGCTGTGGCTAAAGTCAATGACACCCAGAAAACCCGGTTATTCAGACTGGTCACCAGTTATTTTGGTGACAATTTACAAGGCAAGGTTTTTGCCTTGTGGGGCCTGAGCTTTAAACCAAAAACTAATGATATCCGGGAGGCACCAAGCCGGGTGTTGATGGACTTATTATGGCAAGCCGGAGCTGAAATTAAAGCTTATGATCCGCAGGCGATGGAAGACATTCAACAATTGTATGGTGTCAGGGATGATTTAACCCTGGTTGGCACTAAGGAAGCGGCGCTAAAAGGGGCCGATGCCCTATTGATTTGCACCGACTGGCAACAGTTTAAAGCGCCTGATTTTGACTTGATAAAAACCCAGTTAAACAGCCCGGTAATTTTTGATGGTCGTAATTTATATGAGCCAGAACGGATGAAACGCAAAGGCTTTAAATATTTCGCCATTGGCCGGGGCGAAAATGTTAGGGACTTTACATGAAAATTAAAAAAGTGGTGATACCGGTTGCCGGCCTGGGAACCCGAATGTTGCCAGCCACTAAGGCGATACCAAAAGAAATGCTGCCTATAGTGGATAAACCGCTTATTCAGTATGTGGTTAATGAGTGCATTGCTGCCGGCATTAAAGAAATCGTACTGGTAACTCATTCATCCAAGAATTCTGTCGAAAACCATTTCGATAAAAGTTTTGAGCTGGAATCCATCCTTGAGAAGCGTGTTAAGCGGCAGTTGTTGGCAGAAGTAAAAGCCATTTGTCCTAAAGATGTAACCATTATGCATGTTCGCCAGGGAGAAGCGAAAGGCCTGGGGCATGCAGTGCTTTGTGCGTTGCCCTTAGTTGGCAATGAGCCATTTGCAGTAGTGCTACCCGATGTGATTATTGATTGCTTCGACAGTAATCTGGCAACAGACAACCTGGCAAAAATGCTGCAGCTATACGAGCAAACCGGTGTCAGCCAGGTAATGGTTGAGCCTGTCGCTATAGAGCAAGTCAGCAACTATGGTGTGGTTGATGTCTCTGAGCAGCAACTGAGCGCTGGCGACTCGCAACAGATGCTAGCGATTGTAGAAAAACCAGCCCGGGATAAGGCGCCGTCTAATCTCGCAGTGGTGGGGCGATATGTATTTGATGCTAAAATATGGGGATGTCTTAAAAAGACCCCGGTTGGTGCCGGAGATGAAGTTCAACTCACCGATGCCATCGCCATGTTGATGGAAGCTGCGCAGGTAAATGCTTATCATATCAATGGCCGCAGCCACGACTGTGGTAATAAACTGGGTTATATCAAAGCGTTTGTTGAATATGGTATCCGGGACCTGCAGCTCGGCACTGAATTTAGACAATGGCTAGGCGGGTTAAAGTCTCTGAAACAGTAACAATTTTGTATTGTGTTGTTTTTAATCTGTCTGTAATTCGGCGCTAATGCTATAATAAGCAATTTTTGCTTTAGCGCTGTAAAAAAAACGGGGCTGAGTTGTTTTGTAACTGATTTACCTGATCGATTTGGAAAAAAGTGGTATTCGGGGAACAGAAAGAATGATGGAGACATAAATGTTTGGATGGTTGCTGGCGTTGCCGCGTTCAATAAAAAGGCTGGTATCAGTGATTATTGATATCTGTTTTTTAATTACATCGATTGTGGCGGCATATTTGTTAACTCAGCACGGTGAGCCCAATTTTGTGCCGCAAATCGCCCTGGCTTTTACTATTACCTTGCCAGTTACCTTGTTTATCTTTACCAAGCTTGGCTTATACCGGGCGGTTATTCGCTATATTGGTCAGCATGCACTGGGTGCAGTGTTAAGCGGTATTGTCAGTAGTGCGGTAATTCTGGCGCTGCTATTTGCCTTTTTAGAAGTAAGTGATAAAGGCAATCTTATCTTCGTTTATGCGATGTTGGCACTGGTGACCTCTGGTGGTGTGCGTTTACTGGCCCGGATGTTTTTAGTGCAGCGTAATAACGGCCATAAAGAGCGGGTATTAATTTATGGTGCCGGTTCGTCTGGCCGGCAGTTAGCTCATGCTTTACTTAATGGTGAACAATATCATCCGGTTATGTTTATTGATGATGATACCACCTTGCAGCGTTCAACGATTTTAGGTATTACCGTAGGGTCGCCTTCACAGATAAGCTCGTTGATTAAAAGCAAAAATATCAGCCGGGTGCTGTTAGCGTTACCTTCGGCCAGCCGGGCCCGCAGACGTGAAGTACTGGATGCGCTGGATGAGTTGCCTATTCCGGTGCAGTCTATCCCTGGCATGAGTGATCTGGTAGATGGCTCTATGCGAATTGATGAGCTGCAGGATGTGAAAATTGAAGATTTACTGGGCCGCGATGCCGTTGAACCGAAAAGTAAATTAATGAACGCCGATATTAAAGGCAAGGTAGTGATGGTGACAGGCGCCGGTGGCTCAATTGGCTCAGAGTTATGCCGGCAAATAATTCGCTACGAGCCGAAAATGCTGGTGCTGTTTGAATTATCGGAATTTGGCTTGTATAGCATTGAGCAGGAATTGGCTGCAATTATACAGCGGGAAAAGCTTGAGGTAGAGCTTATTCCTGTAATGGGGACTGTGCAGCGGCAGAGCCGGTTGGAAACGGTAATGCGTACCTTCGCGGTTAACACGGTATACCATGCGGCAGCTTATAAGCATGTACCTTTGGTCGAGTATAATGTGGTAGAAGGCGTGCGAAACAATGTGTTTGGCACCTGGTATACCGCCGAAGCTGCGATAAAAGCCGGTGTCGCTACCTTTGTGCTTATTTCTACTGATAAAGCCGTGCGGCCGACCAATGTAATGGGGGCTTCAAAGCGGTTGGCCGAATTGGTATTACAGGCCTTGGCAGAGCACCAGAGTAGCACCCGCTTTTGTATGGTGCGCTTTGGTAACGTGCTGGGCTCCAGTGGTTCGGTAGTGCCGTTATTTCGTGAACAAATTCGTAAAGGCGGGCCGTTAACCGTAACCCACAAAGACATTATCCGCTACTTTATGACCATACCGGAAGCGGCGCAGTTGGTGATCCAGGCGGGCGCGATGGGCAAGGGCGGCGATGTATTTGTGCTGGATATGGGCGAGCCGGTAAAAATAGCGGATTTAGCCAGACGAATGATTCACTTAATGGGGCTGGAAGTAAAAGACGACATTCACCCTAATGGCGATATTGAAATTCAGTACAGTGGCTTGCGCCCCGGTGAAAAATTGTATGAAGAGCTGCTAATCGGCGAAAATGTGCGCCAGACCGAGCATAGCCGGATAATGGCTGCCGATGAAGCAAAACTTAGCTGGCCGGAAATGTCGCACTTGTTGCAACGACTGGACCAAGCGTGTGAAGCATTTGCAGTTGAGCAAATTATTGAGCTCATTCGTAGTGCACCCACTGAATTTAATTATAGTTGTGCCACCAGTGATTTGGTTGTCAGGGCCGCCTGTGATGTGACTAGTGGGAGCCAGATTGCGGCGATGGGTTTGGTCAATAATGCAAAGCAGGACCGGTTAGGTACAGGGTTTAAAACCAAGCAAATAGCGTAAAAATTTTTGGTTATTCTGGTTGAGCTTATGTCGCGTTTGGTTTAAGCTGCGTGCAACTGGAATTTTAATTTGTGATATGAGGGACAAACGATGAAAAAATTAATTATTGCCGCTATGGCACTGGCATTAAGCTCCGGTGTTAATGCTCAGCAGGAAGCTGCTGCCGGTGGTACTGGTGTTGCCGGTATTGGTGGTTTAACTATAGCCAGCCTGACTGCGTTGGGTGTTTCAGCTGCAGTAGCTGCTGCTATTATTTCCAATAATTCCGGTGTTACTCTTCCTGATGAGCAGGAGTTTGAGCTAGTGTGTAACGAAGGTGACGGCGCACCAGTCGCTGGTGTTTGCACCAACTCTTCTACCACTACTGCCACGGCTACTGCAACGGCAAGCGTTTCTGGTACCGTTACCAACACTAACACCATCACTGTGGTGCCAGTAACGGTAACTTACCCAGCGATCGTACAACCAGTAGGTTAAACAGTAAGTTTTAAAAAGCCGCCTTTTGGCGGCTTTTTTGTTTATATCGGAAATTTTATGGGTTTTAAAAAATGATGGCTGCTAAAAAGCTGTTGCTGCTTGCGTGTTGTTTATCTTCACTGTCACTTATGTCTTGCTCTGGCACCTACCGCTCCTATGCCGACATGCTAAAATTGGCATTTACCGAAACGCCGGATGTAAAATTACCTTATTCTTTTCTTTCTAGCGCATCTCATGATTATTTATACGTAAAGCACGGTGAGCAGGCGCAGGTCGCAATGGCGCTGATGTTTATTGAGCGAGGCCAATTTAAATGGGTGTCGGCCGATCGCGTAGTGCTGGTAACCGAGCAAGGCCGAATTGTCCGTACTATCGGCTTAACTAACGATTTAGTGCACCTTACTAATAGCAGCAGTGATCCGCTAAAAAAGCAATTAAAATTGTCTTCCACCGCTAACTGGACCCGGTTAGCGGATTGGCAGCATAGCGAATATGGCTATCCGACAACATCTACTTTTCAGTTCGGCCCGATACAATCGATGAGTTTTTTCGGTGTGCAGCTGGAGGTCGTGCCGTTAATTGAAAATGTCCATTATATAGCAGAGTCCAATTTTGTCCGGTTTGATGATAAGTGGCAAAACCTTTTCTGGTTGGATGCAAAAAATGGTGCAGTATTAAAAAGTGTCCAATTGCTGGCCCCGGGGGCCGAGCCTTTTGAGTTGACCTTTATCAGTGAAGTAGTCAGGCAGCTACAGCGTTCTGGCAAAGATGTTGCGGCGGATGCGATATGAAAACTGCAAGTTTCATTAACGTTGTTTTGGTTGTAGCGAGCTACCTGATTCCTGTATTTGCACAGAGTCCTGCGGTAATCGTTGATATTAATAATAGCGCTTACAATTTTGAAGTGGAGCCCCGGCTGTCCGAGGTATTAGCTAAAAAAGGCCTGGAGCAAAACTGGTACTGGCCAGCTTCGAAACTATATCGTTTGGACAATACCAAATTAAATAGTACAAGGCTAAACAGCTCATTGCTAGCGAGCAACAGCCCGGAGCATCTGCGCTCGACCGTATTGCAGCAATTGGAGACGCTTGCAGCGTCTGCTAAGCCTGAGTTGCAAACAGAGCTTAATGCGCTTAAGTTTCAGGTTGCAAACTGGCAACTGGCACAACGGATATTAATACCGATCGATTATGATCTGGCCAGAGCTCAGGCGCCTTTCAATCCCAAATTTGACACCGGTGTTTACAAGCTGCAACTAATGGTGCGACCTGAAACCGTTCAGTTTTGGGGAGCGATCGAAAAAGATGTTGTTGTTCCTCATAATGGCGCAACTTCCATCTCTGAGTATTTGACGGCGATTGAGCGTACTGCTTACGCAGATGCTTCGGTGGTATATGTTATCCAGCCAGATGGCACCGTAATTAAAGTGGGTGTCGCTAACTGGAACCGTCAGCATATTGAAGCGATGCCGGGCGCGCTGGTATTTGTTCCTTTTGAATCAGAATGGTTTAGTTCAGAGCTGGAGCAACTCAACCAGAATTTGCTGGCACTAGTTTTACATCGGGTAGTACAATGAATTATAAAGGTTTTAATTTCGGCGCAAGTTTTTTAGTGTTGCTTATATCAGGTAGTGCAGCATTTGCCAGCGACAATGAAGACTTAGGTTGGCAGTTTAATGCAAATAAACCTTCGCAAATGGTGCGCGGTGGTGTTGGTTTAATCCAGACCCCAACGGCTAGAATGTCATCTGCCGGTACGATGACGGCAAATTACACTGACAACGAAGAGTATCGTTTCTGGTCAGTCAGTATTCAGTTGTTTGATTGGCTGGAAACCACCGCCCGTTACACCGATGTTCGAACGGTCAACTACAGCGAGTTTCCTGGTTTTAGCGGCGATCAGACTCTAAAAGACAAAGGTATTGATGTTAAGTTTCGGTTACTTCAAGAGAGCCGTTATTTGCCGCAACTGGCCGTGGGTTTTAACGATTTTGGTGGCACCGGTTTATTTGAAAGTGAATTTATTGCGTTAAGCAAAGCATGGGGAAATATTGATTTTCATCTGGGCATGGGCTGGGGCTATTTGGGTGCGGCGGGCAATACCCTAAACCCGTTATGTGAGATTCGCGAGAGCTTTTGTACCCGACCTGGCGAGACCTTGGGACAAGGCGGTAAAATTAGTTATACGAAGTTTTTTAAAGGCCCGGCCTCCCTGTTTGCCGGAGTTGAATACCAGACCCCCTGGCACCCTTTAAGGTTAAAGCTGGAATACGAGGGCAATGACTATTCGCGAGATAGAGCTGGAGAACTAACTCAGGATAGCCGCTGGAATATTGGAGCAGTATATCAGTGGCGTGATGTTACTTTTGATTTAAATTATCAGCGTGGCAATACTCTGGGATTTGGCGTGCATTATCAGCTTGATTTAAACAGTAACGATCAGCCGAAAATAAAACCAGCAATGCGACCTGTGGCATCGCCGCGCGCACAGCGGGATGATTTTGCTAATCTCAACTTAATTTTAAACCAGTTGTTGTCTAATGCCGGGTTTTATTTAAAAACTTCAAAAATGACCGATGATGAGTTTATTTTGTATGGTCATCAGTTGTTTTATAGGGACGATGAAGAAGCAACGGAGCGCCTGGCCCGGGTAGTACTGACCCAATTACCGTCACATATTAAGCGAATTAGGGTAATTGAATTTAGTGGTAATTTACCACTGGTGGAAAAAGTAATTGATGTAGAGGCTTTTGCTAAAGCGGCTGCTTACGACGAGCTGCAGCCTGATATCAGGTCGACTTATATAAGGCAGACCCCGGATAAAAGCATTATGGCGCTGGCCGACGTACCCTATGACACCGGTTTTTATACAGGAGCGGAAATTTTCTGGATCCAGAGCTTTGGTAATCCGGAAAGTTTTTATATGTATCAGGGCGGTTTATTTCTGGGAGCCGGTTACCGCTTTACTGAAAACTTCAGTTTTAATGGCGCGGCAAAATTAACCTTGCTGGAAAACTTTGATCAGTTTAACTTTAAAGTTGATGCGCTGGATACCCCCTTGCCGCGGGTACGCACGTTTGCCAGAGAGTATGTTACCCGTAGCAAATTAACAATGGAAAATGCTTATGGCCACTGGCAGAAGCAGCTAGGCGATAACTGGTTTGCTCAGGCTTATGGCGGCTATCTGGAGACTATGTTTGGTGGGGTGGGTACTGAAGTGCTGTACCGGCCCGTTGACAGTAATTTTGCCGTTGGTTTTGACTTAAATTATGTGCGCCAGCGCTCTTTTGAAAATGATTTAGACTTTTTTGATTATAATACCTTTACCGGTCATATAAACCTGTATTGGCAGCCAGAATTTTTACCTGATACTCGCTTAACTTTTAATATTGGCCAGTTTCTGGCACAAGACAAAGGGGTGAATGTTGATTTTGCCAAGCGCTTTGACAGTGGCATTGTTATTGGCGCTTATGCGGCAATTACCAATGTATCGTCAGACGAGTATGGGGAAGGTAGTTTTACCAAAGGCTTTTACTTGTCGCTGCCATTTGACTTGTTTGCGGTTAAGCCTGCCAAAGGCCGCGGCCGTTTACCCTGGGTACCGATTGCCCGTGATGGCGGTCAGCCGCTAAACCGACCAGTTAAGTTAATTGATATGACCGAAGCGCGTTCTGATTTTTATAATTAAAAGAGTGGCGAGCTCAGCATTGACCGGTTGTAATATTATTCATCTGTGACGATAGTATTACGGCCGGCGGCTTTGGCCTGATACAAGGCTTTATCGGCATGTTGTAACAGGTGTTCTGGCTTGGTATTTTTATCGGCAATGACACTGTAGCAGCCAATGCTGACCGTAAGGTAGTCGGCGACTTCGGATTGGCAATGGCTTATTTGCAGCGCTTTTATATGTTGTTGCACCCGCCTGGCGACCTCCAGGCACGCCTTAGGGTCACTGTCAGGCAGAATAAGGGCGAACTCTTCGCCGCCATATCGGGCCGCAACTTCACCCTGGCGGCGCGCTTCTTTTTTAAGCGCCGTCGCTACTTGTTGCAGCGCTGCATCACCTGCTTGGTGGCCATAATGGTCGTTGTAGGGCTTAAATAAGTCAATATCCAGTAAAATCAGCCCCAGCGGCAGCTTGCTTCGTGCGCTGCGCTGCAGCTCTTCCAGTAATTTCTCATCAAAGTTGCGTCGATTCGCCAGGCCGGTTAAGCCATCCTGATTAGCCTGTTTTTGCAACTCCCGGTTGGCACTTAATAATTCTTGTTGAATTTGTTGTAAAGACACCCGGTAATTTACGTTTTGAATACTGTTGGCAATCATTTCTCCGACTAATTTTATCCGTCGCAGATCATTGCTGGTCCAGTTGCGTTGCCGGGCCACCATATCGCAACCGACAAAGCCAATCAGTTTTTGGCCGGCCAGCATGGCAATACATAATACGGAGCGAATATCTTCGCGTTCAAATTCTTGCTGCTCGCTCGCAGCCTCGGCTGGTAGCTTGCCGACATCCGATACGGCAAAAATATGGTCTCGTTGAATTTTCTCAAAGAAATAAGGCAGCGCCTGCTCCGGTATTTGTTGCAAGTTCTCTTTATAGGCAGTGACGCCATCACGGACCCATTCATGGGTGTTACTCATTTCACTTAGGTCGTTGTTAAACTGAAAGATATAGCTGCGATCCGCGTGGCAAAACTCGCCGAGGGCTGCCAGCGCATCTTCAATATGTTGATCAAGCGCGTTACTACTGACATTGATAAGCTCAGTAGAAATCAGTGACATCAGTTTATCGAAGGCCAGTGCCTCTTCCAGTTCTGCAATATCATGTGTTGGCTGCGCTGTCAGCGGCTGAATTAGGGAAAGTATTGCACTGGGTTCTTGAGGGTTATGCAGTGGCGACAAGGTAACAACAATAGTATTGCCCAGGCTAAACTGCAATTTGACCAGCTCGCTTTGCAGCATATACGGTGCTGCGGTGTCCTTTGTTTCGAGTAAAATCTGCTGGCGCAGCTTGGTGCCACCTAAGGCCATGAGTAATGGATTACTTAGCAGACTGACTTTATTGCGGTGCTGATCCAGAATTCTGATTTCAGACAATTGTGGCAGACTAAGGGGTTTATCTGGCAGCGTTTCGCCCAGCAGGCTGCGGGCCGCCGCATTGGCAAAAATTTCTGCTCTGGCACTCTCTTTGTAGAGCAGCGCTAATGGCAGTCGGTCAAGGATGGCCCAAAAATGGGGATAAGCGTCTGAGTTTGCAACCATAAATCACGATAGTTTTTTAATTACTATAACGGATTGAGCGCTGATGGCAAATTCTGAACCGTTTCCAGCGGGTTAAGTTTGCTGCCAGACTAATTGTTTGAAATGCTGACGACACATCGACACGTAACTTTCGTTACCGCCTATTTGCACCTGACTGCCGGCGGTAGCGGCATTTCCATCTGCATCGAGTCGCACGACAAAATTGGCTTTGCGACCGCAGTGACAAATAGTTTTCAGCTCAATTAGCTTGTCGGCCCAAGCCAGTAAGGCTTCGCTGCCAGCAAAGGTTTCGCCGAGAAAGTCTGTGCGTAAGCCAAATGCCAGCACGGGGATCCGTAATTCATCGACGATATCGGTAAGCTGGCGCACCTGAGCTTTACTGAGAAACTGCGCTTCGTCTATCAGAATGCAGTCTAAACGACCGGACATTTTAAGTTGCTGAGCATGCGCCAGAAAATTAAATTCCGCACTAAAAATGTGCGCATCCATCGCCAGACCAATACGCGAGCTGACTTTGCCAAGACCAAAGCGATGATCAAGCGCAGCGGTGTAAATGGCCACGGTCATGCCTCTCTCCTGGTAGTTATAAGCACTTTGCAACAGCGAGGTCGATTTACCGGCATTCATTGCCGAGTAGTAGAAATAAAGTTGGGCCATTGCCTCGCTCCTGAAATAACCCTGAAAATTAGCGGCTAAGAATACCCAAAGCAGCCTGGGCTGTAAACGCCAGGATTATTGATAATGCCGGGCATTGGCTTTAACACCGGTAACAGGCATACTTTGCCACGAAAATAGTGATATTTAACAACCTTACAGGAAAAACTGATGGAAAAGTTGATGTTATTGCCGGCGTTTGCCCAGGTATTGCTAACCAGCGTAGTGATGATTTTTATGGGGCGGCGCAGGATTAAAGCGGCAAAGAGTAAAGAAATAAGCATGACAGCTTTCAGAACCATGGATTTAACCGGGGCTAACGAACAGGTTATTGCAACCAGTCGCAATTTTGATAATCAGTTTCAGATGCCGATGTTATATCTGTTCAGTGTGCTGTTCTGCCTGCAATTTGGTCTGGCCGATTTAACGTTTCTGGTAATGGGCATCGTATTTGTGGCTCTTCGTTACTGGCATACGGTTATTCATATTGGCAGTAATAATGTGCGGCTGCGGTTCAGAGTATTTCTGCTGGGGTGCCTGGCGCTGTGGCTGATTTGGATCCGGTTACTGGTACTGGCGTTTATTTAATTTTACAACGCTGGTGTTATCGAGCCAGTCATACCCTGCAGTAGCGTAATTAACCCTGCTAAGCCGTTTATTGCATCGGATAGATGTGTTTGGGCGTATAGCTTATTATTAAGGTAATAAACGAATAGCGGGGTAAGCGTTATGCTGACTATTTCGATAACAGCTGGTTCGATAAAAGCCGGGTTGTTGCTGATTGCAATATTAATACTACCAGTGACAGCTGAACCGCTCCGGCTTATTGTTGCTACCAATACGGAATATAGCAGCGTAAGCTTGCAACATGCCGATAATGCTGCGGCGCAATTTTTAAGCCACTACGCGAGCAGGGTGGAACCGCTGGGCGGTGCGCTTCGAAAGGGCGGGGGCTCAGGCTTATTGCGGGTAGAGCTGGCCAAGGGTATTGAGTTGCAGCAGGCCGTCAACTATTACCGGCAGTTGCCTGGGGTTCGCTTTGTCGAACCTGATTACATTCTTAAAAAACAACACATTCCAAATGATCCCCAATTTAACCTGCAGTGGCACCTAGGCCAGGTTCAGGGTATTAACGCGCCGGCTTTCTGGCAACAGAGCACGGGTGAGCAACAGCTGGTGGTGGCTGTGGTTGATACCGGCGTGGCATATCTGCACCCTGATTTACAGGCAAATCTCTGGCGTAATCCGGTAGAGACGATTAACGGTGTTGATGATGATGGTAATGGCTATATTGATGACATTTATGGCATTGATACCGCAAATAATACCAGTGATCCGGCCGATGAAGATGGTCATGGTAGCCAGATAGGCGGCATTATTGCTGCGACAACTAATAATACGCTGGGGGTTGCCGGAGTAAACTGGCAACTGCAGGTATTACATTGCAAATTTTTAGATGAAACGGGCACTGGCTTTGTGAGTGATGCCATCGCCTGTCTGGATTATCTGCTGGACTTAAAACAGCGCCATAACATTAATATTGTTGCCAGTAATAACTCCTGGGGTGGTGCTGGTCAGTCGCAGGCCTTGTATGAAGCGATAGCCCGTCATCAGCAAGCCGGTATATTATTTATTGCCAGTGCCGGCAATAGCGGTAGCCAAAGCCTGTTGTATCCGGCGGCATACGATTTAGCCAATATTATCAGTGTCGCGGCACATGATCAGGCACAGGATAAGGCAACTTTCAGCAATTATGGTCGTGAGTGGGTAGATGTTACTGCCCCGGGAGCAGCCATTGTTACCACGGATCTGGACGATGGCTATACCAGCGTGTCCGGTACCTCAATGGCCGCACCGGTAGTCAGTGGGGTGGTCGCCTTACTTAAAGCTGCCGAGCCTGCGCTTGGCTGGCAGGCATTGCGGGCCAGGTTACTGTTAACCGGTAAAGTCAGCACCGATCCTCTTATCCGGGATTATACCAGTAGTGGTAAATTGCTGTTGGCCAGCAGTGTCGGCAGGGGGCTGCCAGCCGATACCGGAGTGCTGCAGTGCCAGAGCCAGCCAGCGCGGCGCATTTCACCCGCCACGGCTATCGTATATTTGCCGGCGGGTAGCATGCTGGATATCAGGGTACTGAGTATCGATTGTAATGGTAACGCTATTCAGCCACAGGTTACTGCCGAAAATAGCGCTCAGAGCATTTTACTTACTGAGCGTGATAACGTCGAAGATGGCATTTTTACCGGACAGTGGCAGTTTAGTGGTGATGCCACAGAGCTTATTTTTGCTGACTCTGTGGTAAGCGTGTTGCCGCGTAATGACGATTATTGCACCGGGCTGACTAACCTGATGGTGCCGCTTAACCAGTGTAACGCGCTGGTACAGCTGTATTACGAGACCGTAGGTCAGAGCTGGCTGAATAATCAGGGCTGGCTTGAACCTGAGGTGGCGGTATGCAGCTGGGCAGGCGTAAGCTGCAGTAATGGCCAGGTTAGGGCACTGGATCTTAGTAATAATAACCTGACCGGCGAGCTGCCGGCAGCGCTTGCTGGCTTAACGGCATTAACAGAACTCGATTTAAGCTTTAACAGTCTGACTGGCGATTTTCCGGCTGTATTACTGCAATTGCGCAGCTTGCAGCAGTTAAGCTTATGGCAAAACGGGTTTACAGGTGCCATTCCGGCTGCAATCAGTGAGCTGCGCGCGCTTAGCCAACTCGATTTATCTTTTAATAACTTCAGTGGCGCTTTGCCCGCCAGTCTTGGCCAGTTGTCCAGCTTGCAACGCGTGTTTGTGGAGTCAAATCAGTTGTCTGGTGCCTTACCGTCGGCATTGGCAGCGCTGACTGATTTACAGATACTATGGTTGGCGGATAATAATTTTAGTGGTACCTTGCCGCAGAATTTTATTGAGCTGACCGGTTTAAGTGCCTTTAGTTATCAGAATACCAGCCTGTGCCCGCCACAAAATCTGGCGTTCTCCAGCTGGCTGGCAGGTATTGCTACGCTGGAGCGCAATAGCCAGTGCGCTAACAGTAGCCCGCAGGTAAGCACTCCGGCGACGGTAACTGCGCTAGCGGGTGCTATGGTTCAGTTGCGTGCCACAGTAACGGACAGTGATAATGATTTTTTACGTTATCGCTGGCTGCAACTTTCCGGGCCAACCGTAACACTAAGCAGTGCCACCAGCCTGGATGCCAGTTTTACTGCGCCGGTAGTGACCAGCAGTACCAGTCTGGTGTTTAGTTTTACCGCAGATGATGGCATTAGCCAGAATAGCAGTAATACCACGGTGCAAATAAACCCGGCGGGGGGCGCAGCGGTTAACCCTGATAATAGCAGCGGTGGCGCCTTAAGTTTTGGTATGCTATTGCTTGCGGCATTGGTAGCCTGGCGCAGACAGGGTCTGACCGGCCAGCGTAAACACATTTGAGGTTATTTTGGTTAGAGTATTATTAGCCGTTGCTATTTTTCTTTCTGCTTCAGTTGCGGCAGCAGCGCCTGCTACACAGCCTGTTGCTGCGTCCTTAGTTGAGCCTTTAGCTGAGCCAACCGTGCCAGAGCTGCTGGCGACAGAGCTGGCCAGTTTTGAGCAGTATTTTAATCAGCAAATGGTGGAACACGGCATACCGGGGGCCGCCTATGCGGTGGTCTATCAGAATAAAATTATCAGTGCCAAGGGTTTTGGTGTTCGGGATATTGACGGTGATGCGCCGGTTGACCCTTTTACGGTATTCCGGATTGCCTCTGTCTCAAAAACCTTTGCTGCCGGGCTGGCCAGTTTGTTGGAAGAGCGGGGGCATTTTCGATGGGATGAATCGGTGGTGCAGTATATTCCGGAGTTTTCGTTTAAAAATGCCGCCTATAACCCACAGTTGAAAATAGAACACTTACTGTCGCAAAGCAGTGGGGTAATGCCCAATGCTTACGATAACCTGATTGAAGCCAATATTGTACCCGAGCGGATATTGCCACAGTTTCAGAAAATTGACCCTTTATGTAACCCGGGCCAGTGTTATGGCTATCAAAATGTGTTGTTCAGTTTAATTGAACCTATTATCAGCCAGACTACCAGTAGCGACTATGCCAGCCTGCTGAAGAAAAATATTTTTGAGCCGCTGCAGCTGCCAACGGCCTCAGTAGGGTTAGAAGCCTACTTACTAAATGAAAACCGTGCCAGCCCGCATATCCGGGCCAGAGGGCGCTGGCACTCACGCAATGTTAATCAAAGCTATTATCGGTTTGCTCCCGCTGCAGGGGTTAATGCCAGTGTGATTGATTTAAGCCACTGGCTGATTGCGCAGCTGGGTTATTATCCGCAGGTGATGCCGCAGAACGTATTAGATAAAATTATTGAAAAACGGGTGAAAACGCCCCGAGATTTGCGCCGCAGTCAGTGGCGTAATTATCTGACAGATGCCCACTATGCCCTCGGCTGGCGGGTGTATCAGTTTGGTGCAGAGCAACTTATTTATCATGGTGGCTGGGTGCAGGGCTTTCGGGCCGAGCTGGCCTATTCACGCGAGCGGGAGCTCGGCCTGGTCATTTTACTAAATGCCGAGTCGAATGTGGTGAACGAGTTAACGCCAACCTTTTGGGCTGCAATGTTTGGGGTGTTGCAGCAGCATGACAAAGCCACGCTGGCCAATTGTAAGCTAAATAGCGCTGGCGAGCCCCAGTGTTAAGGCGCTCAGTCGTTTAGCTGATATACATCAAGCAGAAAGTCGATACTGATGCTGCGGGTGGCGTTGACAAACGTCTGGCGGTTTTCACTGTTAAACTTCCAGGCCAGCGGCACCATTTGTAATAAGTTATCTAACTGGGTAGTGTCGGTAACGGCTAACGGATAACTGAGGTGCTGGCGCTGAACATGCCTGAGCCCTGGCTGCTCTTTTATGACATCACTGTGCAGTTTTACCTCAGAGTACACGGCTTGCTTCATTTCAATTAAATGGTTTGGCCCGGGGTTAACGCTAAGCAGTCTGCCCTGTGGTTTAATAACCCGCTGCAACTCGGCGCTATCTGATGGCGCATAAACCCGTATTACCCAATCGAAGCTGTTATCGGCAAAAGGCAGCTGATAGGCGCTGGCTACCGCAAAACGCATAGCCGGGTACTGACGGGCGGCGTATTTTACCGCCGCTTTAGAGATATCAATGCCATACAGATCGGCGCCTGGCGTTAGCGCCTGTTGTAAACGACCGCTGTAATAGCCTTCGCCACAGCCTAAATCCAGGATACTGCTGGAACTGGTAGCGGCAGCACCGGCTACTTGTGCGTTAAGGGCATCCGATAACGGTTGGTAGGCACCACTTTGCAAGAATTCCCGCCGTGCACTAATCATTTGTTTATTGTCGCCGGGATCTTTCGAGTTTTTATGTTGTACCGGCAACAAATTGACATAGCCTTCTTTAGCCAGGTCGAAACTATGCCTGCTGGCACACTGAAACTGACGACCTGTTAACTGTAATGTCTGGTGACAAAGTGGACAAATATACATACTGACATCCGCTATGATAAACGGCTGCAGTGTAACAGCTTGGCAGCTTTCAGGGCAAAGGCTTGCTATACTGCCAGCACACTTACTATTGCAATATTAACGTTGTTACAGGATGACTTGATGCAGGATTTAGAAATGTGGTCGTTAGATGAGCTGTGCGACCACGCGTTTGATATTTTTGAAGAGTTAGCGCCAGAAAACCTCAGTGCAGAAGACTATAACGAATATCAGCAGCAATATGAGCAGCGTGGCTATGTCGATTTGGTAATACCCGGGCCGGAATGGGTAGAGCTGACCATGCAGGATCTGGAGCCTGAGCTGCATTATGAAGCGCAAATAGGCATAAGTGGTTTGGACGGCAACCCTGATAAAGTGTTGGCCCGCATTTTACTAAGCCGTGAAAAACATGATGCACTGTGTCATGCCCAATGGCGAAGCCATTGAACCGTTAACAAGTAGTCGGCGAAGCCATTGATCCGTTAACGAGTAGTCGGCGAAGCCATTGATCCGTTAACAAGTAGTCGGCGAAGCCAGAAAATAATTAAAAAACATTAACCCCGTGGTCCGTCCTCCGTCGTCTAATAGTTAAACACGGAGGACACCCTATGCAAACACTACGTTATTCAAGCCCTGTTAGCACCCTTAACCGGATGATCAGCAGCATGCTTCTGGCCGGGTTAGTTACTTTCAGCCTGTTTGCCATTATGTATCTGTTGATAAAACCGCCGCTGGCTGAGCGACCACCGCTGAAAATCTTGCCGGTGGTAGAACTCTTTATAACCCCGGATGATCCGCCGGTAGTGGTTAAGCAACTGCCGCCACCGCCACCGCCTGTGGTGCCGCCGGAGCAGGCGCCGCGCACACCAACAACGGTAACCAAGCTGACCCTGCCGGGGCCGGAATTGACCGTGGCACCGCCAGTAATTGGCCCCACTGATATGGGTATGGGCAGAGATACCTCGGCAACACCGGTGGTAAGGGTTGAAC
Organism: Arsukibacterium sp. UBA3155; assembly: GCA_002364615.1. Taxonomy (GTDB): domain Bacteria; phylum Pseudomonadota; class Gammaproteobacteria; order Enterobacterales; family Alteromonadaceae; genus Alishewanella. The sequence goes on along the minus strand of DEYP01000013.1, from coordinate 93,948 downwards.
CCCGATTTCCGGTGGCAGCGCTGCGCGATGGCATTAGCGGCTGGGTAAAACTGAGTTTCAGTATTGATGAGAGTGGTGCCGTAACCGACGTGCAGGTGCTGCAAGCCGAGCCCCGAGGGGTGTTTGACCGCGAGGCAGTAAGAGCATTGCGCCGCTGGAAGTATCAACCGCAAGTTATTGACGGTAAAGCGATTCGCCAGACAAATTTGCAGGTTGTACTCGATTTTAATGTCGATGCTGGCTAAGCTCTGATTAGGCATAAGAGCAGTATACCCAACAGAAGGAGTTGGCTTATGGCATGGTCTGTAATACTTCCGGGCTGGTTTAACCGCAGCAGTTGTGCCGATGAGCTGATGCAACAATTTCAGCAAAGTGGTCAGCTGCAGTGGCTGGAAAAGCTGATAATGCAATGCGGCGATGATTTATATCATTTTTTATTACGGCAAGCCGATGCTCAGCTGGCGGCAGATATTTGTCAGCAGTGCTGGTTAAAAGTATTAGAGAACCGCCATAGTTACCGCTCAGAAAGCCGTTTTAAGACCTGGTTATTTACCCTGGCCAGAAATGCCCTGGTAGATGAGCTACGCAAGCAACAGCGCTGGCAGTTTACTGAGTGCAAGGATGTCGAGGGTAACACCGAGGGGTTATGCCAGGCTCCGCAATGTATTGCTGAGCAACTGGCGCGGCTACAGCAAAAAGAGCGTCTGGCGGTTGCGCTGGCCTCCTTGCCAGTGCTGCAGCGTGAGGCCATATTATTGCAGCTGGAGGAGTTTAGCCTGGACGATATTGCCCAGATAACCCGGGAGCTGCCAGAAACCATTAAAAGCCGGTTACGTTATGCGCGCGAACGCTTAGCGCAGCTTATGGGAGAGGATAATGTCTAAGCCAGATGTAAGCCCGGGTTCTGACAAAAAGGTGACAGATAACGTGAGCGACGATAGTGCACTACGAAACGTTTATGCCGCGCTTAAAGCAGAACAACCTATGCCTGAGGAATTGAAGCAACGCATTTTACAGCAGGCAAAGCGCTCCCATAGCCAGCGAAACTGGCGTTCATGGGGATATTTTTCACAAATGGCGCTTGGTGTTGCGGCTTTAGTCTTAGTGCTTAGCTGGGTTAATCCTGCTACGCTGCCTGATGTGTATCAGGGCTATTATCAGATTGAAACGTTAAGCAGTGCGCCAGCAAGCAACCGCGATTCGGCTACGGTGCAATGGCACCATTTAACTGCGTCGGCAGCGCCAACTGACTTGCCAGGTGCACAGCAGCAGCTGCAAACGTTGCGTTTGCAAACCCTCAAAGCACAGCAGCGTCAATTGCAGCGTGCCGGTGAGCTTAATATTGCCATGTCCCGCCAGATAGGCTTACTGACGCAGCATAAAGACTCCTGGCAAATTGCCATGTGCGATAAAATGCAGTTGAATGTAGCTATGGAACTGGTGCAGGAGCTTAACACTATGCTGCAGATTGAGCCGGCGTTGCAACCGCAATGGGTTGAGTTACAGTTTGCGCCGACCGGACATATCCTGGCAATTGCTGCCTTGCCGAAAGCAAATGCTTTGCAACAGTGCCCTGCGGTGTAAAGCGCTAACGCAATAAACACAGCAATAAACACCGTCATGTTCTCATTATGCACAAGGAACCTTGCAACTCATGTTATTACAGGCAACCCACAGTATGGTGCTGTTAATTGATGTTCAGCAAAAGCTGGCACCGGCAATTGCAGATGCCAAGCAAGTAGAGCAGGCTGCGGCCTGGGTGTTGCAGGTGGCGCTGCAACTGGATATTCCACTGGTCGCGACCGAACAGTATCCGCAGGGCCTTGGTCATACTGTGCCCAGTTTACGTGAGTTATTGCCAGACGATGCCGTATTGCAGAAAATTCACTTTAGCGCTTATCGTGAACCGGCTGTCGTACAACGGCTAAAGGCGCTGGACCGGCAGCAAGTGGTGGTTATTGGTACAGAAAGCCATGTCTGTGTCTTGCAAACCGTTTTCGATTTACTGGCGGCGGATTATCAGGTTTTTGTGGTAAGCGAGGCGGTTGGCTCAAGAACGCTTGAAAATAAGCAGCTGGCGCTAAGCAGAATGCAGCAGGCAGGCTGTCAGATCATTAGCAAAGAAATGCTGGCATTTGAATGGCTTGAGCGCGCTGATCATGACAGTTTCCGTCAGATCAGCAAAGGCTGGATCCGCTGACAGGCTAGGGTGCCAGCACGGTTTCCAGGGTAGCGGCCAGTCGCACCGCAGCCTTAAGCAGGCGCTGTTCCAGCAACGCCTGATATTTCGTCAGGTAAATATCGTCAATCAGCATGCCGGGACGATAGTCCTGATACAAGCCAATGGTAATGGTGGCCGATTCATTGGTCCAGTCCATTAATGTGCTATTGCGCCACTGATGCTGTTGCTCTGGTGTCAGGCTGGCGAACAGGAGTTGTTGTTTTGCCGGTTCGGTATAGCCTAGCTTGTTCAGCATATTGGTATCCCATAGGCCATGCAAATTAGCGGGCTCCCCAAAAAAATAGACTGCCGTGCGGTTACCGCCTAAATCATCGGCAAAGCTGACATGCAAAGGCTGGTGCAGGTCGCTGATGTAATGACTTAAAAACAACAGTGCCTGCCAGTCATCCTGATTTTTTTGCAGCCGTTGCTGCATATCTTCAATGGCCGATACCACGCAACCTTCTGCCGGGCAGTGGCTGCGGGTCACTATCGTTTCACCGCGCTGCAAATTAATATAGTGGTGGGGTTTGGTCCAGCTGAACTCATCCTCTGAGCGAACGTCATCCGGCCAGACGCAGGCCGGGCCAAAGCTCTGATATGGGGTCGCTTTAATCAGCTGGTCCAGTTTAGCCCGGGTGGCCGGTTGCACCAGCTGATAGCTCATATCACAAATTATAGTATGGCCGGTGCGGCCAAACGCCGTGCTGTTGGCTGAATATAGCAACAATAACAGGCCGCTGACGGCGCATAGGCAAAAGCGGCTAAGGGTAGCGGTTAATGTCATGGCTTATTCCCCCACCAACTGGCTGACTTGCCATAGGTTTCCGGCGCTGTGTTCATGACTACCAGGTTGTTTATTATTATCCTGGGTGTGGCAAAGCAGCGGTGCCAACTCTGTTAGCGCATCGCGCATTTGCTGGGCCAGGGTATAAGGCGGGTTAATCACCAGCATGCCGCTGCCACTCATGCCGAAACCGGCTTTATCAGGCAGCGGACAAAACTCGATACGAAGCTGGTTTTTAATACCGGTACCAACAATAGCTTTAATAAACGCTTCCACGGCGTCGCGTTCAATAACCGGATACCAGATAGCATAAGTGGCCTGAGGAAAACGCCGGTAAGCTTCATTCAGGCCGGCTACCAGATCGGTATATTCCGTTTTCAGCTCGTACGGCGGGTCTATTAGCACCAGACCGCGTTTGGCCAGTGGTGGCAGCATGGCTTTAAAGCCGGCATAAGCATCGATATTCTCAATACGGGTATAACGACGTCTGGCAAACTGACTTTGCAGCATAGGGAAATCAGTAGGGTGCAGCTCGGTTGCCTGAATGGTGTCTTGTGGCCGTAGCATTAAAGCCGCAATTTTTGGTGAGCCGGGGTAAAACGCCAGTTCACCTTCAGGGTTCAGGTCGCTAATCAGCTGTAAATAACGGGCCAACGGCGCCGATGTTGCCTGATACTGCCACAGTAGAGCAATGCCTTGCTGGTATTCGGCGGTTTTTTGCGAGTGTTCACTGTTAAGGCTATATAACCCGGCACCAGCGTGAGTGTCGTGGTAGCACAGCGGTTTATCTTTTTGCAGCAGATAATCCAGAATCGTTACCTGTACCAGATGTTTTAAGACATCGGCATGGTTGCCGGCATGATAACTGTGGCGGTAACTAAGCATACTGCACTGGTCCTGATTTGTTAACAGCTAAGATAGAGCCGCCAAGGATACTGCGGTAGCGGAAAAATACAAGTAATAGCACGATAGCGATGCTAAAATTGGCGCCATATCGTGTAACACAGGATTTATGATGGCTGACAAACCAAAACGCGCTGGACGTAACCCGCAGCGCCAGGCAAAACCGGGCAGTATCGATGGCCAGCAAAACGCCTTAAATAAGCCCTGGTTAAAAAAAACAAGCCAGAACAAAGCGGCGACTCATAGTAATAAAGCGCATAGCAAACCGGCACGTAGCCCAGAGCTTGCTGCAGAGAACAAAGTGTATGGCGACAACGCCTGCCGGGTGCTGTTTAGCCAGAGGCCACAGGCTATTATCCGCCTGTACATATCCCAGCAAATGGCTCCCAAATTTGCTGATGTGATGAAATATCTGGCCAGTGAAAAGAAGGCCTACCATATTGTAGACGATACCGAGCTGGAAAAAGTTGCTGCCAGCCAGCACCACGGCGGCATCGTGTTGCTGGTAAAGCGTAAGCCTTTTATCAGCATTGCCAATTATCTTAGTAACAATAACGCCAGGCGGGATTGCTTACTGGCACTGGATGGCGTGGGTAACCCGCACAATTTAGGCGCCATTGCCCGTACCTGTGCTCATTTTGGTGTTACCGGCATTATTATGCGTGAGCCGCAGCTACTGCAATCCGGCGCAGCGCTGCGCACTGCTGAGGGTGGCGGCGAGTTTATTGCGCCGCTTAGCTGTGATGATATGCCGCTGGCGTTAAAGTTATGCAAGGATGCGGGCTACAGCCTGGTAACAACGTCAAGCCATGGCGGCCAGTCACTTTATAAGACGGCATTGCCGCAAAAAGTGGTGATTGTATTTGGCGAAGAAATGTTTGGGGTATCTAAGGCTGTGGCCAATAGCGCTGATATGGCATTGCAAATACCCGGCAGTGGCAAGGTCGAGTCTTTGAACGTCAGTGTTGCGGCCAGTTTAATGGTGGGTGAGTGGTACCGCCAACATGGCGGATAATAATGCTTCTGGCTTAAAAGCGGTCGAAAAGCTGGCTCAATTGCCGGCGCTTGTGGTGCTGGAGCATTACTCATAGCGCAGAGCGTCTATCGGGTTTAAGCGTGACGCTTTAATAGCCGGCGCCAGACCAAATACCACGCCAATTAACGTGGTAAAGCCAATGGCCAGTAACACGGCCCACAACGGCACCAGGGCTTCGGGCATGGCTGGCATCATCAGGCCAATAAAGCTGGCAACACCAGCGCCCAGTGCCAGGCCAATAATGCCGCCAAATAAGGATAGCACCAGTGCCTCGACCAGAAACTGGATCAGAATAAACTGCGGCGTAGCGCCCAGGGCTTTAACAATACCAATTTCCCGGGTACGCTCGGTAACGGATACCAGCATAATATTCATTACGCCAATGCCGCCAACCAGCAAGCTGATGCTGACCACGCCGCCGGCGACCAGGGTAATGGTGCTGGTAATGGTATTGAACTGCTCTATCATGCGCTCAGCACTGACAAATTCAAACGGATCGGGCTCATCCGCTGCTAGTTTATAGTGTTGGCGCAGTACAGCGCGCATTTGTTGCTGTATTTGTTTAGCATCGGCGCCGGGCGCCGGGCGAAACATCACATCAATATTGCGGGCAGCGCGTTCTCCACTTAGCGAGCGAATGGTACTGAAGGGTGCAATAATATAATTATCCTGATCAAAACCAAACATACTGCCGCGGGTTTCAGCCACGCCAATGATCCGAAACCAGTCACCGGATAAATTAATAAACTCACCAACCGGGTTAGCGGGTAAATCAAGCTGTTTAATTAACGACGAACCAATAAAGGCCACGCGGCGGCGCCGATCATCATCACTGCCAGATAAAAACCGGCCTGATTCCGGATATACCCGCACCACATTCTGATAACTGCTGTCGGTTCCGATGATCTGAGATTGCGCGGTGTTGCGGCCATATTGCACCTGAGAGCCCATGCTAAATGCCTGCATACTGGCGGTCATATCTTCAACATTGCTTATCCGGCTTTTTAACAGCAGAAAATCATCGTAATGCAGCCGGTTCTGCAGGCCGAGCATTTGCTGGTTTGTTGGGGTGTAGGCACGAAGCGTTATCATATCGCTGCCTAAGTCATCCAGCTGACTGGTAATACTGTGACTAAGCCCCTGCATAATGGCAACCACGGTGATGACCGCGGCCACCCCGATAATAATTCCCAGCGTGGTCAAAGCGCTGCGCAAGCCATGAGCGCGAATGGAGGCAAAGGCCGCTTTGGTTCCCTCGAAACCGGCATGGAGTAATTTAAGCATCAGCGGTTACTTCCTGTGGGTTTCGAAAATCCTGTTCAACTTCGCCGTCAACCAGCCGGATAACCCGCTGGCAGTGATCAGCAATGTCCTGCTCGTGGGTCACCAGAATAATGGTATGGCCTTCCTGATGCAGCTGGTCAAATAATTTCATAATGTCTTTGGTAGTTTTGCTGTCCAGGTTACCGGTGGGTTCATCGCCCAGCAAAATGCGTGGCTTGGTCACCAGTGCCCTGGCAATAGCGACACGCTGACGTTGCCCGCCGGACAACTGGTTAGGTAAATGTCCGGTTTTATCGCTAAGTCCAACCCGGCGTAATGCCTCTAATGCCAGCGTTTTACGCTCACTATTGGCCATTAACCGGTAAATAAGCGGCTGCATGACATTGGCCAGCACGGTGGCACGGGGCAGCAGATTAAAACTTTGAAAAATAAACCCCACAGCTTCGTTGCGAAGCTCGGCCAGTTCCGTTTCATTCATGGTTGAGACATCGCGGCCAGCCAACTGGTAATGGCCGGCACTTGGCGAATCTAAGCAACCGAGAATATTCATTAAGGTTGATTTACCGGAACCTGAAGGCCCTATAATAGCGACATAGTCATTTTCAACAATGGCTAAATCAACCTGTTTTAACGCGTAAAATGTCTCATCAGCCATCTGATAACTTTTACTGACTTGCTTAAGCTGGATAACAGCATCGCTCATCTCAGTTTTCCTGCCGCTCTGTGTCCAGCCGTCGCCCTTCGGTTAACCCCAGCATGGTGCGGGCGGGGCCAACGATAACTTCATCATCTATCTGCAGGCCGCTAACAATTTCCTGTGCAATATCTGTTGCCATGCCCAGGGTGACCATTTGTTTTGTCGCCAGACCATCGGCAACTTTCCAGACAAAGTAATCATCACCTGTTTGGGCATTTTGCTGAATAGCGGCAATAGGTACCTGCAGGCTGTGTTGCTTTTGCGATAAAATAATTTCAGCACGGCAACTCATCCCGGGGTATAGCGCAATATCTTCAGGTTGCAGTAATACCTTAACCCGGAAGGACAAGCTCTGGCTTTGATTCATGTACCGTGCCGATGTGGCAATTTGGATAACCTCACCGTTAATGGCCTGATGCGGGTAAGCGGCGGCATAAATTTCAGCTTGTTGTCCCAGGTGCACATTGGCAATATCGGCTTCATCTACCCGCAGTTCGGCCAGAATGGCACTGGGATCGGCCAGAGTCATTAGCGGGCTGCCAATAATATTGGTGCTGCCAGCGATTACGGTCTCGCCTGGCTTAATATCAACCGTGGACAACAGGCCGGCAATGGGTGCCCGGTATACGGTTTTACTTAAGTTATCTTCTGCCATCGCCAGGGTTGCCTGGCCTTGCTGTAACGCAGCCTGGGTAGCGCGCACGTTAATGTTGGCGATATCCAGCTGGCTTTGCAGGCTGTCTATGGTTTCCTGCTGAATAAGGCCATTGCTATAAAGTTGCTGCTGGCGACTGAACTGTCGTTGCAAATCAGCCAACTGGGCTTTGGCCCGGGCAATATCGATTTGCTGGCTTTGCACCATGGCCCGGGTACGGTTAACGTCAGCAGCAAACGCGGTGTCATCCAGGCGCATCAGCACCTGACCTTTTTCGACCACATCACCTTCTGCCACTAACACTTCCAGTACCCGGCCGGTAACTTCTGAGCGGATCTGAATTTGGGTATTAAATTCCAGATTGCCCGATGCCAGAATACTGTCGGCCAGCGCGCCCTCAGTAACCAGTGCCGTTGTAACACTGGTGGTTTGCTGTTGTTTACGGTATTGGCTCAGGCCAATTAAGCCTGCCAGCGCCACTACGATGACCAGCAGTATCAGCACTTTTTTCATCGGTAAATTCCGTTTATTCGATTCAGATAAACACGGCCCACAGACCATAGATAACCACTAGCGGCAGAAAACCGAGTAGGGTACTTTTTGCTGCACTGTAACCACTCCAGCTATTCAAACCTACCGCAAATAAACCACTGATCCACAGAAAGATTAAGTTGAAATTCTCAGCCCAGGCATACCAGGCCTGACCCGGTTCCAGCCCCAGAACTAATTGATTTATCGATAAATAATTAGCAGTAGTAAGCGGTAAGTTAGGATCACTGCTAAGTAGTACCAGCACAATTAATCCAAGCATATTAATGACCCCAGGCATGTTGCTCCAGATGGCCATAGCGAACCAGTCACCGAAGGGGCGTTTTTGACCAGGGTTGCCCACCAGCATTAAATATAACGCCATAATAGCCAGCATGATGGGCGTCATAACCAGCAGCGCACCAACCGAAATAATACCGGTTTTGTCGGCCATCTGGCCCATGACAGCGCGGCTTTGCTCTATTTCTGCCGGGGTCATGTTGTGGGCAGTCTGGGCAATTTGCTGCTCAACAATCCACTCTGGGCTCATACCGGAATAAAAGTACCAGATACCGATAGTGTTAACCGCGAGAATGATTAATAAAGGCAACCAGCTCCAGCCTTTTTTCTCGGGTAGCACATTGAATACTTGCTTGGGTGCGACATAAATATCGACCAGTGCCTGACCAACATTCTTACTCATGAGTGCTCTCCATTGTCTTTGTTATAATTCATTTTTTTGTCAGTAGTTTGCCACTGCATGCCACACCTATCAGACTAAATCAGGGATTGTGCTATTCGTACAGGTGAAACCACTCTAACGATTCAAACATATCATGCTCCTGCGTATTCATTAATAAATTAAATGTAACGACATTTTGCTAAGGTTTAGCTAACGGTGAGAATACTAAAGTGAATTAACGTCAGGCAGGTTAAAAATATGATAAGCGGTTAATTGCGGTGATTTTCGGCAAGATGCGATATATAACGTAGAGGGATGAACGGCTCAGGCAGGTGGTTGGCTGCCAATAAATGCAAAGCGGGCCAGCTCTTCGCCGGCGATGGTGACATTTTCAGCGAACATAGTGGCCGGACGCGCCCATAAACCACTGTCGCCATAAAGTGGCCGGTAAATGACCAGCCATTCTTCAGTTTCGCTATGCCGGGCCAGATCAATAACCTGATAATAAGCGCCTTTGTAATGCTGATAATAACCCCGGGCTATATCTGGCTCAGGGCTGTTAGTCCGCTCAGGGCTGTTATCTCGCTCAAGGCTGTTATCTCGCTCAGGGCTGTTGCTCATACCAACCTTCAAAAATAATTTGCGCCGACACACTATCTACTTTGTCTTTCGCCAGTTTTCGATAGCCGCCTTGTGCAAATAACCGGCTACGGGCATCGGCTGTTGAAAGCCGTTCGTCATGAAATTCTACGGCTAACCCAAACCTGCCATGCAGCCGATTAGCAAATTTGCGGGTACGAATGGTAAAGTCCTGTTCGCTGCCGTCCATGTTAAGCGGCAGGCCCACCAGCAATAATTGTGGTTGCCAGTCGCTAATTAGTTTTGCTATCTGCTCCCAATCAGGAATACCGTCTTGCGCCTTAAGCGCGGTAAGTAAGGTGGCGCTGCCGGTAAGCTCATTGCCTACCGCCACGCCGATGCTCTTGGTGCCGTAATCAAAACTGAGTACGGTTCTGCTGCTGCTCATTATGCGTGGCCGGCCTCTGCGGTAAGTTGCCAGGTTTTAATGCCCATCTTCGCCGTGGCAGATTGCCATTTTTCAGCGTGGCTTAAATCAAAAATAATGGTGTTATCAGCCGGGATCACCAGCCAGCTATTGTCGCTGATTTCCTGCTCAAGCTGACCGGCGGTCCAACCGGCATAACCCAGGGCCAGCAAAAATTTCTCTGGTGCTTCCTTGGTGGTCAGGTCCATTAAAATGTCTTTCGAGGTGGTGACCATCAGGCCATTGTTCAGTTCCAGGCTGCTGTGGTAACCGCCTTTTGGGCTGTGTAACACAAAGCCGCGGTCACTTTGCACCGGGCCACCGGCGCATACTGCGCTGCGGGCAACTGCACTGTTACCGTCAAACTCTATTTCTAACTGTTCAAGTAATTCAGCCACGGTAACGTTTAGCGGATGGTTAATAACAATTCCCATGGCGCCCTCTGCAGAATGTTCACAAATATAGGTGACACTGCGCTTAAACATCGGATCGTCCAGTGCAGGCATAGCAATAAGAAAATGATTCTGGAAATCTTGCATAACAACCTCACTTTTAAAGTTACATTATTATGGTTACAACATTCAGGTGACGGCCAGGCGTTGTTCGATGGCATCGAATAACATACCGGTAATACTTACCGGATAAGCCGCCTCGATTTCGCGAATACAGGTGGGGCTGGTGACATTGATCTCTGTAAGCTTATCACCTATTACGTCTAACCCCACAAAAATGAGTCCTTTTTCTTTTAATACCGGCCCAAGCGCCCGGGCAATCGCCCAGTCTGAGTCGCTAAGCGGCCGGGCTTCGCCTCTGCCGCCTGCCGCCAGGTTACCCCGGGTTTCGCCACTGGCCGGAATTCGGGCCAGACAGTAAGGTACCGGCTCGCCATCAATCACTAATATCCGTTTATCACCTTCTGTTATCTTGGCGATATATTGCTGTGCCATTGCATAGCGGCTGCCATGCTCGGTCAGGGTTTCAATTATCACGCTGACATTGGCATCACCGGGTTTTAAGCGAAAAATGGACGCGCCGCCCATGCCGTCCAATGGCTTAAGAATGACATCCTGCTCGGCCTGATAAAACGCTTTTAACCGGGCGGCATCACGGCTAACCAGGGTTTTAGGCGTAAACTGGCTGAACCAGGCGGTATACAGTTTTTCATTGGCATCGCGCAGGCTTTGTGGCTTATTGACGATTAAACTGCCCGCTTGCTCTGCCCGCTCTAATATATAAGTGGCGTAAATGTATTCGGTATCGAATGGCGGATCTTTGCGCATCAAAATAACGTTTAAATCTGCCAGGGCAATATCCTGCTGTTTATTAAACTGATACCAGCTATGAGTGTCTTCACGCAAGGTCAGCGTTTTGGTTGTGGCGCGTGCTTCACCTTCCAGCAAGTATAAATCGGCCATTTCCATATAATGAATTTCATAGCCACGGTGCTGTGCTTCAAGCAGCATAGCAAAGCTGGAATCTTTTTTAATATTGATCTGGCTGATGGGGTCCATTACAACCCCCAATTTAATTGCTGTCATAGATGCCTCAGGCGAGATCGCCAAATTGCAGTTGTAAAGCACTAATTGCTGTCAGTGCCGCTGTTTCCGTGCGTAATACTCTAGGTCCAAGCTGAATGCCGGTAAAGCCGGCCTGGCTGGTCGCAGTAACTTCATTGTCGGTAAAGCCGCCTTCGGGACCTATGACCAACCGGATATCCTGACTGGCACTTAACGTTTTAATGGTGGCGCTGGCCCAAGGATCCAAGGTCAGGCGCAATGAATTTGTGTGCTGGGCCAGCCACAGGTCTAATGAAATGGCAGGATGAACCTGCGGCACCACGCTACGACCGCTTTGCTCACAGGCGCTTATCGCAATTTTTTGCCATTGCTCATTGCGTTTTGTCAGCCGTTCGCCGTCAAGTTTTACGCCGCATCGTTCGGTAAACAGCGGGGTAATTTCAGTCACGCCCAGTTCTACCGCTTTTTGAATAGCAAAATCCATCCGATCGCCACGCGAAATAGCCTGGCCCAAATGAATACGCAGAGGGGACTCAACCGGGTTCGGCTCAACCTGGCTAATGGTGACCGTTAGCTGCTTTTTACTGACGTCAAAAATCGTTGCGCCGTAGTTATTGCCATCGCCATTAAACAGTTGCAACGCCTGACCTGCCTGCATTCGTAATACTCTGCCAACATGGTTGGCAGCGTCATCCTCCAGTTGCAACGGCTTGTTGACCGCCAAAGCCTGTGGCGTATAAATACGTGGAATACGCATACTTAATTTTCCGCGGGTAAAGTGGTTAATGGTAGCAGGGATAATCTGTTTTCAGAATAAAAAACCGCTGCAAAAGCAGCGGTTTCAGTTTAAATGTTAATGCAGTAAGAACTAACCTGCAGCAGGGAAGGTGTAGCTGGAGCCAATACCCAGTGGTATATCCAGCGCCCAGAAACCCAGAAGGAAACAGGTCCACATAATTAACATTGCAACAGAGTAAGGCAGCATCAGCGCAATCAGGGTGCCAATACCCGTAGATTTAACATACTTTTGGCAAAACACCACGACCAATGGAAAGTAAGGCAACAGTGGGGTAATGATATTGGTAGAGGAATCACCTACGCGGTAAGCCGCCTGAGTTAAATCGGGTGACACCCCAAGCTCCATTAGCATTGGTACCATCACCGCACCAATTAATGCCCATTTTGCCGAGGCGGAGCCCACAACTAAATTGACAAAGCCTGATAGAAATACAATACCAACCAGGGTAAAGCCCATTGGGAACGCCATTTCCTGCAACCAGTTTGCACCTTTAATGGCTAACAATGCGCCAAGGTTGGACTGGCCAAACGCATAAATAAACTGAGCACAGAAAAATGCCATAACGATGTAATAGCCCATGCCGCTCATCGCTTTGCTCATGCCTTTGATGATTTCGCGGTGATTATTGGCCGAGCCGGAAACATAGCCATATACGATGCCCGGAATAAGGAAGAAGATAAAAATAATACTGACGATAGATTGCATTAACGGTGCAGCGAACACCAACAGGTTGTTCTGACCTTCTGCCAGCACGGTACCCGGCGGGGCACGCCAAGCCGAGGTTTCAGGTAGGGTAGACAGCACGAGCAATACAATGCTTAACAGCATAGATAAACTGGCCCAGCGTAAACCTTTACGCTCGTTTGGTTTCAGATCGTCCATTTTCGGCATGTCAGCCGGATCACCATCAACTGGCGTTGACTTTAGTCTGGGCTCAATAAATTTGTCCGTTAATACCCAGCCAATCAGCACGACTAACACGGTAGAAGCCGTGGTGAAATAGTAATTGTTCATCGGACTGATAAACATTTCTGCGGCTGCGGGATCAGCGGATAAACGCGCTGAAACCTGAGTAAGACCTGACAGTAATGGATCCAGGCTCGATGGCAGAACCGTTGCCGAGAAGCCACCTGACACCCCAACAAACGCAGCTGCAATACCTGCGAGCGGATGGCGGCCTGCAGCATAAAAAATTACTGCACCCAGCGGTATAACCAGCACATAACCTGCGTCTACCGCCATATGGCTGACCACACCAACAAATACCAACACCGGTGTTAACAACATTTTAGGCGTGACACTGAGAATAGAACGCAGGCCGGCATTAATAAAACCGGTGTATTCTGCAACCCCCAGACCAAGCATGGCAACCAGTACCACCCCAAGCGGCGGGAAAGTCACGAAGGTATTAACCATTTTTGCCATAAACGTGGCAAGAGAATCAGCTTGCAGCAGATTATTCACTAAAATAGCTTCGCCGGTACGGGGATCCACTTCGTTAAATGTCACGCCAGACAGCAGCCACGAGGCCACCCATACCACAACCATCAATATTGCGAATAACACCGCCGGATCGGGCAATTTATTGCCGACAACTTCAATACCGTTTAGCGCACGGTTTAGCCAACCGGTTTTTACGGCAGCAGTTTGCTCAGACATAATATTTCCTTTGACCTTATTATCTTTCTTATCTTTCTATTTGTTAGTTGCCAATGCTGGCAATTTAACCCTGGAAGGTAAAACGCCTTTATCATACACAAAACAGGGGTATTGGTAAGGCTAAAATAAGCTGAATAACCAAGAAAAACAGAAAAGGAGAGCCTTGGCTCTCCTTTTTTAAGGTTGTAACTGTTTAAAGCAGGCTTATTTAGCGTATTGCCGCAGTAAATCAGCTTTATCAGTTTGCTCCCACGGGAACTCGCTGCGGCCAAAGTGACCGTAGGCGGCAGTAGCGCCGTAAATTGGCCGCTCCAGGTCCAGCATTTCAATCAGGCCATAGGGGCGAAGGTCAAAATGCTCGCGTACCAGTTTAATTAACTGCTCTTCCGACAATTTACTGGTACCAAACGTCTCCAGACTGATAGACGTCGGCTCGGCGATGCCAATTGCGTAAGATACCTGCAGTTCACAGCGATCAGCCAGGCCTGCAGCGACAATGTTTTTGGCCACATAGCGCGCGGCGTATGCAGCTGAGCGGTCAACTTTTGACGGGTCTTTACCCGAAAATGCACCACCACCGTGACGCGCCATACCGCCGTAGGTATCGACGATAATTTTACGACCGGTTAAACCACAGTCGCCCATTGGGCCGCCAATCACAAAACGGCCAGTCGGGTTAATAAAATACTTGGTGCTTTTGGTCAACCATTCTGCGGGTAGTACCGGCTTAATAATGGTTTCCATTACCGCTTCACGCAAATTTTCAGTGCTGATGGTGTCGCAGTGCTGCGTAGATAACACCACCGCGTCAATACCTACCGGTTTGCCGTCTTCGTATATAAAACTTAACTGTGATTTGGCATCCGGTCGCAACCACGGCAGAGTACCGTCTTTACGTACCTGAGCCTGTCGCTGCACTAAACGGTGAGCATAAGTCACCGGAGCCGGCATTAATACGTCAGTCTCGTTGCTGGCATAACCAAACATTAAACCCTGATCGCCTGCGCCTTGTTCCCGCGGGTCGGTTTTGTCTACACCCTGATTAATGTCTGGCGATTGTTTACCAATGGCGTTAAGTACCGCACATGAGTCTGCATCAAAACCCATGTCGGAATGGGTGTAGCCAATTTCACGAACTGTTTTACGGGTAAGCTCTTCAATATCCACCCAAGCCGTGGTAGTAATTTCACCACCAACCAGAACCATGCCGGTTTTAACAAAGGTTTCACAGGCGACACGGGCTTTCGGGTCTTGTTCTAAAATTGCATCTAATACTGCATCGGAGATTTGATCGGCGATTTTGTCCGGATGTCCTTCAGATACCGACTCAGAAGTAAAAATATGTTGTGCCATCTGTTGTGTTCCACCAAAGTTGGTTAATTCATCACGCTGGGGTAGCAGTACTGTGTTCTCAGCCCTGTCAGATAAGCCAAAAAATAAGGCTTATTATCACCACCAGAAAAATAGCCGCTTATTTTAGTAAAACAGGCTGGCCTTGGCTAGTAATATTTGACGCCCAGACGTCTTTAATGCCAAAGTTTACGGTAAAGTTAACAGACCGATCACTTGCAACAGGAAAATATTGGTTGTCACGGATTAACATTTGCCATCTGGACAACAGTAAGTGAAAATAAGGCCCAAGTTTTATGCCTTCCCCAATAAAGCCACTAGCAGGAGCTACAATGCCATCTCGTAAACAACTCGCCAATGCCATCCGTGCCTTAAGTATGGACGCGGTTCAAAAAGCAAAATCAGGCCACCCTGGTGCCCCCATGGGCATGGCAGATATTGCTGAGGTGCTCTGGCGGGATTACCTGAAGCATAACCCGGCTAACCCGGCATGGGCCGACCGTGACCGTTTTATATTATCCAATGGCCATGGCTCTATGCTGCTTTACTCATTGTTGCATCTTAGCGGCTATGATTTATCCATTGATGATTTGAAGCAATTCCGGCAGTTGCATTCCAGAACCCCGGGCCACCCGGAATATGGCTATGCGCCGGGTGTTGAAACCACCACCGGCCCGCTGGGCCAGGGGCTGACAAATGCGGTGGGAATGGCGCTGGCTGAAAAAGCCTTGGCCGCCCAGTTTAACCAACCTGAGTTTGCAGTGGTTGATCACCATACCTACGTATTTTTAGGTGACGGTTGCTTAATGGAAGGTATATCTCACGAAGCCTGCTCCATTGCCGGTACCTTAGGCCTGAATAAACTTATTGCCTTTTGGGATGACAACGGCATTTCAATTGATGGGCATGTTGAAGGATGGTTTACCGACGATACGCCGGCCCGGTTTGCTGCTTATGGCTGGCATGTTATTGCAAATGTAGATGGCCACAATAGTGAGGCAGTTAGTGCAGCCATTGCCCAGGCCCAGGCTCAAAGTGATAAACCAACCCTGATCTGCTGTAAAACCGTTATCGGTTATGGCTCACCGAATAAAGGCGGCAGTCATGACTGTCATGGTGCACCGTTGGGCGATGCTGAAATAGCAGCCTCGCGTGATTATTTGCAATGGCCACATGCGCCGTTTGAGATCCCTGCTGATATTTATGCGCAGTGGGATGCCCATGCCAAAGGTGCTGAAGCAGAACAGCAGTGGAATACCTTGTTTGCTGCTTATCAGCAGGAACATCCGCAGCTGGCTGCCGAGTTTAGCCGGCGCACTGCCGGTGAACTGCCCGCCAACTGGGCAGAGCAATCACAGGCCTATATTGAAAAATTACAAGCCAACCCTGCCACCATTGCCAGTCGTAAAGCATCGCAAAACGCCTTAAATGCGTTTGGTCCGTTGCTACCGGAAATGATGGGTGGTTCAGCTGATTTGGCAGGTTCTAATTTAACCATTTGGTCCGGTTCTAAACCGCTTACTGCAGCTGATGCCAGCGGCAACTATATTTATTATGGGGTACGTGAATTTGGCATGTCAGCCATGATGAACGGTATAGCCCTGCACGGTGGTTTTGTGCCTTATGGCGCTACCTTCTTAATGTTTATGGAATATGCCCGCAATGCGGTGCGAATGGCTGCGTTGATGAAGCAGCGGGTGATCTTCGTTTATACCCACGACTCAATTGGTCTGGGTGAAGATGGCCCAACGCACCAGCCGGTAGAGCAACTTATCAGCTTGCGGGCGACACCAAACCTGATGAACTGGCGCCCTTGTGACCAGGTAGAGTCGGCGGTAGCCTGGCAGGCAGCCATTGAACGGACCGACGGTCCAACCACCTTAATTTTCAGCCGGCAAAATCTGGTGCAGCAAGCACGCGATGCTGCAGCGGTAAGCAATATCAGACGCGGTGGTTATGTACTACTGGATAGCAAACAAAGCCCGGAACTGATTATTATCGCTACCGGCTCAGAGGTTGAACTGGCGGTACAAGCTGCCAAAAACCTGACTGAGCAGGGCAAGCAGGTGCGGGTGGTATCCATGCCATCTACCGATGTGTTTGACGCTCAGGATGCAGCGTATCGCGAGGCCGTATTGCCAGCTGCAGTAACCAAACGTATTGCGGTAGAAGCAGGGATTGTCGACAGCTGGTATAAATATGTCGGCTTAGCGGGTGATGTCATCGGCATGACCAGCTTTGGTGAGTCGGCACCAGCCGATGAGCTGTTTCAGCATTTTGGCATTACCGTCGACGCGATTACTCAGGCTGCAACCAAACAGCTTAACGGTTAACCGTTAGCATTAATCCAATTCCGGGGCCGCATTGCGGTCCCACTTCTATGTGGTGATATGGCAATTAAACTGGCAATTAATGGCTTCGGCCGCATTGGTCGCAATATTTTGCGGGCTATTTATGAAAATGGTTGGCAACAGCAGCTACAAGTTGTTGCTATTAACGAGCTGGCCGATGCTAAGGGCGTCGCTCACCTGTTAAAGTACGATACCTCGCATGGCCGCTTTGGCAGTAAAGTAGAATCATTCGCCGGCGGGATCCGGGTCGCGGGCGATGAGATAAATTTATACAGCGAAGCCGATCCGCTGGAATTACCCTGGGCGGAACTGGATGTTGATATTGTACTGGAATGCACCGGGGTGTTTCATAGCCGGGAGCATGCAAGCTGGCATTTAACCGCCGGTGCTAAAAAGGTACTGTTTTCTCATCCGGCAGATGCTGATATTGATGCAACGATAATATATGGCATTAATCAGCATTTGCTTAGCACTGAAATGACCGTTATTTCTGCGGGTTCTTGTACCACCAATTGCATTGTGCCGGTGATCCAGGTGCTGGACCAGCATTTCGGGGTAGAAAGCGGCACTATTACCACCATTCATGCTTCTATGCATGATCAGCAGGTTATCGATGCCTATCATCCTGATTTACGCCGCACCCGGGCGGCCAGCCAATCGATTATTCCGGTTGATACGAAGCTTGCCCTGGGCATAGAGCGCATTTTGCCAAAATTTGCAGGCCGGTTCGAAGCGATAGCCGTTAGAGTGCCAACGGTTAACGTTACCGCAATGGACTTAAGTGTTACCTTACATCAGGATGTTAGCATTAGCCGGATAAATGAAGCATTGCAACAGGCCGGTCAGTCCAGCTTAATGGGTATTCTCGATTATACTGAAGAGCCTTTAGTGTCAGTCGACTTTAATCATAATCCGCATTCCTGCATTGTCGATGGCTCCCAGACCCGGGTAAGTCATAAGCGCCTGGTGAAATGCCTGGTGTGGTGTGATAACGAGTGGGGTTTTGCCAACAGGATGCTCGATACAGCACGGGCTATGCTGCAACAAATTTAAAGACAAGGAGCGAAATATGAGCGTTATTCGGATGAGCGATCTGGATTTAGCAGGAAAGCGGGTGTTAATTCGGGAAGACTTAAATGTACCGGTAAAAGACGGTAAAGTTACCTCTGACGCCCGCCTGAAAGCCGCAATCCCTACTTTAAAACTTGCCCTTGATCAAGGCGCCCGCGTAATGGTGATGTCGCACCTGGGCCGCCCGGAAGAGGGCGTGTTCACTAAAGATGCGTCGTTGCAGCCCGTCGTGGATTATCTGGCAGAGGCATTACAGGTGCCGGTAAAATTAGCCAGTGACTATTTGCAGGGAGTTGAAGCAAACAGCGGCGAAGTGGTGGTGTTTGAAAATGTCCGTTTTAACCCTGGCGAAGGCAAAAACGACGACCAGCTGGCCAGAAAGCTGGCCGCATTATGTGATGTGTTTGTGATGGACGCCTTTGGTACTGCTCACCGGGCACAAGCTTCTACTCATGGTGTAGCGAAGTTTGCACCCGTTGCCTGCGCCGGCCCTCTACTGGTGGCAGAGCTTGATGCCTTAGCCGCGGCGCTTAAAAATCCGAAACGACCACTGGTCGCCATTGTTGGTGGCTCAAAAGTTTCTACTAAACTAACAGTTCTTGAATCTTTATCGGGCCTTGTTGATCAGCTTATTGTTGGCGGCGGTATTGCCAACACTTTTATTGCCGCAGAAGGTAATAACGTAGGTAAGTCTTTGTACGAGCCAGATTTAATTCCTGAAGCAAAGCGACTGATTGAACAAGCCAAAGCCCGGGGGGCTATTATACCCGTACCTACCGACGTTGTTGTCGGGCAGGAATTCAGCGAACAAACCCCGGCCCGATTAACGATGGCAGCGGATGTTGCCAGTACAGAAATGATTTTTGATATTGGTCCGGCAACCATAGGTAAACTTACCGAGATTATAAAAAAAGCCGGCACTATTGTCTGGAATGGCCCGGTAGGGGTGTTTGAATTCGAGCAGTTTGCGGCCGGTACCAAAGCGTTGGCAGAAGCCATTGCGCAAAGTGACGCATTTTCAATTGCGGGTGGCGGTGATACGCTGGCGGCTATTGATAAATATGGTATTGCTGATGATGTTTCGTATATTTCGACTGGCGGTGGTGCGTTTTTAGAGTTTCTGGAAGGCAAAACCTTACCGGCGGTAGCGATATTGGAGCAACGCGCTAGCGAAAAGCATTAAAGCAATGTCATTTAAAATTCATAATAAAATAAGCACAATGTTTTACCTACACTACGATTATTAAATACAAACTGTACCTTAGTATAAAAGAGAGGCTTTCATGGCACTGATATCATTACGGCAAATGCTCGATCACGCCGCCGAAGTAGGCTACGGCATTCCGGCATTTAACGTAAACAATCTGGAACAAATGCGAGCCATTATGCTGGCCGCTGATAAAACGGACAGCCCGGTGATAGTGCAAGCTTCAGCTGGCGCGCGCAAATATGCGGGAGCCCCGTTTTTACGGCACCTTATTTTAGCCGCCGTGGAAGAGTTTCCGCATGTGCCGGTGGTCATGCATCAGGATCATGGCACATCACTGGCAGTGTGCCAGCGTTCCATCCAGCTTGGGTTCTCATCGGTAATGATGGATGGTTCATTGGGTGAAGATGGTAAAACACCAATGGACTACGCTTACAATGTAAATGTAACGCGCAAGGTTGTTGAAATAGCGCACGCGTGTGGCGTATCGGTTGAGGGTGAGTTAGGTTGCCTTGGGTCACTGGAAACCGGAGAAGCCGGTGAGGAAGACGGTATTGGTGCAGATTGCGTGCTGACTCATGACCAGATGCTGACCGATCCGGAAGAAGCGGCCCAGTTTGTACGCGAAACACAAGTCGATGCGCTGGCTATTGCCTGTGGCACATCGCATGGTGCGTATAAATTCAGCCGGCCACCAACGGATGATATTCTGGCCATTGACCGGATTAAAGCAATTCATCAACGGATCCCGGATACCCATCTGGTTATGCATGGTTCTTCTTCCGTGCCGCAAGACTGGCTGGAAGTGATAAATGAGTACGGTGGAAAAATCCCGGAAACTTATGGTGTGCCGGTGGCTCAAATACAACAGGGCATTAAGTTTGGTGTGCGTAAAATTAACATCGATACCGACTTAAGGTTGGCATCTACTGGTGCCATTCGCCGCTATCTGGCGCAGCATCCGGCAGAGTTCGACCCGCGAAAATATTTGCAGGCGTCGGTAAAAGCCATGGCAGATATCTGCATTGCGCGCTATGAAGCCTTCGGTTGTGCCGGAAATGGTAGTAAAATTAAAGCATTGTCACTTGATGCTATGGTTGAACTTTATGCGGCAGGTAAATTGACACCGAATATAAAATAAGCAATAAATTTAATGTTTCATTAAATTTTCAGAAAGACCGATTTAATGGCGCATAAAATGGGTGATAAACCGGCCGGATCATCGTGGTAAACCTTAGGTTCAGGCAGCTGCATGCTGTTGACAACCTGCGTTTTAACTGCAATGATGCGGACGGTTTACCCTCTAACCGAGGGCTTATTGTATCTGAATTTTGTATCTGAATTTCAGCATAAGCTCTTACACTAATCAGGTTACGTTAATCAGCAATAATTGGTTGGGAACTATGTTTAACAAAAAAATTCAAAAGAGTCTTGTTGCCTCAGCACTGGCTGGCAGCTTAGCTTTTGCCGGCTCAGCCGCTGCAACAGACTTAAAAGATCTTCACCAGGCGAATAGCCAGATCCAACGTGCGGCTTTGCAGTCTCAGGAAAAAATAAACACCATATACGAGCAAACTCAGGAATTGTTGGGTGAGTACCGTGTTGTTGTGGTGCAAACCGAAAACTTAAAAGTGTACAACGATTTTTTGCAAACGCTGGTTAACGACCAACAGCGCCAGATTAACTCTCTGCAACGTCAGATGGATGATCTTGAAAATACCAACAAAGGCACCGTGCCGCTGATGTTCCGGATGATTGACGCGTTAGAGCAGTTTGTAAACGCCGATATTCCACTGCGCACCGAGCGTCGTCTTGAGCGCGTAGAGAAGCTACGTGAATTGATGGAACGTTCTGATGTACAGCGTTCAGAACAGTACCGTCAAATTCTGGAAGCTTACAGCATTGAAATGGGCTACGGCTCTGAAATGGCTGCTTTCCAGGGCACCCTGAATTTTGAAGGCCAGGAAATTACCGTTGATTATTTAAGTGTTGGCCGCCTTGCTTTGGCCGCGCAGTCTCTGGACGGCAAAGCAGCCTGGGCTTACAACAAAGAAACAAAAAGCTGGGAAAAGCTACCTGATTCATACATGAATTCAATCACCAACCTTATCAAGATGTCGCGTCGTGAAGCGACCCCTGATATGGACCGTGTACCACTTTTCGCAGCGGAGTAAGAATAAATGAGAAAGGCTATTAAAACTTTAGTTGTTGCTGCTGCCGTGACGTTATCGGCATCTGTAGCATTTAACGCTGCAGCAAACACTGCTCAGCTTGACCAGCTTTTAGAGCAAATTAAAAAAGAACGTGCTGTTGAAGGCCGGATGAATCAGGAACGTGAGCGTGCTTTCCTGGCCGAACGTGCTGATAAGCAAGCGTTATTGAACACCGCTAAAAAGCAGTTTGCTGATGAAGAAGCCCGTGGTAAGCGTCTGGCTAAAGCATACTCTGACAATGACATCTTAATCGCGCAGAAAATCCAGGAGCTGGAAAGTGCTCAGGGTACTATGGGCGAAGTATTTGGTGTGGTTCGTCAGGCAGCTAACCAGACAATCGGTGTTATCACCAGTTCTCTGATCAGCGCTCAGTATCCAGGTCGTGAAGAGCCACTGCGCGCTATCGCTGCAGCAACTGAACTACCAACTCTGAGCCAGATGGAAGACCTGTGGGTTGCCATGCTGACTGAAATGACTGAATCAGCTAAAACGTCGCAGTTTGACGCTGAAGTGGTTATGTTAGATGGCGGCAGTTCAACTGAGCGGGTAACCCGGTTTGGTTCTTTCCACCTGACCACAGATACCGAATATCTGATCCGTAACGTTGATACTGACCAAATTCAGCCACTGGGTCGTCAGCCACAGTCAAAAATTCATAACTCTGTTGCTGAATACCACAACACGGCTAAGGGTGAGTTAGCAGGTTTATATGTTGACCCGACTAAAGGCAACAGCTTACTGCGCTTAAACCAGCAACGTAGCACACTGATGGAATACTACCACCAGGGTGGCACCGTTGGTTACCTGATCACTGTGTTACTGTTTATCGGTTTACTGATTGCACTTGAGCGCTTCCTGGTATTAACCGTGGTAGGCGGCAAAATGCGTTCACAGCTGAAAAACCTGGCTAACCCTTCAGACAGCAATCCACTGGGCCGTATTCTGAATGTGTATCATCAGAACCGTTCAGCTGATGTTGAAAACCTTGAGCTTAAATTAGATGAAGCTATCCTGCGTGAGACGCCAAGCATCGACCGCGGTATTGGTTTAATCAAGTTATTTGCTGCGGTAGCACCGCTGATGGGTCTGTTAGGTACCGTTATCGGTATGATCCTGACGTTCCAGCAAATTACTCTGTACGGAACCGGTGATCCGAAACTGATGGCAGGCTCAATCTCCTTAGCGTTGGTTACCACCGCTTTGGGTCTGATTGCTGCTTTACCATTACTGTTTGTACACAGCATTGTACAAGCTAAAGCGAAATCTATTTTACACGTGTTAGATGAGCAAAGCGCAGGTATTGTTGCTGCTCATGCGGAGAAGGAGAACGCCTAATGATGACCCAGCTAGTAGGGCTGTGGGAATCGGTACAGGATTTTATTCATACCGGTGGCAACGTGTTATACGTTGTTGCCGTGGTGCTCTTCGTCATGTGGTTTTTGATGTTAGAGCGCTACTGGTACGTATCGGCAATATTTCCTAAGATTAAAAAGGATATTATTACCCGGTGGGATGCCAGAGCAGATACCACGTCCTGGTATGCCCATAAAATCCGTGATACCTGGATTTCTGAGGCGACAAATGACCTTGATCAGCGGATGTTACTGATTAAAACTTTGGTTGCAATGTGTCCATTGGTTGGTTTACTTGGCACAGTAACCGGCATGATAGCGGTATTCGACATTATGGCGACGCAAGGTACTGGTAACCCCCGTACCATGGCAGCCGGCATTTCGATGGCAACAATTCCGACAATGGCGGGTATGGTTGCTGCATTATCAGGTTTGTTTTTCAGTTCGCGGCTGGAAGTGAAAGTGAAACGGGAAAAAGCAGATCTCGTTGACAGCTTACCGCATCATTAAGAGAGAAATTTATGGCACGTAAACGTATTCGTGAAGACGAGGAAGCGGCAATCGACATCACGCCGATGATGGATATCGTTTTCATTATGTTGATATTCTTCATCGTTACTACTTCTTTCGTCAAAGAAGCCGGTATTGATGTAAACAAGCCGGAAGCAACCCAGGCACAGCAGAAGCCGACAGCTACTATCTTTATCGCTATTCGTGAGAATGGTGAAGTATGGATGGACAAGCGTATGGTCGATATTGAGCGGGTTTCTGCCAACATTGAGCGTTTAAGAGCTGAATCACCGACAGATACTATTATTCTGCAGGCTGACGTAGGCGCTAAACACGGTGTAGTAATGGAAGTAATGGATCAGATTAAATCAGCTGACCAATCGCTTGTTATTACCATTGCCGGGGAGAAAAAATAGTTATGATACGTTTCCTAACATCGTTAATTATCGGTGCAGTGGTAACGTTTCTGTTGTTTCTGATTATGGCGCTGCTGATACAAAGCAGCGACAAACGTCGGGCGCCTGAGCAAGAGCGTATTGTTGTTGAAATCAACACTACGCCGCCTGATTCAGATACACAGGTGCGGCGGCCTCCACCGCCACCACCACCACCACCACCGGCTGAGCCGCCAAAAACGCCGCAGCCAGAGCCTGAGCAGACTAATACCGCCGGTGCGGTTGGTTTTAACATGCCAGGTATGGACTTAGGTGCAAACGTTGGCTTGAATAACCCTGGTTCTTTGTTACGTGATGGTGACGCTACCCCGATAGTGCGGATTGAACCGCGTTACCCGGTACAAGCAGCCCGTGACGGCTTACAAGGCTGGGTTCGCTTAAGCTTTACTATTATGGAAGACGGCAGTGTTGATAACGTAGAAGTTATTGAAGCCGAACCGCGTCGGGTGTTTGACCGTGAAGCGATTCGAGCCCTGCGCCGTTGGAAATACAGTCCCAAAGTTGTTGACGGTAAACCAATGCAACAGCCAGGTCAGCAGGTACAGTTAGACTTTACCCTTGACATGGCAGGAGGTTAACTATGAACAAATTAACGTTATTAACTTCCAGTTTAGTGTTAGCTGCAAGCTTCAGTATTTTCTCACTTCCGGTCGTAGCTCAGGATTTAACTGCAGCAGACCGTGAGCGGATTGAAGCGCGTAAAAACGCGAAAACGCAGTTACCTGGCGAGCGGGTAGGTCGGACGATAACTAAAGCACTTGAGCTTTACAACGAAGAAAAAGTTGATGAAGCGATAGCAGTATTAGTTGATGCTGACCCAAGCGGTGATTTCGATAAGGCATTTTTGAACCGGTTTCTCGGTAATTTATATGCCTTTAAAGATATTCCTCAGGCAATAAAGTATCTGGAATTAGCCGTTAAACCCGATGTACTGGGTTTTAATGACCAGGCTGCTGCACTTAAAATATTAGCCGACCTGCAAATTCAGGAAGGCCGTTTTAAGGTTGCCATTGAAAGCTACCGTCGTTGGATGCGCTTTACCGGTGAAAATGATCCAGATGCATATTTGCGTATAGCTAATGCGCATTTTCAACTGGGCGAATACGATAAAGTTGTCCCTGCGGCTGATAATGCGATCCGCTTTTCAAAAGAGCCTAATAAAAATCATTATTTGATGAAAATGGGCGGTTATTACGAGCTGAAACGTTATCCGGAAACAGTGGCTACAGTTGAAACCATGGTGCAGTTATTTCCAGAGGAAAAGACTTACTGGATTTATCTGGGTAACTTTTACACGCTGGTTGAAGACTATACTAAATCGTTAAGCGCTTTTCAGATTGCCCATACACAAGGTTTTCTGGAAAAAGAGTCAGAGTTTAAAGCGCTGGGTCAGATGTATGCGAATAACAATATTCCATACAAAGCAGCCTCGATTTATGAGAAGTACGTTAAGAGCGGTCAGATTAAGAAAGATAAGACCATGTTAACGGCCATTGCTTCAAATTATCAGGCGGCCCGTGAGTTTAGCAAAGCAGCTGAGTACTATGGCGAGCTGGCAAAACTGACTAACGAGGCGGATGCTTATCGTCGGCAGGGCATGGCATTGATGTCTGTGCAGCGTTACTCCGATGCGATTACTGCATTTAATGCGGCGCTAAGCAGAGATGCAGATCGTCCTGGCAGTATTCATCTGAACATTCTGGAAGCGTATTTCTATCAGGGTAAACTGAAAGAAGCCTATGCTGCATTACAGGATGCGAAGAAAGATCCTTCAACTTCACGTCAAGTGCGTAGCTGGGATTCTTACATCAAAGATCGTGCTAAAACTAAAGGTATCACCCTTTAACCCTGGCACGTTTAAAAAAAGCCCGCATGTTGCGGGCTTTTTTGTATCTGGTTATCAGTTATGTCAGGGACAAGTGAAACTTAATTCAGCTTAATGCTCTGTATCTGTGTGACGTAAGTCGTGTAATCGGTATTTATCAATCAGGGCATATAACGTCGGCCGGGTTATCCCCAGTAAGTCTGCTGTTTTAGATAAATTGGTATTGGCTACTGCGTAGGCATGGCGTACGGCCTGTGTTTCAGCTTGCTCTCTGACCTTTCGTAAGGTATCGACCTTATCGTTATGGTTAGTATCAAGGCCAAGGTCCGGCGCATCAATTAGCTTATTATCAGTAAGAATGACGGCGGACTTAAGTTTATTTTGTAGTTCGCGAATATTACCCGGCCAGCCATGATGTAGCATTGCCTGAATAGCATTGTCGGTAAAGCCATGAACTTGCGAGTGATATTCCAGATTAAATTTGTGCAGCAGGGCTTTGGCAATAATAATAATGTCGTGACCGCGATCACGAAGTGGTGGAATTGTCAGGGTAATTTCGCTGATCCGGTAATACAAATCTTCGCGGAAAGTCTGACTGGCAACCATTTCTGCCAGATTACGATGGGTAGCGCAAATGACCCGGACATCCGCCTCAATTTCCTGTCGCCCGCCAATACGTTCTATAACCCGCTCTTGCAGGAATCGAAGCATTTTCGCTTGTAAACTTAATGGCATGTCACCAATTTCATCTAACAACAAGGTGCCACCATTAGCGCATTCAATTTTACCCAGGGTGGTTTTATTGGCCCCGGTAAATGCACCTTTTTCATAGCCAAATAACTCACTTTCCAGCAGGTTTTCCGGAATAGAAGCACAGTTAATGGCAACAAAAGGCTTATTGGCCCGGGTACTTTGTTTGTGAATAGCGCGGGCAAAAACTTCCTTGCCGGTGCCACTCTCGCCAAGCAGTAACGTGGTAATCTCAGTGGGGGCAATTTTTTCGACAGTGCGGCATGCCTTAATCATCGCCTCACTATTACCAATAATGTCTAACTGAGCACTGCTACTGGCTTTTAAGGCACGGTTTTCCTGCTCAAGCTCGGTCAGCTTAAAGGCACGTTGAATAATGATGTTTAATACATCAGCATCAACCGGTTTCTGGTAGTAGTCGTATGCGCCCAACGCCACAGCTTTGAGGGCATGTTCATTGTCGGTGTTTCCGGTTAACACTATGACTTTACAATCTGGTTGAATAGCCAGAATTTCCGCCAGGCACGCCAGGCCCTCTGAGGCATTGGCCGGATCAGGTGGTAACCCTAAATCAAGAGTGACAACCGCTGGCTCGTAGCGTCGTAGCTGGGTCATCGCATTTGCTTTGTCGTCTGCAAAGACTATTTCGTAGTCACTCAGGCTCCATTTAAGTTGCTTCTGGATACCAATATCGTCTTCGACGACCAGTACAGTTTTCATATCACGTTCCTTGTATGACTTTTTCTTGCTGCGCAGCTAAGCTTACCGCAGATTTTAGCGGAAGTAACAGCGTAAATGTAGTTCCCTGGCCCGGCACACTGTTTACAGAGAGCTGACCACCCTGTTGTTCTACAAAATGTAAGGCGTCATGGGCGCCAATGCCCATACCTGCGTTGCCTTTGGTTGAATCGAATGCTTTAAATAACCTGTTTTGAATAAAAGACTCTGTCATGCCACAACCGGTATCAGTGATGCGCAGCTGCAACTGACCTTGCGATTCGGTCACGGTCACCGCTACCGCACCATCTGCCTCGGTGGCGTGCTGGGCGTTATCAATAAGATGATACAGCACACTGCCAAAACGATCTTTGTCGATAAAAACCGTGCAATCTTGTTCTATCACAAGCGAAGGAACCGGTTTTTTTACTGCGCATCTATTGTCGATAACATCTTGTACCAAGCGGCCCACAGACACCAGGCTATCTGTTTGCTGATCAGCTCTTTTGTTGGTCAGCTGGCTTAGCATGTTTTGCAAACGTTGCTGCATTGCTGCAAGGGTACTGAA
The DNA here is from genome assembly GCA_002364615.1 of Arsukibacterium sp. UBA3155. GTDB lineage: Bacteria > Pseudomonadota > Gammaproteobacteria > Enterobacterales > Alteromonadaceae > Alishewanella. The sequence goes on along the minus strand of DEYP01000013.1, from coordinate 65,766 downwards.
GCTATCATCGATAAACTCGGGGTTGTTCCGGTGCTTCGTTGCATTTTTTAGAATCAGATCTATTTGCGCTTTGACGTTTTTTAAATCATGAACAACAAACGCTGACATTCGGCTAAAGGCAATAAACTGGGCATTTTCGCTTAATGTCTGGCTGGCTTGCATCAGTAGCAGCTGACTGGATATTTGCTCAGACACCAGGCTTAAAAAGTCTCTTAACTCCCAATTTAACCTCAGTTTATTGACGGCTGGGGCATTCATTACGCAAACACCCCACAAGGCTCCTTTGGTGTGAATGGGAATAATAAGCTGGATATCTAGAACTTTATCGGCAATGACGCTTCGCACAAAAGGATCAGTATTATCGGTTAAATCTACCAGCCAGTTACGGCTGCTGAAAAACTGTTGGTAGGCGGCTATCAGCTGTTGCTCATCGCTGTTTAACTCATGACGTTGCTGCAGTGCCAGGGTAACAATGTCGTTGCCTTTAAACCGGATAATAGCGCCTCTGCTGTAGCTTATGCTGTTTAACCACGCCTGCAATAAACTTTTATAATGATCTTCCGGCCCGGTTATATCTATTTTCTGCAAAGATCGGGTAAGTCGCAGCCATTTTTCACGATAATCAAATTTATTCGCAAAAAAATGCTTCTCGATAAATACCTTAAGTTTCCTTCGAAGAGTACCTGATAAGATTAAAAAAATCAGGATGGCGATACCCAGAATAATAAAGGTTGCCTGAATTAAATTTGACCAGTTGCCACCGAAGTAGCGAATGTAGAAGCCGGTAATCGCCAACAGACAAAGGTAAACACCGGCACCTAATACCAGTGAGCTTTGCAGCACGATATCCCGGGAAATATAAACGTTAATGCCCCAGGCTTTAATGCGCCGCACCGCTATTATCATCAGCGGCAGCATCGCCGAATAGACAAAGCCCCGGGCGAACCAGATTTGATCATCAATCCGGCCAAACAAAGCGGATTCGGCCAGTAGAGCAAAATCGTACAGGGTAGTAATGGTCAGGGCCAGAACCAGCGGTTTATACTGCCATTTTGCCTCACCTGAACGCCGGTATAAGGCTTCCAGCAATGCAAGCTGTAAAATACAGATAGCCAGATTACCGGTAAACATATTGCTGGCACTGAGCAGTGAACTGCTAGAAATAACACCCCAGCTGATAAGACAAATCAGCAAACCGTAAACATGTGGCTGACGAATAAACTGGCTTAAGGTATTGCTAGCCTGGCTAAGTGCGGCAAACAGAAACAACAATAGCATGCCGTTTTTAGTAATTTCAATGACATGCGAGCTAAGCGAAGTAAACGGCAGCGCTGACGACCAGCTGTAAAACACCGCCCAGCAAAAGCTGGTAAATGACAGCGCCAGTAACAGATATTTTGGCAGGTTTGTTACTTTAGTAGTAAGCAATAAACCGAAAAAAAATAAATAAGCGACTGCCGCCAGCACAAAACCGATTTTATCCAAACCAAAGCTTAACATGTTATCCATAAGCGAAAGCCCGTCTAGTTTGCTTGCTGCATAAGGTCCAGCAGATGCTGACTGGGAATGGCATAGCTGATCCCACTTGGGTCGCTTAGTACCGCTTCACGGCTGGTTTTAATATATACCTGGTTTATAATGCCAATAACTTCGCCATTATCATGGCGGTACAGGGCGCTGCCGCTGTTGCCTGGATAAGCAACCGCATCTAACTGATAAACCAGATAGGGCTTGTCCAGTTGCTTTAGCATTGCCAGCTTTAAATCCCGGGAGTTCTCGACAGGAATAGCGATGGGCGTGTGTGCAGCAATAATACCGCTGTGTGTCGCCGGATATAACCCCAGAACCTGAGTAATGGGAAAACCGGTAAACGCTACTGGTGTACCTTCCGCAACCAGAGCAGCCTTACTTACCGTTAATGCCGGTAATTGCCCGCTAATGCTCAACAATGCCAGATCATAGGCTGGCGCATGCCTTTGTTCGGTTATCTTATGTACCTTTAATACTGTACCCTGACCCGACAATACAACGTATTGCTCAAGTTTGCTCTCATCCAGCGGGTTGGCAATAACGTGGTAGTTTGTCACAACGCGGTTACCGGGGCTGACCACAAAGCCGCTACCAATCAGCCGGATCCGCGGAGAGCCCGTCGGGTTTGAGATGCCGATGGCAACCACAGCGGGTTTAACTTTTTTCAGGGTATCAACAAGTTCAGTTGCATGGGAGGGTAGACTAACCAGTAGGCAGAAGATAAAAAAATAAATAGGCTTAACCATAGCAATAATACTTTCCCTTTCCTTGGTGAACTTCATCATACTAGCGTATTTGTACACAAATTGCTCTAGCAAGCGCTGGAAACTTATCGATATTCACCCATACTGAGATAGTAAATAATAGTAAAAAGTTAAGGTTGCTGATGCCTAAGGAAATAGTACCCATCTTATCCGGGGGCGGCACCCGACTATCTTGTTATATCGGTATTCTGGAAGCGTTGCAGCAACAGGGGCTGACGTTTCGTCATATTGTTGGGGTATCGGGTGGTAGTATTGTGGCAGCCTTGTTCGCCGCAGGCTGGAACTTACAGCAAATGCATGAGTTAGCGCTAAAAACCGATTTTAAGCAGTTTCGCGGTTTATCTATTACTAAGCTGGTGCGTCTGGGTGGGTTAAGCGATGGCAACGCCTTTGAAACCTGGCTTGATAAAATTCTTGAGGGTAGGCGCTTTGTCGATTTACAGTTGGATTTACACGTGCTGGCAACTGATATTCAGGGCGGCGGGCCAGTCATATTTAACCGCCAACTGACTCCAGACGTAAAAGTGTCACAGGCGATACGCTTTTCGATGTCTATCCCGTTGTTTTTTTCTTTTAAGCGCTTTAAACATCATGTGATGACCGATGGCGTGATCCTGTCAGAAGATGCGCTACACCGGGACTGGTCCGGGCAAGGGTTGCCTGTTGTCTGTTTCCGTTTAAAAAGTGAGGCCAGTTACAAACCCATCGCCACCAGTCGTTACTTCCCGGTGCTGTCATATATTTATATGTTAATTCAGACCTTTATGAACGCAATCTCACGCGAATATGTCCATGCTGAATATTGGCATAACACTATAGTCGTCAATACCGGTGTCATTTCATCTGTCAATTTTGATATGACATTGCAGCAAAAGCAGTGGCTTTATGACATCGGTTACCAGACGGCAAACGATATTGTACCGGTAAAACTGGCTGAGTTATTTACATAACAGCACACTAGCGTCTTGTTTAACGTAATTAAGTGCTACTCTGAGAACAGAATAATTCCAGATGATCATCTACACTTTACGAAGAAAGGATTCGGTTATGATCACTTCAGGTACTTATTTAAAGTACTACAATCAGACAATGATGATTAATGGCTTACGAGGGGTCTATGAGACGGCTTAAATCTCTGGCAGATAAACCCATTATTGGTGGTATCGTTAAAAAAGCAATGGCCGGCCTGGCCAGTAACGATGCTAAGACCATTTCGGCGCATTTTTCCAAGTATCTACGGCCGCAAATTGCTAACACCGAAGCACTTCGACACGAAGTGTATCGGCTGCGGCATCAGGTGTACTGCGAAGAGCTGCATTTTGAAGATATTAAAGAAGGTTATGAAGAGTTCGACGAATTTGACGAGCGGTCGATCCATTGCTTTATCAGACACCTTAATTCTGATGCGCTGGCAGGTACTGTCCGCCTTATCACTTCGGCCAAAGACGATGAGCCGTTACCAATCGAAAAGTTCTGTGCCCATGCAATTGAAGATGAAGAGTTTGCACCGTGGAATTTCCCACGGGAAAGTGTCTGTGAAATCTCCCGGCTGGCGGTGCCTGAAAACTTTCGTAAGCGGGCAATAGATCATTTTAAAGGGGCTGCCACCGGTGCCTTTAATGAAAAAGTGTATTCAGAAAGCGAGCTGCGGTGTTTCCCCTATATTGCGGTGTGTCTGTATATGTCAGCAGCGGCAATGGGCTTTCATTCAAACCGGTTTCATGGCTATGTCATGATGGAGCCCCGGTTAGCCCGTAGTCTGAGTTTTATTGGTATTAATTTTAAGCAACTTGGTAAGCCCATTGAATACCATGGTAAAAGAGCAGCTTACTATATTAATTCAGATATGTTCAGAACCAGCATTTCTTCTGGCTTTACCCGGTTACTTCATTCCATTGAGCGGGATTTGTTTGAACAGGATCAGGGCGATGGCGATAACCGTTTTGGTATTAATTTCGCTGGAAAACTCGGGGTAAATTATTGAACGCCAAATCTAATCAACCTACAGCTGCACTTGCTGGTTTATTGCAACAGAAACTAAGTAAAGATAGCCAGGTGTTATCGTCAGATGCCGAGTTAGAGGCTTATAAACAGAACTGTGAAGGTAGCGAAGCACATCCCAGCTGCGTAGTAAAAATAGGCAATAGAAAGGACATTGTGCAGGTACTTGCCCTGGCATCTGATCATAAAAATACCGGGGTCGTGTTCTCTGTCCATCCCATCAGTACCGGCCGCAACTGGGGCTATGCCTCGGCCAGAGCGAATGATGGCAATGCGGTTATTCTCGATTTATCGGCGTTAAACACCATTAGCTGCGACAATAAAACCCTCGGTATTTTTACCGTAGAGCCAGGGGTTACCCAGCAGCAACTGCGAGACTACCTGGATTTACATCAACTTAAGTATATGGTGCCGGTTACCGGTGCCGGTCCGGGTTGCAGTATTTTAGGTAATGCGCTGGAGCGGGGCTACGGTATTACGCCCTATACTGACCATTTTGCCGCAGTCAATAGCATCCGAGGGCTGCTGGCAGACGGCACTGAGATTCGCTCTGCAGTAGCCGAGCTTGACCAGAGTTGTGATGATTTTATCGATAAAACTTACAAATATGGGCTTGGTCCCTATTTAGATGGCTTATGGACCCAAAGTAATCTGGCAGTGGTCACCGAGATAAGCCTGCGTTTAAAAGCCGATCCAGAGGCATTCTGTGCCTTTTATCTGCAGTTTGCTGACGAGCAACAGTTTGAGCAGGCGCAGCAAATCGTGTTTACCATTTTACAAAAACTGGAAGGGGTGGTCGGGTCCGTTAATATTATGGATCAGCGCAGGGTCACCGCAATGATGGCACCTAACCCAAACGGTCCGGCGGCACATCAGGTGATGACCGATCAACAGCTTGCCAGCCTGGCCAAAGATTATGATATTCCAGCCTGGACTATTGCCGGTACCTTGTATGGCCAGAAATCCGTGGTCAAAGCCGCCAGGAAAGAAGTAAAACGTTTTGCGGGCGGTCACTGCAGTAAAATGATCTTTTCCGATAGCTGGTTAATTAAATTTGGCCGGTGGTTGTTGCAGCTTTTGCCAGATACTTTGCTAGTCAAACAACGGAAAATGCTGGCATCGCTTGATGGTGGCATTGCAATAATGCGTGGCTATCCTAATCAGGTGGCGTTGCCATTAGCCTATTGGCGCAACCCGCATGCTTCACCTGTGCAAAGCAGAGCGCTAAACCCGGCTGCTGACGGTTGTGGCTTGCTTTGGTATGCACCACTGGTACCGATGAAAAGTGACGCTATGCGGCGTTTTATAGACCATGTTCGGACGGTCTGTCCAAAGTATGGTATTGAACCGATGATCACCTTCACCAGTTTAAAGCACGACATGGTCGACAGTACTATTCCCATTGTGTTTAACCTGGCTGATAGCAATGCGGTGGCGCAGGCTCAAGCCTGCCTGGACGAATTAGTCAGCGTAGGGTTAAAGCAGGGCTGGGTGCCATACCGGCTTAATCTTGCACAGCAAGCCAGTTTACTTAACGCCAAGCAGCCATTCTGGAAAATTAGTGCCAAAATTAAACAGGCATTAGATCCGGATAATATTATCAGCCCTGGCCGCTATCAGCCCGGGGGATCAAAGAGTCCATTCCCTGATCAGCAGCCATAAAAAAACCTCCTGGCGTTATATATAGTACATTAAACTATGTATAATGTGTATGAAGGCAGAGAAATCTGCCTTTTTTATTGACATTTTTAAGTGTGGGTATATAGTGCTTTGTATGTATTATGTGTATAGACATTCAGAACATGTCATCAGTAAAAGTAAAAGCGACTGTTGTCGAAGATAACACGGGCATAAAAAGCCAACTACCAGTGTTGCTTACTGAACAAGGCGAGTTGAGTGTTGTAACGGATTACCTTCTTAAAATGGAGGCAAACGGTGTCAGTGCGTCCGTTATGAATCAATTCATTCAAGTCGTTTCTTTGCTTTTAGATTATCTGGAGGCAAACAAGGACTTGTTCAACGACCCAAAAATTCTATTCCAAACCTTTGCTAAACGCCTGTATAGCGGCACAGTCGGTGAAGATGGACTTGATCCGTCTGGCTTATATTGGATGCCAAGCTCGACAGAACATGTCAATAAACACATCCATAGGCTGACAGCTTTTACTGACTGGATTGCTAATAAGCAAGGTACTGAGCCAATGAATCCCTTGAGGGATGCGACTCCGCATGAACAACGCTTAAATTATGCGGCATGGTTTCGTAAAAACCAGCATGATTTTCTTGGGCATATCGAAGACAAGAGCATCAATAAAACTATTCGCAAAGCCAGAACAATGAAGGGGCGCACTCCACTCACCAAGACGGAAGATGATGCGATTGCCTTTCCAGAAAAACACTGGGAGTCATTTTTCAAAGACGGAATGGGTGGCGCAAAAGACCCACGGGTAGTGCTAAGAGATAAGCTTATTCTTCTGCTGATGCATGGCGGTGGTCTACGAGAAAGTGAAGCATTATTAATTTGGGTGACGGACGTGTTTGGAGACCCTTACAATCCGGATAATGCTGTGGTTCGGGTATACAACGAAGTTGATGGTAAAGCACCTGATGGCTGGCGCAGTCGAAGTGGGAAGCATACCAGAGCAGCCTATCTTAAAGAAGAGTATGCCCGCATACCACGGATCAAAATGCAGGGTACAGCGCGGATTGGTTGGAAGAATCGTGTTGTAGATCATCGTGATAATTACATCCAAGTGCAATGGTTCCCCACGGAGTTTGGCATGGTCTTCATGTCATTATGGAAAGACTATCAAAAGTACCGAGCCAGTATTGATTGTCATCACCCGTATGCGTTCATTTCATTCCATCACAGCGCCCTCGGCAGCCCATACACGCTCAACGCTTTTCATCAAGGCTATGCGGCAGGACTAAAACGCATTGGGTTAGCACCGAATAAAGCGGAAGGGTTAGATCCTCACGGACATCGACATAACTACGGCAGACGATTAAGGCGCTCAGGGCTTAACCCGTTAATCATTCGTCGCTGTATGCACCACAAATCACTGGAGTCTCAAGTTCCCTACACAGGCGAAGGGCAACAGGAAATCTCCGATGAACTCAACAAGGCCACGCTACAACTGGCAAATCCTGAGTCCAAAGTAAAATCGCTAGATTGGAAATCATTGGTCGAACATGGCTTTGACAACATCGACCCGCAAGGCTATTTCACAGGCAAGCATCCGAAATTACGAGGTAAATAATGTCAAAAAAAGGCAAGAAACGTGACGGACGTGCATCGGACTTAACGTTTAAATGGATGCTCACCACCCTTGGCCCTGAGTGGGAGCAATGGCAGGAATTAGCCGCTGAGTGGATGGCGACACAGCATGTGGGAGTTAACAACAAGCGTAGAGCGTTGGGCAGTTTTTTTGAGTCCTACCTGTTGGAGTACGCTCCCTATGCAACTGATATTGGTCTGTTTTTCAAGGGGTACAATGGTCATATCTGCTCCACTGAAGAGCTAGAAGCTAGTATGAGAAAAACTATTAACGCCCACGAAGAAGTAACAAGATCTATCAACCACCCCTGTAACTTCATTAATTACGTCATTGAACATCATCTATCTGAAAAAGATGATAGCGGCAACTTAACACCACTGGTTCGCAATCCGCTGAGCAAAATTAAGACCCAAGGCTCACACACTGAAACCGTGCGTAACCCACTTCCGTATCGTTACATCCAAGACCTGCGCCAAATTCTGTGTCCATTGCCAGATAAAGCGGAACTGACGGTGATTGAGCAAAACCTACCACAAGGCGAGTCGTTACTGCCTAGCTATCACTACCGCCATTTCAAGCATTGGGCATGGGCACAAGAGCAGTCAGGGCAAAGCAAAGCAGGTGGAGATGGCGACTGGTTCGAGGTCAAGCCTGAGCTGATTGACAAATCTGACCCCGATTGTGTGTGGCGCACCAAAGAAGTGACTAGAGGTGGTAAAAGAACCACCCTTCACCAAATCTGGTCACCCGTCAAAGCGATGGTCATTTTCATGAAATTGCATCTTCCACTGCGCACCTATCAGGTGTTCATGTTAGACAGCGGTGAAGCGGATACGTGGCGTTATGAAAGCGGTCAATGGAAGTTAAACGATAAGCATGACTTTGTACTGGGTAGTGAAAAGCGCCCTTTTGGGAAAGGTATCTTTCGTCGTATCCATGACACCATGACAGGGCAATATTCAACAGGTTTGTATGTCAACACCAACAAAACCGCCGACCAGAATAAAGATGAACTAGAACGCGGCTACATCATCCCTTGGCAGAATGAGGAAGTATTATATTGGCTGGAAAAACTGCGTAACTGGCAGGAAAAATATAACTCTATAGCGAAACCGACAGATTGCACCGCACTGCTAGCTAGACATATTGGCAAACAGAAGTCACAAACTCAGTTAGAAAGCATGGGTGAAATCGCCTTTCTGTTTCGGGATGCGTCAGCGAAAGGAGATGACAAATACAAACCATCTTATGGGGGATCGTCTCTGGCACCTCTTTGGTATCAACTCTTGCTAACACTGGAAAACCAGCTCGCTGAGCAAGGTAATGCGCTTGATAATGGAGAGCGACTTAAACTGGTTGTGGATTACCCAGAAGGCACTCCAGAAGGCGCAAAGGTTGCCACAAATCACCCCCTGCACAGCTTGCGTGTATCGCTGATAACTGCCTACACGATGGATACCCAATTGCCACTACCTGTCATATCCAAACTACTGGCAGGGCACTCACGTATCCTAATGACCATCTACTACAACAAAATCACCCCGTCCGTGATGGCGGAAAAAATGAGTGAAGCCGAAGGGGAGCTTGAGGGTAAAGCCAAGCAGTCAGTGCGAAACTTCCTCAAAGATGCCTCACTAGCACAAATTCAATGCAAGATGGTCTATCACAAAGAAGACAGTATTCAGGCAGCTCTGGTTAACCGTAATCCCATCGGCTGGGAGGAGCGTTCATCTGGCTTATGTTTGGTCGGAGGCAACACCGTAAAATCCGATGAAGTCAGTACGCTGGGCGGGTGCTGGAACGGCGGTGAGTTGATGAGAGGTTCAAGTACTGCCGTTAATCGCATCTATGGCAGCGTACCGCATGGCCCTGAAAACTGCATTCGTTGCCGTTGGTTTATTACCGAGGCGCGATACCTGCCAGCGCTTAACGCTCAGTTTAATCAACTCAGTTACAAGGCGCACCAAGCGGCTAACCTATCGGTTGAAATCGAGGGTGAGCTAGAAGCACTCAAAGACGAGCAGTTCTTCTGTGAAGAGCAAGGTGCGCCTTTTACCAAACATAATGACATGCAGGTTCTACAGCGCCGCTATGAAAAGCAACAAGTAGAGGCCGATGAATACACCAAAGACTGGATAGCGTGCTTCGAGCTAATCAGCAAAATCATTCACGTCGAGGAAGCCCGAAACGATGACGACACCAAAGATAAATTGATTGCAGTAGGGAGTGAACAAGATATTAGCCATGCCTTGAGATTCGTTGAAACAGAGTCTGAGTTACTGCACTTATCCCTTCTATGTGACGATGCCGAATTCTTCCCTGACTTGCAGGATGAATTGCGTAAGACGCCTGCTATTGAAAAGCGCTCCCGCCAACTTAGTCGTGCTCTGATGAAGAAAGGCTTTGAGCCTATCTTTATGGAAATGGATGAGAAACAGCAGCTAATCGCTGGTAATGCCATGCTACGCCAAATGGCAAAGATAGCCGACCCTGACGATAAAATGGAAGGCTACCGTAAAGTGGCTAATTACATCGAAGCGGGTGAATACCTGTCTAATCACAAGCTATTTAACGCTGGCATGAATGCACTGTCGGATAAAGCCTTACGCTTAGAAAATCTCACCCAACCTGCGCTATTGGAGGGTTAATGGACATTAATATTGATATCATCTTGGCTGACTTAAAAGACGACAAAGTGCCAAGAACCCAAAAAAACCTAGATAAGCTTAACGACATCCTGAAAGCCTATACAGAATCGGGGCAGCGTGATTTCTCGATTGCACAAATGGGGCGAGTATCAGCAGCAGAAGGTGGCCCAGGTTACGAAGCGTTGCGAGCAACCAAAAACAAGCACTACCGCACCTTGATTGAAGCATGGGCAGCAAAGTGCAAAACAACCACCAAAAAGCCGTTATCGCCAACCTCACGCTCTAAGTCTGTTCCACAGGATAACAAGCTGCTTGAGCGTATTCCAGACCCTGCGGTACGGGCTTTGTTTGGTCAGATTATTGCCGAGCGCAACCGTTATCGCAAAGAGGTTAATCTGCTAAAACAGCACGCGAATATTACCATTGATAAGCGTCCTGTACGTCAGTTTGATGCAAGCGCAGAGCCGAGTGTTGAAGTCTTGCCTTCACTATCTGGCATCTTGACCGAATCCGAGAAGCAAGCCTTAGCCTACGCTATCTCTGACGAATGTATGGAAAAACATAACTGGCAAACCACACAAGCAGGCCAAGTAAAAGACATGGAATACAACATAGAAATATTCCCTAGAGGCTTTGCGACAGGTCTACGCAAGTTGTTAGGTGAGGTAGATGATTAATGGCGAACGGTCAGCAAAGAGCGCAGCAGAACCTCGAAGCATTTGAAGTATGGCAAGCCACTCAAACTGATGATGACTTTAAGCAAATCGCCTTTAAAGGCAAGCTCAACCGCATCGAAGTAGCCAAAGGGGTCGGCTGCGGCAAGTCTGCCCTTAACCAAAATCCTACGCTTAGAAAAGCGCTCAAGGCATTAGAAGACAAACTGCGTGATAAAGGTATACTCCCGCCACTGACCGAATCTGCAAGGAACAATGCCGACAAACCAAAGCAATACGACAACACGGCTAATCGCAAGCTGCTCGACTCTAAACGAGTATCTACCTTAGAGGCTGAAAACATTGAGCTAAAAGCCAAAGTTAAAGAGCTGGAAGGTAAACTAGAGCGGTTTGGCGAACTGAATGAAACCTTGTCAGAAATGGGGTTCATGCCACGATGAATGTTGCACTCCATCAAGACCAAATGCGTGTCACGAGCATTCCTTACAGTTCTACCAAAATGGTGATATTCAGTGGCGTTCCACTGGAAAAAAACTCACACAAAACCAATAGCGGTAAGTATTACGTCACCATCAAAGCTGATCCAGATGCCATCCCCGTTCAACCAGCCCTCGGCCAACACTGGTCGGTTAAAGGCCATCGTTTAATGGAAGAAATGGAAACCGGTGATTACGTGATGCAGCAGCATACCTATGAATCACCAGAGCACATCGAATGCAGCCTGCCAGAAACGGGTGAACAGCTTATTCGCTTTATTGCCAGAGAAAGTGATTTCAAAGGTATCGGTGAAAGTAAAGCTAGAGCACTCTGGGAACTGTTAGGAAAGGATTTTCACTCAACGGTTAGAAAAGACACTCATGAATCAAGAGATCGCCTTAGAAGTGTCCTGAGTGAAGATTCTATCAATGCGTTATTTGAGGGTTACGCCAAATATAAGAATCTGGCCTACTGCAACTGGATGACCGATCACAAGATACCAGCAAGTATTCAGCAGCGCTTATTGAAGCATCATGGAGAAGAGTCCATTGAGGCTATTAAACAAAATCCGTATGTACTGATTGGTTTTGGGATGTCATTTGAACAAGTCGATCTTGTGGTCACAAATTATGACTTCAAATCTGAGTTCACAGATTATGACCACAAGAGGCTCAGCGCAGCACTTGAAACCGCTATTCGAAAAGAGATTGAGAAAGGCCACACCTATACAACTCAAGCGTGTTTGCGCCCATACCTAACCAAATTACTCAAAGATAAGGAACTGGTGACGGAAGCGTTTAAGGCGGGCCATAACAGAGCGCAATACATTCTCAACCCTGACACTGGCACCTATCATCCAACGGCACAACTGTTGATGGAGAATGTCGTTGCAAAACGACTTAAAGCGTTAGCTAACCAAAACAACCTCTATGACGAAATTGCAAATTCTGCATATTGCTCTTCGGTTGGTGAATTACCATACGAGCTAACCAAGAAACAGATTGAAGCGGTGACAACGTGTTTGGATAACGCAGTGAGTTGTATCACTGGCGGAGCGGGTACAGGTAAAACGACGGTACTTAGAACCGCACTTCGAGCCTACCATCAAATGGGATTTGAAATACATGCGGTCGCGCTGAGTGGCAGAGCCGCTATGCGCTTGCATGAGTCAATTGGCTTTATCACCTCAACTATCGCTAAGTTATTACGTAGAGAGCCTATTGAGCCAAGTTCAGACCAACCAAAGCATTTACTGGTAATAGATGAAGCCAGTATGATTGACTTGCCAACCATGTATCGCCTGGTCAACCATATTCACCCATCGGTTCGTATTATCTTTGCTGGCGACCCTGACCAATTACCACCTATAGGTTGCGGCAAGGTTTTGGCTGATATCGTTCTATCTAAAGCCATTGCTAATACTATGCTAGATATCGTTAAGCGTCAGAAAGGCTCAACGGGTATTCCTGAATACTCCAAGCTCATTAATCAAGGTATCGTGCCTGAAAAACTAAGTACGGGGGCTATTCACTTCCACGAAACGGCAAAGAGCGACATTGCTCAAGCTTGTTGTGAGTTGTATCAGCAATCACCTGAAAATAGTCGCGTCATGGCACCGACCAAGGCACTCGTTGCTGAAATTAATAAACTGACCCAAGAGGCTGTTAACCCAAGCGGTAGAAGGCTTGAGTTTGAAATGCACGGCGAGAGGTTCTTTCAAAACATCAGATTGAATGATGCAATTCTATTTACGCAAAACCACTATGATAAAGGCATTCAAAACGGCTCTCTTGGTACGCTTACCAGCATTGACTCATCAGGTGAAAGTTATGGTGAAGTAACGCTGGATACGGGGGATAAAGTTGAGGTCACACAATCCGTGCTCGATTGCATGGAGTTGGGTTATGCAATAACCCTACATAAAGCTCAAGGCTCGCAGTTTCCTAGAATCATTATTGCACTACAGAAAGGCAAAATCGTTGATAGAGCGTGGCTGTATACCGCGATTACCAGAGCCGAGGCTGAGATCCATATAGTTGGTAGCTCGGATGAACTAAGGGTTATTACAGAAGCCCACAGTAACTCACATAAGCGAAATAGCTACTTGATTGAACTACTACACCAAAATTAGCAAAGCCGCACGGATGCGGCGACAACTCTGTACTTGCCGCAAACAACTATTCCCGTCCTGCTAAACCAATGACGTAAACTCCGATCTCTCCCGACTTGTTGGAACAAGTCGCACTCACAAGGTGCAATTAAACACTGAACAAAAATTCATGGATGAATGGTTACCGCCGAAGGACTCGGCGCAAATAAAAACGTACACACTATTATACACGGTGTGTACGTTTTAAATGAAAGCCGCTGACGTTATATGTAAAGCTCTATCACTCACTCACACGCGAATAGACATTGTTTTTACTATATACTCCATTGGGAGGTTTTTTAACTCAATGCTTATTTACTTTTTAATTTGACGACGACGGCCAAAAATGCTTAAGCCTAACAGACCCAGGCCAAACACGCCTAACGTTGCCGGCTCAGGAATTGCCGCAGTAATTACAAAGCCAAAGTTTGCTGGAGTAAACGCATTTTCTCTGGTTGTGAAACCAAAACAACCGTTGGCAACACCTGCAGTCGCACATGTTCTGTCTGGTAGCAGACGCAAATTACCCGTTAACTCAACAATGTTTACGAAATAATTAACGCCTTCGTAGTTGAAAGACGAAGTCAGCGCACCTACCTGAAGAATAAAAATATCATCACAAAATGAACTGCTTGGAAAGGTACAGGCTAAAAAGTTATTCGTTTCAATAAAATCAATTGTAAAGTCGGTCATTAATGCCGGTAATGCCGGGCCTACCGGGTTAACAGGCGTCAAGTTTAATGTTGTCCGCAGATTAGCATCTGTTAACGTATCGAAACTACTAGCCAGCGTATTATTGAAGTGGGTAATTGTGTTCGTTGCTTCTGGCGTTAAATCGTTGGTAAACACATTACCTGTAGCAGTTGAATTTGTAATTTCTAAGGCACTGCGTGAATCAGCAGCCCGCTGGCCAAGCATGGTGTGGTCACCGCTCGCACTACCCCAGCTAATCAGCGTATTATTTTCGGTAGCATTGGCGCTAGCGCCTCCGTTAGTAAACGTGGCCGATGTCCATTCTGTTGTTACAGTATACGCCCATTCAATTACCGCAGCTTGGGTAAAAGGAGCAATTAACAAAGCTGTACCTGCCAGCATACCCTTACAAAACTTGTTCATATACTTCTCCTTAATCGAACAAAAGGGCGAACTACTTATAGCATTCGCATTCTTGTAATACATTGCACTTTTTGGGCCACTTTTTATGTATTTGTTTTTATTGGTTATTTTAATGATGGTTGCCAGTGGTTGTAAATTATTCTGACGTCGCCTGTAAAGCAGGGATGCTAGTCAAATGTTTTAGCCTAACGTGTGCAATTAAAGCATGCGTGTTAGGCAATAGCAGAAGCAGCAAGACGTTTTAATATGATTTGTGTATTTATGCATATCGAAAACGCAGTGTCTTATGAAACAAGGTGATAAAGGTAAAAAGCCGGCATTATCCGGCATTTTTTACCAAAAACCGCTGCACGTAGACGATCTATCAGGGTTACAGTTGTAACTTCTGTTGTAATTCTTTGGCCCGGTCCAGATATTTTACGTCATCCGTTTTAACGGCTGCCAGCACTTTACCCGCTTGCTCCCGTTCGCCATTTTCAATCAGCGCCTGCGCCAGATTCAGCTGTACCTCGGCATTATCCGGCCTTATAGCAAGAGATTGCTCAAACTGCGCTTTTGCCTTAGTGGGTTCTCCCAGCTCAAGCAATACCCGGCCGTAAGTGTCCAGCACATCAGGGTGGCGTTCATCTAGCTTTAACGCCTGTTCAGCATAGGTTTTCGCATCTGCTACTTTACCCACTTCTAATAACACCCAGGCATAGTTATTCAGGGCAATAATACTATCAGGAGACTGCTGAACAATTTCGCTGTATTCCGTAACGGCTTTATTAACATCATCTTCGATTAATAAATTGGCGTAATACGCATGTAAGTCAGTGCTGTTCTTGCCATGTTTAGCAAAGTGCTCTTCAATAAAAGTCACCGCCCGGCGATACGAGATGTCTTTGGCGTAAGCGCCGGCAATCGCAATAGCAGTCGCCGGAATTGGCGTCATATTATAAGACTTATTTAAGGTCTCCAGGCCCGGACTGATTTGCTTATTCAGAATTTGGATCCGGCCTTTGTGATAAAGCATTTCAGCACTGTTGGCAATCTCTTCGGGTAGCAGTTCATAGGTCGCCAGGGCACCTTTCTGATCACCGTTTTCAGATTGTGCTGCAATTTTAGTGCGCAGTAATATGGGCTCCTTCGGGTGAATTTTAAGCTGCTTATCTAACACCACTATAGCGTCTTTAAAACGACCATCGTTGGCTAATAAGTTAGCGTATGCTAGCCCTGCGCGAATGTTTTTATCGTCGCTGTTGTACCAGCGTTCGGCCAGTGCCAGTGCTTTATCAGTCTCGTTGGTTCTGACATACGCATTGACCATTAAACCATAAAATGCTGGGGTAAACTGTTGCTGAGTATCGCTGACGGGCTTAAGAATATTTATAACATCAGCAAAATTATTCCGGCTCTGGTACAGGTTTGCCAGTAACATTCTAATTTGATTATTATCAGGGTGGGCTTTGTGCGAGCGTTCCACTAAATCAACAGCCACCTGGGGAGTGCCTTGCTGCTGCATTGAGGTGAAGTAGGCGATTAGCGCGGGCACGTAATCAGAGCGTAACTCCAGTGCCTGGGTTAATAAAGCATCACTTTTAGCAATATCATTTTCATCACGGGCAACGGCCGCCATCATGTATAACGTAAACACATTTTCACTGTCAGCTTTTTGCGCTTCTGCCAGCATTAGCTTGCCGTTTTCAAGATCTTGCTGCAGCAAATAGGTCAGGGCTTTCAGGTTATAACCGGCATTGCGGGTTTCATCGGTTTTTAACCACTCCTCAGCCAGCTCTGCCGCTTTGTCATATTGCTTCTGGCGAATATAACTGCCGGCTAGTACTAACCGGGTGTCGTGTAAGCCCGGGTCCATCATTAATGCCTGTTCCAGATTTTTAATGCCTTCAGCATTGCGATCAGGTAAACCCAGCTTCAGGCTGCCTAGGGTACTTAGCGACTGTCCGTCTTGCGGTACCACCATATTTTCGTATCGACTAATAATTTCGTTCGCCAGGCTTTGATCGCCCTGACTAATTAACTGAAAGGCGGTGCCAGCAACTAAGGATAAATCCTGCTCCGTTAATTCCGCACTACTGAGGCTGGTGGCGGCATCGGCGGTTTCACCGGCCCGAAGTTGCAACAGCGAATACAAGCGCTGAGCGGGCGGGTAGGTATGTAAGCTATTCTTAACCGAAGAAAGGTGGCTAAGTGCCTGTGCTTCAAGGCCCAGCTGATGGCTGACAATACCGGCAAGGATCCGGCTGGGAGTATTGATAAAACGGGCGCTAATAGCTTTGTCTATATGCTCTTTTGCTTTGGCATAATCCTGCTTCTGATATTCAATGGTGGCTTTCAGATAGTTACTCAGGCCATGTTCTGGCGCTAGTTTTAAAATATAAACCAGCTGTTTATCGGCTTCCTCAAATTGCTGTTGCTGGACATAAGTTTGTGCCAGCAATAAGCGAACGCGCAGCGCTCGGGGTACCTGTTCAATATACTGTTTTAAGTTAGCGATGGCATTGTCAGTTTGTTTATCAAGCAGTTGCAGTTGTGAGGTTAATAACAAAGCCTCTTTGGCAATAGGACTGTCCTGCTTAATTTGCTGTACTGTGCTAAGTGCATCGCTGACATTACGGGCGTTTAGCAATAGCGCTGCCTCTGAATAGGCGGCTAAATCCGGATACTCGCTGTTTACCAGCTGATCAAACAGCGTTACGGCGTTATCCGCGGCGCCCAGCTCAACCTCTGACAGTGCGCGGTAAAACTTCAGGTAATGCTGCGTTTTTGTGCTCAGGCCTTCGGTGTCGTTAAACAGGCTCAGTACATTCTGATGGTTTTCTGCCAGGTAACTGGTTTGAATCACTTCCACCGCAATCGTATCCGGATCAGCGCCATTACGTAATGCCCGTTCAAACTCTTTTTCGGCAGACACCATATCGCCGGTTTTCAGGTATACCCTGGCTAGCAACAACCGGTAATCAATATTATCCGGCGCCTGGGAAATGGCTGATTTAAGCTCAATAACCGCGGCATTGTATTGATTGTTCTGGCTATAGGTTAATGCATCCTGATAATGCTCAGCGGCATCTTTGCCGCCGCAGCCAGTTAATACGGCGATCAGTGCTACAGCGGATAACGAAATTTTTTTCATGTTACTACACTCCTTTGCGGTGACAATTCAGTCGGTGGTAAATCGCGCTTACGTAAAGCCAGGTTTAGCCAAATATACCCCGGGTATCTATAACCACTTTAGTGGTCACATCGGCTGGCTGCAGGCTCTTAAATTGTTTGTGATCAACCAGCACCACTAAAATATTGGCCTTTTCCAGCGCGTTATTCAGCGTGGTCAGTTCAGCATTATAATTAGCCAGTTTAGCAGGTAGTTTTTTAATATTGGGTTCAACTAATAAAATTTCGCCAATATTGTCATTTAATAATTGTTTGGCTATATCCAGCGCCGGGCTTTCGCGTAAATCATCTATGTCTGCTTTAAACGCTAAGCCAAGGCAGGCAATAACCGGTTTTTTAAATTGATCAGCAGCCTGCCGGATTTTTTCAACAACATACAGCGGCTTATTATCGTTAATTTCCCGAGCTTTACGAATAATCTGCGCTTGTTCCGGGGCAGAGTCAACAATAAACCAGGGGTCGACTGCAATACAATGGCCACCAACGCCAGGGCCCGGGCTTAAAATATTTACCCGCGGGTGACGGTTAGCCAGTTTAATTAATTCCCAGACGTTAATTTTTAAGGTGTCACAAATAATAGAAAGCTCGTTGGCAAAGGCGATATTCACGTCGCGAAAGGCATTTTCAGTTAATTTCGCCATTTCGGCGGTACGGGCACTGGTGCGCAGGCACTCACCACGCACAAACAGCTGATACAACTCTATTGCCCGCTCTGCACAACGCGGGGTAATGCCACCAATAATACGATCATTACTTACCAGCTCTTGCAGTACGCGGCCAGGCAGTACCCGCTCCGGGCAGTGCGCAACAAATAAATCTGCCTGTTCACCCTCTGAATGCGGTAATTTTAAATCGGGGCGCAGCTCGGCCAGCCACTCAGATATTTGTTCGGTGGTACCTACCGGCGACGTCGACTCCAGAACAATCAGGTTACCTTTTGCCAATACCGGGGCAATGGTTTCCAGCGCCGCTCTGATATAACTCAGGTCAGGGCTTTTGTTTTCTTTGAAAGGGGTGGGTACGGCGATCAAAAACGCATCGGCAGGCTCCGGGCTTAATGATGCTTTTAGCTTGCCGGTCGTTACGGCGGCCTGTACCAGCATATCTAAGTCGGGTTCAACAATATGCACTTTTCCCTGATTAATGGTATTGACGGCATGCTCCGACACATCAACGCCCAGTACTTCAACGCCGCGGGACGCAATGACCGCCGCCGTAGGCAGCCCTATATATCCTAACCCAATCACAGATACCCGGCTAAATGGTGACATATTCAATCCTGTATTAAATGCTGCGTTAATGGTGTTGTTGATAGGGGAATAACTTAAGCTGCTTGCTTTTGGGAAACAAAAGCATCTAAACGGCCAAAGGTTTCAAAAATTTCAGCGGATATTTCATCGTCATCAAATTCAATACCCAGCTGATCTTCAAGCTCAGTAATCACGGCAATAATCGCCATTGAGTCAAACTCAGGAATAGCACCTAACAAGGCAGTATCGGCACTGAAATCTTTGTCTATCTGTAGTACAGTGCGCAAAATATCGGCGAGTAATTGTTGATTGGGCATGTAATGCGTCCTTTTTATAACGATGTCCTGTAAGAGGTTTATCTAAAGTACCAGACAACCTTAATTTTTTATCGGTTTCTGGTTAAAACTGTTTTATTATTGCACATAAAGGGATGAAAAGTGAAAGGTCCAGAGGAAAGGATGATTAAAAATCTATATCAGCTTTTAGAACACGCTCAGCAGACATTTCCCGGGCGCACGGCGCTGCATTTTAAAGATAACAGTTTAAGTTACTCTGAATTGTATCAGCAGGTTAATGCGGTGGCGTTAAACTTGCGCCAGCATGGGGTAAAGCGCTTTGACCGGGTAGCCGTATACTTACCCAAGCAATTCGAAACAATTTCCAGTATCTGGGGCACTGCGGCCTGTGGTGGAGTGTTTGTGCCGGTTAACCCGGCGTTAAAACCAGAGCAGGTGCAACATATTCTGCAGGATTGCAATGTGCGGCTATTGGTAACCAGTAAAGATCGGTTGGCTACCCTGACAGCAATCCTTAACGATTGTCCGGATTTACATACCATTTTATTAACTGATGACGAATGTGCAGAGCAACTGCCAGCTCATCTGGCGGTTAATGCACTATTGCCCGCTGCCAGCGAGGCCGAAGCTGACAGTTTAGGCATGCTTTGTGGCGCTGTCACAGATAGTGACATGGCTGCCATTTTGTATACCTCTGGTAGTACCGGTAAGCCAAAAGGGGTGGTGCTGTCGCAGCGCAATATGCTGGTAGGTGCCAGCAGTGTGGCAAGCTATCTGCACAATACTGCCGATGATGTTATTCTGGCATTACTGCCGCTAAGTTTTGATTACGGCTTAAGCCAGTTAACCACAGCATTTACGGTAGGCGCCAGCGTGGTATTGCTGGACTTTTTTCTGGTGCAGGACGTCGTCAGAACCGTAGCGCGGCATAAAGTCACCGGTATTGCAGCCGTGCCGCCATTGTGGGCGCAGCTGGCTAAAGCCAAATGGCACGATGACAGCGCTGCCAGTGTGCGCTACTTAACCAACTCTGGTGGTGCCATGCCACAACCTTTGCTTAAGCAGCTGCAAGGCATCTTCAGCAATGCCGAACCTTATCTGATGTATGGTTTAACCGAGGCATTTCGCTCAACCTATCTGCCGCCAGCAGATTTAGCCCGTAAACCCGGTTCAATGGGCAAGGCAATTCCTAATGCCGAAATTGTGGTGGTGCGTGAAGATGGCAGCTTATGCGGCCCTAATGAGCCAGGCGAGCTGGTACACCGCGGGCCACTGGTAAGCCTTGGCTATTGGAATGCGCCGGAGAAAACCGCTGAGCGCTTTAAGTTCGACCCAATGATTCCATCGGGCATTCAGCTGCAAAGCCCGGCTGTATGGTCGGGTGACACCGTCAAAGCCGACGAAGAAGGTTATCTGTACTTTGTGGGCCGGCGTGATGAAATGATTAAAACCTCCGGCTACCGGGTCAGCCCCACTGAAGTGGAAGAAGCAATCTATCGGCTTGAACCAGCCTTGGTGGATGTGGCTGCCATGGGCATATACGATGGGGTTGACCAGGCCATCTTAGTAGTGGTTGCCACATCGGGGTCAGATCCAGATGTTAAAAGCTGGCAAGCCCAGTTAAAACGTAGTTTACCGAATTTTATGCAACCCAGAGAAATCATAGTGCTGAACAGCTTGCCTAAAAATGCTAACGGCAAAATAGATCGTAAAACCCTGGCGACTCAGTATCAGGATTACTTCTTGGCAGTAAAATCAGTATGACAGGAGCTTCAGCATGAGCAGTAACAGCGCTAACCATACCGGTACGAATAATAATGCGCCTCAACATGAACAAATGAGCCAGTTCAGCACTCAAAATGGCCAATTGCTGGCAGCCGGCTTTAGCATGACTGAAATTAGTCAGTTGTTAAACCGTCCGGCCTTTTATGTGTACGATCGCAGTATTATTAATCAGCAGGTCGCCAGTTTTCGCCGCCATATTCCGTCACGGATAAAACTGCATTATGCCGTTAAAGCTAACCCGTACTGGCCGGTGGTCGAGCATTTAAAGCCGTTAGTCGACGGTTTTGATGTCGCCTCACAAAAAGAAATGCTGCTGGCAATACAAAGCGGCATGCCGGTAGCGGATATCAGTTTTGCCGGCCCGGGTAAGGGCGATGCCGAACTGCTATCGGCCATTATTGCCGGCGTTACGCTTAATGTTGAATCGCTTGGTGAGCTTAAGCGTATTTGTGCGCTGGGGGCACAAACCAACAAAACCCCACAGGTGGCGCTACGGGTTAATCCGGCGTTTGAGCTTAAAGCCTCCGGTATGAAAATGGCCGGTGGTGCCAAGCCCTTTGGTATTGATGAAGAACAAGTACTTGAACTGTTAGCTGACATTGCCGATATGCCGGTTAAATTACGTGGTTTTCACATCTTTTGCGGCTCACAAAACTTAAAAGCAGAAGCATTAATTGAAGCGCACCAACATACCTTTGCGCTGGCCGCGAAACTGGTTGCAGCCTGTCCATACCGGCCTGAGATGATTAACCTCGGCGGTGGTTTTGGCATACCTTATTTTGCCGGTGAGCGGCGGCTAAATTTAGCGCCGGTAGGCGAGTCGTTACAGGACTTGTTGCAGCAGTACGACAATGAATTGGCCGGTATTGAACTGGTTATTGAG
Organism: Arsukibacterium sp. UBA3155; assembly: GCA_002364615.1. GTDB lineage: Bacteria > Pseudomonadota > Gammaproteobacteria > Enterobacterales > Alteromonadaceae > Alishewanella. The sequence goes on along the minus strand of DEYP01000013.1, from coordinate 43,744 downwards.
CTTGGGCGATACCTGGTGGCCGAGGCAGGTTTATACGCCTGTCAGGTGGTTGATAAAAAGCACTCACGAGGCACCACTTATCTGGTGTGTAACGGCGGCTTGCATCACCACTTAGCCAACTCAGGTAATTTTGGCCAGGTTATTCGTAAAAACTATCCGGTAGCAATAGCCAACCGCTTTAGCCAGAGTGAGACTGAGCTGGTTACCATTGTTGGGCCCCTTTGCACCCCATTGGATATTTTAGCAGACCGGATGAACTTACCCAAAGCCGAAGTAGGGGACTGGGTAGTGGTGTATCAGTCCGGCGCCTACGGGCCTACAGCCAGCCCGCAGGATTTTTTAGGCCATCCGAATGTGGCAGAGATATTGCTGTAACTGCAGCAATTTAGCGGTAAAGATATAAGTGCGAGCAGTTAACTGCTAAGTTGTTGGTTTATTGCCTAACAAATTTCGCGGTTTGCTGTTCCACTTCACCGCGCCATAAGGTAGTGGCAAAAGTGTGATTTGCCGCAGTAACATGATGATGCTGTGCCCTTGCCAGACACTGCTCCCACGCCGGATTATGAGCACAGAGGTCTAAAAACTCCTGAGCGGTATGGTCATTGCCACTGGTGATCACCAGAGTTCTGCCAGCAAAAGCTTGCCAGCCCGCCAGCATATGTTGCACATAGTTTTCTGCCGTTGTTTTTTCTTTGCTAGGCTGTTTAACCTCAGCCGCACGTTTGGGCTGGCTACTTTTGCTTGCTTTATAGGTTTGCAGCACGTCTTTAATGCTCTGCCATGGGTTCAGGCCGCCAGCCAATAACTTTTGCCAGAACGCTTTTGAGCTTAACCGTTGCCAGTAGTAATGCTTCAGCATAACCTGGGCGTGACTGTGTTGTTGCCGCACCCAGGGGTTCAATAATACCAAACCTACGACTCTGCTATCAGCCCGGCGATAACAGTACAGCAATGCCGCACTGGCGGCGTCACATAAGCCCCAAAGCACAATATTATTTAAATGGGGACACTGCTGCATAAATAACTGAATCGCGGCAGCTATATCATCATTCTGCTGATAAAACATCACTTTACTGCCAGTGCTGTCGCCCATGCCGGCGCTATCAAACCGCATAGACGGAATGCCAGCAGCAGCCAGCGCGCGACTTAGCTTCACAAACTGACGATGGCTTCCTATACGATACTGTGGTCCACCAACAACAATTAATACTCCGGTTTTAACCCGTTTATCTTTGGTATCAATATCACAACAATCAGTATCATGTAGTATTGCGCTAAGGGTATGTTCACCATTAATAATACTGACAAAATGCTCACTCATTGCTGGCCCCCGACTAGTTGCTGCACCGTTAGTGTTATAAGCTCATCTGCGTTGGCCAGCTCGGTGGTTTGCCAGTAAGGTTCAGCCTTTAGCTGAACAAAATTAACATCTTGATTTTCTTGAAACTGTAGCAGCATTTTTTGTACCGGCAGCGCAATGTTTTCAAGCTGTGATGTTTCAAACCAGCTAAGCTGGCATCGTTGTAATTGCGCCGGAATCGCCGTTTGCATGCTAAGCAGGCTTTGATAAAAATCAGGACTTATTGGGTAGCCGGCAATCTCAATGGTATTTCCCTGCAAGAGTTGCTGCTCCAGATCTTTCTGGCTGACTTTTTTACCGCTTGCCATTACTTCAGCCACCTTAATCCTGACAAATTGTTGCCAGAATTTTTTTACGTCGAATATTGGTTGCCACAATACAATGTTCTGCATGGGTAAACCTAAAGCGTCGTTGTTCAGTAAATCAAACAACTGTAAAGCGCCAAAGCGGATGGCGACAACGCTTAATCTCTGGTAACCGTCTTGTTGTAGCAGCGCAATAAACTGCTGAATATCATTGCGCCAAATGCCCACAGAGGCTTGATCTAAATCGCCTTCGCTATCGCCAGTACCAAAGTTGTCCAGCATAAAGCAATTACAATCAGCCGCAGCAAGTTGTTGCATTACCGTATTGATAAGATGACGTGTTTTGTTCATTTCCTCGGCAAAGGGCGGGAGTATTAGAACGGCGTTTTCGGTAGCAATATCTACTTTTGCATGCAAAAAAAGCTGACCGGATGAAAAAGGATAAAAGCCAGAGTTAACAAAAACATCTCTACTCATCATTAGCCCCAGAAGTTTTTTTTACAAATGCTTTTTTTGAAAAGTTAATACCGGTTTTTCGCTTGATCAGATCGCGTAGTTTGTAGAGTCTAGTCAGAACAAATCCCCAGACATTGGTTTGATTAAAAATTTCTGCTCCCATGACTTCTGTTTTATTGTCCATCCAGAGCGTTTTAAAGCTGTCATCTCCAAGCAGAAAATCAATTCGTTTAATACCGTCATTGTCGGCTAAAGTTCGAACCATGTGTTCTGTCAATATTGTCCCTGGCGACAAACTATCTTTGTCTTTGTCTTGTGCTAACTTATAAATATAAGCGGTATTGCCATTTATCAGCCATAGTTGAGAAGCGACTGCATGACCATTTATTTTTAATATGCCTAATCTGAGTTTGTTATGCTCTTCAGCCCAGTTCATTAACCAGTCAATAAACTCCCGGGAAGGCTCCTGAATTTTCCAGCTAAGGTTATAAACCTGCCAGTAATCTTGCCTGATAGCTTCCGTAAGTTTAGTGTGAATTTCTATACTATTATCAAATTTCTGTAACGCTTTTTTTCTTCTTTTATAGGTGTTTCGCAGACGAGAAGGGCGATTGACCCAATAAGTTGAAAAATCACTAAACTCTGAACTGAAATTTGCGGAAAAGTGGTAGGGAAAAACACAGACGTTTTCGTTTTTTTGTAAAGAGAGCAAGGTATTCAGTTGAACCGGGAATAAAGGATAAACTTCGATGCTTAACCATTTTTTGTCTACAGACTTAAGCTGGTTTATCAGCAACGACCATGCCCCGGTTAAATTCAGCATTGTGTTATCAAAAAAAACTTCATTAAAAGGTGTATAGAAGTTCGAGACTGCCCGGAATTTATTACCTTCCCTTTCCAATGGCGCAGCCACGCAAGGTTTGCCAGATTGAAAAATAAACAACCAGAAGAACGTTGTATTAGGCTTACAATCGTAACGTTGTTTAAATTGGATTAACGAAGAGTACCAATCTGGTGATGCAAATACCGCATGAGGCTGATTTAAGAGAAGCCATTGTTGCAATATAGGTGGCAACGTATATCCTGCCGGGAAAATCTTAACTCCAAAAGTGCTGGCACTACTCATCGTTTAAGTACTAACCGCTTAAAAAGTAAAAGACATGCAGCAAAAAAAGGTTTTAAATCGCCTAACCTAAAATAAGTAAAAGCTGGTGGTTTCCCAAAAGGTTTAAACGTTTTCTGCGTCCAGCATGCTTTCAAATAGTTTAGTGGCGCACGCTCACAATCAAACCAGACAGCACTGGTTAAAGGTGTAACGAAGACCTGTTGATCCAACGCAATCAGATACTCCTGGTAGGGCTGATGAAAACCAGCTTTAATACAAAGCTCTGACCAGAAATCAGTTCTGCCTACAGTAGGCTCTATCACCCAAAAAGTATTATCAGGCGCTTTTTTCAGTTCTAAAGATACTGGTCCGCTTAGTTTGAACTGATTAAAGAAACGCAAAGTAAAGTCAGTGATTTCATGATTTTCAAGAGTCTGAGCGATAGTTGTTTGACCTCTTGCCGGGGGGTAAGAAGATATTTTCTGTCCGACCATGCTTTGTATATGCTTACCAGCCCGTAAAGTTAGAGCGCAGAAATATAGTGTTTGATCACTCCCTTCAATATACTCTTGAGCAACAAGTGGCAAATCTGCTGCAAATTTTTCTATCAGCTTAGTAACTTCTTCATGATTAACTGCAATTTGAGTTTTAAATGACGATAAGGGTTTCGCCGGTTTAATAATTACCGGATATCTGAAGTTACTTAAAACTACATTTTGTAGGGAACATTTATCAATGATGGCAGATTTTGGATAGTTTAATCCAGCGACCTTACTAAGATGTTCGAGATTTCGTTTATCTAGTAATTGATTAATAGTTTTTCTCTGCTCTGCCCAACTAATTTTAAAATAGGTTGCTAAAGTTGGGTAATGGTCACAAATGAATTTTACATGGTTGTCATTGGTCGCAAAAAGGACAATTTCATTCCACTGAGACAGGCTTTGTCTAATCTGAGGTAAAGATACTAATAACTCTTCGGCTGAAAAGTCTTTTACCTTAAATAACTGAGATATTGTATTGGTTTTCACGCCGGGTATATCAGTGCTTTTTTCAACAGCAAATACAGTGACGCCATTAGCATGAAGAGAGCGAATAACAGAAAGGCCGTGACTACAAACCCCGATTACTAAAGCTGCATGCTTTTCAGCCATCTTAAATTAACCCTTTTGCCAATATTGGTTGACTAATCTTATGTGGAATTTCAACTCACGGTGATCCCAAGGTGTAAAGCGCTTTAATTTAAATACAGAGTTGCCACCGGTAGATACACCCCAGTCAGTTGTAACTGCGCTGTCAAAGCCCGAATGTTGTACAATGCCCACCGCTGTTTCATCAAAATCACGGCCAATGACACCATTTGGGTAAGCAAAATGCTTAATGGGTTTTTCAGTCCACGCTTCCAGTTGCTGCTTACTTTGGAGTATCTCGTTTTGTTGCTCAGCTGCTGGCAGTACTTTAAGAATGGGATGATTAATAGTATGGGCACCAATACAGGTACCTGTTGCGGCCAGTTGCTTTATCTCCGCTGGATTCATCATTAATGGGGCTTGCTCAACCGCCTCATTTTCCAGATAAAGTTTATCGACTTCAGCTATTCTAGGCCCAATTGCTAAATATTTCAGTTTCATCAACCATTGCTGCGCCAGTTCACGCCGTTGTGGCCAATCCCCAAGCTCAACCTTTTCTCCCTGCAAGCTCAGCTGTTGGCGATTTTTATCTGAAAACAGATAAATAATCCGATCATTCCACATATTGTTACCATGACTAAAACCGGTAGCAATATACACCGTTGCTGGAATACCATATTTAGCCAGGATGGGTTGAGCTACTGTTAAATTATTCAGATAGCCGTCATCAAAGGTCACACACACCGCATTAGCCGGCAGGGTGTTGTGCTGCAGGTGGTGCAAGGCGTCATCCAGTGACAAGGGCGTAAAATAGTCCCGCAGCAGGCGCATTTGCCAGTCGAATACTTCTGCCGTAGGTTCGCTGGGGCGCATAGGGTCCGGTTCGGCCAGTACTTGGTGATAGATGAGAATACTCAGTTTATTACGGCCAAGCAGTTTGCCGGCCAGTTGCAGTAATTTATGCATTGGCAGTATTCTCATGCTCTTCAGCCTGCAGCCACAGTTCCAGTACCACTAATATCCAGATTAGCTCACCATAGTAACTGGCATGGCTGTTAGTATGCGCGTCTATTGCTGCATCAATTAAGCTGGCTTTAACAATGTTTCTTTGCCGGAAGGCATTAAGCGCCTTTAAAGCCAGTGTTTTAAGTTGGGCATTGTCTGTCAACCACACCCCAAAAGGCAGGCCGAAACCATGCTTCTCTTTGCTAAGGGTTTCATCGGCCAAAAAGCCATTACAGACTTTTTTATAAAAATCACGAAGCTTCTGGCCGGGTAGTTTGGTACTGGCAGCAACCTTACAACTGAAATCGACCAGTGATTTATCCAGCATGGGGTAACGGACTTCAACCCCTGCCAGTTCACACATTTTAGTCACTTTTACCAGATCGTTATCTGCCAGGGTAAACTTCCAGTCCAGAAACAGCATTCTATCAACCGGATCGTTGCTTCGGCATTGCTCGTAACGCTGTTTCAGTAATTGCTCAGGCCTTGCTGTATCTATGCCTGCCAGAAATGATTCAGTAAAAATAGCTGTGCTGCCAAACTGATTAATAAAGTTATAGTTCTGCAACCGCATTGGCAGTTTTTCATCAGCCTGGCGAATATAACTTGCTACTTTCTTAAAGCCGGGCAAGCTTGCCAGCGGCGTTTTCAGAAAAATTGCTCTGGCGAGTGATTGCAATTGTTCAGGCGCGTTGGCAAATACCTCAAAGACTTTCTGCTTAGCGTAGCGACTATTTCCCGCGAACAATTCATCACCGCCATCGCCAGCCAGCAGCACATCGCGACCATCTTCTTTGGCAAATTTGGCGCAAAAATAGGCGGCCATTGCCGAGGAATTGCCGAAAGGTTCATCAAAGTACTGCGCCACTTTAACAAAGGCGTCAGCAGCTTGCTCAGGCGTTAAATAATGTACTTGGTGACGGGTGTTAAAGTGTTTCGCAGTAATCAGCGCATAGGCTGTTTCGTCATAGCCTTTAGCTTTAAAACCTATAGAGTAGGTATGCGCCGGTTGTTGGTGTTGAGCTAACATTCCGGCTACGGTCGAACTATCCAGACCACCGCTTAAAAAGGCTCCACAATCAGGGGCTAAGCTATGTTGTACTGCGTTGTTTAGCTGTTGCAAACATTGCTGCTGAAGCACACTGGCTGACTCTGTACTGGGTTTAAAGTCAGGGCAGTAGAGCAAGGAGCCAGCGCTGATATCGGTCGCGTTAACGTTAATCAGATAGGCAGGCTCCAGCTTAAATACCTGCTGATAAATGGTATCGGGGGCCGGAATGCAGTGAAAATACACATAGTGATAAATTGCTTGTTTATTCAGCGCACAAGTTACCCCCAGCTGTTTTAACGGTTTCAGGCCATGGCCGATATAAAGCACGTGTTGCTGTAAAGCGTAATAACAGCTTTGCACGCCCATAATGTCATTTAGCAGCGAAACCGGTTTACCGCTTTCAATCACCACAAGGTAAAAGTCGCCGGCTAAATGCTGGTACAGCGCAGCCAAATCAGACTTTTCGTTTAATAATTGCAGTATTTTGCTGGCAGTAACCGGCTGTTGTTGCCAGCGGGCCCGGCCCAGCAGTGCGACAGCACAAGCATCGTTTTTGGCAATGTCCAGCTTAGGGTGGGCGGCGATACGAACTTCCGGGCAATCGTTAACGGCTATTACAACGTGTGTGTCCATGGCTGTTGACCTGCAATCCTTTTGCTGAAATTAATATATGGCGATGTTAGTGCATCAGGCTGATTAAGCAAAGTTATATGGCAAAATGCCGTAAATGGCATCTAACATGCCCGCCGGTATGGCATAGGTGTTAATAACTTTCTTCTGACCGATATCATAGGCAACCACTAATGCTTCGTTGCCATCCATATACTTAAAATTACCCTGGCTAATAAATTTTAATTTTGACATTAGCTTGGTTTTTCTAAGCTTTGAATAACCAATATAAAAAATATCGCCGTCGACCAATAAACCGCGACACCAGCCCAATGGTCGGTTACGTTCGTTAGCAAACGGGTCATGTTTATCAATAACCTGACGGGTATTAGGGTCAACGATAACCAGGTAGCCGTCAACCCGGGTAAACACCAGTTTATCCTGCCACCAGATACCATCATGCACACTCATTTCATCCTGATGCGCAACGTCAATTCTATCAGTAACATCATCAAGACACACAGCATCATCATGGGTACAACGGGTAACCCAAAGTTTATTATCCAGTTTAAAAACATAGTTCGGGTGACTGTCATGCGGTCGGGTTGAGTGAATTAGTCGATAGTCAGTTTTAGGATCAAACCGGTGCCATGGTGTTTTTCCTTCAGTGTTTACAATTCGTTTAATTTCACCGGTTTCAGGGCATAACACTACGATATTATCAATACCGGTTGAGGTCACCACCAGCTCGTTATTAAAAAGGTGCACTGAGTGAATATTGTGAAAACAAGGATGAGAAAAGCACTTTAACTGCTTTAAATCTGGCAGTTGATACTGATAAATTTCGGTATCGGTAGGCAGCCACAGTGTATCTCCGTCTAAACAGGCAACGGTATACTGTTGATTGGGGTGTTGCTCGGGATAGTTTTTGCCGCCATCAGCCTTGCTAAGCAAGGTGCTGAACTGACCGTTGGTTAAATCCAGTTTTAATAACCCGGCTTTACCGTAATACTTACCTTCACCCAGCTCAAAACCATTTTCACGAAGGCAACCGCCCGCTACTAACAAATTGCGAAGTGCCACTATACATTCCCTGTTTTCTTAAATCCCAAGCACTATTCTATAGATCTCACTGGTAAAACTAAAGTGTTTACTGTTAACTGCTATTTAGCAAGACTGGTCGACGCTTGATTGACTGGTTATACTAATCGTATATTTGAGTTAACAAGGAAGTGTTTATGCGAATTTTAATTGGAGTGTTATTAGTTTTAACGTCTTTCCAAATCAAGGCTTTTAATTTTACCCTAACCGAACGCGAGTTCAGCATCTGGGATGAGCGATGTAAAATGGCTTTTGCAGCTAGCGGTGCTGGCCGTCGCTCTGGTTTTTATCCTAACATGACTGCTGAAAGGAATAAGGAAGTAAGAGAATTTGCTGAAGCGGCGGGTGGTGCATGGCATTATTGTGCCGGGTTAATACTGTTACAAAGAGCATATAGTGCTACTGGCAAGGAACGAGAAGAAAACCTAACCAGAGCAGTAAGGGAAATTAAGTTTACGGTTGTCCGTATTCCGCAAGAAAACCAATGGTACCCGGAAATATATGTCGACTATGCCAGAGCCCAATACTTGAATAATAATAAAATAGATGCATTTATCACCCTTCAGCAGCTGATTACAACACATCCATCGCACTCGCTTGCCTACACAGCGCTTGCTTACTATCTGAAAAAAGAAAATAAACTTGACCAAGCTATTACCACTTTGCAAAACGCCCCTGAGCTTCTAAAAAATGAATCAGCAGAGCTCAATTACTTTTTAGGTTGGTATTTGATGGAAGCTAATGACTCAAAGGCAGCTTTGGAATATGCTAAACGAGCTTATGCACTAAATTATCCAGTACCAACTCTTCGCCAGCGCTTAGCTGCAAAAGGACTTAGTTGGTAATATTAACAGGATGAGTGAAAGCCTCAAAACAGAGAATGGATAAAATTATGTATATTTCAGATCACTTTACTTAATTCGAGAGTTTAGGCCTGATTACTCCAAAAGTGGTTAAAAAACTTGACCACAAGTCACTTAAAGAGCAACACTTAAGTCCCGATTAAAAGTAAACTCTTTACCTATCTAGTAAATGAGCTAAAAGGAATTGGCAGGAAATGGACTATCCAAATAAGTTTTATGCATACTTATATGCAATTAATGCAGCAGCTTTACAAGCCAAAACCAGTAGATTGCGTGCTTTTTTTTCTGTTTTTTATGCAAAGCTGCGTTATAACATCGGCCCCGCATACCATTCCGTGTATGAATTAAGTAAGGTAAAAGTTAAAGAATGGCCCGAGTATCTCGTAGATGCTCCATTAATAGTAATCTTGGGTAGTGTAAATAAAGAATTCCATAGAAATGTTATCGGTGATAAAGCGCTTTTCTGGAAGCATTGTAAAAAAAGCAATTTAAAAACTGTTGATATATTTAATCGTAATGATGAGCTTTTAGAATTATCTGAAGCTGAATTTATTAAAGCAGTGCCAATTAATTGTTCATCGCTGTTTATTAAACCAGCGTCTGGGTCACGAGGTGAAGGTTCTTTTAGCGCTCAAAGAAGCTCTGGTGCTTGGAGCTTTTTAAAAAAAACTGGTACTCTTGCAGATCTTTACCAATACTGCCAAAACAATAGGCCGAATAAAGATGGATGGCTTATTCAGCCGAAATTAAGTTCACACCCTGATATTCTTACAATCTCATCAAATGATGGACTTAGTACTTTACGAATAGTCTCACATAGACGGGGCAAAGACGTAAAATTAGCTTATGGTCTTATTAAATTAGTAGCTATTGGCAATATTATCGACAATTTTAAAACAGGTAGATTGGGCAACAAGGTCGCTGCTATTAACCTTGATAAGGGAGACCTTATGGCTGGTAAAGGATCTTTGAACCCTTTGTGGCCATCAATAATATCCTTTGCCAACTGCCCCCACACCGCCAACAAAATTGAAGGCTTTATGCTACCTTTTTGGAGCGAAACGAAAGAATTAATCACTCGCGCTCATTTAAGTTTTGAGAACCTACCCTCGATAGGCTGGGATGTTGCGATAACTGAAAACGGGCCTATTATTATCGAAGGTAATACGAATTATGGTGCTGATATAGTGCAGGTCGCTTATAGCCGCGGTATCAAATCTGAATTACTTAATGAGCTTAAGTCTTTAATAGATCAATAAAAATATCTTGGGTAGTTAGCTAATAAAGTATTTAAAATTAAATTAGCAGATTATGGCTAATACTTTAATTCATAAACCAATTATATTTTCCATATTATTTTAATTGTTGAAATTACTTATATTCAAGTGCTTCAATAATGTCTATTACTTTTCGAGCCATCCTAACAGTTGCTGATGGCTTGCATTCATTTTGGTTACGCCAGTCGCTGTCGGTGCAAGATTAAATTCAATAATTACCGGCTCCTGTGGTGTCAGCGCAATGTCCAGGCCAACAAAACGGGTATTGGGTAAAATGCTAATTACCTTTTCAGCCAGCGTAATAACTTCTTGTCGAAATGGCAGTTGGCGATCAATTAAGTTCTCACCACTGTCAGGATGGTGTTCATAACAGTGTTCGTTATTATCTGGTGGTAACAGCATTACTGTTTTAAAACTGTTAATGTCAATTGACACACCAAAACCACCGGCCATTTTGTTGTCGATTAGTTTTCCACTGCGGCCTACGCGTAAATAAACAGCAATTATCTTTGGTTTGCCGTCAGTAGTTTTACCTACCCAAATCCTCAACGTGTTGAGACTGCTTGGATTAAAATCTGCCAGAGCGGGGTGTTGTTGTAAATATTTCTCAATAATGTAATCACACCCTCGATCTATCATCAGCGTCCGGCTAAGAAAATTAGCAATAGATACTGTCGTTTGCTTACCCAGCTCCTTAAACATTAATCCGTTGCTGCGATCAATTTCTACTGCACAGAAACCTTCACCGCCTGACCCATCAACCGGTTTAAAACAGATTTTGTCTAAATCAGTACGCTTCATCAGCAAAGCAGTAAGATCCTCCGCTGAGCGTAGAGAAGCGCAATCTGCATTACACCCTCCTGTAGCTGACAAGTACCCAAGGAATTCAGCATCTGGGATGTTATAAAATTTGAGCAATGCTTTCGACATCACCTTATTGCGAGCTATTACACGATAACTGAGCGGATTTATCTTATTTAAAAAACGATAATACTGCTGATCATGCCAGTATCCCATCTTCTGCTGCCACGACATATTCTTTTGCCACAATAAATATTTATGATAATTGCCCGGACCAAAACCGGTTAGCAATTGCAGCAGTAACATCTCTTTAATTTGCTGTAGAAATGGCAGCGCATTAATGTCTCTGGCGCGTGCAAGTGACATTTTTGTCGCGTAAATAATTGAAGTTAACATGATAATTCAACAACACGCGTTAACGACAAAAAAGCTAAAGTAACTGCTAATGATGCCATACGCTATCTATTCCACTTAGTTAATAAAATACTTCAGTGAAGACAAACAGCAGCCGGTGATTTGCATCTGCTGCTATTTAATCAACTAAGTATAGATATTTAACTTAAGTATACAAATTGTTGAACATGTTTTTTTGTCGACCTAGTACTTTCTTTATGAATGGTGCTACTGATCCAGCCAGCCTAACAACTGCTGATGACTTGAATTGATAACGTAGGCGCCTATTGCAGTCGGTGCCAAGTTAAATTCAACAATCACAGGGCCTTCTGGCGTCAACGCGATATCCAAACCAACAAAAGTAGTGTGAGGTAAAATGCTGATTACCTTTTCAGACAAAGCAATTACTTCTTCCCGAAATGGCAGCTGTTGTTCGAACATATTATAACCTGTGTCAGGGTGGGTTTTAACGGTTGGTTTGCTGCTATCTAATGACATAGCCAAGGTGGTTTTAAAGTCTTCAGGGTCAATCGCGATACCAAAACCGCCTGACAGTAGATTGTCTACCATACTCCCTTGGCGACCTATCCGTAAATAAATTGCAATAACTTTTGCTTTTTCATTTTCGCGTTGACCTACCCATACCCGCAACGTATTTAAGCTACTGGGGTTAAATGCAGCTAAAGCGGGATGCTGTTCCAGGTACTTTTCGATAATATAATCACTATCATTATTTGTAGCCATTAATTGAGTCACGAAATCGCTAACGTTAAGGCTTCTGTCTTTACTGAGTTCACGTAACTTGATTTCATCGTTATTACGTTCAATTTCAACGGCACAAAAACCTTCGCCACCTGAACCCGCAACCGGTTTAAAGCATATTTTTGTTAAGTCTGTTCGTTGCTTCAACATGTCGCCCAGAACAGCAAGTGTGGTTATTGGTTTACCATCAGCCAGAAAACCATTATTTTTTGATAAAAAGCAAAGATATTCGGCATCAGGAATATCGTAAAACTCAAGAAGTGATTTTGCCAGTACTTTATTGCGGGCCATTATTCGATAGCTAAGTGGGTTAACCTTATTTAAAAAACGATAGTATTTCTGATCATGCCAGTATCCCAGCTTTTGTTGCCAGGGCATATCTTTCTGCCAAAGTTTATAGCGATGATAGTTACCCGGTCCAAAACCAATTTTTATTTGTAATAAAAACATTTCTTTTAGCTGCCGGAAAAAAGGTAAAGCATCGGGATCTTTCTGGTTTTTCCATGATAATTTTATAGCGTTGCTAATACTGCTTAACATTATGCTTCCTTGCGACTCGTTTAAGTTTAATAGAGGGAATATTACCGTGAGCGGCACCGTCTTTATCAGGTGCTACATTGGATTCAATTAATAATGGGGCCTGGTGGCCGGTCATAGTAATATCCAGTCCGGCAAAGCGGGTGTGGGGTAACGCTATCAGCACCTTTTCGGCAAACTGTTTAATCTGTGGCCACTGCTCCAATATAACCCCGGCCAGGGGGGCGGCATGGTCGGGATGCTGACAAATATCATCACGATGCGGGGTTTTTTTAATTAGTCCGGGCTGTAGTTCGCCTGTTGCCAGTGCAACCGGGCACATAATGCCACCGGCAGAAGCATTGTCGATAACCTTGCCGGCCCGGCCAATTCGCAGGTAACCGCCAATAACTTCAGCTTGGTCGGGTGCGGTTTCCAGCACCCATAATCTTAACGTATTTAAACTGGACGGGTTAAAACTGGCGAACTGGGCAGACTGCCGAATATAAGCTTCCAGCATAAATTCCGGGTGTTGGTTTTTTCTACGATAGAAGTTAACAAGTTGCTCTGCATTGTAAGACTTTTGCTCACCTACCGATTGCAGCTGCAGTTCATCACCAGAATACGTAATTGCGATTGCAAGCACACCTACGCCACCGAAACCCTCCAGCGGTTTTAGCATCACCATGCTACCGGCATGCTGCTTTAGTAGCTGTTCCAGCGCTCCAGCTGTTGTCAACGTCGCGCCGCTTTCAGTAACACCGTTAATGGGGTGGAAATAACCAAGCATTTGCGCCGTGGGTATATGCAACAACTGGTATAACGCCTTTTCCGACAATTTACTTTGAGTAAGTTTGCGGTAAAGCGGTGGATTAAGTTTATCTAAGGCGTGGTAATACTCGCGGGCGGAAATATGCTGCCACTTATCGGCTTCTTTAAAGTTTTTTCTGGCCATACCGGCTACGACAAAATAGCGGGGGCCCAGCCTGGTTTTCAGGCAAAACTTGCTGGTTTGCCATAGCATTTCTGGAAATGACAAGTCGGCCAGTTGCGCTTCTTTTTTTAGCATAGCCAGGGTGTCTTTTAATCTGCTGAGATAGCCCGCTATCATTATCCGCCTCGTTTCAACAGGGAAGTCGCTGAACGTAATAATGTCATTATTCCTGTCAGTTCAGCTTCAAATTCCAGATCGCTTACCTTATCACTATCGACCAATCTTGGCAGGCACAGTAAATGGTTGTGCTTGCTAACCAATTCATTTTCAGTGGTAGTGGCGGTTTTAATTTGTATATTGCTCAGCAGGCTAAGCTGCTGTTGCTGATATTCACCCCGGGGATAGCAAAAATGCTGCGGGTTTTTACCGGTAAGTTGGTTGATGTGTTGTCGGTTTTCTATAATTTCAGCCACCGCATCATCAGAGGTTAGTTCAGAAAATTTATGGCGGTGGGTATGTAGCTCAATAGCCAGACCCCGCGCCGCCATGGCGGTAACTTTTTCCGGGGTAAGAAACATTAATTTACCGCTATGTTGCCAGCTGGCAAGGTCTTCCCCAAAATAAGCGGCCAGCTCTGTTAAAATGGGCTGCTCGTAGGCTGAGCCTAGCTCTGCCGCCAGAGGCAGTAAGTCATTAATATTTAACTGCTTGAGCGAGGTATGAGGTGTTAAACAGCTACTATCTGTCAGCGCAAAAGGCCTTTTATACTTCCAGAACAAATAATAACAAGACAATTTAAATACCGGCCGCTGATTAATAACAAAATAGCTGGAAAGATATAACGTGGCGTTAAAGCCGTACTTTTTAAGGGCTGGTAGCATTCCTTGCTCAATAGCCGCCCAGCCGTCGTCAATGGTAATTACAAGGGTGTTTTTTTTATACTGGCCGGCCTGATGTTGCTGAAATAACTCATCCAGCGATACTGGCTTGTAGCCCCATTTAGCCAGTAGTGCCATGCGCCTGGCGAAGGTGCTGCTGCGCATAAATACGCCAGGCGAAAACTGGTATTCATCATCTACCGCAATGCCGTGGTAGCAGAGAATGCGAGGCCGGCGAGCGGTGATTTTACTGGCAAGATAAAAGAAACCAAGCCATTTACAGAATGTAAGAATAAACAGCTTCATCAGTTAGGTTGCCTTTTATACCAGGCAAGTAGCCGGTTTCTGGGGATAAAAATAACATAGTTTTTTGGCTGATACTGGCCATTTTCAAACGCCTGTTTACGGCTGGCCGAGCGACTAAAGGCACCGCTGTTTATACCTTCACCATGAGAATAAAACCAGCTGGCTTGCATCTCGCTAAGCAGCTCATTGATAAAAGCCAGTTTGGGGCTGACAGTTGCAATTGCCGGATCATAAAACCAACAAGCACCCACCATACCTTTTAGTTGTCGATTAAGCAGTAGCAACTGAGCAACTTGCTGGCAGGTCTGGCGCCAGCCGGCGGCGGTTAACTGGTTTATTTCTGACAAATGAATATGCAGCCGGCATACTGGCTTATTGCCTTGGGCTGCGATTAACGCCCGGATAAAGCTCGCCGCCTGCGTAATTCCATTTCCGTAAAGCAATGAGCGTTGAATAGCAGAAAACGGTTCCACAACCCGCTCTGTGCAGGGCAGCAGGGCGCCGGTTAATAAGCCAACATCTTTCAGAAATTTGTCATCTGTTTCTGGCAGGCTGGCGGCATCAGTGCTGCACCACAGCTTAAAAATACGCAGCAAACTACGCGGGTAGTTATCGCTAATCTCGCTGCTGATAGTTAGCGGTAGTTGTTGCAATGAGAATTCTGTCAATAAGCTTAAGATCAGCAATCTGGCCAGCTCAGTTTTGCTGCAGCCTAATTGTGCCGGCATTGTAGCTAAGCTGTTATGTAATTCAGCCTGTTGATTATAAGGCTGATAAGGCGAAGTCGCATAGCATTGACGTTGCAACTGTTGTAACGCTGTACTGCTGATAGCGCTTTGCTGCAAGGCACTGAGTTGCTGCTGTGCTGCATGCTGAATAGCCATTAGCGAATCAGTCATGGCAGCGGGCTATTAATTGTCGGTGGAAACCCCTTGATCCGCATACGGCTGAAAATATTATGCTCAAACCCCTCCGGGTAACCTTGCAGATGCCAGATAAACAGGGTGACGCCAATGTAACTTATAATGCCGGTCAGTACTTCAAGTAATAATTGCAGCAGTGGAAAAGGTAAATTCACGGTCACCTGCACACCCCAAACAGCCGCAGCCATAATTAGCCCGGCAGCAACAGGGCGGATAAAGGCGTTTAATAATGACAATACCGGTAGTTTTAAAAAACGCAATACAATGGTCTGTATCACCAACACCATTAGTGCTGTAGATCCTAGTTTAGCCTGACCAATGCCAATTAAGCCGTTATAGTGCAATAGCGGAATAAACAGCGCAAAAAACACTGCTAATCTGCTTAAATTAATAAAAAAAGCTATATGCGGTTTGCCAGCGGCCAGATAAATATAGCTGTTATTTGAGGTGACACTAAAGAACATATTAGCCAGTGCCAGTAATTGCAACAGCGGCACCATGGATAGCCACTGCTCACCGAGCAGCACACTGACCAGCAGCGGTGCTACCATAGCTATACCAATTGAGGCAGGAATGGTTAGGCTGGCTGTTAGCGCTACAGTATTTAAATACGCTTTATTTAATTCAGTCGGGTTGTCCTGAAAACGCGAGTACACCGGAAAAGTAGCTTTACTTATCGGCAGCGCAATATGACTGCCCGGTAGCTGGCCAATTTCTTTACCCAGTGCCAGATATCCCAGTGCTGTAGGCGATAGCGCCTTACCAACAATAAGTTGACTGACTTTATCGTTAATAAAATTGACGACATTATTAAGTAATAACCAGCGGGAAAACTTAAAGAGTTTATTAAAAGACTTAAAACAAATACGGGGCCTGAACGGATGCATAATATAGCTGTAAATTGTCGTGATTAGTTGGTGACTGACTACCCCGAGCACCAGTGCCCAGTAGTTTCTGAAAATAAACGCGAGGCTCAGGGTAATGACAAAGCTAATAACTTTGGGAATTAGCTGTAATTGCAATTCTTTGCGAAAATTCAGATCGCGTTGAAAGTTAATTACCCCGATATTATGAAAACCCGATAAAATACTGACAAAGGCAATCACATACAACACATCCTCTAAGCGCGGATCCTGATAGTAGCCTGCCACCGGCGAAGCGATGAGTACCAGACAAAGTGCAGCGGCAAAGCCAAACAACACATTAAAAGTCCAGGCGCTATTGTAGTCGTCTAAATTATTGGTTTTTTGCTGAATTAACGCTGTACCCAGTGCCAAGGCGCCAAATAACTCAATAAAAGCATAAATCGCCACGGTGATGGCTACCAGGCCAAAATCCTCGGGGGTGAGTAGCCGGGCCAGGAAAATGGAGCTGACAATGCCAATCGATTTAATACTCAAGCGGGTAATTAACATGAACACTGACCCAGAATATACTTTATTCTGGGTATGGCTATTTTGGGCTTGAGTAGGCTGCTCTTGGCTATCCTGGCCGGGCGAGGAGGGCATTACAGAAAATCCATTTTATTGAAGAAATTACAAAGTATTTTATACCAATAAAGCACAAAAATAGCCAGTTATGCATGCACCCCGTACAAAAAAACTGTAATGCGCTGCTGGCTATTCCGTTGCCAGCATAACGTTGTCAATATACAACGTCATTGGCTGCACAGGCTTAGCCGTGCCGCCATGATAGAAGTTTAACCAAAGCCGTTCAATTTTAAGTTCAGCAGTATCACGAAATCGGATATTAGTTTGTTCAAATACCTGCTGCTGGTCGATCCAGGCTTTTAATACACCATCCGCTTTAGTTGGAGTGTTCAATTTAACGTACTGAGTAATCCGGTACCATTGCCCTGGCTTTATCAGGTTGTCGCTACTATCCCAAAACAGGGTGGCACCATGATTCTGGCCATTGTCGGGATAATAGGCATAAAAACCTAATGGCGTGCTGTTATCAAATTTATCGTCGCTATTAATGGTATCAGCAAACTGACCGCGGGCCGACCAGCCATTGCTGCCATCAGCAGAGCGGCCGCCCCAGCCTGCTTTATTATAGGTGCCGGCTAAACCCGGGAACTTGCCGCCGCCTTTGGTTGCCAGCCAGTTATCTGTCAGATATAAATCGTACTGAAAATATAACGCTTCGGGCTCTTCACTTTGTACTGATTTAAGAAGTAAAACTAAATTGAGCGCCAGATTCTGCGCCGGGTTAAATTCAACTTTCAGGGCATAGTTATCTGGACGTGTCGGTGCAGGAACTCGGTCGCTGAGGCTGCGTCGGTCCAGACTGCTCCAGTTAGCGGCCCAATTGCGCTCAGAAAAGTCCTCGTTGAAAATAATTTGGTTTTTAGTGAACTCCGGTAAAACGTCGGCCTTTGTTGCAGGCCTGGCCAGCCAGAATACGCCAATATTGCTGGAGCCAAATTGTTTTTTGACGGTAAGTTGCAATTCAGCGCTGCCGATACGCTCACCGGCAGGCAGTTTGGGCACAGGAAAACGTAGCAAACTGAGATTCCGCTCACCGGCTTTTAAATTTTTACTATGGCCAAGCGAGCGAAATGTGCTTTCATCCAGATAGCTGTCCATAAGGGTAGTGGTTTTGATAATAGCGCCCGAATTTGTGGTAATTATCAGGGTAGGCGCCTGGCTAATATCCGATTCTTTGCTATGAAAAACGGTGGTGCCTTTACTGTCCTTGCCATGTAATAACAAGTCAATATTCGGTTGGGTGGTGCTGCTTATTTGTTTTACCAGCGCTGTTATCTGCCAGCTTACCTGCTTATTTGTTTGTGCCCGGCTAATCCGCTGCTCAGCAAAAGCCTTGTTACCTAAAAAAACGCTGTTTTGGTCTATCCAGGCACCCATATGCTCATCTGGCCAACTGATATAAGCAGCGGCATAACTGTAGCTGCGGCTGGCACCTTCCAGGTTGTCATTGCCCTCGTGCCAATCAATAGCCACAATTTGCTCTGCGGTTAGCGAGCTTGCAGACAGTGGCAGACTGCAGAACAGTGAAAGGGCAACCAGTACGGCTATTTTACTACGCCAGTTTAGATTCAACATATCGATGTTTCCCATTTGGCAGGCTGGCAATGACGTCCCGCTGTTTCAGTGTAACATTGCAATCTGTTCCAAGGCGCTGTTGAAACTGACTGACAATGTGTGTCGCTAAAGACTCACTCAATGGTGCAACACATACCAGCTGTACTTCAACCTCCGTAAGGCTATGCTGAATAATCTTAAATTGCCTGATTTCTTTTAAATCCCGCAGCACATAAATCAGTGATAAAGCATGCAGTTTATCGCCGGCGGTCGTCAGTATAAAGTCGGTGGTGCGGCCGCTGACATGAGCCAGTATTGGCAGGCCCCTGCCGCAGCTGCAGGGTGTGTCTGACAATTGCCCCATATCGCCGGTGCGATAACGGACAAACGGAAATGCCTGGGTTTGTAGATGGGTTATAACAATTTCACCGCTTTCGCCAGTTGGCAATACTTTGCCATTGTTATCAATTATTTCCACGATAATATCTTCAGCACTGATATGCAAACTGCCGGCCGGGCATTGATGAGCTATAAAGCCGGCATCGCGGGCGCCATAGCCATTAGCAACCGGACAATTAAATACCCGTTCAATAACCGCACGCTGATGTTCAAACAGCATTTCCGAGGTAACAAATACTACTTTAACGCCAAGCTCAGCCAGCGACAGCTGCCGCGCTTCTGCTGCCAGCGCTAACTGGTGAATAACCGACGGATAACCAAACAGCATTTTCGGTTTTAACTGCTGTAATTGCTTAAGGTAGGCCTCGATATGCGCCGGGGTAAATTCGAATGCCGGTAATAGATAGGAGCGAAACAGCGTATCACGTACTTTTTTAATTTTATCCTGTTTGCCAAGTTCAATTGGCGAGCCCCACAGCACCACTTCTGGGTCACCAATATCGACATCCCACCAGCGGGTAGCCCTGAGCTTGGCCGCCACGTCGTGGCTGACCCGGGCTTTACCCATATAGAAAATAAGCGGTATACCACTGGAACCACCGGTATTGTAACGCTGCAATGTGTGTTGTGGTTCGCTGCACAGCGCCTGCTGATTGTCGGTAATAAGTTGTTTGGTTAAAAAGGGCAGCTTGCTTAAATCGGCAATGGTATTGATATCGCTGGCGCTCAGGCCTTCAGCCTTAAAAAGTTGCTGATAATAGGGCGAGCGGTTACTGATATCGGCGATAAACTGCTGCAAGCGCTGTTGCTGTATCTGTGCTATTTGCTGCGAACTTAACCATTGGCTTTGTTCCAGCCTTGCCAGCATCTTATAAGTGGAATGGCCTTTTAGCCGTTCGTGCAGTCGGAACAGCACTTTGCTCACCAATTGGGTGTATAAATTAGTCATTCTGGCGCCTCAGGTGAGGGCTATATGTATCCTGCACATGCCGCTCTGTGGTTTTGAGCTGCGCTTTCTCTTCAGCAAGTTGTTTTCTGACCACAACTTGCAGCGCGACCACGGTGATAACCAGATGAAAAGGCAAGTCAAAGTAAGCCAGCCCCAGAAAGGCGCCGCCAGCAGCATAGGCGATTAAACTGCACTGCAGCATTTTTGCTATAAATGCAGCCCATTTTAAGTCGTCACGTTTATGGGTTAGCTTGATGGTTTGTTTCGCGTTACGCCAGGTGCTGAGATAAATTGCCAGCCATAGAAAAAAGCCAATAAAACCATGATGGCCCATGACCTGAAAATAGATACTATGTGAGTCATGCTTACGATTTGGCTCTGGTGCATACAAATAAAAATTTTCAGCTTTAAAACCGTTTAAACCACCACCGAAGGGCCGGTCTTTGGCCATATTAAAGGCCATTTCCCAGGCGTTAAAGCGGCCTTTAACTGAACCGTCGTAACTTTCCCGATCTGGTTCGATAATGGTGGCCATTCGATCATGCCAACTTTGTGGCATAAACTGATACAGAACGGGGGTCGCCAACAAAATAACCAGTGCTATTGCCAGCTTATTCGGGCCTTTTAACCACAGGAAAAACCCCACCGCGATACAGGCTACCAGACCACCCCGGCTTTGGGTGCCGAGCGCCGCTAATACAATTAAGCCCATGGCTGCTAATAAGCCCAAACGAAGCCAGCGTTTGTCGGCGGGGATCAGATGACGCAGGTAAAATAGTATTGGCAAAATTATAAAGAGAGTAAGCGCCAGCTCGTTATTACCAAAGAAAAAGCCGCCGGTTGGTCCCCAGACCCGTCCTCCACCTGCTGTCTGAATGGTGTAAATACCGCCTTTAATACCGTAAAAGCCAACGCTTAATGCGACTACCCACAGTGCTTGTTCAATCCGTTGTCGGGTGGTAAGCATGGCCAAAACAATTAGTGTCATAAATTGAATTTTCATGATTTTTTCAAACTGTGAAATCACATAAGGGTCTTTCACGCTCATAATAAAGGTAATTACCATCCAGAGATTAAATAGCAGCAAAAACACGATGGGGCTGCTTAGCGGGATCTTTTTCGGCTCTTTACTAAATAAATAACTGACTAAAAAAACTAAACCAATTACTGACGCCACTGGCAGCGTTTGAATAAAGCCCCAGCCGAGGCGGTGCGGCACCATATAACTGATCCAGCACCAGACCAGCACACCGAAAAATGGGCGGCGCAAAATAAACGGAATACAGGCAATAATGACCAACAGAATAAGATAATCACGCATTAGCTTGCTCACATTGTTGGTATAAACGCAACCAGTCTGGCAGCACTTGCGCAGGCTGATATTGGTTTACTTTTAATCTGGCATTGGCAACCAAAGTGGCCGCCAGGTCCGGCTCGGCGATCAGGGACAGCACTGCACTGGCCATTTGCTCGGGCATTGCCACCGGTACCAGTATGGTATCTTTGCCATCATCTACCATAAAGGGTATACCACCCACATCAGTAGAGACCACCAACACACTGGCTGCCATTGCTTCAAGTATAGAATTTGGCATGTTATCGGCCGTACTCGGGTTAAGCATAATATCGGCTTCGGCATAAAGCGCTGCCATTTGCTGCCGATCCAGCTTGCCTGGAAAGGATACTTTGTTACTGAGTTGCAGTTTAATTACCAGTTGCTGAAGTGCGGCCAGTTCAGGGCCGCTGCCGGCAATGCTAAGCCGGGATGAAGGCAGTTGCTTGTTAATAATGGCAAAAGCACGAATCGCTGTGGCAATATCGTATATGGCTTCCAGGTTACGGGTGACCACCAGATGCGGCGCCGCAGTTAAGCTGGGTTTAAGTTCGCCTTTGAAAATGCGGGTATCCACAATATTGGGAATGATTTGGCAGTTTAGCTGATAGTGGGCAAACACCTGTTGCAAAAAAGCACTGGGAGTCACGATAACGCTGGCTTTGCGAAGCGATGGTAATAACCAGCGCTGTTGTTTACTTAAAAACTCTGCTGCCAGGCCGCCGCGGTAGTTCACAATAACCGGTACTTTATGCCAGGCCGCCAGCCAGATAGCCGGTGCGGCAAACAAGTGCCAGGCCCAGCCTGAGTTAGCCATCAGATGCACCACATCACTATGTTTAAACACTTTATGTAATTGCCAGAAGTAGGGAAGTAACCTGCACAGCGCCCGTAATACCGGAATGTTAGCAACCCATTGGGGCCGGTAGGGCGGATTCACGGCCACCAGCTTGACGTTTATCTGGTCTGTCTCGGTCAGTAGTCGCAGTAGTTGAGCAGTTTGCATTGCCATGCCGCCCGCTGGTGGCGGGATGGGCCCGACCAGCGCCAGGGTTAGTGGTGCCCTGGACCGCTTCGTAGCACTACTTGCTCTCACGTAACACCTGCTGATAAACCGGTAAAATAGCAGCGACGGTATGCTGCCAGGTGCGTTCCTGTGCCACAAAGTTGCGGCCATTTTGTTTGATGCGGGGCCAGTCATCCCGGTTAGCCAGTAATTCTGCTAACACCTTTGCTAACTGCTCTGGGTTGTCTGGCTCGAATAAAATACCGGTGTCATTGTGCCGCACCAGCTCGCGATGGCCACCGATATCAGAGGCCACCACTAACCCTTGCTGGGCCATGGCTTCCAGTGGCTTTAATGGCGTAACCATTTCTGTTAAGCGGATGGCCTGACGCGGGTAAATAAACATATCGGCCAGGCTGTAATAACGACTGATGGTACTATGAGCCACCCGTCCGGTAAAAATAACCGCGTCGCCAATATTCAGATTGTTTGCCTGAGCTTTCAGAGCCGCTTCCTGCAAGCCGCCCCCAACCAGCAATAACCTGAGATCAGGATGCTGTGGCTGCAATTGGGCAAAGGCATCCAGCAGAATATGCAGTCCCTCGTAGCGATAGAAAGAGCCGAGAAAACCCAGTACGGTTTTACCCTGCAAATTCAGGCTTTGCTCAAGCCCCTGATCTTTTTCGGTTACCGGGTTAAAAGCACTGATATCAACGGCATTGGCTACTACGGTGATCCGGTCTCTGGCAACGCCCCATTGTTCAATCTGATTGGCTAAACCCTGACAAATGGTGACGACATAATCGGCGCTGTTAAGGGCTTTTTTTTCCAGATACTGGCCAATCCGGTAACGCAAGTCACCTTCTTTACAGCTGCCATGACTTACGGCGGCATCTTCCCACGACGCCCGCATTTCATACACCAGCGGAATAGCAAAGCGCCGCGCCACTTTGGCGGCAGCCAGTGCATTCAGAGATGGAGAGTGCGCATGAATAATGTCGGGTTTTTGCTGCCTAACCATTTTGGTTAATTGCTTTTCCAACTGACGTATGACATCAAGCTGGTTTATTACCGGCAGTTTAGCCAGCCAGCCCGGTTTGGTGCGCTGGAAGGTTAACCCTTCCACCTGCTCCTGCGCTGGCCCGGTTAAATAGTGCTTACTGCTGGTAAGCTGGCGGGTGGTAATATTTAACCGTTGTTGCTGCTGCAAAATGGCCAGGCTGCGAAAAGCATAGCCACTGTGCAGCGGCACCGAATGGTCAAATACATGCAAAACCTGTAACTGTCCTTGTTGCTGCATATTAGGTCCGTGCTCGTTTTCGAAAAATTAGGGTGATTAGCATGACCAGCAGCAGTAATGACAGCAGTAACTCGTAAAAGAATAACACCCAAAGCATCAGTTTAAGTCGTTGCATAGTGTTAATCATATGCAGGTTTTCAGGCTCAGCTATCGCCATTAATGGCGGGAACTGGCCACTGATGATGGCGGTCATTTGCTCCAGATGCGGAGACACTTTTGCCGCAAGTTTAATTAGCAGATGCTCATCATAACTAATATTGGCGTTGGCCCACCACAAATAAAACTGATGCCGGCCATTGTAGTAATAATCCAGGGCCTGGGCATCGTCTTTAAAGCCAAAAGTCTGGTCGGACAGTCTTTTCAGGATGATCTGGCTGCGATCAGCTATCAGCTGCTGCTTAAACTCCAGCACCGACATTGGCTGTTGCTGCTGGTTTAGCGGGTAAAAGCCGTTAAACACGTCCAGCATAATCCAGCGCTTAGCCTGTTGATCCCATATTTCGTTAATGGCGTGGCCATGGCCGCCAAAACCATCAAAGGCCAGTGCCCATTCCCGTGTCGGGATATCCAGCGCATGGCCGAACACATTGATAATTTCAGTGTAATCGGCGCAATAACCACGTTGTTGCTGAATTTGAGCCAGTGTGGTGCTGACATCGGCCTGAATGGCACCGCCGCGCCGACGCTGATCCAGTTTTAATACGGCTGCCTGCTGTAACATGGTTTTCAGCGCATCGTCGTTGTGCTGTGACTTAATAATGACGTCGGCAATAGCGTCTGGCAGCGGGGCGTCTTCCTGGCGAAAAGAGGCCGGAAAGCGATCGCCCGGCCATTGGCTTTGCTCTATGCTGATAACATTAAACACCATCGCATTTCTTAGACGTACTAACTCCGTACCGCTATGGAAATTTGCCACTAACAGTCCAACCGGCAATATCATCATTGCCAGGACGATAAGGCAGCTGCGCCAGCTGACGAGTTTACTCACCAGCATAACCCGATGTAACGGCTGCGAATATCAGATACCTGTTTCAGGTGCACCAGATCTATCAGGGTATGTTCTGCTGTCAGGCCTGCAAGTACCTTTTCAACAATATGTTTATCATTTAACCCCAGCACAATAACCTTATTGTTGGCGAGCAGATGATCAATATCGCTGGTCATTAACTGGCCAATATGCGGTATTGATTCTTCAATATAACGCTTGTTAGCACCCAGCAGTCGCGATAAGTTGACTTCCGGATCAAAGATACTTAACAGCATACCCTTACCAATCAGGAATTCTGCCAGGTCAACCAATGGGCTTTCCCGTAAATCATCAGTACCTGATTTAAAGCTCAGACCTATCATGCCGATATCACGGCTGCCCAGTGCCAGAATTTTTTTGCAGGCTTGCTGTAAATGGATCTGGTTAGACGATAACACATGAGAGAGCATTGGAATTTCAATGTCTGCTTGTTTTGCCACATATTGCATTGCCCGTAAATCTTTTGGTAAACAAGAACCGCCGAAAGCGAAGCCCGGTTTCAGATAGGCGGGGGAGATATTGAGTTGTTTATCGGCACAGACTAAGTCCATCACTTTAAACGGATCTACGGTCAAGCCTTCACAGAGCCTGGCCACTTCATTGGCAAAGGTTATTTTTAATGCGTGAAAAATATTACAGAAATATTTAACCGTCTCGGCAGTTTTGACATCGGTACGGTGATACTGACCAGGCAAATGGCCAAATAAGCGCTGCATTTGCTGATGGGCCGCTTCGTTGTTTGCTCCGACAATAGTAAATGGAGGGTTGTCGTAATCTTTAATCGAACTGCCTTCACGTAAAAACTCGGGTTGGAAACAGATATCAAAATCAACACCGTCTTGCTTGCCGGAATGCTGCTCCAGCAGGCTTTTCAAACTGCCTTCAACCGTGCCAGGCAATAAGGTAGAACGAAAAACAACGGTATGACGTTCCGTTTTACCCGCCAGCGCTTTTCCCAGCTGCTCTGCCAGTCGCAGCACCGCAGTTTGATCCTGGCTACCGTTTTCCTGCGATGGTGTGCCCACACAAATAAATGATATTTCACTGTTATTGATGGCATGTTGCACGTCCTGTGACACGCTGACCCGGCCGCTTTTGGCCATGGCTGCCATCAGTTCTGGCATACCTTCTTCAATAACCGGTGACTGACCGCTTTTAATTAACTCCAGTTTTACCGGGTCGATGTCGACACCAATAACCTGGTTACCATCACGTGCCAGACAAGCCAGAGAGACCGCACCGACATAACCTAATCCAAAAATACTGATGTTCATATTTGCACTTCCCTCTGTGTCAGCTGCTTTTCCTGATGCAAGTTTATACATTGTTGCACGATACTGTCTAATTGTTGCATTGATAAATGCCATTGATGATGCGTTAGCATCCGTTGTCTGCCAGCCTCAGCAAGTTGCAGCCGGTAAGATGGATTACGAATTAATTTTACCAGTGCTTTGGCATACTCGGCCGGGGTGTCTGCCACCAAAAAATGTTGATTAGCCACCGCATCAATGCCGCCAGCAGCCTCACTGCTGCTGACGACCGGTACACCCATCGCCATCGCCTCCAGAATTTTATTTTGCGTACCTCTGGCAATATTCAATGGAGCGACCATGGCAGCGGTATTTATAATATAGGGCCTGACGTCAGGTACCGAGCCGGTAACGACTACACCAGGTAAGTTGGCCAGCGCTCTGATTTCGGCACTGGGCTCTGCACCTACAATATACAGCTTAACATCTGGAATTTGCTCCCGGATAAGTGGCAGGGTGTGCTGGCAAAACTTCAGCATGGCATGCTGATTAGGGTAATAGTCCATCCGGCCAATAAATGAAATACTGTGATGTTCATAAGGGGCTGTGCCGGGGTTAAAGTAGTCGGTATCTACCCCGTTTGGAAACCACGCAGTTGGCACCCGGGTGTTGTAGCTTTGTAAAGTGGCCAGTTCCGCTTTAGTGGTACAGCTGCATAAATCGAAACGGCGGGCGAGGCGCTTTTCTGCCCGCAGCATTTTCTGACCTTCCAGCAAGTAACCTAAGCTTAACGGGAAGGGTTTAAACGAGCGGTAGGTTAACCATTTTTGCGAGTCCATATCACCGAAATCCAGCAGTTTAGGGGTGTCTTCGACGTGACTGACGTATTGGGCAACCGATGAGCAATGGACAAAAATCAGGTCAAATTTATGTTCTTTCAGCAGTTTCTGAATATGCTGCTGTAAATCCTGACTGTAAAAATAGCCCATAGAAGAGGGGGTAAGCAGTGGCAGACGCAGGATCATCCGGGCAAACTGCACCGGCTCTTTCACGACAGCGGCATAATAATGATGGCAATGCGCTTCAATACCTTCACCTTCTTCAGCCTCTGCCTCGTTTCTGGCTAGTGAGGCCACATAAACCTGATGACCTTGTTCGGTAAAGTGGCGGATCATATTAAACGGCCGGATTTTGCCACCACGCTTTGGTGGAAAAGGAAAACGATGACAAACATATAAAATTTTCATAATGACGTCCTGATTGTCTCTGAAATGTGTTCGGCGCTTTGTTTATCTAAATATAACCGACACCAGATCTCCAGATTCATAAGTGCCAGTAAATGATCGGTATGATCTTCCTGCTGGCTGAAATGCTGACTAAGGGTTTGTTCAATGATGGACCAGTTTAATAAGCCGCGTTTCTCAATGGTTTCACGGTTTACAAATAGCCGCAACATGCCAGCCAGTTCTTGCTTCAGCCAGGCTCCTAATGGCGCGCCAAAGCCACGTTTGGGCCGGTCCAGAATACTGGCGGGTAAAATGTCGTTCAGTGACTCTTTAAGCAGGTGCTTTAAGCGACCGTTTTTCATGGTCAAACTTTGTGGGATTTTTACCGCCAGCTCGACCATCTGATGATCTAGAAATGGCACCCGGCATTCCAGTGAGGTTGCCATGGTCATTTTGTCGGTCAGTAGCAATAAATCATCAGGCAACTGGCTTTGACGGTCGGTATCAAACATCCGCCACAAACCCTGACTGGCTTTACTAAGCTGATAGTGCTGCTTTATCGCGTTGGCCGGTGCGCTGGTGTTAAGCAACTGCTCGGTTTGCTGCTGGCTGAATACCTGCATATAGCGCTGATAACGTTCTGCATCGTCCAGCTCTGCCGACTGAATAAAGGCTTTGGTCAGACGCAGAGTATTGAGCAGCTTCGAGTGGCGATCGCTTGGCAGTTTGCCCGCGAGCGGTACCAGCAGTTTCTGGCGCAACCAGGCAGGCAGACGCCGGTATTTTTGTAGATAGTGTTCACCCAGATAACGGCGATAGCCGCCAAATAACTCGTCACCGCCCACACCGGATAAAATAACAGTGACATCTTTATGGGCGAATTCAGAGACCAGATACGTCGTAATAAAGGCACTGTCGGCGATGGGTTCGTCCATGTGCCACAATAATTTAGGCAACAGGCTAACCACATCCGGTTTGACCAGAATTTCCCGGTGTTTGGTGCCAAATTGCTCGGCAACCGCCCGGGCATAGGGCAGTTCGTTATAAAAATTGCCGGCATCACCGGTGTCAAACCCGATGGCGTAGGTTTGCACCGGGCCTTTGCTGTGCTCTTTGCTGTGTTTGGACATCAATGCCACGATGGCGCTGGAGTCGACGCCACCTGATAAAAAGGCACCTATTGGCACATCACTGACCATTTGCATGGCAACAGAGCTTTCGAGCTGGCTACGGATTTTCCGGGTCCAGCTTTGCTCGCTCAGTTGCTCGCTCTGATCAAAGTCAGGTTGCCAGTACTGCTGCTTTTGCATGCCTTTATCAGTAATTAACAGATAACTGGCGACTTCCAGCTTTTGAATTCCCTTGAACATCGAGTAGGGCGCCGGTACATAACCCAGCTGCAAATATTGCTCGAGGGCCTGCGGACACACCTCTGCTTCTATGCCTGGCAACGCCAGAATGGCTTTGCTTTCAGTAGAAAACGCCAGATAACCATTGTGCTGACACAAGTACAACGGTTTGATGCCAAGCCGGTCCCGCGCCAGCAGTAGTTGCTGACGATTGTTATCCCACAACGCAAAAGCAAACATGCCGTTCAGATGTTGCAGGCATTCAACGCCATATTGCTGATACAACGCCAGAATGACTTCGACATCAGACTGGGTTTTAAAGTGGTAGCTATCGGCCAGTTGGGCGCGTAGCTCACGGTAATTATAAATTTCACCGTTACATACCAGCACCAGGCTGCCATCTTCATTGCTGATAGGCTGCTGGCCACCGGTTAGATCAATAACAGATAAACGCCGCATACCCAGTGCGACATTTTCAGCAAGGTATTTACCGCTGTCGTCCGGGCCGCGATGGGCGGTAATATCACCCATTAAGTCAAGCCACTGTGATGGAAACTGTTGCGGTCGTTTCAGGGCGACAACTCCATGAATTCCACACATAACTAGCCCCCCAATTGCTGACGATAGAACTGAGAAAACATCAGCAGGGTCCATAATGCCGAGCTATGGTCGCGTTTACCGCTGATATGCTGTTGATACAGTTGCTGAATATGTTGCTGATTAAATAAGCCTGAATCGGCCAGCGCTTCAGAATTTAACGCTTGTTGCAGGGTTTGCTTTAACGGGCCGCGAAACCAACCCGCCAGTGGTACTGCGAAGCCCATTTTTTTACGATACAGAATGTCGTGCGGTAAGTGCGGCTCCAGCGCTTGCTTAAACGCTGCTTTGCCCTCATTGCCGCGAATATTCATGGCGCTCGGCAGGCGACTGGCCCATTCCACGTATTTATGATCGAGCAACGGCACCCTGACTTCCAATGAATGCGCCATACTGGCCCGGTCTACCTTGGTCAGGATATCGCCGACCAGATAGGTTTTCATATCCAGATACTGTACTAATTTTAATGGATCATCTGTGTTGGCATTAGCCGCGTGACGTTTAAATACTTCTACCGACTGATAGCCGCCCAGTTTTTGCTTAAGCTTAGGCGAAAACAACGCTGCTCTGGCGTCTGCACGCATAATTGACATGGTATTGCAGTAACCGGAAACGGCATTCATAGCCAGTGATTGAAAGGTGGTTTTTGCCCGCACAAACCGTGGCGCCCAGTCCAGTTTTGGATAGACATTACCCAGGGTGCCAAATAGCGGCTGGCGGATAGCTTGCGGCATAATGCCGCGCATTTTTTCTTCATGCAGCTGATAACGGTAGCGCCGGTAACCACCAAACAGTTCATCCCCGCCATCACCGGAAAGGGCTACGGTTACATGTTTTCTGGCCAACTGACATACCCGGTAAGTTGGCATAGCAGAGCTGTCGGCGTAAGGCTCATCGTACAGTGCAGCCAGTTTATCTATTAAGGAGAAGTCATTGCGATCGACCATGCCACTGCGATGATTGGTCTGATACTGTCTGGCGACCTGACTGGCGTAATCACTTTCGTCAAACTGCTGATCATCAAAGCCGATGGAGCAGGTGTTAACCGGGTTATCTTGCTGTAACTGGGCCATCAGCGCGACGATGGCACTGGAGTCGACGCCGCCGGACAAAAACGCACCCAGTGGCACTTCGGCAATCATCCGGATATCTACTGCTTCCTTTAAACGATCCAATAACTCTGACTTCACCTGCTGCTCGGTTAGCACTGCCTGACTGAAGTCGATATCCCAGTACTGAGTTTGCTGAAGCGTGGTGGCTTGGGTTTTATCCAGTAACAGATAATGTCCCGGATTTAGTTTGTAAGCATTGGCATAAATTGTATGCGGCTCTGGAATGTAGCCAAAGGTAAAGTAGTCTTCAATGCCCTGATAGTACAAGCTTTTGTCAAAGTCAGGATGGGCGGTCAGAACTTTTAATTCTGAGCCAAACAAAAATTCGCCGCTGGGCAAAAGACTGTAGAAGAACGGTTTAATGCCCATCCGGTCCCGTGCCATAAACAGCTGCTGTTTATTCCGATCCCAGATAGCAAAAGCAAACATGCCACGAAAATGCTGAACACAGGCTACGCCCCATTCTTCCCAGGCGTGGACGATAGTTTCAGTATCACCATGGGTAGAAAAAATATGGCCGCGGGCTTTTAATTCCACGGTTAACTCAGCGAAGTTATAGATTTCACCGTTGAATACCACGGCAACGTCACCGGTTTCATTAAATAGCGGTTGGTGGCTGCCAGCAATGTCAATTATGGATAGACGACGATGTGCCAGGCCAATACCCGCCTCAAAATGATAACCATCATCGTCCGGCCCACGATGGGACTGCACAGTATTCATTACTTTTAATACGTTCTGGTTAACCTGATCTGTGTTATTTAGCTGTAAAATTCCGGCAATACCGCACATCTGTTTAACCTTCCTGTTGTTTATTATTATCAAGATACAGGCGCCGATAGGCGCTGACCATGGTATCAAGACTAAATTTCTGCTCTGCGCAAGCTCTTGCATTGTCACCGAGTATTTTCAGCCTGGCAGGCGCTTGCTGACATTGCAGCATTAGCTGCTGCAGTTGTGATTGGTTATTGCTGTTAAATAACCAGCCTGTTGGCTCTGTGCCTGGCTGCTCAGCATCTTTTCGCTCAGTGCTCACCAGTTCAGGGTTGCCACCGACGTTGCTGGCAATAACGGGCAGACCACAGGCCATTGCTTCCAGTATGGTATTGGATATGCCTTCTGCCAGCGAGGGCAACACAAATACCGAGAGACCGGGCAAAAGTGTGGCAATATCGCTGCGATCGCCAGGTAACCAGCTTTGGTCAGCAAGGCCAGCCGTGGCCAGTTGCTGTTGCAATTCAGTTTGGGTCGGGCCATCGCCGATAATCACCAGCGCGGTATTGGCCTTAAAAGTGGCGTGCTGCTGGCATAACGCAATATAAGCGGCGACCAGTAGTTGTTGATTTTTAACCGCAGCAATCCTGCCGACGCTGCCAAAAATAAGCCGGTCTGACTCAGCCAGGATTGCAGGTAGTGTGGAAGTAGCCCGTGTTGCCGGTTGAAAGCGCTCAGTGTCGACACCGTTACAGATAAGCGTTATGCGCTCAGCTGCAACCCCAATGCGCTGTTGCAGGTAGTTCAGGCCTTCGCGCGACAGCGAAATATAGCGCTGAATAATGGCTTTAAACAGCCGTTTTAACATGACATATTTTTTATTCTGCCCAGCGAGATCTGTTAAGTCCCAACCATGTTCGCCATGGATTCGCTGTGGCACTCTGGCCAGCGTCGCAGGCAACTGGTATTCCATTGCCGCTAAATTCCGACTATGGCAAACATCGGGTTTAAGCTGACGAATTAACTTGAAGCAACGCCAAAATGAGCTGATATCGTGGCCCGGGCGCTTATTCAGGCAATATATCTGGACATTCTGCCGGGTTATTCGCTGAAAATAAGCAGGATCATAATCGGTTAAGCAGATGATGCTGTGTCGAAACTCGTCAGGCTTTAGCTGGTTAATTAAATTAACCACACCATTTTCCAGGCCGCCGGTACGAAAACTCCAGAGGATATGACACACATGCACGGTCATGGCTGTGAAACCTGCTTAGCCAAATCGACATGATCGGGGCCGGTCGCGTTGGCGGCAATAATCAGTTCCATGCGCTGCTGAAGTGCTTGATTAAGTGCGGTGCGGGCCTGTTCAGGATTATCAGTGTAGCTAACACTTATTGCAAAAAAGCTACCATGCTGGCTAATGTGTAATACTTTGCCAAGCGCCTGCATCGCGGTAATAAGGTAGGGATCGGCAGAGAAAAAGTTGCCACTGCCATACCAGTACCACAGTAGCCTTTTCTGGCCATTAGCTGCTCTTAAATCCATTTCCTGCAAGGTTAACTGCTGATTAGCCACATGCAACTGACGCCGTTCGGCACCGGCAGCAGTCCAGTGTGCTGCCTGATAAGGCTGGTTATGCCAGCTAACCAGTTTTTTATCGTCAGTATGTTGGTAAAACGCCGCGTAAAACCAGATTTTATGCTGTTGTTGCTGCCAGCTACCCGCTAACTCGGCGGAACTGTCGGTAAACTTTGGTAGCATGACCGAACCCGCAACCGGCGTCAGATTTTGCTGCAGTGGCTGTACCTGGTATTGCGGCTGTTGGGCTAACGGCGGTAACAACAGGCTGGTTAGCAACGGCAACAACAATACCAGGGCACCACTTAGCAATACTAACTTAGGAAGCGGCTTTATGTTAGCGGTGCCGGAAGCACTGACTACAGCTTGTTTGTCGGCAAAAAAACCGCCGATAAAGAACATAATAAAAATGACAAGTCCGAAAAACAGCCAGCCATAGATTAAATGATCAACACCGACGGCATGCTTCATATCAGTCAACGAGGCAATAAGCACGATACCGTAGGCACGGATGCCATTGGCCAGAATCGGCACAATAACCGCAGCAATACAAAAAATGGCCTGTTTAACCCGGCTGGTATAAGTCAGGTAGGCGTATAAGGTACCCAGTGCGACTGAGGCTATCAGGTAACGAATGCCGGAGCAGGCCTCTGCTACCAGAAACAAGCCGGTTGGGGTGCTTAAATACAAGCCATCGCGATACACCGGTATTTGGCTAAGTTGTAACGCAAATACGGTAATGTCAGCGGTAATGTCCTGTAGCCAGGGCACCAGGTTTTCACCCATTGGTACGGCGAATAACAGATAAAACAGCGGAAAGCGTAATAGTTTTAATTGCTGCCAGCCACAACATAACCAGAGTAACACCGGTAACATCAGTACGACAGCCAGCTGGGTGACGACATTAACTGCAACGGCGTTGGCAAAAAACCAGATAATAACCAGCAAAAGGAGTACCGGTAAGGCTAAATAAGCAGGTTGCAAAGCGGTAGCCGCGATATGCTGGCGTTTTCGCCAGATTAAAAACAAGCTGATTGGAAAAATTAGGATGCCATGGGCGTAGGTGTCAGAGCGCAGCCAGATGGTTACCATCGACCATAGCGTGTCGGCAAAACAAAGTAGCCAAACTATAAGCAGCAGCGCCAGGCCAACCGCATAGAAATACTTTGGTTTCGCTTGCTCAGTTCCATGAGACTTCAGCATAATTACTACCCCAGATACCTTGAAATTTTTGGTCCGAGCCACTGGCTGACGTTCAGCGGTAGCTTTTGCCACAATTTTATAAATAACTGATACTTCGGATTATTGGGACTTAAATTTGGCAGCTCGGCGGCATTGATCAACTGATATTGATAATGCAGTTCTTCGGCTGCCATTCCCCAGTGCTTTTTGTAGTTGTAGGCACCTGAGTCCAGTTTGCTACGGCCAAAATCGTAACTGTCGCAGTTACGGTCATTCCGGGCATGACACATAAGCTGATAATACATAAAATCGTTACTTTTCAGGTCGCGGGCTGCGTTGACGCCACCGCCATAGTAGGGCAGAACCTGTTGCTGGTAATAAAAGCTGAGCACACTGGATACTGCCTTACCGTCTTTGCGTACCGTCAGGATCTCAGCATCATCACCAAATACATTTAGCAGTGACTGAAAAAACGTTTTACTGAAAACCGGCGTACCGAGATTTCTGACACTCTCAGAATAGGTCTGATAAAAACACGGTAAATCCTGATCGAGAGTCACGTTTAGCTGCTGGTTCAGCGATTGCCGGATAACGGCCCGTTGTTTCTTTTTGATCCCTGCCAGAATGTCAGCATCGGTTTGTGCCAGGGTACACTGAAAGGTCGCATGCTGCACCCGGGTAATTAATTGATTGTTTTGTGGTTTGCGATAGCGCAATTCCAGATGATCGACGCCGAGCTCGTTAGCCAGAGTGATTGCACTCTGTTCAAGATGGCGTTTAACGTCTTCTTCGCCTAAGGCGCCGCCATAAACACAAAAAGGAGTAGATACTAAAGCATCACCGAATAAGCGACTTTTTACTCTGGCAAGCGGCAACACGCCAACGATTTGCTGATCTAATGTGGCATACAGATAAAAACCCTGATGGCCGAGATCTGCCAGTACCTGTTGCCAGCCAGCAAGATGAAAAAAACTACCATCAGTACTACTTTTGACAAACTTATCCCAATCCGCACTGCGCTTATCGGCCAGTGCTAAGCCTGATACCTGATACATGCTAATCCTTAGCGTTTAAAATAAGGTTGGTACACTTCGTTAACTGAGCGCCAGTTAAAATCCTGCAGCAAACACCCTATTTTGGTTTCCATTCTGTTTAAATTAACATAGTGCCGAAACCGCGATTTTAGTGGCGCACCAGCGATACGCGGTTGCTGCGGATCAATTTCCCAGGGGTGGCAGTAAAACATGTAAGGTATGTTTTTTTGTTTCAGATAGCGTGAAATAAGGCGCCGGGTTAACCAGTAAGGCAGCAACCGAAAATAACCACCACCGGCGATAGGTAATTGTCGTCCCAGCATCGACAATACGGGCATAGGACACTCCCAAATGCCTTCTTTACGCAAATAGGGTTGTTGTGGCCAGTCCGGGGTGCCGTACAAATCGTGAATAACAGGATAGGTACTGGAGCTGTATTGATAGCCGGCTTGTTGCAACGAGGCGAACGCCCATTCATTTTGTTTACCGATAGAGAAACTTGGCGCCCGGTAACCTGTTACCACACTGCCGGTGATGTCTTCCAGAAGATGTTTTGCCCGGCTGACGTCCTGGAAAAATTCTGCCGGACTCTGGCTGGTTGCCTTACTATGGTTATAACCGTGACTGGCGACTTCATGGCCGCGCTGATGAATGTCTTTAACCAGTTCCGGAAAGCGTTCGGCCACCCAACCCAGCATAAAAAAAGTGGCTTTTGCCTGATGGGTATCAAACAGATCGAGCAACTGTCGGGTATTATTTTGTACCCGAGCGGGCATGTTGTCCCAATCTGCCGGGGCAATAGTGCGTTCAAAAGCCGCTACATGAAAATAATCTTCAACATCCACTGTCAGCGCACTGAACACGGAACTACGTTTGTTCATTCCCGTTAGCGCCCCTTACCGAATAAGACAATTTCTACCGTTCTTACCAGAATGGTTAAATCAAGCAACAAACTGCGATGTTTAATGTAGTAAAGATCGAATTTTAATTTTTCCATTGAATCTTCGTCGGTAGCCCCGTAAGGGTATTTTAGTTGAGCCCATCCGGTCAGTCCTGGCCTGACATTATGACGCTGACTATAGTAGGGGATGTTCTTTTCTAAGGTACAGACGAATTCGGGACGCTCTGGTCTTGGGCCAACAAATCCCATTTCGCCTTTGACGATATTAAGTAATTGAGGTAATTCGTCTATGCGATATTTACGAATATAGTAGCCTACACGCGTGACTCGCCGGTCATTTTCTGACGCGTACTGCGCACCATTTTCCTCTGCGTTGACACCCATACTTCGAAATTTGAGTATATTAAAAAGCTTACCGTCAACTCCGACCCGAACCTGCCGATAAAATATTGGCCCGCCATTTTTTTTGCCATCTTCTAAATAAATGAGAAGGGCAGTGATAAGCATTATAGGCCAGGTTATCAATAACATGCATACAGCCAGAATAAGGTTGAGCTTATAATCCAGACTTGTTTTAAATCTGCGTGCTAAACTAAAACCGCTACCATAAATTACCCAACTGGGATAAATTAAATTAACTGCTATCTGCCCGGTTTCTCGCTCAATAAAATCAAGAATTTCGACAACTTCAATACCACTACTTTTACATTTAAATAAATGTTCAACCGGTAGCATGTTGCGGCGTTCGTCACACGCTATAACCAGTTCATCGATTTTGTTGTCGACCACAAATTTAAAAAGGTCATTCTCGTAGTCAAGACTGATTATTTTTTCAGCCGGGATCGTTGCTGTAATGTCACCCTCTATTTTTGCGAAACCAACAATTTCGATATAGCGTCTGTCTACGTCGCGGCGCATTCTTCGCTCAATAATTGAAGCTCGCTCTCCCGCACCCAGAATTAAAACCCTTCTGCGGCTTATCCTGGTAATGTCATGGTAGTGAAATAAAGCCCGGAAACTGGATAAACTAAGCATTGCCAGTAAAGATGAGATAGCCAAATAGAGTGAGCCGATATGTAAAGACGGTAATAACAGAAAAACAATACCTTCCAACAACAAGCCACTAAGCACCAATGTAATTAAAACACGCTTGAGAATACCGCCATGACTTTCACGTAGCTTTTGATCATAGAGGCCAACGGAAAGTGCGCACAGCATCACTGCGGCAGAAAAGATAATGGCGTTAACAACCCGAATTTCCAGCAGGGTTTGAGGATTGAATTGATTATAAATATGGCTGGCGATTAAACTTGAAATACAAAGCAGAATGAGCTCACCAACTAAGAAGAGCTTTTCGGCAAATGTACTTTTTCCATGTCGGCTATACGTGCCCATAACGACTTCCTTGTGCGTTTGTTGCTTGTGCAGCGCTTTCAACCTTTACACTATAGGTTGTTAATTTAGCCTAATTACCGTGCAAATTCTAGGATAACAGATAAATTAAATTTTGAAAAAAGGCCTCACAAGAGTAAAGTTTTGCGTTATATTAATCTCGCAGCAAACAAAAGGATGCGTTTTTATGATTGCGAACCGACTCTTAGCGGCACTGGTAATGGTGCTGGTTTCACTAAGTACGCTCACTGCCTGTTCCTATAGCCGGCAACTCCCGCGAGCCACCGTCCAAGAATCGTTGACAACTTCGGTGTCAAATTATCAGTATCTGGTGGGCCCTAACGATAGTCTGACCATTTTTGTCTGGCGCAACCCCGAGTTGTCGGGCAGCTTTATTGTCAGGCCGGATGGCAAAATTTCCACATCACTGGTTGAAGATGTGCCTGTCAGCGGTAAAACACCCACACAGGTCGCGCGGGATATGGAAGAAATACTGGGTAAGTATATCCGTGATCCTGTGGTGACAGTTTCAGTAACCAACTTTATCGGTCCATACAGTGAGCAGGTAAGGGTGATTGGTGAAGCTACCAATCCGCAGGCAGTCAGTTACCGGGAATATATGACGGTGCTGGACCTGATGATAGCAGTAGGCGGCCTGACAGAGTTTGCTGATGGTAACGGGGCTAAATTAGTGCGGACCAGCAGCGGTGGTCAGGTAACGTACAGCCTGAGGCTGGACGATTTGATCCGCGATGGCAATATTAGTGCTAACGTCGATATTCTGCCTGGCGATATCGTTATTATTCCTGAAGCATGGTTTTAGTTCTTAGTACGCTGGCAGTAATGGAGTGGTTGTTCATGGAGGATAAATGAGAGAATTGCAACAGGCGATAGAGCTGGTTCATACCTATTTGCAGGGAATTTGGCTGCGTCGGCGCTATATCGTGATAACAGCCTGGCTGATTTGTCCTGTCGGTTGGTTTTATGTGTACAGCCTGCCACCAACTTATGAGGCCAGTGCCAGATTGTTTGTGGAAACCCGCACTTTTCTGGAGCCGTTGCTGCGCGGTCTGGCGCTTCGCAGTAATACAGATGAAGAAATAAAGTTGATGGCCAGAACGCTATTAAGCAGGCCAAACCTGGAGAAGATTGCCAGAGCGACGGACCTCGACATTCAGGCCAAAAACGAGAAGCAGTTTGAAGCGCTAATTGATTCGCTGCAAAGTCAGATTAAAATCTCAGGTTCCGGCAGAGAAAATATCTACGTTATTTCTTATAGTAATCCTGTGCCCCAGCGAGCGCTGAGTGTGGTGCAGGAAACCCTGAACACCTTTGTGGAAAACCGCCTAGGCTCCAGCCGGGCCGATTCGCAAGCGGCAGAAAGCTTTTTAAACAGTGAAATTACCGAGTATGAAAACCGCTTAGTGGAAGCGGAATTACGCCTGTCTGATTTTAAAAAGAACCGGATGGCAATGCTGCAAGGCAATGAAAGTGATTACTATAGTCAGCTTACTCAGGAGAGGCGTCAGCTTGAGGCGGCGAGATTAGAGCTTAAAGAGCAGGAAACCCGCTTAGCTTCTGCCAGAAGTCAGTTAACAGGTGAGGAGCCGGTGTTCGGTGTAATGCCTTTTGCAGGAAGTTCCGGTGGTGGGGTAGCAACCCAGTATGATGAGAGGATCCGCGGTTTAACGGCGCAATTAGATGGCTTACTTATCCGCTACACTGAAAATCACCCTGATGTACAGGAAACCAAACGGTTGCTTGAGCGTTTAAAAAGTCAACGTGAAGAAGAGCTGCAGTTTATTGCTGCCAACTCGCCGCAAGGCAATACTGGCAGCAGCTTTAATCAGAATCCGGTTTATCAGGAGCTACGGATTAACGTCGCCCGACTGGAGACTGAAGTGGCATCGACCCGGGTGAGAGTGCAGGCGTACGCGGATAAAGTTGATGAGCTGGAGAGTAAGTTGAATTTAATTCCGGAAATTGAAGCGGAATTTACCGGCCTGAACCGCGATTATCAAATTACCAAATCAAAATATGAAGCCTTGCTGGGTAAGCGCGAACAGGCAGAATTGTCGCGCCGAGCTGAGGCGACAGAACAAGATGTGCAATTCAATATAATTGAACCACCACGAGTGCCTTTGACGCCTTCGGGACCGCCGCGCGGCTTGTTTTACACCGCGGTGCTGTTGTTTGGGGTAGCTGGGGGTATTACCATGGCCTTTTTACGCAGCCTGATTTCTCCGGTATTGTCACGTGCATCACAACTGCAGAGTATTACTGATATTCCGGTATTTGGGGTGGTGTCTCATACCGAGAAAAGCGCTATTTTAAAACAGGTGAGACTGCATTTTATTTATTTTACTGCGTTAAGCGGCGCTTTAGTGTTGTGCTATCTGGCCTTACTGAGCAATGAAATGCTGTTCGGCCGTTCAGCCGAGATGTTGTTAAGGGTAATCCGATGAGTACTATTGAAAAAGCGGTAACCAAGCTGAATCGCGATAGCGCCGGGCATGCTGAGAACCATGCTAAAAATAGTGATCTGCAAACCGAACAGCAGACCGGCCAGCAGACAATAGTACAGCGTGCTGCTGAGCAAGACGTAATATCTGCACAAGCGGAAGCGTTACAGCATCCGGATAAACAGGACGGTTCAGCGTATACTGTACAGCTCGATTTAGCGATGCTCGAGAAAAAGAACTTTGTGTCGTTGTCTAAAGATCGTCGGCTGATAAATGAAGAATACCGGGTCATTAAACGTAAGCTTATCAATAATGCGTTTGGTGCATTAAGTAAAACCCTGGAGCATCCTAACCTGATCCTGGTCAGTAGCTCCAGGCCGGGGGAGGGCAAAACCTTCTCTGCCATTAACCTGGCGCTGAGCATTGCGCTGGAGCAGGATAAAACCGTATTACTGGTGGATGCGGATGTGCTGCGGCCCAACGTCAGTAAAACACTGCATATCAGTCACCATTTGGGGCTAACCGACTATTTACAGTCAACCAGTGTCACGGTTCCCGATATTCTGTTAAGTACGAATGTTGAACGACTGAAGATTATTACCGCAGGTTCACCACATCACTTGTCGACCGAGCTGCTGGCCAGTGAGCGCATGTCGCAACTAGTTGATGAATTTGCCACCCGTTACCCTGATCGGATAGTGATATTTGATGCACCACCATTGCTTGGAGTGAATGAAACAGCGGTTATGGCAGCGATGTGTGGTCAGGCCGTGATCGTGGTGGAAGAAAACCGGACCCGTCTGGCTGAAATAGAACAGTCGGTTTCCTTACTGCCTAAAGAAATGGCGGTAGGGTTTTTAATTAACAAAGCACACCGCAACCAGGGAAAAGGTTATGGTTATGGCTATTATTATGGCGCAAGTTAAGGCGCGATTTTTATTACCTGCAGGTATGTTGCTGATAGCTGCGGTAGCAACGTTGACGGCAACGGCTGCAGAAACCGAAATATCACCGCAGATCCGGGCCAGCACCTATGCGTATGATATAGAGCAGTTTGATAGCAATGGCGCAGGTGACGGTGTGGCCATTGCCTTGTCGCCCTCTATCGATTTTTTATTTAATTCTAAAGTAGTGCAAACCCGCTTCAGCTGGCAGCATGAGTCGTTGTTTTATGAAGACGACCAGCGGCGCAACAGAAGTTATGACGAATTTGCTTTTAGTAATATTGTCTCGCTGTTTAGCGAGCGGTTAACCTGGGGAGTTAATGCCCGCAATAGTTACCAGGTACGTAATACGCAAAGTGGAGTATTCAGCGATAAAATTACCGCCGGCGGTGAGCTGAGTGAAGCCACCACCTATGGCAGTTTTATTAATCTGAATACCGCATCGTATAGTGATTTAAACGCTGCACTGCGAGTGGAATACAATCACAGTGAATACGACCAGCCCGATATTGATGATGGCTTGCCGGCTTTTGACAATGACAGTTATCGTGCCGGTGTGCTGCTGGCCAGTCGTGATCGTTCGCGCACCGCGTTTTGGCGCTTAGAGGGCGCTTTGGGAAGAACGCAACGAGAGCAACGCCGTGATTACGAAAACCGGGCGGCAGAAGCCGTAGTTGGCGTACCGCTGTCATCCCGGTTATCGTTGATTGGTCGTGGTAGCTATGAGTTCACTGATAATAATAATTTTTATCGGAACGAATTTAGCGCTTACGGTGGCGGTATTGAACTTAAGCTGGGACGCGTATCCTGGGTTAATGTGTCTGTTAACAAATCGACCAGCAAACGTTTTGATGAGGAAGATGAAGATAACACCTACTGGGCTACAGAGTTTTACCTGGCTCCCAGTCGTCGTTCTTCTTTAGAGGGCTCGTACGACCGGCGTTATTTTGGCCGGACCGCCAGTTTAGCCGGGCAATATAATATCCGGGCGTTAACCGCGCGGCTAAACGTATCTGACACGGTGAGAACTCAGACCTCTTTAGATCGGGAGCTAACCGATTTAGGCATTTTTGTCTGCCCGATAGGCACGACCGAATTTACCGATTGTTATCGTCCGCCCAATGCCAATTATACACCACAGCCTGGGGAGTCTTATCAGCAGGTTACTGACGTGGGCGTTGAACTCGATCAGGAGTTAGTACTTCGCCGCTCAACCAGCTTTGCCCTTGGTTATACTAAACGGCGCTTAAGTTTGAATTTACTGCTAAATGTCAGCGACATTGACTACGTAGAACGCAACGATGAACAGACCAGTCGCAGTATCAGCTTACAGACGGGTTGGCGTCTTAATGAGCGAAGCAGTATTAACGCGGCTTTGCGGATTTATAAGTTGGATTATCAGGTTGCTGACCGTCAGGATGACAATATTTTGTTCTCCGCCGGGTACGAACTGACATTAACAGAGCAGTCGGAAATGTCATTATCGTTACGCCGGACAGAACGAAACTCCAGCATCGACCGTTTTACCGCCAGTGAAAACCGGGTATGGTTAAGCTACATTTATAGCTTTTAGTATAGCTTTTAGCCACTAGCGGCAATGGGGTCGCTATTAGTTTTCTTTATGTGGAGTATCTAGCAGCTGTTTTTGTTTTTTCAGCAGCTGGTCAAGCTCTTTTGCCAGCCTTACTTTTTGCTCTAGTGAGCTATCTAGCAGCGCACTAACTTCTGACAATACCGCAGCATTAGAGGCTTTGGCTTCTGCTTCAGG
Source organism: Arsukibacterium sp. UBA3155 (assembly GCA_002364615.1). Taxonomy (GTDB): domain Bacteria; phylum Pseudomonadota; class Gammaproteobacteria; order Enterobacterales; family Alteromonadaceae; genus Alishewanella. The sequence goes on along the minus strand of DEYP01000013.1, from coordinate 1,405 downwards.
CTTGGGCGCATTCTGGTTAGCCACTTCCTGTGACAGTTCAGTGATTACCGCCTGCAGATCATTTTCACTAATGCTGGTTAGCTCTTCCAGATAACCATAAAGCATGACTCTGTCCATCAGCAAATTAATTTTTCTGGGGATACCCCGACTGAATTGCTGAATATGAGGGTAACAGTCATCTGCTATCAAACCTGGCTTTGCGCCGGCTTGATTGAGCCTGAATTCGATGTAGGCCCGTGTTTCGTCAGTTTGTAACGGCGTTAAATTTGATGAAGCAATAATGCGTTGGCGAAACTGCTCCATATTAGGTGCCTGAATAATCGGGTTTAATTCGTTTTGGCCAAGTAAAAAACTTTGCAGCAGTGGTTTACCATTTACCTGAAAATTTGACAGCATTCTCAGTTCCTCAATGGACTCCAGAGGCAGGTTTTGTGCTTCATCCACAATGAGCAGGGCACGACGATGCTGAGCATGCAGGCGCTTTAAAAAGCTATATATGGCATCCAGATAACTGGCTTTGTTATGTTCAGTAACCGCCAGGTTGAAACTGGACGCAATCATTCTGATCAGGTCATCGGGATCCAGCTTGGATGTCACTATCTGTTTGGCAACAATTTCGTCCTGATTAAGCTGATTAAGAAGCTGATTGGCGATAGTCGTTTTGCCGGTGCCAACATCACCGGTAATGACGATAAAACCTTCGCCCTGCGTTAAGCCATACTGCAGGTAGGCCAGCGCGCGTTTATGCAGTTTACTGGCGAAAAACCAGTTTGGGTTTGGGGTGAGCTGAAAAGGACGCTCTTTTAAACCGTAGTAAGACTCGTACACAATAATATCCTTATCAATGATTGAGCAAACATCGCAACCGCAACGGGTCAGTGCTGATGGCTGCTAAGCAGATGTACACTGGCTGTAGTGTATACAAAATAAACCCTGAAAACGACAATTGCGGCTGATTTAGTATAAATTACAGCAGAGCCAACCCTGATACATATCCAGTGTGCTTTTTTGAAAGGAGTGATGGAATCTTATCAAAAATCAGCAGGCTGGGACCCTGGTTGTGTTAATTTTCGCCTGACAGTTTAAAAAATGGCCGAACACTATTTTGGCCATAAAAAACTGTTGACACATTTACGGTGTCACCCTAGAATGCGCCCCGTGTTCAGCGATAACGTTAAGGCGAAATGGCTGGGTACTAAAGTGTGGGGCTATAGCTCAGCTGGGAGAGCGCTTGCATGGCATGCAAGAGGTCAGCGGTTCGATCCCGCTTAGCTCCACCAAGATTTCCAGTGCGTCCCCTTCGTCTAGAGGCCTAGGACACCGCCCTTTCACGGCGGTAACAGGGGTTCGAATCCCCTTGGGGACGCCACTTACTTATTTTAAATAGGGAAGTGCAGTGTTATTG
>DEYP01000024.1 GCA_002364615.1 Arsukibacterium sp. UBA3155 | reverse complement strand
TTCGAGTCCACTAGGACGCACCAATAAATTCAAACAAAAACGCCACCTTCCGGGTGGCGTTTTTGTTTTCAGCATTTAAAAACCCGTGCGTGCAAACACCACGCAAACATAAGTAGTTTCAACATTACTGTTCACCCACTAAAGCGCTCGCGTCTGTGCACGCTTGAAATACCTGAGACGCCATCTCACGTTCTCGCCCTTATCAATAATGTATCGTTTTGCTAGCTCGTCTGTTTCATCGCACTTTCTTGAATGCTAATTTGCGTTATCTGAAGCGACTTTGGTTAAGCCCCACACTCTGATTTTCTGCGTTGTTATTTAACGCAGCAGAACCGTAACGTTAATGTGCTAGAAGACTTATTTTAAAACCAGTAAGTTTAATTGGGAACACTATCGCGGCCCCAGCTATAGTGGTGATTGGGGCGAAAATGAATCATAAATGGCGGCTAGAAAACAGCTGTGGCATCAAAGCATCGGCGCTGTCGAGGAATACACTGACGCCGAAACGCGCGACAGCCGACTGCTCTAGCGCGAAATAGATAAAACCCCAAAGATCAATGTAGTTGCAACAGCCGAGATAAAAGTAAAGGCGGCAACGTGATTGCGATATTGCTAAGCTTTGGTTTTACTGATTGCCGCTCAAGCCGTCATTACCGTCAAAACGACCACCTATTCGGATAACATTAATGAAAATAGTGCTGATAAGTCTAACGCTGCTGGCCTCTAGCTGGTTTGGGATCCAACGTTACTATGGTGAGTTGGGCCATTGGCTCTATGAAAAAGGCGAAGCCACTGAAGCCTGGCTGTATGGCTTTGAGCGCACGCAAGTCGATATCGGTGAGATGGCGCTGAGCCTATACGTGCATAGCAACCCCAGTAAGCCGGTAATCGTTATGCTGCATGGTTTCAGTGCCGACAAAATGGTTTGGCTGCGTTTTGCCCGCCATTTGACGGAGCAGTATCAAATCCTGATCCCGGATCTGGCAGGCCATGGCGACAGCCCCTATCAGACGGAGTGGGACTATAGCGTGCCCGCTCAATCCGAGCGAGTTCAACAATTGCTGGATGCCATGCAACTTCAAGCAGTGCATTTGATAAGTAATTCAATGGGCGGCTTTATCAGTGCCGATTCTGCCATCCGCTACCCACAACGCACCTTGTCGCTAGCGTTAGTAAACCCGACAGGTGTGGGATCCCCTGAGCCAAGCCGGATGCAGCAGTTGCTGGCTGCAGGCCGCAATCCTTTTCTGATCAAAAACCGCCAGTAGTTTGATGAATTCTACACCATGACCATGGCAAAGCCGCCACTGCTGCCAGATATCTTACTGGCTGCGATAGCCAACAATTATCAAGCACGGCAAAGCCCACCCCAAAAAATGTTTAATGACTTTATCAGCAGCCCCAGTCTCGAACCCCAGTTGGCTGCGCTGCAAATACCCACCTTGCTTTGGTGGGGCGATCAGGATCAGTTGCTGCACGTCAGTGCAGCAAAAATCTGGAAAAAACACATTCCCCAGCTGCAGGTGCATATTTTTAAAGATATTGGCCATATGCCGATGCTAGAAATACTCACAGAAACAGCCCAGCGCTACCAGTTGTTTTTAACTGAATAAGACTGGCGTCCCCAAATTAAACACTGTGGCAGGCAACACCTAATTGCCTGCCACACTACTTATCCAATGCTTTCAACAATTCCGCCTTCTACTTTCAGTGCAGCACCGGTGGTTGCACTGGCTTGCTCTGATGCAACATAGACACACAGATTCGCTACTTCCTCTGGTGTGGCGAAGCGCTGCAACAAACTGGATGGTCGGTTTTCAGCCAGGAACAGCTTTTCCATTTCGCTTGTGCTGACGCCGCGGCAAGCGGCTAAATCGGCCATCATCTTAATGGCTCCTTCGGTTCGGGTTGGCCCTGGTAGAATACTATTAACGGTTACGCCGCTGCCGGCCAGTACTTTTGCCAGCCCTCGAGACAACCCTTGCATCGCTGCCTTACTGACACCGTAATGCACCATTTCGGCTGGGATGTTTAGTGCTGATTCGCTGGAAATAAACTGAATACGTCCCCAGCCGCGCTGCTGCATAGCTTTGGCATAATGCCGGCTTAAACGCACCGCACTCATCAGGTTAACCTCGAGCATTTGCAGCCAAACATCATCGCTGATGTCAAAAAACGGCACTGCACCATAGATGCCGAGGTTGTTAACCAAAATATCGGTTTCTGGCAGTTGCGCCAGTAACAACTGGCAGCCCTCAGCGGTTGCAATATCGGCTTCTACCGTTGCAATATCTCCCTTTAATTTTAACTGCCGCAATGCTGCTGCCGCCTGCTCTAACCGGCCACTATCACGCCCTACCAAGGTTACATTGGCACCGGCTGCCGCAAGACCTTTGGCAATCGCAAAACCGATACCGGCAGAAGCACCAGTAACCAGCGCCTGCTTTGCTGTTAAATCAATTTGCATAAATTACTCCTCTTATTAATCAAACCGAAATGCCGACAACTGAGTGCACAGCACATTTTCTGAATACACTTTTGAGCCTTTGTCTGCCGCAGCCGCGCCAACGACCACCATTAACGGTAGCAAATGCTCCTCGCCACCCAACGGATGACAATCTACGGCACAAGGTGCACTTTGCCACTGCTGCAACAAGGTATAACGCGCTGCCGGCGCTGCCTGCACCGCTTCGGTTAACCAGTGATCAAATTTTTCAGAAGGCGCGGTATAACGGGGATCTCCATAACCGCGCATATTATGAAAGCTCATGCCACTGCCGACGATCAGCACCCCCTGCTCGCGCAGTGGCGCTAATGCCTCGCCTAACTGCAAATGTGCTGCGGCATCTAGCCCGCGTTGCAACGACAGTTGCACTACCGGGATGTCTGCCTTAGCAAACATCAGTTTTAACGGGATAAAAGCGCCATGGTCCAAACCGCGGCGCTGATCCAGCCGGCTGGGCAAGCCTGCTGCGCTAATCCGTTTAGCAATGGTCGCAGCCAATTCAGGTGCGCCGGGTGCAGGATAGGTCAGCTGATACGTAGACTCCGGAAAACCAAAGTAGTCATAAATCAAACCCGGTTTGGCCGCCGCGGTCAGTGTAAAGGCATCTTCCTGCCAGTGCGCAGAAATCAGTAAAATAGCCGTTGGCGTCATTGGCAATTGAGCTTCGATGCCACTTAAAAAAGCGGCCATCTGCTGCCAAGTGCCGGTCGGGTTCCAGTTCATAAAAAAACAGGGGCCCGCGCCATGCGGTATAAAGTAGGCCGGCTGCTTTACAGCCGATTTAGGCATATCTGCAAACATGAGTTAACGCTCCTGTGTTCGGGTTGAGGCCGCTCTGCTTGTTACAGCTGCAATGATTAAACCGAAGCAGCCACCGCTAACGGTGCATTGACAATTCGATTTGTCAAAATGCGCACCGGAAAAATGAAGCAGTGCTCACCGTCTTGTTTATCCTGTGTTTTTTGCACATTGCGATTGAGGTTTAACGCAGACCCTTGCCCCCTCTTCTTTGTAACTGCGCTTAGCCCTGTTACCAGGTGTTTTTCCGGAAAAATTAAGCGGCTTTTACCGAAGCAGCGTATGCTTGGCCTGCTTTGTTTTTAGCTAACAAGGTGCTCAGTTTGTTGTCGATAGACACACTGCCCCCGCCTTGTAAAGCTAGAGCTAAGGTTGCAGCGAATAGGCTAAGTGCAAACTCATAGCCGTTGTTACTCATAAATAACCCGTAGCTTATGTGCACACTAAAAATAGCAACCAACATCGTAAAAGCACTTACTGCGGCGGCAGGTCGTGTTAAAAAGCCCAAGATCAATGCCAGCCCACCAAAGAACTCTGCGCTTCCGGCCAACAGCGCCATCAGGTAACCCGGTTCTAAACCGATGCTCGCCATCCACTGACCGGTGCCTGCTAAACCATAGCCGCCAAACCAACCAAACAGTTTTTGTGCGCCGTGCGCAGCTAATATGATGCCAACGGGGATGCGTAACACCAGCGCCGCTAAACCTGCATTTGATTGTAATAATCTGTTCCACGTTAATGTGTTCATTGTCATTTCCTCTTTGCGTTATAGATTGGTTAATCGCTTAAATCAGCTTGCAAACAAGCATACTTTTATACCTTTAATTGATAAATGCTATTTCCATTGGGTCATTACCAATGTATTGTTTGCAATTATCTTACTTAGAGGTGAATGATGGATAGAATAGAAACAATGAAGGCGTTCATTTCGGTATATGAAGAGGGTGGCTTTACGCGAGCAGCAAATAAGCTAGACATGTCGAACCAACTGGTCAGTAAATATGTATCTGATTTAGAAGAGCATTTAGGGGTAAGATTATTCAATCGCACCACTCGTTCTGTCAGCCTAACCGAAGCGGGCGAGCAGTGCGTGCAACACGTTCGACAAATCCTTGAACGGATCCAAGATATGGAAGGCGGATTGGGCCAATTAAAGAACGAAGCGCAGGGGTTACTGCGTATAAATGCCCCCGTTTCTTTTTCAACTAAACAATTGTCACCCTTTATCAGCGACTTCAGAAAACGTTATCCCGCTGTCGGTATCAACTTACAGCTTAACGATCGGCAAGTCGATGTGGTTGAAGAAGGCTTTGATTTAGCCTTAAGAATTGGCCATTTAAAGAGTTCATCCTTAATCGCCAGGCGGGTTGCTCCCATTCGACTTGTATTAATCGCCTCACCTGAATACCTGGAAAAAAATGGCACACCAGCGCACCCTGACCAGCTTATTCCAGCGCACTTCCTGCGTTATAGCTATATGTCTTACCCTCAAGACGCCAGCCCCCTTATGCAATCACTGAAGTTGTCAATTAAAGACCAAGCGGCCGGCCTATCCTGCAATAATGGTGACATTTTAGTAGACGCCGCGATGGCAGGAGAAGGCTATGCTCTGCAACCGACGTTTCTGGTGGGGGACGCCATAAAACAAGGGAAGCTGAAAGTCATACTCAAAGAGTTTGAACCTGAACCTATGGGGTTATATGTGGTGTATCCTCACCGAAAATTGATGGCAACTAAGCTCAGATCATTTATTGATTTTATCAGTGGCTATTATGGCGAATGCCCTTCTTGGGATCAGTTCTGATTATCAACGGGAAAAGACGATATTGTAATTTAAGATCAATCGGTTCTCGTCGATATCGGTGCGGTAATTAGCTCGCGCAGTGACATTACGCAGACGGATGCTTAAGCCTTTTAACACGCCTTGCTGAATACTGTAGGCCAGATCTAAATCGCGTTCAAAAGCCTGACCATTGGTGACGGTACCCACTCTGGCACCATGACTTTTAATATAGCGCAAGGTACTACTAAAACCCTGCAGGCCAAAGGCGCTAAAGTCGGTGTCGTAGCGCAATTGCCAAGACTTTTCGCCAGCCGAGGCAAACTCAAAGGTCGGCACTTCGTTACCCAGAATACTGACATTGGCAAAAACCCGCGGGAAAGCACTGTCGCCGTTCATCTGCTGATAACCAATATAGCCAGTATGAGCGCCCTGCTTCAGCGAGAGTTGCACATAGAGAGCCTGGTTATCCACATCGTTTAACCACGCCTGACCATGTTCCTTTGCTGAAAACACCCCGAGGTTGGCTTTAAATTGTAATCGTGCCGTTAGCGCAACTTGCTGCTGCCAATTTAAATAAGCTTGCTGGTACAGATCTTCCAACTGCGCATACCAAAGCCGCCACTGGCTATTGGCCGATAGCTGATAGTCTGCCCCTAGATACCGAAAGCTATTGCTACTGACCTGCCGCTGCGGTATGTGCCCCAGCATTGCTTGTAATTTGTCGCGCCCGGCGCGGTTTCGCAAGCTGGTGCTTTCCAAGTAGCCAGCCTGTAATATCAGCTTGCTGCCAAGCGCAGAGTGCAAACTGGCGCCCTGATAGCTTGGTGGCAAGAGTCGGATATCGCTGTAGGATAATAACGGCAAATTTGGCATTAACTCGCCAACTCTTAGCTCGGTGCTGCCGGCTTTGAATTTTAGCGTACCGGCCAGCCGGCCGTAGCTGTCGGCGGCAGTACCATCATCGTCCAGTGCCAGTAAACCGCTATTCATTTTGCTTCGACTGCTATCGAGCTTCAAACCGGCGAAAGCATGCAAGTCAAAACCGTTTTGCAGCGGCGTGGCGCTATAGCCAGATTTAAAGCTTATCAGCGCACCTTGCGCCCATTCTGCAGAACGTTGTGCGCCTGGAGCTTTTAAATCGCTAAACTCTCGCGAGAAATAGTAATTTCGCAGCTGTAGTTCAAGCTTACTGGCTTGCCAAAGTGGGACAATTTGCGCATTAGCCTGAGCCGCATTAACAAAAGCGGTACATAGCATAAAAGTGATACAACATAAACGCTTAGTTACTTTTAAATGGGCTGTTTTGCTAATTTCAGGCCGCACGAAGCTGCCACAAGCGTCATTGTGCATAAAAAATCCTGTTTAATAAGTATTAGGGTGTCAGTTCGCTTTAATTTATACCCGTTGATGTTGCAGCTTTAGCGCCTGCAAACCCTGTTGACTACGCTGACTGAATACAAATACCGACATGGCCAAGGCGGCAATAACACCGGGTACAGCAAAGGCCATAAAATTAAGCTGCAATGGCAAACTAATGGCCAGCAAAGCGCCACCCAGCAAGGGGCCGACTATGGCGCCATTACGGCCAATGCCCGATGCCCAACCCAGGCCGGTAGAGCGAATATTTTGGTTATAGAACTGTGCGGCACAGGCATACAACAGGATCTGACTGCCGATTGTGGTCGCGCCGGCAATACCGATCAGGGTGTATAACACGATCATCGGCGGCTTAAAGCCCAGCAAGGTAATTGACACCGCGGCAATAGTGAAAAAGACGGCTAACACCTTGGGTAAATTCAATTTATCGCCCAGCACACCACCACCGATCGCACCAAAGATGGCACCAAAATTCAGTACCAGCAGCAAAGCTAAACTCGAGCCCAGACTATAGCCGGCATTAGCCATCAACTTCGGTAACCAGGAACCCAGCGCGTACACCATTAACAGGCAGCAGAAAAATGCCAGCCATAACATTAGGGTGCTCAGTGCTCGGCCATCAGTAAATAGCGCTTTAACCGGCTTGCCGGCGGGTTTATTGTCGGCCAGTAATAATTCAGATTGCGCGTTTAACAGCAACGCCGGTTCTACCTTTTGCAACATTAGCCGAGCCTCAGTATGGCGCCCCCGTTTAATTAAAAAGCCGACCGATTCAGGCAATAAGAACATGATCAGAGGCAACAGCAGCAGCGGAATGCCGGCGATATAGAACATAATTTCCCAACCAAAGGATGGTAGCAGCCAGATACCAAGACCGGCCGATAACATACCGCCAATGGAATAACCGCTAAACATGATGGCGACCAGGGTGCTGCGGATTTTTTTCGGCGCATATTCGGTCATAAGTGCGACAACGTTGGGCATAACACCACCGATACCTAAACCAGCGATAAAGCGGCAAATCGCAAATTCGGTCACATCACGGGCAAAGCCGTTTAAAAAGGTAAAACCGCTAAATAGCACCACACAGATGGCGATAGCTTTTTTGCGGCCAATTTTGTCGGCCAGCGGACCAAAAAACAATGCGCCGAACATCATGCCGAACAGCGCATAGCTGCCAAGGGCACCGGCTTGCATCGGGGTGAGCTGCCATTCCTGCATGAGTACCGGCAGTACGACGCCATATATCACCAGATCGTAGCCGTCAAAGATAATGATCAGCGCACAGAGTAGCAGTACCCGCCAGTGAAAGCGGTTAAAGCGGGCGTTGTCGATGGTTTGGTTGACATCGAGGGTTGTGTCGGGCCGGTTGTTGCCGGCAGGGTGTATTGTTGTGTTGGGCATTGCGTTGTTCTCTCTATCTTCCTGTTGCTGGCCAGGCTGGCAAGGCAACCTTATCGGTATGGTGTATTTTCACCATTAACCAGAAGATACGCTGCTTATAGCGCGACAATCCAACACCGAATCAGTATGTCACTATACCGATAAAGTATGAAAAACCATTGCTATTCGGGTTTGGATATGTGTGAAAAACAGGCGGGGTTATAGTTGATTGCAGCCGATATTGCACACAAAGACACCGTGCCACCATGGATGGGTTCACAGCGTGTCCCGCCAAAGTTGTACGGTGTGCTTGCCGCCGGATGCGAATATCTAGAAGCTGAGGCAAAAACTAAACGAAAAGCTGCACCGAACAATACTGTTCGATGCAGCTGTAAAAAAATTCTAGCCCCGCAAAAACGAACTTAGCGCCCGGTTAAAGGCTGCGGGTTGTTCCAGATTGGAGATATGCGAGGCTTTTAACGACACCATACTGGCACTGGAGCATGCCTGCAAAATGGCCTCGGCGTCGGCCATTGTGGTTACCGGATCGGCGCTGCCGGCGATAACTAACAACGGCAACTGGATCCGCGACAGATCCGCGCGTAAATCTGCCTCAGCTAAGGCATCACAGCACGCAGCATACCCCTCTTTATCTTGCTCGGCTAAGGTATCCGTTAACTGCTCAACTAACGCAGCCTGCTTGCGGATAAAGCCAGGGGTAAACCAGCGCTGCGGTGCTGATTTTGCCAGCTCAATCAAGCCTTGCTCACGCACCGCTGCCGCCCTGCTCTGCCAGCCCTCTTTCGTGCCGATTTTCGCTGCAGTATTGGCCACTGCGATCTTTAAAAACCGCTCCGGCGCATAAATTGCCAGCCATAGCCCGGTTAACCCGCCCATCGAAATACCGCAAAAATGGGCTTTTTTAATCCCCAGCGCGCCCAAAACGCAAAGTGCGTCCTGCCCCAGCCTGGTCAGGCTATAAGGGCCAGCCGGTTTATCGGATTTGCCATGACCGCGGCTGTCGTAGCTAATCAGATAAAAGTATTTGGTCAGGGCATTGAGTTGTGGCTGCCACATTTGCCAGCGGGTACCCAGCGAGTTGGACAACAACAACGCCGGATTGGCCGGATCGCCGGCCGTTTGATAGTAAAGCTGTACTTTATCGTCAGTGTTAACAAACATCGGTTGCCTCCAGCCGTTCGATAATCATGGCGATGCCCTGACCGACGCCGATACACATGGTGCATAAACCATAACGACCACCGCTACGTTCTAACTGCTGCAAAGCGCTAATGACCAGCCGCGCGCCGGATGCGCCCAGTGGATGCCCCAGCGCTATAGCGCCGCCATTGGGGTTGACTCTGGCTTCGTCATCGGCCAGGCCCAAGTCGCGGGTGACCGCCAATGCCTGAGCGGCAAAGGCTTCGTTGAGTTCAATCACAGCCATTTGCTTAATAGTAAGCCCGGTTAATGCCAGCACTTTTTTTACTGCCGGCGCCGGGCCAAAACCCATAATCCGCGGCGCCACGCCAGCGACAGCAGTGCCTAAAATACGGGCGCGCGGCGTCAGTTGCTGCGCTTTAACTGCCGCTGCCGACGCCAGTAATAAGGCACAAGCGCCATCGTTCACGCCAGAAGCGTTCCCGGCCGTTACCGTGCCACTGGCTTTAACAACCGGCTTTAACTTTTGCAGCGCGGCTAAGGTGGTATCCGGCCGAAGGTGTTCATCTTCATTCACAACTAGCGGCTCGCCTTTACGCTGTGGGATCAGTACCGGCGTAATTTCTGCCGCCAGAATACCGGCCTGCTGTGCTGCAGCAGCGCGTTGCTGGCTGCGTAGCGCAAAGGCGTCCTGATCAGCGCGGTTGATAGTAAAATCTTCGGCAACATGCTCTGCGGTGGCGGGCATTGCGTCAACACCATGTAGCTCTGCCATTAGCGGATTGATTAAGCGCCAGCCGATGGTAGTATCTTCAATTCTTTGATTGCGCGAAAAAGCGCTGTCGGCCTTGCCCATGACAAAGGGCGCGCGCGACATGCTTTCCACGCCACCCGCGATAACCAGTTGCTGCTCGCCACTTTTAATGGCACGGGCAGCAATGGCAATAGCATCCAGACTAGAGCCACAAAGCCGGTTAACGGTAGTACCCGGCACATCGACCGGCAAACCGGCCAGTAAGGCTGCCATTCGCGCCACGTTGCGGTTATCCTCGCCGGCCTGATTGGCGCAGCCGTAAACCACATCATCCACTGCCTGCCAGTTAACCTGTGGCTGGCGAGCCATTAAGGCTTTAATCGGTACCGCGGCCAGATCATCGGCGCGCACTGCAGCTAAAGCGCCACCAAAACGGCCAAAGGGCGTGCGGATGGCATCACAAATATAGACTTCACTCATCGTTAGCTCCTTAGGCTTACTGACAGTTAGCAGAGAATTGCAGCGTTGCGCCGGTCAGCGCCTGCAGCTGCTCACGAGTAATACCTACTACCATTTCTTGTACCTGCAGGCCCTGTGGTGTCACATCAATCACCGCCAGATCGGTGTAAATGCGATCAACACAGCCGACACTGGTCAGCGGATAGCTGCAGCGTTCAACGATTTTCGGCTCGCCTTTTTTGGTAACATGATCGGTAGTAACAAAGACTTTACGGGCACCCACAGCTAAATCCATGGCACCGCCGACTGCTGGAATAGCATCAGCGGCACCGGTATGCCAATTGGCCAAATCGCCATTGGCGGCAATTTGAAAGGCGCCAAGTACGCAGATATCAATATGACCGCCACGCATCATGGTAAAAGAATCGCCATGATGAAAGTAACAGCCGCCGGTTAGCAAGGTCACAAATTCCTTGCCGGCGTTAATCAGCTCCGGATCTTCTGCGCCAGGTGCCGGTGCCGGGCCCATCCCCAGCAGACCGTTTTCGCTGTGTAAAAAGATTTCTTTTTCCGGATCCAGAAAGTTGGCAATCCGCGTGGGTAAGCCGATACCAAGGTTGACATAGCTACCTTCCGGAATGTCGCGGGCAACCCGCGCCGCCAGTTGATCACGGCTTAATGGCTGATAGGTCATCGTGCGGCTCCTTATACTGCAACCAGTTGTTGAACAAAGATACCGGGCGTTACCACGTGCTCCGGATCCAGCGCGCCCAGTGATACAATTTCACTAACCTGAGCAATGGTGACTTTAGCCGCGGCGGCCATAATAGGGCCAAAGTTACGGGCGGTTTTACGGTACACCAGGTTGCCCCAGCGATCGCCCTGCTGCGCTTTAATCAGTGCAAAGTCGGCACTGATCGGATATTCCAGCACATAGTGTTTGCCATTGATTTCGCGGGTTTCTTTGCCTTCGGCCAGCAAGGTGCCGTAGCCAGTAGGGGTAAAGACGGCGCCAAGGCCAGAACCTGCGGCCTGAATACGGCAAGCCAGGTTGCCCTGTGGCACCAGTTCCAGTTCAATCTCACCGGCACGGTACAGCGCATCAAACTCGTAAGAGTCGGCTTGACGCGGGAAAGAACAGATAATCTTTTTCACCCGGCGGGCTTTTAACAGCGCCGCCAGCCCGGTATCGCCGTTACCGGCGTTGTTATTCACAATGGTCAGCTCGCGCGCCCCCTTGGCGATTAAGGCATCAATCAGCTCAGCCGGCTGGCCGGCGGTGCCAAAGCCGCCAATCATCACCGTTGCGCCATCGTAAATTTGCGCTACCGCGTCAGCGGCGGTCGCCACAGTTTTATCAATCATCTGTTCACCTGCTTCGCTATGCCAGCAATTGGCAAAGCTTTAGTTAAAGGGTTAACGGCTCTGGTTTGCCCTTAGCCCTGATCGCCGCCACCTACTGGTAACACCGTACCGGTAATGTAAGCGGCCTGATCTGAGGCCAGGAATAAAATGGCTTGTACCTGATCGTTGATGCTGCCGTAGCGCTTCATCAGGCTCGACTCGATAGTTTGATCGACAATTTGCTGATACCAGATCTGTTCGTCGGCAGTCAGTGGTTTGGGATTGCGTGGCACCTTACGTGGTGGCGCTTCAGTACCTCCGGTAGCCACAGCATTAACCCGAATGCCAGCAGCAGCATGCTCAAATGCCAGGCTGGCCGTTAAGGCATTAACGCCGCCTTTGGCAGCCGAATACGGAATGCGGTTAATACCCCGAGTAGCAATAGAAGAGACGTTAACAATTACGCCTGCTTGCTGCGCTAGCATTGTCGGCAGCACCTCGCGGCAACTCCACAAGGTCGGCATTAAAGAGCGGCGGATTTCAGCTTCAATTTCATCCGCTTGATAATGCTGAAACGGCTTGGCCCAGATGGTGCCGCCGACGTTATTTATCAGCACATCAATACGGCCAAACTGTGTCAGCGCCGCCTGCACCATTTGCTCGGCACCGCTCCAGCTTTCCAGATCAGCTTCGACGGTTAAGATATCGCTGTCAGCGAGGCCAGCAGCGGCTTTAATTTCCGGCGCCACCTCAGGCAAAAAGCTGGCGCGGTCAACCAGCACCAGTTTTGCAGCTTCCTGCGCCAGCGCTTCTGCGACACCGCGGCCGATACCCTGGGCTGCGCCGGTAACCAGTACCACTTTATTTAAAAAGCGTTTGCTCATCTTAAGCTCCGACACTGGCCGAGAATTTCTCGAAGTGGAAACTCACCGGGGTAATTTGTGCGATATTCAGCCAGCTGCGTACTGCGTCCACCATTGCCACCGGGCCACACAGATAGATATCAACGTCGCCCTGATTCAGCCAGGCATCGTCAATATGTGCCGTGACATAGCCCTTGCGCGGATGCTGACTGGCCTCGCTGGCCACTACAGTGCGATAGTCAAACCAGCTATGCTCAGCTTTAAAAGCATCTAGTTTATCCAGCTCCACTAAATCCTGATCATGGGTCACACCAAATACCAGCTTGACTGGATAAGCACTGCCGGTTTGCGCCAGCACATCCAGCATCGCCATAAAGGGCGCGATGCCGGTACCACCTGCCAGCATTAGCACCGGACGCTGCACTGGTCGCAGATAAAAGCTGCCGTAAGGGCCGCTAAAGCTCATGGCTTGGCCAACTTTAGCGCCGTCAGTTAAAAAGCTGCTCATCAGGCCGCCCGGCACATTGCGTACAATAAAGCTCACGCTGTCCTGCCTCGGGCCGCAGCTAAAAGAATAGGCACGGCTATCCTGGGTGCCGGGTACAGCCACCTTAACGTATTGCCCGGCCAGAAAACTCAGCTCAGCCGGTTGCTCTGGCGCAATGCTAAAACAAATGGTGGAATCGCTCGGCTGACTTAACGCGGTTAAGGTGCCGGCGAACTCGGCCATGCTGGTTTTACAGCTGACTGACGAAGCCGGAATTTGCACCACGCAGTCAGACTTGGGCCGCATCTGGCAGCCCAGAATATAACCTTGCTCGGCTTCTTCCGGGGTTAGCGCATCTTCGATATACAGCTCGGGCGGCATATCGTACTTGCCCGACTCACAAAAGCCGCGGCAGGTACCGCAGGCGCCGTCGCGGCAGTCCAGCGGAATATTGATTTTCTGGCGGTAAGCAGCATCGGATAGCAACTCGCCGTTTTTGCAGTCGATAAAACGGGTGACACCGTCTTCAAACTGTAAGGCAATACGAAAGGTCATAGCAGGCTCCCCGACAATTAAATATGGTAAATATCAATAACCTGATGGATGTAGTCGTTTTTCAGCACCACATACTTTTCGCGGATTTTCGGGCTGTCGCCACTAACATCAATCACATAACGCGACATACCAAAATGGTTGAAGGTGGTTTTGTAACGATGGCTCAGGGTGTGCCAGTTAAAACGCACTGTGACCAAATCGCCCTGCTGCTCGAGTAGCTCGATATTACTCAGGTTATGGCTGGTGCGGGTATCCGGCATGGTGGCGCTGGAACGTTCGGTTTTGATCCGAAATACCCGATCTTCCAAACCCGCGCGGTTTGGATAATAGATCAGCGAAATTTCGGTCTGCGGATCGGTAACCAGCTTGTCGTCGTCATCCCAGGAGGGCATCCAGAACTGGGCTTCATCGGCATAACACTGCAGCCAGTCGTCCCACTGTTCGTCATCAAGCAGACGCGCCTCGCGGTATAAAAAAGCGCAAAGTTGCTGATAATCAACTGCATTAGGGGTCAGCGTGCTCATACTTTACCTCCTTCTTTGCCCAGGGCGTCTTGCATCACTTTTAACCAGTAGCTGTGTTGCACGGTGTATAAGCCTTCATCTTCGGTTTTCAGGCCGCTCATTACTGGTTTCAGGCCAATTTGCTCAGCAGCGGCATCAGAGCCTTGGATCCAGTGCGTGGCACCGCGACACATATCGTTCCATTCCATCACTCTGCCGGCATAACCCTGCTGACAGGCGCGGAATTCTTCCAGATCGTCTGGGGTGGCCATGCCACTGACGTTAAAGAAATCTTCGTACTGGCGGATGCGGCGGGCACGGGCTTCCGGGCTTTCACCTTTGGGCGCAATGCAGTAAATGGTGACTTCGGTTTTATCCACACTCAGCGGCCGTAACAGCCGGATTTGGCTGCCGAACTGATCCATCAGGTAAACGTTCGGATACAAACACAGGTTGCGCGAGCGCTGGATCATCCAATCCGCTGTGGGCTGACCAAACTTGTCGGCAAATTCCTGATAACGCGGAAAATTCGGCCGGTCTTCCGGATTAGCCCAGTTGGTCCACAGCAGCATATGGCCCTGCTCAAAAGCATAGAAACCACCGCCCTGCTGGCCCCAACGGCCGGCGTCCATCGCTTTGATCTTGTCTTCGCGCTTGGCTGCTTCTTCTTTGCGGCGGTTGGTTGTAGCTGCATAGTTCCAGTGCACGGCAGAGACGTGGTAACCGTCGGCGCCATTCTCGGCTTGCAGTTTCCAGTTACCGTCAAAGGTATAGGTAGAAGAGCCGCGCAGCACTTCCAGACCATCGGCCGATTGATCGAAAATCATATCGATGATTTTCGCCGCTTCGCCCAAAAACTCAGCCAGCGGGGCCACGTCCGGGTTTAAACTGCCGAATAAAAAGCCGCGGTAGCTTTCAAAGCGCGCCACTTTTTTCAGATCGTGCGAGCCTTCTTTGTTAAAGCACTCAGAGTAACCGGCATCAAGCGGATCTTTAACCTTTAACAGCTTTCCGCTGTTATTAAAGGTCCAGCCGTGGAAGGGGCAGGTAAAGGTGGCTTTGTTGCCTTTTTTATGGCGGCACAGCTGGGCGCCACGGTGGCTGCAGGCGTTGATAAAGGCATTCAGCTCACCAGCGCGATTGCGGGCAATAAAGATTGGCTGACGGCCAATGTAGGTACTGTAGTAATCGTTGGTGTCCGGGATCTGGCTTTCATGCGCCAGGTAAATCCAGTTACCTTCGAAGATATATTTCATTTCCAGCTCAAATAAGCGCTGATCGGTAAAGGCGCTGCGATGCAGTCGGTGGTCGCCTTTAGCATGATCTTCAATTAAGAAGTCGTTCAGGGTGCGCTCGTTTAGCGGCCGGTCCGGATCGATCATATACATGGTGTGTTACCTCAAAATCAGTTGCTTAGCGCCTGAAAAAAGCGCAGCAGTTTCTAATATGGTTTACCTAACTGCTGCGCCAAGGGAACTCAGGATGAATCAAGAGTGAATTCAAGCTTGGGCGCGACGCCGCTCGACTTCAGTAGTAGGCGCAGCCGCCACTTCTGCATTTAAGTGGAAGTCAAAATCAATGGAGGCGAAAGGTTTACTGACACCATGCTTTGCCATCTCAGTCGGATCGCTAACCTCAACTACCGGTGGTACCAGGCCTTCACGGCTGGCAAACGCAAAGTCATCCCACAGGTATTCGTCGCCGTCGATATTAATTTGGGTGGTCAGTTTGCGATGACCAACAGCCGTGACAAAAAAATGGATATGTGCCGGGCGCTGGCCATGGCGGCCTAATAAACCCAGTAATTTGGCAGTACTACCATCTGGCGGACAGCCGTAGCCTTTTGGCACGATACTCTGGAACTGGTAACGGCCGTTTTCGTCAGTAGTGATAGTGCGGCGCAGGTTAAAGGCCGACTGTGATTTGTCAAAGAAGGAATAGTTACCCAGTAGGTTGGCGTGCCACACTTCGACCTGACTGTTTGGCAGCGGCTTACCATTGGCGCCATACACGGTGCCTTGCATAAACAACACCTTGCCTTGCTCAGACTCAGTACCGTCATCCAGTCGCGCAAAGCCTTTGGCAACAGGAGCTCCGGCCACATAAAGCGGGCCTTCGATAGTGCGGGGTGTACCGCCGGTGATGCCCAGCTTGGCTTCCGATTCGTCAAAGCGGATATCGAGGAAGCGATCTAAGCCGATACCTGGGGCAATTAAACCCAGCTCCATCCGGCCGCCGGCCTCTTGCAGAAACTCCAGGCCTTGCCATACTTCGCTGGCGCTAAGGTCAAGATCTTCGATAGCTTTAAATAAGTCACTCACTAGTCGAAGCACAATTTGCTGTACCCGTGGGTTGGCTGCAGATTGGGCGGCATCGATAATAAAGCCTTTAACTAACTGGTCTATTTCGTTATGTGTCATGCTGTTGTCCCCTTGTCGGAATCAAATTATTAGTGTGATAGTGGTTTAGCGGTCGTCATCATGGATTGAGGACGGATGCCGACACAGTGGCGTGACCTCAATCTGCATAAAGGGATACAGCGGCAACGACAACAACAGGTTGTGCAGTTCTTCGTTGCTGGCAACATCAAAAATACTGGTGTTAGCGTACTGACCGGCAATGCGCCACAGATGGCGCCATTTGCCGCTTTGCTGCAGTTGTTGCGCCAACGCTTTTTCCTTGCTTTTAAGGTCACTGACCTCGGTTTCGCTTAAATGGGTGGGGATTTTTACATCCATCCGGACTTGAAATAACATGCTAAAACTCCTTATGCCGAACGACGCCAAGCGGCAATTTTGTCAAGATCCAGCGCCAGCCCCAGACCCGGTTTGGTCGGCAGTTGCAGCGCAAAGTCACGGTATTGCAGCGGCTCGGCCAGAATGTCTTGCTTAAGCAGCAAAGGGCCGAATAGCTCGGTACCAAATTCCAATTCATCAAAGGTGGCGAACAAGTGGGCCGAGGCCATGGTGCCAACGGGCCCTTCAAGCATGGTGCCGCCATACAAGCTAATGCCAGCTAAACGGGCGATGTTGCCAAGCTCTTTGGCCTGGGTCAGGCCACCCGACTGGGCAATTTTTACCGCAAACACATCGGCAGCATTCAGACGCGCCACTTCCCATGCATCCTGCGGGCCGTTTAAAGTTTCGTCGGCCATAATGGCAACGCTAAAGCGCTCAGCCAGCCGTGCCATGCCGATGCGGTTTTCTGCTTTCAATGGCTGTTCAATTAAGTCAATACCGCCATCCTGTAACTGCTGAATGGCAGAGGTGGCTTGTAGTTCCGACCAGGCCTGGTTGACGTCAACCCGGATACTGACCTCAGCACCCAGCGCTTTTTTAATCGCCAATACATGGTTCACGTCATATTGAATGCTGTTTAAACCGATTTTCAGTTTGAAGCTGTTATGCCGGCGCAAATCGAGCATCATTTGCGCCTCATCGATATCCTTGGCGGTATCGCCACTGGCCAGCGTCCAGAGTACCGGGACGCTGTCACGCAGGCGGCCACCCAGAAACTCACTCATTGGTACGCCCAAACGCTGCGCCTGAATATCCAGTAAAGCGGTTTCCAGCGCACATTTGGCAAAACGGTTGCCGCGGATGTTTTTACGCAGGCGGTACATCAGGGCGCCGACATGGCGATCATCTTGCTGCAGTAATAAAGGCGCTATATGATGGCGTATATTCACTGCCACACTTTCTGGGCTCTCGTCACCATATTTCAGGCCGCCGATGGTAGTGGCTTCGCCCCAACCGGTGTAACCGTCATCAGTTTGGATTTGCACCAGTACCAGAGTCTGAGTGCTCATCGTCGCCACCGACAACTTATGTGGCCGGATGGTCGGGATATCTATCAGAATTGTTTCAATCGCCTTGATCATATCGTTTCGGTATAGTTAAATCGGATAACCGGACAATACTTCGGCACTAATCGCAGTTCCAACACTATGTTGGTATCAACTTCATACCAAAAAGGTATACATGATGGAAATTCGGCATTTACGGTATTTTGTGGCAGTAGCAGAAGAGCAGAATTTTACCCGTGCAGCCGAACGACTTTTTATTGCTCAACCACCACTTAGTCGGCAAATTCAACAACTAGAAGATGAGTTAGGGGTTAGTTTAATTGAACGCAGCAGTAGGCCACTGCAGCTGACTGAGGCCGGTAAATTTTTGTATACCCATGCCAAACAACTGCTTGCCAAAAGCGCCGAAATTAAGACCATGACACAGCGGGTTGGCAAAATTGAGCGCAGTTTATCAATTGGTTTTGTCGCAACTACGCTGTATGGTTTGCTGCCACGAATAATTCGCCAATTTCGCGAACAGCATCAGAACGTTGAGCTGATACTGCATGAGATGACCACATCAGAGCAAATTGAAGCACTAAAAGCCGGTAAAATTGATGTTGGCTTTGGCCGCTTACGGGTCGAAGATCCGAGTATCCGGCGTATTTTGTTACGCGAAGAACCGCTGATGGTCGCGCTACCATCAAAGCACCCCCTGGCGGAGTTAGGTCAAAGTGTCACGCTCAAAGATTTAGTTGATCAACCGTTTTTAGTGTTCCCGAAGCAGCCACGGCCAAGTTTTGCCGATCAAATTCTCGCGCTGTTTCATGATAGGGGTTTAAAGCCAACCAAGGTGATTGAAGTGCGGGAGTTACAAATTGCAATCGGTCTGGTTGCTGCCGGCGAAGGGTTAACCATAGTGCCAAGCAGTATGCATGCTTTTATCCGCCAAGATGTTAGTTATCTGGATTTAAATGAAGAGCGCGCCTTATCGCCGATCATTATGAGTATACGGATGGGTGAACAATCTGATGATTTAAAAGCATTATTACAAAATATTTATCAGGTATATGAGGACGAGAGGATCCGCTATATCCGCGAAGAGCTGTAACCTTAAAATTCCAACAAAAACGCCACCTTACGGGTGGCGTTTTTGTTTTATGAGTATCTTTTTGCAAGTCCGCCTACCCACAATGGAGTAACCATACCCCCCTCTTCATGGCAATAACCAAGCATAGCCTCAGCATGTAACATTAACCCACAACACCGAGCTACCGGCTCTAAGCCTGACACGAATTTTACGATATCAGGGATGAACGGTATGCCGTGGCAATCATGCCACAGGGTATGACGGGAAACGGCCATACCTCCCCATTTGGAAAGGTGAATTATGTTAACTGACGCTTATGCGCGCCGTTTTAGCTATTTGCGGCTGTCTGTTACTGAAAGCTGCAATTTTCGCTGCAGCTATTGCCTGCCTGATGGCATTGACTGCGACTCCCGTAGCGGTGAATTAACCCTAAATGAAATAAAACGCCTGGTCACAGCCTTTGCCAAACTGGGGACCCGCAAAGTACGGATTACCGGTGGCGAGCCGTCTTTACGTAAAGACTTAACCGAAATTATCGCTATCTGCAAAGCGGTGCCCGGTATTGAAAAAGTGGCACTGACCACCAACGGCTACCGTTTAAAACGCGATGCGCTGGCCTGGCAGGAAGCAGGTCTGGATGCGGTGAACGTTAGCGTCGATAGCCTGGATGCCGACACCTTTCACCTGGTCACAGGCCAGGACAAATTAGCCGACATCTTAGAGGGCATAGCCCATGCTAAAGCCATTGGCATTAAGCAGGTAAAAATTAATACCGTACTGCTAAAACAGCATAATGCCCTGGCCCTGCCAGATTTTCTTAAGTTTGTGAAGCAACAGGATATTGCGCTGCGTTTTATCGAGCTGATGCGTACTGGCGATAATGCTGATTTTTATCAGCGCCAACATTTAAGTGGTGCCAGCATTCAACAACAGCTACTGGATCAGGGCTGGCAGTTGAACGTCAAAGCGAAAACTGACGGTCCGGCTCTGGAATACTCGCATGCCGATTATCAGGGGCGGATTGGTCTGATTATGCCCTACAGCAAAGACTTCTGTGCCGACTGTAACCGGCTTAGGGTTTCAAGCCTGGGTCAGCTGTATTTGTGTCTGTTTACCGACAACCACCAGGAGTTGCGTAGCCTGCTGCAAACAGATAATAGCGCGCCCTTAATGCGTTTTTTGCAACAAGCAGTGCAAGGCAAAGCTTTCAGCCATCAGTTAGCTGAAGATTACAGTGGCAGCACCCGGCATTTAGCCCAGATCGGTGGATAAGAGAGGTGGCTAATATGAGCAGTTGTATGCAATTTAGCGCACTGATTTTAGCCGGAGGAAAATCCAGCCGCATGGGCCAGGATAAAGCGCTGCTAAACCTCAATGGCCTGAGTTTACTTGAGCATATGCAGCAATTGGCGCAAGAAAGCGGTGCAGCAGAGGTACTGATTAGTCGTAACCAACCGGGTTTTATTGCCGATCAAACTCAGCAACAAGGGCCCTTAGCCGGTATTTTAGCGGCGCTTGAACACTGCCAAAGTGCACAGCTACTGGTACTGCCAATAGATACGCCATTACTCAGTGTGCGTAGTCTGCAGCGTCTGCTGCAACACGCTACTGCTAACAACAATGCTGGTGCTGCGTGCTTTGCCGACAGCCCACTACCCTGCGTGCTAGCGGTAAGCCCGACACTCAGCACCCTAATTAGAGCACAACTGCAAAGCGGCCAGCGCTCGGTAAAAGCACTGCTGGCAAAGCTTAACGCCTTATCCCTGCCAGTTCCGACCACTGAGCTATTAAATACCAATACACCACAAGACTGGCAGCTTTGCCTAAATTTATTTAATAACGGAGTGCATTATGCCGAGGCCTGACTTAAGTCGGTTTTATCCGCTTTCTATAGCAGTACTTACCGTCTCGGACAGTCGAAGCAGTGCTAATGACAGCAGCGGCGACTTGCTCTGTCAGCTGCTGCAAACCGCAGGTCACCAATTAGCAGAGCGGATAGTATTGCCGAACAACAAATATCACATACGTGCCGTGTTAAGTCAGTGGATCGCAAGCGAGACCATTCAGGTAGTGTTGCTGAATGGCGGTACTGGATTTGCTGCGGGCAACTGTACGGTCGAGGCATTAACACCGCTTATGGATACACAGGTACCAGGCTTTGGTGAGCTGTTTCGCCAGTTATCGTTTAACGAGTTAGGTTCTGCTGCGCTGCAATCCGGCGCACTGGCTGGACTGGCCAATGGCACTTTGCTATTTGCGATGCCTGGCTCTGGCGGCGCCTGCACTGTGGCGATGCAACAGTTGATTTTGCCACAGCTGGATAGCAAAACCGGGCCATGCAACTTTGTTGCACATGTAAAAGGTAACTTTGTTGCTCATGTGAAAAACAACCCAATCAATAATTGTGGAGCCTGAAATGAGTGAATTCCCACATTTAACGCATCTGGATCAAAGTGGTGCCGCTGCCATGGTCGATGTTAGTAACAAGCAGGACACTAAGCGGCTGGCCCGCGCCGGCGCAGTAGTATTTACCACGCCAGAAGTGATCAGTTTAATTGAGCAGGCCTTACTGAAAAAAGGCGATGTACTGGCCACCGCCCGCATTGCCGGCATTATGGCAGCGAAAAAAACCAGTGAGCTTATTCCGCTGTGCCATCCGCTCATGCTAAGCCAGGTATCAGTCGACTTTCAGCTACTGCCAGCGCAAGGTCAGATAAAAATTGAAAGCTGCTGTGTGCTAAGCGGCCAAACCGGCGTTGAGATGGAAGCATTAACTGCCGCCAGTGTAGCAGCGCTAACCATTTACGATATGTGTAAAGCGGTAGATAAGGCGATGACCATTAGCGAGATCCGGCTGCTGGAAAAAACCGGTGGTAAGTCGGGGCATTATATTTCGGAGGCAATATGATTAAAATTCTGTTTTTTGCAGCGCTGCGCGAACGGTTGGATTGTGAACAATACCTGCTTAGTTGTGAAGGCAACACCTTGGATGTGGCGTCAGTGCTCAGTCAATTGCAAAGCCGCTGCCAAAACTGGCAGCAAGAACTAAGTCGCACCGATTTACTATGCGCAGTAAACCAGCAGCTGGTGCCGCTAACCGCCAGCGTGCAGGATGGCGATGAACTGGCGTTTTTCCCCCCGGTAACCGGAGGCTGATATGAGCATATTTGTCGCCGTACAAAGTGATGATTTTTGTCTGGCCAGTGAATATCACGAATTGCGTCGCAACCCCGCATGTGGAGCAATTGTCACATTTAGCGGCCTGGTGCGAGAGCTGCATGATACCGTTCTGCATGGCATGACGCTGGAGCACTACCCTGGCATGACCGAACAGGCACTTAACCGCATTGCCACCGATGCGCTTAATCATTGGCAACTAGCTGCTGTACATATTATTCACCGGGTTGGCAGGCTTAAGCCAAATGAGCAAATAGTGTTTGTCGGGGTAGCCAGCGCCCACCGGGCCGCTGCGTTCGCCGCCTGCGAGTTTATTATGGATTACTTAAAAAACCGCGCACCGTTCTGGAAAAAAGAACATACCGCTACGGGTGATTACTGGGTTGAGGCCAAAGCCAGTGATCAGCAGGCGCTGGCGCGCTGGGAGTAAAATATGATCCGGAGTGCACTGCTGTTTTGTCTGTTTTCTCTGGTTTACGCCCTACCGGTTTATGCCGGCGACAAGCTGATGCTGGCTGCAGCGTCAGATTTACGCTATGCCTTAGATGAAGTCATTCTGCTGTTTCGCCAGCAGCACCCCACCACAGATATTCATGTTGTATATGGCTCAAGCGGCAAACTCAGCACGCAAATTCGCCATGGCGCGCCTTTTGACTTGTTTTTTTCAGCTGACAGCCGCTTTCCTGAGCTGCTGTACCAGGATGGCCACGCGGTTACTGTGCCACAACCTTACGCTGTGGGTCATTTGGTACTGTGGAGCCCACGGCAAAATATGTCAGAGGTTGAGCTGCATCAGCTGAAAAACATGACGTTTCGTCGCCTGGCCATTGCTCAACCGGCGCATGCGCCTTATGGCCAACGTGCCAAAGAAGCTTTGCAAACTCTTGGCCTGTGGGCAGAGCTTGAACCAAAGCTGGTGTATGGCGAAAACATCGCCCAAACCGCACAATTGGTGCAAAGCGGCGGCGCAGACATTGGCATTATTGCGCTGTCGTTAGCAAAGTTTCCTGAACTGGCCAAACAGGGTTATCACCTTATTCCGACAGACCTGCATCAGCCGCTTACCCAGGCTTTTGTGGTTACCCGTCATGGCGCGGATAACCGTGCTGCTCACCATTTTAGCGCCTTTATGAAAAATCCGGCAGCGCTAACGGTAATGCAACGCTTCGGCTTTGAACTGCCTGCAACTCTGCCGGCACAGGACTAAGCCATGCCTGAGTTTCTCACAATATTGAGTAGTCAGGACTGGCAAGCCATCCAACTCACCCTTAAGCTGTGTTTATACACCACGCTGATTTTACTGCTGCTGGGTACCCCGCTGGCCTGGTGGTTATCGCTTAGCCATAGCAAACTGCGCACCGCCATTCAGGCGATAGTAGCGCTGCCACTGGTATTGCCACCCACTGTGCTGGGTTTTTATTTGTTACTGCTGCTTGGGCCGCATGGCGCTATCGGCAGTACCCTGGAGCAACTGGGGCTAAACCATCTGGCATTTAGCTTTAGTGGCATTTTAATTGGCTCGGTAATTTACTCTCTGCCCTTTACCGTGCAGCCTTTAGTGGAAAGCTTTCGACGCATGGGACCAAGGCCGCTGGAAGTCGCCGCTACTTTAGGTGCCAGCAAGCTGGATCAGCTGTTCAGTGTAATACTGCCACTATGCCGTGGTGGGTTTATCGTTGCTGCAACGTTAACGTTTGCCCATACCTTAGGCGAATTTGGGGTTATTTTAATGCTCGGTGGCAGTATACCCGGCGAAACCCAGGTGTTATCGGTACTGATTTATGACCACACCGAAGCGATGAATTATGCGCAAGCGCATCAGTTATCGTTAGGGTTATTAATTACCGCCTTTGCAGTACTGTTTATTGTATATGGGTTGAACCGCCGGTTTGAGCGCGAGGCCATACTATGATTAGCCTGTTGCAACATGCCGCCCAGCACTGCTGGCAGCATATTAGCCAGCCACGCCAATTAGCCGCTGCGCCTGAGTGCCAAACGCTTACAGTGCAGTTAAGCCTGGCGCTTGGCGAATTTTCACTGCAGTTAAATAACAGCCTGCCGCTAAACGGTATTACCGCCCTATTTGGCCGCTCGGGTTGTGGTAAAACCACCTTATTGCGCGCAATTGCCGGGCTTGACCGCCATGCTAATGCGCAAATTTGCCTTAACGAAACGCCATGGCAACAGGGTAAACAGTTTGTGCCGGTGCATCAGCGCCGGATCGGTATGGTATTTCAGGAAAGCAGCCTGCTGCCGCATTTATCAGTTGAGCAAAACCTGCTGTATGGCTTTAACCGGCTGGCAAAGCAAACTGCTGTGCGGCTGCAACCAGAGCAGGTGATCCGCTTACTCGAGCTGACGCCACTGCTTAAACTGGCGCCACAGTACTTATCCGGCGGTCAGCGCCAGCGCATCGCACTGGGCCGGGCTTTACTGAGCCAGCCGCAATTACTGCTGCTGGATGAACCTTTAGCATCGTTGGATCAGCAAAGCCGCAGCGAGATTTTGCCCTTTTTACAGCGCATAGCTAATACAACCGGCATACCTATGCTGCTGGTCAGCCATCAGCTGGACGACGTCGTAAAACTGGCCGATCACCTGGTGCTGATGCAGGATGGCCGCATCATCAGCCACGGCCCGCTGCCACAGCAACTCATGCAGCCACAGCTTGCCGCCAGCGGCGCAATGTCACTGCTGCATGCCAGAAGCCACGGCTGCAACCATCACCTGCTTCAGCTCAGTGTTGGCCAGCAACAGCTGCAACTACCTGCACCAATGCATACCGACACCGCAAATTACTCACCCTCGGTTTACCGTTTACGCATTCAGGCGCGCGATATTGCGCTTAGCTTAACACCTCTTAACGACAGTTCGGTCAGTAATCAGTTGCAGGTTAGTATCATTGGCTTTAATACCGCCCCCCACCCGGCTGAAACCCTGGTGCAACTGACACTTGATGGCCAGCCGCTGCAGGCTCTGCTCACTAAGCAATCTGTTGAACGCCTAGGCTTACAAATTGATCAGCAGGTATATGCGCAGATAAAAGCAGTGGCGTTGGAATAAACTGATCAGCCACAATTCTGCTGTTTAATAAAATGAGTATCAGCAGAGCTTAATACAATCTATCGGACACACCGCTATGCAGGTGGGCTTGTCGTAGTAACCAATGCATTCTGTACACAGTTCCGGGTCTACTTCGTAATGCTTCTCGCCCATGCTAATAGCGTCGTTTGGGCACTCGGGCACACACATATCGCAGTTAATACAGCTGACTTTAATAACGGCAGGCATGCTCAACCTACCGTATTTACGGCTAAATCACTGTTGGCTGTGGCCGCAACTGGCAGCTGCTTTAACAACATGGCAAAGGTCAGGTCAGTTTGCTTTGGTAACTTTACTTTAAGCTGATAACAGGCACCAGGCGCTAATAAAATAGCGTTGTCCTGCTTGTCGCGCAGCGCCTGCAGGGTAAAGCTTTGGTTTCCCTCTGGCGTCATTAACAACAGGCTATCACCAACACTAAACTGGTTTTTAACCTCCAACAACGCAAAACCCTCACTGTCCTGCTCGCCTATAAACTCACCGACTAACAGCTGCTCACCAACACTGTGGCTGGTATCGTAGTTTTGTGTATCCTGTGGTTTATGCCGGCGCAAAAAGCCTTCGGTAAAACCGCGGTTGGCCATGCCGTTAAGCTCAGTGAGTAACTTTGGATCAAACGCTCTGCCGGCCACGGCATCATCAATAGCCTGGCGGTACACCTGAGCGGTACGCGCCACATAATAAGGTGATTTAGTACGCCCTTCTATTTTAAGCGAATGCACCCCCATATTGGTTAACGCCGGCACATGTGCAATAGCTCGTAAGTCTTTTGAATTAAGAATATAAGTACCGTGCACATCTTCATCTATGGCCATCAGCTCACCGGGGCGGCCTTGCTCTTCTAACAGTGCTGGTGTAGTTATCGGTTTAAACTGCCCAGCTTCATCTTCTGTCGCGCCATGTACCTGATAAGGCCAGCGACAACTGTTGGTACAAGCCCCCTGATTCGGGTCGCGTTTATTAATATAGCCAGATAACAAACAGCGGCCAGAATAGGCCATACACAGCGCGCCATGCACAAATACCTCCAGTTCCATTTCTGGTACTTCGCGCCGAATATCCGCAATTTCCTCCACCGCCAGTTCACGGGATAAAATAACCCGCTCGACCCCCTGTGTTTGCCAGAATTTCACTGCCGCCCAGTTCACCGTATTAGCCTGCACCGACAAATGCAGTGCCATATGCGGGAAATGCTGTTGTAACAGATAAATAACACCAGGATCAGAGACAATCAGTGCATCGGGACCAAGCGCCACTACTGGCGCCATATCCGCAATAAAACTCTGTAGCTTGCTGTTATGTGGCGCAATATTAACCACCACATAAAATTTTTTACCAAGGGCATGTGCTTCATCAATACCCGTGGCAAGCGCCGTTAAATCAAACTCATTGTTGCGTACCCGCAAGCTGTAACGTGGCTGGCCGGCATATACGGCATCGGCGCCGTAAGCAAACGCCAGCCGCATCGCTTTTAAACTGCCGGCGGGTGACAATAATTCAGGTATTAACATGGTGTCAGTCTCTCTTTTGTCGCAGCCTTAAAGCCTGCAGCAAAATTATTTAAGCGCTCTGTGCGGCTGCTACTATCCAGCATTACCTCAATCAGGCTAAAACGCATATCACTGGCCAATGCCAGCGCTAAAGCCTGGTTAAAATCAGCCAATGAACTAACCTGCATGCCATTTCCTCCCATAGTGCGAGCCAGATCAGCATACTTCCAGTTACTTAAGTTGGTACAATTAAGCCCGGGCGAAAACGCCTCTATCATGTCCCAGCGCTGGTTATTAAACACAATGACAATAGGTGCAAAACCATAGCGGGCGCAATGCCCAAGCTCCAGCCCGGTCATTAAAAAGGCACCATCACCTACCAGCACTACCGGCCGCAGGCCAGTAACCGCCTGCACACCAAACGCCGCGGGCACCGCATAGCCCATAGACGCATAAAAGGCCGGCGCCAGCATTAAACTGGGTTTGGCATGGAGTGAAGCAAATAAACAATCGCCAATATCTGAAATTAGCGGCACGGTGTTATTGCGCTCTGCTAACATCTTATCCAAACACTGCACCAAACTGCTGGTAGTCAACCGCTGCTCGGGTTCGGTAGCGGCCAATACCGGCAAAATCAATGATTTAAACGGTGGTATTGCTTGGTTTAGTAGCGCCGCCAATAGCGGCTGCAACCCCAGCTGTTTATAAGTTGTTTCGCCGAGGTTTAATTGGTTCTGCTCAATACAAATTAGCTTTTCTGGGGGGAATAATTCAGCATGAGCAGCAAAATTACTGTCCGTTTTAATCACACCAACCTGAATAATCAGATCGGCTTCCTTAAGCAGCTCTGCCGGACGAACATCCGTTTTATCTAAGAAAATACCACCATACAGAAAATGTTGCTGATCAAAGCTGGCGCGGCCCATCAGGGTGCTGACAAAAGGAATATTCAGCTTACTGGCCAGTGCTTCCAGCTCGGCTACCGCATCAAAGCGCCGCACATCCACCCCAGCCAGGATCACCGGTTGTTTAGCTTGCATTAAGCGCGCGGTAAGTTGTGTTATCGCAGCATCAAGCTCAGCCTGAGGAACGTCGGCAACCTGATAAACAGGTGCCAGAGAGGTCGTAAACTGTACTGCATCGCGCGGTATTTCAAGCAAAACCGGCCGGCTCTGCTCTTTGGCGGTTTGCAGTGCGGCCCGAATATCTTCACCGGCGCGGGCCGGGTTATCTAAGCGGAATTGGGACGCGGTAATTTCCCGGTAAATATCACGTTGTGAATCGACCGTTTTAGCTTGATGATGGATTTGCAGGCCACGCTCAATCTCAGCCTGACTGGGAAAGCCGGCAATAACGAGCAGAGGGACATGTTCAACATAAGCCTGGGCCACCGCATTAACGGCATTTAATGCGCCCGCACCGTAAGTCAGGATCACGACTGCCGGTTTATTGCTGATGCGGGCTGCGGCATCGGCGGCAAACACGGCTGACGGCTCATGGCTTAAATAATACAGCGGCAGCGTGCTGCGCTGCTGTAATTGTTCAAACAGCGGCAGCACAAAATCGCCAGGAATACCAAACAGTTGTTTTATTTCGAAAACGTCAAACTCATGTAGCAATACATCCACCAACAACATAACCTGCTCCGGGCAACCACCAATGCAGACAGTCTGGAGATATTCGTTATAGCCAGTGTTGATTCAGATCAAGCCTGCGCCAGCTTGAGCTGGCGCAAAGGTGGTATGTAAAGAGTTAACTGTCAGCGTAACAGCACTGAAAACGGCTGTATCGATACGACTTCACCGGCAGGCAGGCTGGCGCTGTCAGCTGGCAGCACGATATAGCAGTTGGCGTTGGCAATCGAGCTGAGCATACCCGAACTTTGGCTGCCTAATGTTTTCACCTGTAAACCTTGCGCGTCTTGCCAGTACCAGCCTCGCTGATAATCCTGACGCCCGGGTTGTTTTTTCAAAGGCACAGTACATGTCGCCTGCAGTAAAGAAGCTGTCCCTTCGTGGGTTTCACCGCTAAGTTTGCGCAGCACCGGCTGTACCAGTTGCTCTAAGGTCACCACGGCCGCAACCGGATTACCGGGTAAACCAAAGAACCAGCAATTATCTAACTTACCAAAAGCAAACGGTTTACCCGGTTTAATCGCCACCTTCCAGAACGCAATCTGGCCAAGTTTCTGCAGAATTTGCCGGGTATAATCGGCCTCTCCTACCGACACACCGGCACTGGTAATAAGTACATCGGCTTCTGTCATTGCCTTTGCAAACGCGTGTTCTATGGCAACCGGATTATCAGGTAGCAACCCCAAGTCAAGCACCTCTGCACCTAGGCGTTGCAGCATCGCCGCCATTACATAGCGGTTACTGTCATATATATGCCCTGATAATAACGGCTGGCCCGGTGGTAGTAATTCATCACCAGTTGAAAATATTGCGATCTTAAGCTGTCGCAAAACGTTAACGCTGGCATAACCTAATGACGCCAGTAAGCCAAGATCAGCAGGCCGTAATTTATGGCCTGCCGCAAGTACCTGCTGGCCTGTAGCGATATCTTCACCGGCAATGCGAACATGCTCACCTGCCTCAGGTACTATCTGACAATGGATCTGCTGGCTTGGCCCGGTCTGGCTTAGTGCTACCTGCTCCTGCACTACGACAGTGTCCAGTTCAGCTGGCATTACCGCGCCCGTGGTAATACGCACACAACTGCCAACCGGCACAGTGTCGTGATAAGCATGCCCTGCCAGCGCTGAACCAATGACATCTAATGGCTGATTGGGTTTTACGTCTGCCGCTCGCAGTGCGTAGCCGTCCATTGCTGCATTATCATAACCTGGCACATTGATTTCAGATAATATTGGCTGCGCTAACACGCAATCCAGTGCTTCAGCCAACGGCACCGTTAGCGATTCAGATAACGGTGATACCTCTGACAACATTTGTTCAATGGCACGCGCTGCAGATAACATGTTTTTTGTTGTACCGCTTTCCCTCATCAGGCTTTGGCTCCCTGTTGGTTGACCATCCATACCGCTGCTTCAACCCGTGAACGCAACCCAAGTTTCTTAAGTAAGTGTTTAACATGCACTTTTACCGTGCCATCAGAGATATTCAGCTCCCGGGCAATAAGTTTATTGCTCAAACCTTTGGCAATAAAACTTAGAATTTCGTGTTCACGATTGGTCAGACTATTCAGTTCAGCAGACGTTTTTACCGCGGGCCGACGCAATGCAGTGGCGAGGACCTGAGTGATCGCTTCACTGAGCACCATTTTACCGGTAAGTGAGCGTTTAATCTGTTCCAGTAACATTTCAGGATCGCTGTCTTTTAACAGATAGCCATCTGCTCCATTGCTAATGGCATTTACCACATCTTCATCAGCATCAGAAACGGTCAGCATCACAATGCGTGAGGTAACCCCTTCATCGCGCATTCGTTTTAAGGTGGCAATACCATCCATACCCTGCATATTTAAATCCAGAATTATTAAATCCGGGTCAAGTTCAACTGCCATCGGAATAGCGTCAGCACCACTGCTGGCCTCAGCCACTACTTCAAGCTCATCTTCTAACGCTAACAATTGCTTAAGCCCTTTGCGTAATAGTGGGTGATCATCCACTAACATAATGCTGGATTTTTGCTCTGCCATGTTTTGCTCCAAAATGAAATTCGGCTTAATAATGCTATTAGCTTATAACAAGCAGGAACAAACTTTGATATAAATCAGTAAAATGATAACTCTTCACCAGCACCACGTCGGCGTGAAACCGGTTACCTTGTTAATTAATTTAATCTTATCTTTATGATTTTAATGCAATAAATTTATATACTCTTTTATGCCTACCACCTTATAGGTACCTACAACTAACCTCCTGGCTTAAGGTGCTAACACCGAAGATACATTGTGACATTGCTCATCGCCCTGCATAGTTCATTGCGCTAAGAATGCTTTTAACAGGAGTGACCTATGTCAGATCTTAAACAGTGGCAACCAGAAGATGAACTCTTCTGGCAAAAAACCGGTAAGCGAATTGCGAATCGCAACCTGTGGATTTCTATCCCCAGTTTGTTATGTGGCTTTGGGGTATGGATGTTGTGGAGTATTGTCACCGTACAAATGCTCAACGTGGGTTATCCGTTCAGCACCGCCGAGTTGTTCACCCTTACCGCCATTGCCGGCTTAACGGGTGCAACGCTGCGTATTCCCTCCAGCTTCTTTGTTCGTTTATGTGGCGGGCGTTACACCTTATTCCTTACTACCAGTTTGCTTCTGCTCCCTGCCGTTGGCACCGGACTGGCGCTGCAAAGTATCGATACACCGCTGTGGGTCTTTCAGCTAATGGCGCTGCTTTCGGGTATTGGCGGTGGTAATTTTGCGTCATCAATGTCAAATATCAGCTTCTTTTTCCCGAAAAAACAGCAAGGCTTAGCATTGGGTTTAAACGCGGGTCTGGGTAACTTTGGTGTAACCACGGTACAAATTCTGGTGCCTATTTTCATGTCTTACGGCGTGTTCACCTTACTTGGCGGCGGGGAGCCTATGGTTCTTGAAAAAGCAAGCGGTACCGTTACCGGCATTATCCCCGCTGGCACCGAAAGCTGGATCCAAAACGCAGGTTTTGCCTGGTTAATTACGCTAATCCCACTGGCCTTTTTACTCTGGTTTGGCACTAACAATATTCATACCGAAGAAGTCACCCCCAAGCTGCCTTCTGCTGCAAAGTCTTTCAGTATTATCCTGGCAATGCTGGGCATTGGTTTTATTACCTCTATTGCCGGTTTATGGTTAATTTTGCCGGAGTCGGCCAATGGTTCCGGTTTTGGCATTCCGAAAGAAATTGTACTGATTGCCATCTTGTTTGCTACCGTGTTTCTGTTAAAACTGCTGCCTGGTGCCATTCGCACCAGCCTCGATCGCCAGTACAAAATCTTTAATAACAAACATACCTGGGTAATGAGTGTGCTGTACGTCATGACCTTTGGCTCGTTTATCGGTTTTGCGGCCGCTTTTCCGTTATCGATTAAAGTGATTTTTGGCTATAGCCACATTATGGTTGATGGCGTAATGACCCATAATACTTCTAATCCGAATGGCCCCAGCGCTTTAACGTATGCCTGGATTGCGCCCTTTGTTGGCGCATTAATTCGCCCGGTCGGTGGCTGGATTGCGGATAAATTAGGTGGTGCTTTTGTGACACAACTTTGCTCTGTGGTAATGGTGCTATGTGCGTTAGGCGCGGCTTACTACATGCAGCTTGCTTATCAAAGCGCGACTCCCGAGCAATATTTCGTACCATTTTTCCTGATATTTTTAGGGTTATTTGCCGCCAGTGGCATTGGTAACGGCTCTACTTTTCGGACCATTGCCGTGGTGTTTCCCAAAGAGCAAGCCGGCCCGGTATTAGGCTGGACATCAGCTGTCGCTGCTTACGGCGCGTTTTATATTCCACAAGTGCTGGGTGAGCAAATTAAAGCCGCAACGCCAGAATACGCCATGGTAGGTTTTGCTATTTTCTATGGTCTGTGTTTGTTAGTTAACTGGTTTTTTTACCTTCGCAAAAATGGTGAGTTTTACAATCCTTAACCAAACTCATATCACACCACTTAAACAACGCGAGCGTGTTGCTTTCAAAGGCAACACGCTTAGTCTCATTAAGACTGCCACTGACACGTGTTAACACGCAAGGTTTAAGACTGTTCGTTATGCGCTTTTCTGTTGCACCAGATACCCAGGTGTAAAACTGAAATAGACGCCGGTACCACCGGCATTACGGCGTTTAATCTCAATCTCACCGCCTAAGTGCTTACTGCGTTCCTGCATAATTGCCAGACCATAGTGATTCATTTTTTCGGCTGACTGCGGAATACCAACGCCATTATCCTCTATTGACAATACGATCGATTGGTCTTCTTCTTGTTGCAAATTAATTAAAACCTCACTACCAGCACTATGGTGTACTGCATTTTGACTGGCTTCACGGATTATTTGCAGCAGATGGATTTCTTCATGTGGCGCTAACGGAACATTGGTTAAATGATAATTAAGCTCTATACGCATACCCGACTGCTCACTAAGCTGTTTTGCAGTTGTTTGCAGCGCACTGTGCAATCCGCTGCCATCAACTTTAAGACGGAAGGTCGTCAATAATTCACGTAGCTGCCGGTAAGCCGCATCTAAACCTTGTTTTAACTCAGCTGACACATCAGCAATGGTCTCTTTATCGTCTTTTTGCGTTGCTTTGTTTAATCGGGTCACCTGAATTTTCAGGTAAGAAAGTGCCTGCGCCAATGAATCATGTAATTCCCGTGCAATCACCGTGCGCTCCTGCATCAATGCCAGGCGCCGAACCTGCTCTTCCTCAGATTTTAAACTCAATGCCAACGCCAGTTGGTCTGCCACCGCCGCCAGCAATTTTTGCTGCCAAAGCGCCAGTTCTTGTCCTTCGTCGATACGCGCGACTAACACTCCATATTTTTTCTGGTCTCGGTGCAACAAATAGTTGTAGATGTCACTGCTGCAGCCTGATGGCTGTGGCGAGCTTAAACAATCACCGCAATTTTTCTGTGCGCAAGGATCTGACTCACTGTCACCCGGTAACACTTGCATATAAGGCTTAACACCCTCTTCAGTAAACAAACACAGCTCCAGATTGTCTACTTTCACTACCATTTTTAATTCAGCAATTATTTGAGTAAAATCCAGATATTCTGGCACATTTTCACTAATTCTCTGAGCGGTGCTATATAAAAATCGCAAAGTGGTGTTACTGTGTTGCAGCGCCTCAGTTTGCTCTTCCACCCGCTTTTCCAGGTTACCGTACATATAGGAAATAGAATCGCTCATCTTATTAAAACTATGCGCCAACGTACCAAGTTCGTCGTTATTTACCACACTGACTCTTTGGGTAAAATCTCCCATGGCCACTTGCCGCGCGCCTTTAGTTAACTCCTCCAATGGCTGTTGCACCATCACTTTTAACCAGTAAATCACAATGGCAGACAATAGTACGGTTGCCAACAATGCGATTAACTGCAATGTACGAAAACTACGGATTTTATCTTCAGCATCTTGTTGAATTAAAGACACCAGTTGCTCCAGCAACACCATTTGCTGCCCCAATGCTTGCTCCATTTGCCTTAAAGTAAGCGTGCGCTGGGTGACTTGCGGTTCAAGTTGTTGCCAGTGCTGCTTAGCGGCATCAAATTGCCTCGCTATTTCAGCATGTTGCGTAAAACGAGCGAATATCGGATGTTGCCAGCTTTGATTAAATTGGGTTGTTGCTTCCTGCAGCTTTTGCTCATCCGGCTGCATTGCCAGCCAGGCCATACGATAACTTTGCATTCGTAAAGAACCGGCTACATTGACAGCCAGGGCGTCACTGTCGGCTTTATCTGACAACCAGTACGATGCCAGCATAGTGCCAATCGCCAGGGTGACGATGCATGCAAGTGCAATATTAATTCGGGTAACCATTGAAAACTGTCGCATAACCACTCCGCTTTTTAACAAGTTAAGCATACCTGTTTATTCGTTACTGTGCCGCAATACTGGTAAATACAGCCGAAACACCCTTAAAAATAGCGGGCAAAATTGAGCTACCTCTTTTTTCCCGCCAGGGTAGTGTTTTTTTTTATCTCTACACCTGCGGTGGTAGAACAGCCACTATTGTCAGCCATCCAGCCACACCATGCACTACCACCTTGTAGGTATTTCTGATTTTTATCATGCATTTAGCCCTATAGCGACGTTGATCCAAATCAAGCATCATCGGCCTGTTGTTTCTATAGTGTGCATATCAGACGAGCAAGACATCTGTTCATGCCGGATAAGACCAGGAGCCATATATGAGTCACCTTCTCGACAAACTACGCTATTTTAAATCACGGAAAGAACCCTTTGCCGACGGCCATGGTATTACTACCGAGCAAGACCGCCGCTGGGAGCAAGGCTATCGTGAACGGTGGCAGCACGACAAAATTGTCCGTTCTACCCATGGGGTTAATTGCACCGGTTCTTGCAGCTGGAAAATATACGTTAAAAATGGACTGGTTACCTGGGAAACCCAGCAAACTGATTACCCGCGCACCCGTCCGGACTTGCCAAACCACGAACCGCGGGGCTGCCCGCGCGGCGCCAGCTACTCCTGGTATATTTACAGTGCTAACCGGCTGAAGTACCCAAAAATGCGGCAACAGCTAATGATGCTGTGGCGTGAAGCTAAAGCGCAGCACGCTGATCCGGTAAAAGCCTGGGAATCTATTGTTACCGATCCGGTAAAGGCAAAAAGTTATAAAGAGCGTCGCGGTTTAGGTGGTTTTATCCGGGTAACCTGGGATGAAGTAAACGAGCTGATTGCTGCCTCTAACGTTTATACCACTAAAAAGTATGGTCCGGATCGGGTAACCGGCTTCTCGCCTATTCCTGCCATGTCAATGGTGTCGTATGCGGCAGGTGCCCGGTATTTATCATTAATTGGTGGTAACTGTTTAAGCTTCTACGACTGGTATTGTGACTTACCACCTGCTTCACCGCAGGTATGGGGCGAGCAAACCGACGTGCCCGAGTCAGCCGACTGGTATAACTCAAATTACATTATTGTCTGGGGCTCGAATGTGCCACAAACCCGCACCCCGGATGCTCACTTTTTAACTGAAGTGCGCTACAAAGGTACCAAAACCTGCGTAATTACCTCAGATTATTCTGAAGCATCAAAATTCGGCGATACCTGGCTGGCACCACGTCAGGGCACTGATGCCGCACTGGCAATGGCCTTTGGTCATGTGATTTTGCAGGAGTTCTATGTTAATAACCCCAGCGCATACTTTACTGACTATGTACGCCGCACAACGGATATGCCGATGTTGGTTATGCTGGAGCCCGGTGAAAAACATCTGACGCAAGGTCGTTTTTTACGTGCGGCCGATTTAGTCGATAACTTAGGCGAAGATAATAATCCGGATTGGAAAACCATTGCCCTGAATAAAGATGGCCGCTTAACCAGCCCCAATGGTGCTATTGGCTATCGCTGGGGGCAAAGTGGTAAATGGAACCTGGAACAAAAAGACAAAGACGGCGATCTGGAACTGCAGTTAACACTGAAAGATGGCCATGATGAATTGGTTGATGTTGGCTTTCCTTACTTTGGTGGCGCACCGCACGAGTATCAGTACTTTCAGCATACTGCGCATGATGATGTGCAAATTCGGAAAATTCCGGCCAAGCGGGTTGAGTTAGCCGATGGCAGCAGCGTATTGGTTGCCACTGTATTTGATTTAATGCTGGCGCACTATGGGGTAGATAACGGTATTGGTGATGAAAACCGGGCTAAATCCTTTACCGACAATGTGCCTTACACCCCAGGCTGGCAGGAAGCCATTACCGGCGTTCGGCCCGATGACGTGATCCGCGTTGCCACCGAATTTGCCCGTAATGCAGACAAAACGCGTGGGCGTTCGATGGTGATCGTAGGTGCGGCACTGAACCACTGGTACCACATGGATATGAATTACCGCGGCCTGATTAATATGCTGATGATGTGCGGCTGTATCGGCCAAAGTGGTGGCGGCTGGGCGCATTATGTTGGTCAGGAAAAACTGCGACCACAAACCGGCTGGACGCCATTGGCCTTCGCCCTTGATTGGCAACGCCCGCCTCGTCATATGAACGGTACCTCATTCTTTTACAATCACTCCAGTCAGTGGCGTTATGAAAAACTGGACATGACAGAAATTATTTCGCCGCTGGCCAATAAAGAAAAATGGAGCGGCAGTATTCTTGACTTTAACGCCCGCGCCGAGCGGATGGGTTGGTTACCATCAGCGCCGCAACTGGGAGTAAACCCACTGGGGCTGGCAGCAGAAGCTAAAGCGGCGGGAGTTGAGCTAAAAGATTATGTACTGGATCAGCTGAAAAACCGCAAAATTAAATTTGCTTGTGAGCAGCCTGAAAGCCCGCAAAATTTCCCGCGCAACATGTTTATCTGGCGCTCGAACTTACTGGGCTCCAGCGGCAAAGGCCATGAATATATGCTGAAGCATTTGCTGGGCACCAAACATGGTTTACTGGGCAAAGACTTAGGCGAGTTTGGCGGTAAAAAACCACAGGACATTGAATGGACTGACGACGGCGCTGAAGGCAAAGTTGATTTATGGGTAACGCTGGATTTTCGGATGTCCACGACCTGCCTGTATTCCGATATCGTGCTGCCAACCGCTACCTGGTATGAAAAAGACGATATGAATACCTCGGACATGCACCCGTTTATTCACCCGTTAACGGCTGCCATAGACCCGGTATGGGAAGCGCGCAGCGACTGGGAAATATTTAAAGGCATTGCCAAAGCGTTTTCAAAAGCATCTGTGGGGCATTTGGGGGTAGAAACCGATGTGGTTACTACACCGATGCACCACGATACCCCGGCCGAGTTGGCACAACCCTACGGCGTAAAAGCCTGGTGGAAAGGGGAATGTGAAGCTATTCCGGGTATGACCATGCCACATATTAATGTGGTAGAGCGGGACTACCCCAATACCTATGCCCGTTTTACATCGGTTGGTCCGTTGCTAGAAAAACTTGGCAATGGCGGCAAAGGCATCGGTTGGGATACTAAGGTTGAGGTAGATTTTTTACGTCAGTTAAACCGGGTGCACACCGATGAGGGCGTTAACAAAGGCATGGCGAAAATTGACAGTGCCATTGACGCCTGTGAAATGATTTTATCGTTAGCGCCGGAAACGAACGGCCAGGTAGCCGTTAAAGCCTGGGCTGCACTAAGTAAAATGACCGGGCGCGACCATACCCACCTGGCATTACCTAAAGAAGACGAGAAAATCCGCTTTGCCGATATCGTTGCACAGCCGCGCAAAATCATCAGCTCTCCTACCTGGTCGGGGCTGGAAGATGAACATGTGTCGTACAACGCAGGTTATACCAACGTGCACGAGCTGATCCCATGGCGCACCATTACCGGCCGCCAGCAGTTTTATCAGGATCACGAATGGATGCGCGACTTCGGTGAACAATTGTGCAGCTACAAGCCGCCCATTAATCTAAAAACTGTTGAACCGGTGTTAAATAAAAAATCTAATGGTAACAAAGAGATAGTGCTTAACTGGATTACGCCACACCAAAAATGGGGCATTCATAGTACCTACTCTGACAACCTGTTAATGCTAACGCTGTCACGCGGCGGCCCTATTGTCTGGCTTAGCGAAATTGATGCCAAAGCCGCTGATATTGAAGATAACGACTGGATAGAAATATTCAACGTTAACGGTTCAATCTCTGCACGTGCGGTGGTGTCACAACGCGTACCCGAGGGCATGAGCATGATGTATCACGCTCAGGAGCGGATTGTAAATATACCGGGTTCAGAAATGACCGGCAGTCGCGGCGGTATCCATAACTCGGTGACCCGTGCGGTTATGAAGCCCACCCATATGATTGGCGGCTATGCACAGCAAGCCTATGGCTTTAATTACTACGGTACGGTCGGCTGTAACCGCGACGAGTTCGTGGTGGTGCGTAAAATGAGCAAAGTTGACTGGCTGGATACTAAATAAGGTTGGAGTAAGCAATATGAAAGTTAGAGCCCAAATAGGCATGGTGCTGAATTTAGACAAGTGCATAGGTTGCCACACTTGCTCCATCACCTGCAAAAACGTCTGGACCTCGCGCGAAGGCGCAGAATATGCCTGGTTTAACAATGTTGAAACCAAGCCCGGTATTGGTTATCCGAAAGACTGGGAAAATCAGGAAAAATGGAAAGGCGGCTGGACCCGCGAGAAAAATGGCAAACTGGTTCCTAAAATTGGTGGCAAGTTGCGGGTATTGGCCAACCTGTTCGCTAACCCCGACTTACCCGAAATTGATGATTACTATGAACCCTTCGATTTTGATTACCAGCACCTGCATAACGCCGGTGATACCAAACACCAACCGGTGGCAAGGCCGCGTTCTTTAATCAGTGGTCAGCGGATGGAGAAAATTGAATGGGGTCCAAACTGGGAAGAAATTCTTGGTACTGAGTTTGCTAAACGTAAAAAAGATCAGAACTTTAACGAAGTCGTGCAAAAGGATATTTACGGCCAGTTTGAAAAAACATTTATGATGTACCTGCCACGTTTGTGCGAACATTGCCTGAATCCGGCGTGTGTCGCCGCCTGCCCAAGCGGTGCTATTTATAAGCGCGAAGAGGATGGCATAGTACTGATTGATCAGGACAAATGCCGCGGCTGGCGCATGTGCGTATCGGCCTGCCCCTACAAAAAAATCTACTACAACTGGAAAAGTGGTAAGTCGGAAAAATGTACTTTCTGTTTCCCACGGATTGAAGCCGGACAGCCCACCGTATGCTCAGAAACCTGCGTGGGGCGTATTCGCTATTTAGGTGTGTTGCTGTACGACGCTGATAAAATTGCCAGTGCCGCAAGCACGCCAAATGAGAAAGATTTATATCAGGCACAACTGGATATCTTCCTTGATCCGTTCGACCCCGATGTTATTTCAGCTGCCAAAGCTGAAGGTATTACCGATAACTGGCTTAAAGCGGCGCAGCGTTCACCGGTGTATATGATGGCGATGCAGTGGAAAGTCGCCCTGCCGTTACACCCGGAATACCGCACACTACCAATGGTCTGGTATGTACCACCGCTATCCCCCATTCAAAGTGCGGTTCAGGCCGGGCATGTTGGCATGAATGGTGAAATTCCGGACTTAAAATCGCTGCGGATCCCGCTGCGTTACCTGGCCAATTTGCTTACCGCTGGTGATGAAGCGCCGGTAGTCCGCGCGCTGGAGCGAATGATCGCAATGCGCGCATTTAAACGCTCGCAGCAGGTAGATGGCGTGGAAGATCTGGAAGTATTAACCCAGGTTGGTTTAACCGCAGTGCAGGTAGAGGAAATGTACCGCTACATGGCGCTGGCAAATTACGAAGACCGCTTTGTTATCCCTACCAGTCACCGGGCATATGCTGAAAATGCTTACGATATGAAGAGCGATTGTGGCTTTAGCTTTGGCAATGGCTGTGCCGGCGGCGAGAGCAAACTGAATATTTTTGGCGGCACCACCAAGGGTGTTCGCAAAGTCATTCCAGTGACGATGAAGGAGTAAACGATGGATATCATTCGAGTCATTTCACTGTTGCTGGACTATCCGCAACCTCAGTTACAAGACGCTGGAAACGATTTACTGGCCATTGTTAAACAAGCCGATTTATCGGCTGCAAAGCAACAACAGCTAAGCGCTTTTATTACTGATCGTGCCCAAAGCGACATTATGGACTGGCAGTCAGAATATGATGGTTTATTTGAGCGGGGCCGCTCATTGTCCCTGCTGTTATTTGAACACTTGCATGGTGAATCGCGGGATCGCGGCCAGGCCATGGTTGATTTAATGGCACAGTATCAAGAGGCTGGTTTAGAGATTGGGGTACGGGAACTACCCGATTATATTCCGCTATACCTGGAATTTTTAAGCACCCAGGGCGAGGAAAATGCC
This sequence comes from Arsukibacterium sp. UBA3155, assembly GCA_002364615.1. Classification (GTDB taxonomy): domain Bacteria; phylum Pseudomonadota; class Gammaproteobacteria; order Enterobacterales; family Alteromonadaceae; genus Alishewanella. The sequence continues at coordinate 44,290 of DEYP01000024.1, read as the reverse complement.
CGGTTAGGTTTAGCTGAAGTGGCGCATATTCTGTCAGTGTTGCAATGTCGTTTAGAACAACGTGACAGTAATTATCAGGCGCTTTTTGCCGCACTACTTGAACTCTCCGGAGTTAAAGTAGAACTGGCCCCGCTGCGCGAACAGTTAAAAAGTGAGAAGCCCGACCATACCAACGAAGCGCTGGATAAAGTGTGGGAAGAAGAAATGGTGACATTTGGTCCTGGCGCCGAAAAAGACGGTTGTGCCAGTACCAGTAAACCGGCTGAAACCCAGCGGCGCGACCAATACGTTCCGGTACAGTGGTCTGATGCTTCGCAGCCAAAAAGCTCTAATATTCCGTCAGGAGTCTAGCGATGAAATTTATTGATATGTTGTTATTTGGTATTTATCCCTATGTCGCAACAGCGATATTCTTTCTGGGCTGCATTATGCGCTATGAAAGAGAGCAATATACCTGGCGCGCCCAGTCCAGTCAGATCCTGGACAAGAAATACTTTCGGTTCGCCAGTGTGTTTTTCCATATCGGCATCATTATGATCTTTGCCGGCCATTTTGCCGGTCTGGTCATTCCCTACGAAGTGTGGGAGTTGTTCGGGATCTCTCTGGCAACTAAACAGTTAATTGCCATGGGTGTGGGTGGTATCTTCGGCATTATCTGTTTTATCGGACTGACGCTGCTCGTGTACCGCCGGCTGTTTAACCCACGGGTCAGAGCCAGTAGCTCATTGATGGATACGTTGATTTTGTTGCTCATATACTGGCAACTTGTGTTAGGTATTCTGACGATTTTCGTTTCCACCGGTCATATGGATGGTTACGTAATGAAAGGATTAATGAGCTGGTCACGTTACCTGCTAACCTTCAGACCAGCAGAGGCTATTGAATTTATTGATGGCCTGCACTGGATATACAAGGCACACGTGTTCTGGGGCATAACCTTATTCGTACTGTTCCCGTTTAGTCGGCTGGTACATATCTGGAGCGTGCCGGTGGGCTACTTAGGCCGCAATTATCAGGTTGTACGTCGTCGCTTTGGCGCGAAATAACCACCGCAATTTTCCGAGTACAGGAGCATTATATGATTCAGGTTAACCACACTCAGATCCCGGAAAAAGATATTCTGGCAGAAATGCAGTATCACCCGGCTCAGTCACAACGTGACGCCATGCTTAAGTCGGCAGAGTCACTGATAATTGCTGAATTGTTGCGCCAGCGCGCCAAAACGCTGGGGCTGGACATTGCTAACGACGGCGCCGCAACCAGCCAGGATGACTTTTTAGAGCAATTGCTGGCACAGGAAGTTGATATTCCCACAGCCAGTGCGGATGAGTGCGAGCAATACTACCGGTTAAATCCGGGGCGGTTTGAGAGCTCGCCACTGGTTGAGGTAAGCCATATATTGCTGGCTGCCGCGCCGGAGGATGACAAGGCCAGAGTGGAAGCCAAGACATTGTCAGAAGCGTTAATCAGCCAGTTGCAGCAAGGTGCCAGCCTGGCTGAGCTGGCAAAGCATTACTCTGCTTGCCCTTCAAAAGAAACGGGCGGTAGCCTGGGTCAGATAAACCGCGGCCAGACCGTACCTGAGTTTGAGCGGCAACTGTTCAGTGCTGAGCCGGGCTTGTTACCGCATGCCATCGAGAGTCGTTATGGTTTTCACGTGGTACTTATTGCCCGCAAAGTACCGGGTCAGTTATTACCGTTTAAAGCGGTACAGCAGAAGATTGCAGAGTATCTGAACGAAAAAGTACGGCGTAAAGCGGTGGCTCAGTATATTCATACACTGATTGTTGAAGCAGAAATAGCAGGTTACGATTTTAAATTGTCAGCCTCGCCGTTAATGCAGTAACCCGTCAACTTCAGGCAACAGTAAACCAGCCTAACGTAAGGCGCCGGCGCAGTCTAAGCCGCCGGCGTCTTTTTTCGTGGTTAATTTCAACTACTGCGCAACGCTACCAACAACGAGGTAACCCCTTAACCTAATTATAAAAAAAACTGTTTCAGGCTAGGATCACTCCATCATCTGCCGTTTGGAGCAACACCATGAAAACCGCTATTTCTGCTTTACCTTTTGCAATTACTTTAGCGTTATCTGCTTCTCTGCTGCCAACACCGGTTAGCGCCAATACCAATAACGAATTGTCTGACGCTGTTAAACAAAGCAGTGTTGCAGTGCATTTTCGTTATCGTCTGGAGTATGTCGACCAGGACAACGCGCTGGACGATGCCATAGCCTCTACCCTGCGCAGCCGCTTAACCGTTAACAGCGGCAACGCTTATGGCTTTAGCGCGATAGTACAACTGGATAATGTCAGTGCGTTGGGTAATGATAACTACAACAGCACGGTAAATGGCAATACAAATTACAGCATAGTCGCCGACCCTGAAGGTACCGATATTAACCAGGCATCGCTACGCTACACTAATAACAGTGGTACCTCCTTTAGCGCCGGACGCCAATTAGTAAACCATATGAACCAACGCTTTTTAGGCGGGGTTGGTTGGCGCCAGAATGAGCAAACACTGGATGGATACCGTTTGCAACAAGGGTTTGGGGAAAAAATAAATGCCGAACTGGGTCATTACCATAACGTAAACCGGGTGTTTGGCCCCAAAGGCGCCGCTGCCGATCAAAGCGGCAGTTTTAATACTGCCTTGCTGCAATGGCAGATTAACCCGGCCCATCAACTGGCAGCATTTGGCTATGATTTTGAGTTTGATAGCTGGGCTGCACGCAGCAGCCGCACTGTGGGTATCGATTATCAGGGCAAGTTAACAACCGGTCCCAAATTGAGCTGGCACTTCGCGCTGGCAAAGCAAGACGATGCGCATAACGCGCCGCTGAACGTCAGCCATCACTACCACCGTCTGAGTCTTAACTGGGCTTTCGATAATCTGACGCTGCAAGCCGGCCAGGAGCGTTTAGCCGGTAATAGCCAGAGCGCGTTTCAAACCCCGCTGGCCACCCTGCATGCTTTCTCAGGTTTTGCCGATTTGTTTTTAAACACGCCTAATACCGGTCTGCGCGATAACTGGCTTGAGGCCAAAACCAAACTAAAAGATATCGCCATCACGTTGGCTTATCACCGTTTTGACAGCGACCTCGGTAGCCAAAAATATGGTGATGAATGGAATGCCAGTGCCGGTTATGCGGTTAACAAGCAATTATCTGCCCTGGTCAAACTGGCACATTATCAGACCGACAGCCTGGCGGTGGATACCACTAAGGTATGGTTGATGCTTAGCTATCAACCATAGATACACAGCCTAACGCAGCAAAATTTAAGCTTAGCCGTAGCGATTACGTTTCCCAGCACCACAGCCAACCCTGCGCTGTTGCAAAACAGCATAAAAGCAGCGTTGATCCTCTGCCGCCCTGCACTTTGGAATGGGCGGTTTTTTTATGCCTGCAAGACTTTTTCACAGCATATGTTCGCCAATACTCCCAATGGGGTAACAAAACCAATAATTCCGCGCCCTGTCGCCATGCTGATCCTTGCCGCATTATAAAAACGTGATCTGGATCAAGTTTCACACCGCTGGGAAGACTAAGCTAAAACACAACATCTAGTGCCATAAAAACATAAATACACTATATAGAGGGTTAAATGCTTAGATTTACTGATGAACAAATCGTCTTTCAGGAAGTGCCAGGAGAAGTATCACTGGCCTTTACTATTGCTGGCTGCCCACTTGGTTGTAAAGGCTGCCACAGCAGCTACAGCTGGCGCGACGATATCGGTTGCCTGCTAACCCCCGACTACTTTAGTCACCGCCTGCAAAGCTATCAGGGCTTAATTAGCTGTGTGCTGTTTTTAGGCGGCGAATGGCAGCCCCAGCATTTACTGGCACTGTTAACGCTGGCCCGCACCGCCGGCTTACATACCTGTTTGTATACCGGCCTGGATGATGTCAGTGCTGATTTAAAGCAACAGCTGACTTACCTGAAAACCGGTCGTTGGCTACAGGAGCGCGGCGGCCTTAGCAGCCCCGACACTAACCAGATTTTTACCGATTTACGCACAGGCGAATGCCTGAACTCTCTTTTTACCCGACAATAACCTGCCGAGGAATTTACGATGCAAGCGCTAAACTTTGACCAACTCCAACAGAAGCTAAGCTTTATTGATAATTATCTGCATGCTACTAATGCCGCGGATGGCTCTAAGCTGGATGCCAATGCCAACGTTACCCAGAAAAATATTGCAACGCTGGAAGCCGAACTGATGAAAGATCAGTTTATTCAGGTTAACCGGGCGCTAATCAGCAATAAAATCAGTGAATTATTTGGCGCTGAACTGGCTGCTGAATACCTGCGGCAAATCACTGATCATGAGATATATGTTCACGATGAAACCAGTTTAAAACCTTACTGTGTGTCAGTAACCATGTATCCGTTTTTACGGGATGGTTTAACAAAATTGGGGGGCGAGTCCCAAGCACCAAAACATCTTGAATCGTTTTGTGGTTGTTTTGTAAACTTTGTCTTTGCTGTGTCCAGCCAATTTGCCGGTGCCGTAGCAACAGTAGAGTTTTTAACGTACTTTGATTACTTCGCCCGCAAAGACTATGGCGACAATTATCTGCAAACTCATCCTAAGCAGATTGCCAATCACCTGCAACATGTGGTGTATGCCTTAAACCAGCCGGCAGCAGCCCGTGGTTACCAGAGCGTGTTCTGGAATATCTCAATATACGATCAGCACTATTTTGACAGCATGTTTGGCAATTTTGTATTTCCGGATTTTGTAAAACCACAGTGGCAATCAGTATCAGCTTTACAGCAATACTTTTTAAAATGGTTTAATAAAGAAAGGGAAAAAACGGTGCTGACTTTTCCGGTCGTCACCGTTGCCATGCTTACCGAAAATGGCCAGTGTAAAGATAGTGCATTTGCTAACGATATTGCCCGGGAAATGGCTGCCGGTAACGCTTTCTTTATTTATCAGTCAGAAAACGCCGATTCACTGGCCAGTTGCTGCCGGCTGCGCAGCGAAATCAGCGATAATACCTTCTCTTACTCCTTAGGCGCCGGCGGGGTCGCCACTGGCTCTATTAACGTTATAACCATTAATATGAACCGGCTGGTGCAGGATGGCCGGGATTTAGCGACCGAAATCAGTAAAATTCATAAGTATCAGGTGGCCTATCGCAAAGTCATGGAGCAGTACCAGGATGCAGGCCTGTTGACCGTATATGACGCTGGCTTTATCAGCCTGGATAAGCAGTTTTTAACCATTGGTATTAATGGCATGGTAGAAGCCGCCGAATCGCAAGGGCTGGTTGCCGGCAATAACCCAGCCTACATTAGTTTTGTGCAACAGCAATTAAAAGTCATTTTCGATGCTAATAAACTGGCTAAAGCTAAATATGGCTACATGTTTAACACTGAATTTGTGCCGGCAGAAAACCTTGGTGTTAAGAATGCTAAATGGGACCGGGAGGATGGCTACCTGGTGCCGCGCGATTGTTATAACTCGTATTTTTACGTGGTAGAAGATGAACAAAGCAATACCCTGGATAAATTTCAGCTGCACGGCCGTGAGCTGCTGGATTACCTCGACGGTGGTTCAGCCCTGCATTTAAATCTGGAGGAAAAACTGGATCAGAATGGTTATCTGCAACTGCTGAATATCGCTGCCCGCACCGGTTGTAATTATTTTTGCGTTAATGTCAAAATTACTATCTGCAACCGTTGCGAAGCCATCGACAAACGCACATTGTGCGCCTGTCAGGCGTGCGGCAGTGACGATATTGACTACGGCACCCGGGTTATTGGCTATTTAAAGCGGGTATCAGCCTTTAGTAGCGGTCGGCGGCAAGAGCATGGCCTGCGGCACTATCGTAGAGAGAATATCAAAGAGTAAACAGCAGTGGTTTAAACCGCGCCAGATAAAAAATACCACCAAGCTGAGCCAATGCCAGCAATGCGCAAATCGCGCGGGCTGGCACTATCAGGCTTTGTTTTAACGCCCCTACTCCAAAACCAATATAGCCCAGCAATAGCAGAATTTTAAACCCCAGCCACTGATGAGCAAAAGGCTGCCAGGGGCCTATAGCCAAAAGCGTAAAAGCTAAGGTTAATAGTAAGGTGTCATTAATATGTGGCAAATGGCGCAGTGGACTATGCCGCCAGGTTGGTTTACCCAGCATATCCAACACGAGTCGACCAATAAACAAGGTTGCACTCAAATAAGCACAAAACATATGTAAGTGTTTAAGCGGTAAATAATATTCCATTCTTGTGTTCCGTCTTCACTATCTGGCTACTGCCTCGCTACTACCTGGCCACTACCTTAGAGCAACTTTATTGCTATGCCTATATCGCCAAAGGGGTAGAAATTACCATCAGCCTATCACCATGGGTATTTTTAACCTGCTAAGTATATTTCACCCGACATTGCTCAGGTCAAAACCACCCCAACTTGCCATCAAATAATATATATCCATTTAAAACAAAAGCTTAAATTTTGGCTTGGTTTTTGTAATGGCTGGTCTGGCGGGTAACGCTCTGCCGATAAAAAACAGGAGTGAAAAATGACACTTTGGCGCGACAACATAACTATTTTAAGGGGGCTATATGGCCGGATATCGTAAACTCTGGTGGCTGTTAATTGCCATTTTAGCCATTACCTTCTCGGTGCTGGGCTATTTTGGTGCTGAGGTGTACCGCTCAGCGCCGCCAATCCCGGCTAAGGTAGTGAATCAGCAAGGGCAAGTGCTGATGACTAACGAGACTATCTTAAACGGCCAGACCGCCTGGCAATCGGTCGGTGGCATGCAGCTTGGGTCAATTTGGGGCCACGGTGCCTACCAGGCACCGGACTGGACTGCCGACTGGCTGCATCGTGAACTAATGGCCTGGTTGGAATTAGCCGCGCAAGACGAGTATGGACGGCACTATGCTGAGCTAAATGCAGCACAGCAGAATGCGCTGCAATTTGCGTTAAAGCAGGCGTATCGCAGTAACAGCTATGATAAAGCAACTGATACCCTGTTGCTAAGCGACAGACGAGCACTTGCGATTTCGCAAACCGCTGAGCATTACATTGCCTTATTTGGCGATGACAGTTCGCTAAGCCAGACTCGCGCTAACTATGCGATGAAAAACAATACTCTGCCCTCACTGAAACGCCGGGAAGAAATGACACAGTTTTTCTTCTGGACGGCCTGGGCCGCCAGCACGGAAAGAACCGCGGGCAGCGCGACTTATACCAATAACTGGCCGCACGAGCCGTTAATCGATAACCGTCCTACTGCAGAGAACCTGATCTGGTCGTTAGTGAGTATTATTTTACTGATCGCCGGGGTAGGTGCCCTGATCTGGGGCTGGGCATTTTTACGCAAACATGATGAAGAAGAGCCCGAAACACCTAAGTTAGATCCTATTGCCCGCTTAACACTAACGCCATCCCAAAAGTCTCTGGGTAAATACATTCTGGTGGTAGTCGCCTTATTTACCTTGCAAGTTATGCTCGGCGGTTTCACCGCGCACTACACCGTTGAAGGTGATGGTTTTTACGGTTTAAACACGACTGAATGGCTACCCTACAGCCTGGCTCGTACCTGGCATATCCAGGCAGCAATGTTCTGGATAGCGACTGGCTTTCTGGCAGCCGGATTATTTTTAGCACCGATAATTAACGGCGGCAAAGATCCTAAGTACCAGAAACTGGGAGTAGATATACTGTTTTGGGCGCTGGTGGTGCTGGTAGCCGGTTCTTTTGCCGGTAACTACTTTGCCATTATGCAAATTATGCCTGAACATTTAAGTTTCTGGTTTGGCCATCAGGGCTATGAATACATCGATATTGGCCGCTTCTGGCAAATTATTAAGTATGTGGGTGTATTGTTCTGGCTGCTGTTAATGCTGCGGGCGATCGTGCCGGCGTTTAAAGCACCGGGTGATAAAAACCTACTGGCGTTATTTGCTGCTTCGGTCATTTGTGTCGGTTTGTTTTACGGTGCAGGCCTGTTTTATGGCGAGCGTACCCATTTATCAGTAATGGAATACTGGCGCTGGTGGGTGGTTCACCTGTGGGTAGAAGGCTTCTTTGAAGTATTCGCCACTGTGTCACTGGCATTTATTTTTCATAGCATGGGACTGGTATCACGAACCGTGGCAACCAGTGCCAGCCTGGCTTCAGCCTCATTGTTTATGCTAGGCGGTATACCTGGTACCTTCCACCACCTGTATTTCGCTGGCACCACTACACCGGTAATGGCAGTCGGCGCTACCTTTAGTGCACTGGAGGTGGTACCACTGGTCGTGCTTGGCTACGAAGCCTGGGAAAACTGGCGCTTAAAAAACAAAGCGCCATGGATGGGTGATATAAAATGGCCACTGATGTTTTTCGTCGCGGTAGCATTTTGGAATATGCTTGGTGCCGGCGTGTTTGGTTTTATGATCAACCCACCTATCGCACTGTATTATCTGCAGGGCTTAAACACCACGCCAACCCACGCTCACGCTGCGTTGTTTGGGGTTTATGGTTTTCTGGCACTTGGCTTCTGCCTGTTAATCCTGCGCTATATCCGGCCGCAGTTGGTGTTTGACGAGAAGCTAATGAAAACGGCATTCTGGTGGATGAACGGCGGCCTATTGCTAATGCTGTTTACCAGCCTGCTACCCATAGGTTTTATCCAGTTTTACGCCAGTGCCACCGAAGGCTTATGGTATGCCCGTAGTGAAGCCTTTATGCAAAGCGACATTTTGCATACCCTGCGTTGGGTTCGCACGATTGGTGATGTGATCTTTATCATCGGTGCGCTGGCGGTATCCTGGCAAGTGGTTAAAGGCGTGTTTGACAGTAACGCTGCCGTACAGCCATTGCAGCAGCCTGGCTGATTTAAAGCTAACAGGCTTCACTTTAAAGACGCCACTTTTAACAGTGGTGTCTTTTTTTATGCTTACTGCTTATACTTGCCCCCCTTTGGTGCAAATAGCGGATTTGCCTTTGCAAACTAAAGCAAAAAACCTGCTCAGTATGATGCTGGCCCAACTGGGCCTGATTAAACATGACAGCCAGCGACTATCCGCCATACCACTAACCGAGCGGTTAAAAGTAGCTTTCGCGGCATTCATAGCGCTGTTTATCGTCACCTTTATTAGCCTGCAACTGGCCGACACCGCCAGCACTATAGTACTGCTGGCCTCTATGGGCGCGTCCTCCGTGTTGTTATTTGGCTTACCAAACAGCCCATTGGCCAGACCCTGGTCATTTGCAGCCGGCCATCTTATCTCCGCTGCAGTAGGCCTTATTTGCTCGCATCTGTTCACTGATCTGGCCCTGATGGCTGCAATGACCATTGGCTGTGTCCTGTTTGTTATGTATATCTTCGAGTGTATGCACCCACCAGGCGGCGCCACGGCGTTGGTGCCGGTAATTGCCTCAACCGACACTGTGCTGGGTTATGATTTTTTACTCTACCCGGTCGCGTTAAACGTATTGGTGATGTTGGTGGTTGCTATTTTATTGCAAAAGTTCTGGCTAAAACGCGGTATGCAACTCCCGTCACAGAAATTTGATCCGGTGCATCTGCATCACGATCAATCTCCGCTTAAACGCCTCGGGTTGCAACCAGAGGATTTGCTCAGTGCGTTAAACAGTTTTGACACCGTAGTCGATATTAGCGAGCAAGATTTAGAACGCTTATATCATCAAGCACAACTGCATGCTTATCAGCGCAAAAGTGGCGAGATCCGCTGTGGTGATATTATGTCGCGCGATCTGATTACTGTAGGACCAAACAGTGCTGTGGCATCAGCGTGGCAGCTGCTGCGCAAACATAAAATCAGTATGCTTCCGGTTACCGATAGCCAGCATCAACTGCTGGGGGTGGTAGCAACCGTTAATTTTCTGAAAAACCTGCAGGTACCACATTATTGGGGGTTACTGCGCCATGTTAATCAGCTGCTTTTAAAAAACCGCTACAACAAGCATTACAAGCGCAAAGTTGCTGAGATTATGGTTACTAAACTAAGCGTGGCGCATGAAGATGACCATATTGCAGCGCTTGTGCCAATGCTATCCGACCAAGGACTACACCATATTCCCGTATTAAATGCCCAGCAGCAACTGGTCGGTATTATCACCCAATCGGATTTGATTGCGGCGTTGTTTAACGCCAAACTAACCTGAACCCTCTTTGCTTCCGCACTAAATGCATGAGCCCTACCCCATCTGGGGTAAACCTTTACCCCTTAATACCAAAGCTTCACCCCGGCGGGCTTTGCTACACTGACCCAAATCCTTACTGAGCGTTATGATATGAATATTGAATCTTATGCCGACTTAATCCGCGCTGCCGGCATCCAGGATGAACCGCAACGTTTGCTGTTTGTGTTTGCCAAAGCCGAATTGCCCAATGGTTTTACCGATAGCCAGAAAAATAACTTTGAAAATGGCCAGGGGGGCGCCTTAGCACCGGTGCTGTGTGTAGATAAACTGCCTGACGAAGTCGTCGAATTCAGCACCTTGGTAGCTGAGTCAGAGAAAACCGGAATAGACTGGGATATCGCTTTTGTCTCAGCAATTGCGGGGCGCGGCAGCTTTGCTCCAAACAGTGATGAGGCCAGCCAACCACTTAAAATGATGACTGAAAAAATTCAGGGCGGCATGATTGCCGATTTCCTGACTTTTAATAAAGCCGGCGATTTAGTGGCGTTGTATTAACCTCCCTCCAGATAGCTTTGGGGCGCCCTTTTTCACTGATAAACGGGCGTCCCCTCAGAATTACACTACTTTTGAATAGCGCTGCTGGCCCTGGGTTAAATAGGCGTCAAAACAGGCGCAGATGCTGCGCACCCAGAGTCTGCCATTGTCAGTTACTTTAATTCGCCCGGCAGTTACCTCAACCAGGCCGTCTTCCATAAAGGGCTTTAGCCGTTCTAATGCCTCGGCAAAGTAGTACCAAAAACTATCGATGCACCACTTTTGACTGTACGCTTCTATATCCAGCTCAAAGTGACAGATTAACTGGCTGATCAGCGCTGCACGCACTTTATCATCGCTATTTAAACTAAAACCGCGCTCGGTGGGAAGCTGGCCGCTACTGATAGCCGCATAATAGGCAGGTAATTCTTTGCTGTTTTGCCACAAGACCCCGCTTACCTGGCTAATGCTGGATACGCCCAAGCCAATTAATGCATCTTGTCCGGCAGTGGTGTAACCCTGAAAATTACGCTGCAGTTTACCAGCCTGCTGTGCTTTGGCTAAGGCATCGTCTGGCCTGGCAAAGTGGTCCATACCAATAAACTGATAACCAGAGGCGACAAAACGCTCTATTGCCAGCTGCATCAGTTCCAGCTTTAATTGCGCATCTGGCAGGCTGCTATCGGCTATTTTACGCTGGGCCGCAAAACGTTCAGGAATATGGGCGTAGCTAAACAGCGAAATACGGTGCGGGTTTAGCCGGATAATTTCATCGACGGTTTCAGTAAAACTGGCAGGATGCTGAAACGGCAAGCCGTAAATTAAATCCAGATTAATCGAGTTAAAACCGAGCTCACGGCTAAGCTGCACCTGGTGGCGGATTAAATCAGTATCCTGCACCCGGTTAATAGCAATTTGTACTTTCTCGTCTAAATCCTGCACCCCGAAACTCACCCGGTTAAACCCCAGGGTACGTAAATGGCGTAATTTATTATCACTGCAGCTACGTGGGTCAATTTCAATACTGATTTCAGCATCGTTATTAATAGCAAAGTTTTGGTGCAATAAGTCCATCAACCGGCTTAGCTGAACTTCGGTTAAAAAGGTGGGGGTGCCGCCACCTAAATGCAGTTGATTAATCTGTTTGCTTCGCAGCAAAGGGGCATACAGCGCCATTTCCTGCGCTAAGGCATTCAGATAATTATCGGCTTTATATTGATGCCGGGTAATAACCTTATTACAACCACAGTAGTAACAGAGCTTGTGGCAAAATGGGATGTGCAAATACAGGCTTAGCTCATTCGGACTCTGAGCAATAGCAGTCTTTATCAATGCCGGATCAAAGCTGTTATTTAACGCCAATGCCGTGGGATAGGACGTATATCGCGGGCCGTTAATATTATATTTGCTGATTAATTTAGGATCCCATTGTACGGTTTGCATCTTTACCTCATTAATTGTGTTGCTGGATCTCACTGCACTGATCAGCTAACTGACTTTGCGCTAACGCAGCATGTTGCTGAGCCAGCCAGTTAAGGCTTGCCGACACGGGCAGCGGCAAACGCTCTGGCCCAATGCTATCGAGCAGATTTTTGCAGTACAAACCCAGCTCGGTGTCGCCTAACATTTGCAAGCGCCGACGAAAAAACAGCGTATCCGGATCGACCTGGTTACTGATCATGGCAACAAAATCTGCAAGTTCGGCTTTTAACAGCAGATTGTGGTGCAGCGGTTGCAACACCACCTTTAACTTGCAGCCATCAAGACTGATCCCAAATTGCAAACCAATATCACTTACCTCAATCTGCAGCATCTTATTCTGCATAAAGTTCAGCTCGCCTGCGCTAAGCTCAGGCTGGAAAAACCGGTTTAACGCCAACTGTATCATTCCAGCTTGCAACCGTTCGGGAGCATAGCAGGTAAGCTGGCGCAACATTGTAGGTAGTCCTGATACCAACTTAGAGTTAACTCTTTTAATATCAAACATATAAAAGCATTCCTATTCATTATTCTTCTATAATAAAACCACAATATTTGCCGTGTAGCTATTCCCTGTCGGAGGTAGCTTAGGTAGATAATTAACTCAAGAGGCAATAAATGGAGCTGCTCTGTCCTGCTGGCAGTATGCCGGCATTGAAGGCTGCAATTGAACATGGTGCGGATGCGGTATATATCGGTTTAAAAGATGACACCAATGCCCGTCATTTTGCAGGATTGAATTTTGACGAAGCCAGGCTTAAAGACGCAGCCTGCTTTGTGCATCAGCATGGCAAAAAACTGCACGTAGCCATTAATACCTTTGCCCATCCGAACAACTATCAACGCTGGCAATATGCCGTAGATATGGCTGCTAACGCCGGTGCCGATGTGTTGATTCTGGCCGATATTGCGGTCCTGGCTTATGCGGCGCAGCGCTACCCTAAGCTGGAGCGGCATTTATCGGTGCAGGCTTCTGCAACCAATGCCGCGGCAATAAATTTTTACCGTCAGTTTGATATTAGCCGCGTCGTGTTACCGCGCGTGCTATCGATGCAGCAGGTTCGGGCACTCGCCAAAAGCTGTGATATAGACCTTGAAGTATTCGCGTTTGGCAGCCTGTGCATTATGGCCGAAGGTCGCTGCTACTTAAGCTCCTACATGACCGGTCAGTCACCCAATACAGCGGGGGCGTGCTCCCCGGCGGCGTTTGTAAATTGGCAGGACAATAACGGCACTTTGGAATCACGTTTAAACGGCATTTTAATTGACCGTTTTGCGCCGAATGAAACCGCCGGTTATCCGACGCTGTGCAAAGGCCGATTTAATGTCGGCAATGATACTTATCATGCGCTGGAAGAGCCTACCAGCTTAAACACTCTGGACTTACTGCCACAACTTTATGCTGAAGGAATTAAGTCATTAAAAATTGAAGGCCGGCAGCGCAGTCCTGCCTATGTCGCACAAATTACTAAAGTCTGGCGTGCTGCCATCGATGCGGTGTTAAGTGCGCCAGATCATTTTTGTGTAAAACCACAATGGCAACAGGTTCTGGCTGCACTGTCCGAAGGCAGCCAGACGACCCTGGGCGCTTATCATAGAAAATGGAAATAACCGCATGCAATTCTCACTAGGTCCAGTCCTCTATTTCTGGCCCAAAGCTCAAATACTGCAATTTTACCGGGAGGTCGCAGCGAGCGACATTGATATTGTCTATTTAGGTGAAACGGTGTGTAGCAAAAGACGTGAGTTAAAATTTGAAGACTACTTTGCTTTGGCGCAAATGCTGCGCGACGCTGGGAAGCAGGTGTGCTTATCATCCATGACATTATATGAAGCGCCCGGTGAGCTGCGGGAATTACGCAAATACGTTGATAACGGTGAGTTTTTAATTGAAGCCAACGATGTGGGTGCGATAAGCATGCTGCAGGATCAGGGTTTGCCGTTTGTCGCCGGCGCAGCAATAAATTGCTATAACCAGCATGCGCTGCGTCGCCTGGTGAGTATGGGGTTAACTCGTTGGGTAGTGCCGGTTGAGTTATCAGGACAGTGGTTATGTGACGTATTAAGCCAAAGTATCATTAGTGATATTCGTGACTGTTTTAGCACTGAAGTATTTGCGCTGGGCCATTTGCCGCTGGCCTGGAGTGGCCGTTGCTTTACCGCCCGCTCTGAGAACCGCAGTAAAGATCAATGTGAACTCTGTTGCATTAAATACCCAAAGGGGCGTGAAGTAACAAGCCAGGATGGCAGTCAGGTTTTTGTATTAAATGGTATTCAAACTCAATCGGGATACCGTTACAACCTGGTAAATCAGCTTAGCGCTATGCAAGGTTTAGTGGATATAGTACGGTTAAGCCCACAACAAACCGGTACTTTTGACTGGCTGGCCAAATTTAAAGCTAATGTGGACGGCAAAGCACCACAGCAGCTTGGTAATAGCGACAGCAATGGTTACTGGCTGAATTTAGCCGGTATGGCGACGGGTTAAAACTTATTGCTAACCCAACGGTTTCTACACTCCTTGGCGGCTCAGACACTCTACGGCTGTGCGCAACGAGGTAGCAACCTCAGTTAAATAGAGGATGTGTAATGAGCAACTCCAGCGCCAAAATTGGCATAGTTACAGTAAGCGACCGGGCCAGTGCCGGCGTTTACGAGGATTTATCCGGCAAGGCGATTATCGACACCCTGAAGGAGTATTTAAACAGCAACTGGCAGGCTGAATACCGGCTGATCCCGGATGAGCAGACGGTGATAGAGCAAACTCTGCGCGAGCTTTGTGATGAGCAAGGCTGCTGCTTAGTGGTGACCACCGGCGGCACCGGGCCGGCTAAGCGCGATGTAACACCGGAGGCCACCGAAGCCGTATGCGACAGAATGATGCCGGGTTTTGGCGAATTAATGCGCACGGAGTCATTGAAGTATGTGCCAACTGCAATATTATCTCGTCAAACTGCTGGCCTGCGCGGCAGCAGCCTGATTATTAATTTGCCCGGCAAGCCCAAAGCCATTCGCCAGTGTTTAGATGCGGTATTTCCGGCGGTGCCTTACTGCATTGATTTAATGGATGGACCCTTTTTGCAGTGCGATGAAGATGTGATTAAGCCGTTTCGACCAAAAAAATAGCAGTGTGGAACATAGTGCCGCAGCCATTAGCTCCGGCACGATATGTAACTTAGCGTTGATATTCTCCAACGCGTTCAGGTTGATATAACACTTCGAGAATTTCTACCGTGCGGCTCTGACCATTTGGCATCGGCCATTCCAGTGACTGACCAACAGCTAACCCCAGTAACGCACTCCCCACAGGAGCGAAAATCGATATCTGATGTTCACTTCTAGCATCTTGCGGATATACCAGTGTTTTCTCAAACACCTTGCTATCACCGGCGAATTTAAAGCGCACTGTAGAATTCATACTAACTACATCTGCTGGCATATTTACCGGCTCAACAATAGTTGCGCGGTCTAACTCACTCTCCAGCGTTTCGAGTTCTGGCGTCATCCGAGACACTTTTTCAATCAGCGCTTCTATTCTGTCCATGTCGACAGCGGAAACAGTAATGGTAGGTTTTGAACTCATTAAACACTCCTGAAAATGACAGCCTTTGAAAAAAAGAAAAGCCCGCCGGCACTGGCCGTCGGACTTTTACACAATCTGAACGTTATAACGCCACAGCCTCAAAAAAGCAAGTTAACCACGAAGCAAAAACAGCCACACCACCAGCAATAACGTGATAAACCAGAAACCCGATAGCAGCTGCCAGAATAGCAGCGGGTTGGTTTTGTGTTGTTGTTTAACTTCCTCGTGCAAAAACGCCGGGTTCGGTTGTTGTAAATCGGTCAGTAGCTGATTAATACTTTGATAGCGCTGCGATAAATCTAAACTCACCCCGTTTTGCAAGGCACGGTCAAACCAGGTTGGAATGACTGGGTTAAACTGGCTGGCACTACGATATCGCAGTTTGTCGTAATCGGCCGCCGTGCGACAATTTTCAACGGTATGACCATAAGGTAAATGACCACCACTGAACAGCTCGTAGGCGATGGTAGCAAGGGCATAAATATCTCCCTGCACGCCGGAGTTATGGCCCAGCAAATAATGCGGATCAGAATACGCCGCCGTACCCAGCGCGGCTTCGTGTTGCAGTGGACTGTATATTTCGGCCAGACCGGCCACGTATACCGAGCCAAAATCGACAATTTTCAGGCTGCCGTCTTCCAGGTAAATAATATTGCCGGGTTTTAAGTCCTGATGAATGGCACCCATCCGGTGAAAAGCCTTTAAACCCTCGGCAATCTGTGTAACCAGCTTTATTGCGATTGCAGGCTTTAATGGCTTTGGCTGGCGCTCATACCATTGCTCTAAACTCTGGCCGGGCAGATATTCCATCAGATAATACAAAAACGTTCGTGTCCGATGTTGCCGCACGACCTTTACCACATAGTTTGATTCTATTCGCAGTCCTATCCATTCTTCGCGAATAAAGCGGTCAATGTATAAGATATCATCATCGTAGTTCAGTGATGGACATTTGAGCACCAGCTGCAGGCCACTGCTCTCATCTTCAACCAAATATAAATGGCTGCGACTGCTGGCAAACAATTCGCGTTGCACCTTATAACCATCCAGCTTCATGCCGGGGCGAAGTGCCGGCGGAAATGGCAGCCGGGTAAGGTGCTCATTCAAATCGTCCAGGCTTTGCTCAGGTAATGTTACTGCTTCTAGCAAAATAAGGCTGATATTATCGTCACTGCCCTGGGCTAATGCCAGCTGCTTAAGCTGCTGCACCGTTAGTGGTAAGTCTGTCGCGACGGACAGCTCGCGCTGTAACACCTCAGCACTGATAAAATCGGAAATACCATCTGAGCATAGCAAAAATTTGTCGCCAGGCAGCAGGCTGATACTACCTTGCTGCGGTTCAACCCGCGCATCCATGCCCAGCGCCCGGCCCAAAAACTGGCGCTGCTCAGACAATACCGTGATGTGGTCCTGGCTCAGTTGTACTAACACGCCTTCGCGCCAATGGTACAAACGGCTATCGCCAATATGAAAAAAATGAGCAGTTTGCGATTTAATAATCAGTGCAGTAAAAGTGGTCAGATAACCCTTCTGGTTATGCACGAATTGATGGCTTAGCTCATACAACTCGTTATTGATGGTCGCAAGCAGCTGGGTGGCGCTGTAAGCTACCGACCAGCTATCGGGTGTCTGGTTATATTCGCGGCAAAAACGACTGACCGCCCGCTCACTGGCTTGCTGGCCAGCCTCAGCGGTGCTTACACCATCGGCCAGTGTAAAGCAGGCACCTTTATAGGTTAACAGATGAGCGTCATCGGGCACATTAACTGCCACCGCATCCTCGTTGGCCGGCTTGATGCCCGCCTCACAGACAAGGCTGTAACGAAGTTGCAATTCAGATTGGCTCACCTGTTAATCCTTTTTCCAGCAATAACCACATTAACCAACGTTAATCCGATGCACAGTACCGTCTTCCCCGACTTCAGTAATATGGCCTTTCGGGTCGTCCAAAAACATAACCGCAACCAGGCCCACCAGGGCAGAGGCTGCAATCACATAGAAAAACATACTGTAGCTGACATAGCTTAGCACCGTTAAATACACCACAGCACCCACGTTACCATAAGCACCGGCCATGCCAGCGATCTGGCCGGTCATGCTGCGTTTAATCAGTGGCACTATGGCAAACACCGCGCCCTCACCTGCCTGCACAAAGAAGCTACAGGCCATGGTTGCCAGCACCGCCAGTGGGATCCACCAATGGCTGTCCATCAAACCCATCAGGAAATAGCCAGCGGCCAGGCCGCCAATTAACATCAGCATACTTCTGCGCCGGCCAAATTTGTCAGAGAACCAACCGCCCATCGGCCGCGATACTAAATTCATAAAGGCAAAGCCTGATGCCAGCATACCCGCTTTAACGGCGCTGATGCCTTCAAAGGTTTCCAGAAAGTACAAAGGCAGCATGGAAACCACGGCCAGCTCAGAGCCAAAGGTGGCAAAATAGGCAATATTCAGGATACTCACCTGCTTAAAACTGTATTTATCAGCCTCCGCTACACCAGCACGCAAATGCTCGACATTAATCCGCCAGGTTTGCTGAGTTTGCACCGTAAACAACAGCAACAATATGCCCCAGAACACATACATCATATCAGTAGAGAACAAATTAACGCCCGCTGGAGATAACCGCCAGGCCAACATCCCCAAGGCCAAATGCATAGGAATATTCATCAGTATCAGGCCCCAAAGCGCACCCCAGCTTGACACTACCATGGCACCGGTTTTTTTCGGTTTAAAATACACCGAGCCTTTAGGGGTATTACGGGCATATTTATAGAACACCAATGCATATACCGCACTGATAACGCCTACAGTACCAATGGCATAGCGCCAGCCGTCTGCGCCACCATAAGCCAGAGCCAGGAGCGGTAGCGTCATGGCTGCTGCGGCCGAACCAAAGTTACCCCAACCGCCATAAATACCTTCAGCGGTGCCGACCTGATGGTGTGGAAACCACTCGCCCACCAAACGAATACCCACAACAAAACCGGCACCGACAAAGCCCAGTAAAAAACGAAACAATGCCAGCGCATCAAACGTTTGAGCAAATGCAAAACCAATACAGAGCAACGCGGAGATAAACAACAGTAAGGAGTACATAATGCGGGGGCCATAACGGTCTACCAGCATACCCACCACTATCCGCGCCGGGATGGTAATAGCAACGTTTAAAATCAGCAACGCTTTAACCTGAGCATCAGTCAGTGCCAGCGCTTCTTTAATATGGATCAGCAATGGCGCATGAGCGAACCAGATCACAAAGGTTAGAAAAAAGGCAAACCAGGTTAGATGCAGCATTTTTATTTTTTGTTCAGCGAAATTAAGCAGGTTTAACCCACCACCGCTTGGCGTTGCTAAAGCAGGACCAGCCATAACATTCTCCACAGAGTTAACAATTAACTGCGCCTAGTGTAGAGAGCTAAAAGGCTAAAATCATTGATATAAAACAAAGCTGCTCAGTCAGGTTTTCCCATAAAAACAAACAGATACTACTTTATAGGTAGTTCGTAGCACTGCCGCACCCTGCCAGCTACCGATACTACCTACCTACATGGGTTTAACCCTGTGGCGGGCATTGCCTTCACCAGCGCGTCGGAGGTACACCCTCATTGCTGCGGCAACAGCTCGCTTTGGCGTTACACTACGCAGTAATCATTTGCAGCGGATATTTGCTATGGCGCACCGCGCTCCGACGACACTGGCCCAGGCCACATTGCCTGAAGCGAACAGAGCCCTATTACTGGCAACGCTGGCTTTTGCGGCTTGCTTTTCGGTTTGGACGCTATATGCCGTTATGGGCATCACGTTGCAACAACAACTTAGTTTAAGTGCTACCGAATATGGCATTTTGCTGGCAGCACCTATCTTAAGCGGCGCCGTGTTGCGACTGCCCTTCGGCATGCTGGCTGATCGGATCAGCAGTCGCCGTATTTGGATATATCAAATGCTGATAATCATTCCGGCACTGCTAATGCTACCGCTGGTTAGCAGCTATGCTGGTTACTTATTTCTGGGCCTGTGGTTTGGGTTAAGCGGTGTATCTTTTACCCTGGGTGTACGCTACGTCAGTAGCTGGTTTGCTTCCAGCCGCCAGGGCCGGGCACTTGGGCTATTCGGGGTTGGTAATGCCGGGGTGGCGATAACCTTTGTACTGGTGCCTCTGACCATCCATCATCTTGGCTGGCAGTGGGTAGGCCCATTGTATGCAGCAGGCATGCTGATGATTACCACCCTGTTTGCCGTTTTTTCGCCGGCTGAACCGGCTCAGGCTTATCCTGAAACCCCCTCACTAAGTCTGCGTCAACTGGCCAGTGACGCCAGGATCTGGCGCTTTTCACTCTATTATTATTTTGTTTTTGGCAGCTTTTTAGCATTGCTGTTATGGCTACCGCAATATTATATGCAAGCCTATGCAATGAGTGCACCGCATGCAATGGCCTTTACCTTATTTTTTGTCGCTACCTCCAGCATGGTAAGAGCACTGGGCGGTTGGTTTGCTGATCGCTACGGCGGTCGTGCGGTAAACTGGAGTGTGTTCTGGGTCTGCATTATCTGTCTGTTTTTCTTAAGCTATCCACCCACTACGCTGATTATTCATGGCATGGAGAAAAACGTACAATTAGAGATTGGTTTAAATGTCTGGTGGTTTACCTTACTGATATTTGTCATCGGCGTAGCTCAGGGCTTCGGCAGAGCCAGCGTGTATAAAGTCATCCACGATTACTACCCACATCATATGGGTAGCACCGGTGGATTTGTTGCGGCTATTGGTGCGCTCGGTGGCTGCACCCTGCCTATTGTATTTGGCCTGGCACAAGATGCTCTGGGCATCATTACCGGCTGTTTTATGATTCTATATGGCGTATTGGCGATGTGTATGATCACCATGTTTTTTGCTAATCAGGCGGCGCAGTACCAACAAAAATTGGCTCAGGCGCGCCGCGACAATTTTTTACTTGATGACGATATACCTTTTGAACATGAGGACCCACCATGCAAATAACTGATCTGGCAACCGAACAAAAGCTGTTACCACTGCTACGCCAGGCGTTTCGGCCAATGTTTTTATGTGGTGCAGCGTTTAGCGCTATTGCTATGCTACTTTGGGGTTTGACGCTTTCCGGTCACATTCAGCTTAAACCCTTCGCCAATGTCTTGTTCTGGCATAGCCATGAAATGCTGTTTGGTTTTGTTACTGCGATTATCATCGGTTTTTTGCTAACCGCAGTACAAAACTGGACCGGTCTGCGCGCACCGCATGGTAAAAGTTTGCTGTTTATCAGTCTGTTGTGGCTGGCAGGCAGATTACTACTACTTTTTGGTCAGGACCTGCCGCTGCTGTTAGTCGCAGCTGTGGATCTGAGCTTTTTACCGGTTTGCGCCTTTCTGCTCGCAAAGCCTTTACTACAAACCGGACAAACCAGAAACTTATTTTTTATCCCGGTACTGCTGTTACTTACCGCTTGCAATGCCCTGATGTACATTGGCGTCGCCACTAACCGCTTTGAACTGATTCAACTTGGCAGCCAGAATGCGGTCTGGTTAGTGACGTTACTGATGGCCATCGTCGGTGGTCGGGTATTGCCGATGTTTACCGCTAATGGCACCCAAACTAAAAAGGTGGAAGCCTGGCTTTGGCTGGATCGCGTTGCGCTGGGCTCACTCTGGCTGATTTTTGTATTGCACTTTTTTGCCTTTACCCAATATCTGCCTGCCATGGCAATCAGTGGGTTATTTGCGCTTAGCGCTGCCTTAACCGCGCTGCGCTGCCTGCGCTGGAAAATATGGATCACCTTAAAAGTGCCGCTGTTGTGGTCGCTGCATGTGGCGTATTGGTGTATCCCAATTGGCCTGGCACTCTACAGCGCCCGCTACGCCGGTGTTAATATCAGCAATAGCGTTGCGCTGCACACGTTAACCGCCGGTGCTATGGGCAGTATGATTTTAAGCATGATGGCCCGGGTGTCGTTGGGTCACAGCGGCCGCATGTTAAAACCGCATACCATTATGTCGCTGGCATTTTTGCTGGTGCTCGCCGCTGCTGTCAGCCGTACCCTGCTGATCTGGCTATGGCCAGCACAAACCATGCAGTGGCTATGGCTGGGCGTCGGCGGCTGGGTGCTGGCCTACTTGTTGTACGTACTGGTGTATTTCCCGGTGCTAACAACGCCAAGGCCAGACGGCCGGCCTGGCTGAAGCGAGATTACCTCTGAACGAGATTACCTCTGAAGTGGTAACTGCGGCGCGGCTTTGATTTATATCAAGTCGCCGCGCGCTGCAGCTTTTACACTGGGTAGATAGTCATTCAACAACGGTGCCCGCTATGAGCCCTGATTACAACGACAAACCCCTGGTATATTCTTGCTCCGGCTGCTCTAACGTCGCGCAGCTGGCCAACGATTTAGCCGTAGTACTGGATCGCGAAGGTTCAGCGCAAATGTCCTGTATTGCCGGAGTGGGTGGCAAGGTAAAGCAGCTGGTAAAAGTCGCGCAGTCTGGCCGGTCAATTCTTGCTGTCGATGGCTGCCCGCTTAACTGTGTAAAACAAACCCTGGCCACAGTAGATGTGGTGCCAACCTGGCATATTGAGTTAACGTCAATGGGTTATAAAAAACGTGAGCATGAAAACTGTGATTTAGGTGATGCTTATAAACTATTGCAAAAGGTGCATAGCGATATACTGCCACAAACGGCTAAGCCGGCACTGCGGTAATCGCAGCAAGCATTAACCACAAACAGTGCAGCCCGGGTCTTTGCTTAAACCAAACTGGCGCCATTGGCTGGTCAAAGCATCAAATAACTGTAATTTGCCATACAGCGGCGCACCTACTTTCGCCAGAATTTTTACCGCTTCCAGCGCCTGCATGGTGCCGATAACACCCACTACCGGGCTTAGAATACCGGCTTCCATACAGCTAAGTTGCTGCTCACCAAATAACTGGCTTAAACAGTGATAGCAGGCATCATCGTCTTGCATACTAAAGCTGGCCACCTGGCCCTCGAAGCGGATCGCCGCACCTGATACCAACGGCACTTTCGCCTTAACACAGGCGGCGTTAATGGCATTGCGGGTGTCAAGGTTATCGGTGCAATCAAGTACCAGTGAAAATTGGGGTATCAGCTCAGCTAAACCGTCTGCAGTTAAACGTTGCTGCAACGCGTGTATTTCAATGTCAGAGTTTAACTGGCGTAAACCCGCGGCAGCCTGTTGCACTTTACTAAGCCCGATATCAGCTTCCCGATACAAAATTTGCCGTTGCAGATTACTACGGTCAATAGTGTCATCGTCTACCAGGGTAATACTGCCGATACCGCTGGCCACTAAATAAGGGGCTGCCGCACAACCAAGCCCGCCCATGCCAACCAAAAGCACCTTACTTGCCAGTAAAGCCTCCTGACCACGAAAATCCATTGCCGGCAGCATCAGCTGGCGGCTATAACGCATCGCTTGCTCTGCATTAAGGGCTGGCGGATCAGTAGGCTTAGTCATCATTGTTATCCTGTATCGCTTGTTCGGGGCGGCGCCATAGCCAAAGCGCCACCATTAATATAAAACATGGCAGCAACAGTCTTAGGATCAAGGGCGCTGCTGAGAACTGTAACAGCACCACGCTGATCAGCATCATGCCGCTGGCCAGGTATTTGGCGCGACGCGGCACCACCCCGTTTTGGCGCCAGGCCAGAATGGGTGGGCCTAATTGCGGATGTGTCAGCAATCGTTGCTCCAATGCAGGCCAGCCTTTACCTGCCGACCAGGCGCTAAGCAAAATAAAAGGTACCGTCGGCATGCCCGGCAAGGGTATGCCTAACAGCCCCAGCGCTAAGCTGACAATGGCCAGTGCCCGCCAGCACAGCATCCGGCTATAGTGCCACATTATGTCTTTTACCATTCATTTAAGGCCCAACCTTTGTGCCAGCTTATGCAGGTTGCTGGGATCAAGCTCCAGCTGACGGGCAGCTAACGACCAACTGCCGTTGTGCTGGCTTATTGCCTGTTGAATCATTTGTCGTTGCAGTTGGTTGACCGCTTGCTTTAACGGTATACCGCTTAATTGCAGCACCTCATTTGTTTCATTGTGTGCAATGGCTGAGGGCACGGTATCCAGATCAAGCAATGCCGCCTCCAGAGTAACAATGTCAGTGCGGGATGCGCCATGACTTAATGCTTTAATCGCCGCCCGGCTTATTACATGTTCCAGCTCGCGGACATTACCCGGCCAGCTATAACTTAATATTGCTAATTCAGCATCGTAAGATAAACGCAGCGCTCGCAACCCTAAACGGCTGCGGTTTAGCTCTAAAAAATGTCCGGCCAACAGTGGAATATCATCAGGCCTTTCCCGCAAGGGCGGTATCGGCAACGGGTACACCGATAACCGATGATATAAGTCGGCCCTAAACTCGCCACTTTTCACCTGATGCTTTAAATCACGATTGGTTGCGGCAACCAAGCGCACATTAACCAACCGGGTTTTATCTGAGCCCAAACGTTGAATTTCACCATCTTGCAATACTCTGAGTAACTTAGCTTGCACCGATAGCGGCAGCTCTCCAACCTCATCCAGAAACAGCGTACCGCCATCAGCGGCTTCAAAGCGACCTGCCCGTTCAGTATGGGCACCAGAAAATGCACCTTTGCTATGACCAAATAATTCGCTTTCTGCCAGGCTTTCCGGTAATGCCGCGCAATTGATATACACCATTGGTTTGGATGCGCGGGCTGAACTTCGATGCAAATGCCGGGCAAATAACTCTTTGCCCACCCCTGTCTCGCCGAGTAACAACACGGGTAAATCTGAGCTGGCTACCACCCTTAGCTCCTGCAAAATTTGTTGCAGCACTTTGCTTTGACCTATCAGCTCATAGCGCTGTTTCGCAGCAGGTTCAAATTGCTGTTCATCTGCCTGATGATTAAGCCGAAGTGCCCGGTTTGCTTGTTCCAGCTCTGTCATCCGCACTGCGGCCTCAACCAACAGGCTGTAGCGCTGCAACTCATACACAGCCGCCTGAGAAAAGCTACCGGCCTGCAACGCATCCAGGGTTAGCACTCCCCAGCAGCGCCCTTCGACAAACAGAGAGATGCCCATACAATCATGCACTGGCAAGACCTGACCCGGCTGATCCTCCAGCAAACCATCGTAAGGATCCGGTAACTCAGATTCAGGTTCAAACCGCACCGGGTTGCGACTGGCCAGAATAGCCGCTAACCGAGGATGTTCTGCCACTACAAAACGCCGGCCCTGCGCTTCACGCACTAAACCATGCAGCGCAACCGGTTTAAGGGCTTCATGCTCGAGCCTTAGCAGACCTACCGCACCACAGCTGAAATGGCTGCGTAATGTACTCACCAGTCTTTGCAGGCGCACGGCCGCAGGTAACTCAGTGACTAAATCGGCAATTAAACTTTCTTGCAACATGGTTATTTTTACCCTTGAGTATTTATTACCCAGACTTTAGTGGGTGCAATTTACCACAGTGCAAAATAAAGCCATATAAATCAAAGGTGGTAGTTATGGCCTGACTCTTGCCATCTAACGTTAACCGCGTTGTTAACGCGCCCCTTAAATTAATCAAGCAGGAGTTAGTATGTCTTTCACAACTATATCGTTTTTAGATCAGTCTTTAGGGCAAATCGCCACTACACTTGCTGGTGCCACTGCCGTATTTCATCAGTATAAACTGGATTTTTGCTGTGGCGGCCAACATAGCTTACGTGAAGCGCTGGCAAAAAAAGAACAGGATGCTACTCCAATTCTTGACGCCCTAAGCGTATTACAACAGCAAGACGGAGACATTACTGATTGGCGCGCGAAACCGGTAAAAGATCTTATTGAGCATATTTTACATCGGTTTCACCAGCGGCATCGGCTGCAATTGCCTGAGGTCATCAGGCTGGCAAGGCGTGTTGAGCACGTACATGCTGATGATCCAAATTGCCCGACTGGGCTAACACAACACCTGGAAGATATGTATCAGGAGCTGGAAAGTCATATGGTAAAAGAGGAGCAAATTCTGTTTCCAATGCTGGCAGGTGGGATTTATCCCTCAGGGCCAATCAGCGTAATGGAAGAGGAACATCTGCAACACGGCGATGCGTTGGGAACGTTAGATATGCTGACTAACAACATAACCTTACCTGCCGATGCCTGTAATACCTGGACTGCGCTATATCTGGGGTTAAAGGAACTGAAAGAAGATTTAATGCAGCATATTTTGCTGGAAAATGAGATCTTATTCGTACAACCTGCCAGAGCAAACCACGGAGCCGACGGCCAGATGTGCTGCGGCAGTTGCCAGTAACCATTCTGTCATCAAAGCTCAGGTATGCTCCTGAGCTTTGATGGGCGAGAAGTATTCATCAGTGCGCGTCACTGGAAACTTTTAACGTGTTACGCTAAAAGCAGAGAAAATTTTATGGTACCTATAACAGATACATGCTCACACCTGCGAATGTTGGCGGATAAGATTATGGTAGACATGATGTAACTGGTCTAATTGCTCGCGCGCTACCGCCGGATTGGTCAGCAGATTCTGGATACTTTGGTCAAGCTGATGCAATGTATTACGCATTTGGCTATCCGGAATTAAACTCTGGATCCAGGTTATCGCCGCAAAACGCTGGCCCCGGGTTACTGGTGTCACCTTATGTAAACTGCCTGATGAATACAACACCGCATCACCAGCAGATAACTTAACGCGTTGTTGGCCAAATTCAGTTTCTATAACCAACTCGCCACCCTGATATTCGTCTGGTTCAGATAAAAAGGTGGTCATCGACAAGTCTGAGCGCAGTATCTCATTATTTGGCATACGCATTATTGCCGCGTCAACGTGTAGCCCGTAGGTTTCTCCCTCACCATAGCAATTAAAACAAGGTGGAAAGATACGATGCGGCAGTGCCGCTGAAAGTAAAGCTGGAGTATGCCCAAGCCTTGCCAGCAAACGATTTGCCAGTTGCTGAACCTGGTTGTCACCAGCATCGGCCTGGCCGTTTTTTTTAACCGATGCCGCCATCCCCATTGCTGTAGTGATACCGTCGTTCCAGGGTGCAACGTGCAGTAATGCTCTGTACTCTTTCACTTCTGCCGCTGATAAAAGTTGTTTTATGACCACCACCGGAACGACTCCTTAATTGCTGTTATTAAAATTCGTAAGTCAGGGTTGCTTTGATGGAGCGCGCATCGCCCAGATACATAAAGCTGCCAGAGCGGTATGCAGCGGTCCAGTATTCTTTGTCGCTGACGTTGCCAATATTGACTCTCACTGTAGTGGAGTCATTAACGTTGTAATTGGCAAACACGTTAACCACTGCATAACCTGGCACTCTGATGCTGTAGTAGCCATTTTCAGTATCATAGCCAGCGGCAGTATCAGGCTGGCCACCGAACATTTCGCTCTGATAGCTGTAATCACCACCAAATGCAAAGGCCTCGGTCAGCTGATACCGCATCTGTAAATAGAAACTGTTATTGGCAAAGTTACTCAGTTCCAGACCAAGGTTTGCAGGGTCTATCGAAGCCATAACCTCTGAATCCATTATCGCCGCGCTGGCCTGCAGGCTGAGTTTATCGGTAACAGCACCATTTAGTGCAATTTCTACCCCCTGAATGCGGTTTTTACCGGTATTTAAGGTACCTAAGGTTGAATAAGCATCACCCACGCTTTCCATCACATCTGTTTTTGTCATCTGAAACACGGCGGCGGCAATAAACAATTTTTCATTCAGCACCGCCCATTTGGTGCCAAACTCTATATTCTGCACGGTTTCCGGATCGGCCATAGCCGCCTGCTCAGGATCACCACACAAACCACCATAGCCGCAATTGGCGCCCAGATCCGACTCACCACCATTAATATTGGTCGCAGTTGAGTAACTCAGATACAAATTGCCCTCGTCGGTAATGCTGTAGACGATGCCAACATGACCGTTGTAGAAATTATCTTTGTACGCATAGTCAATAGCATCGCCGCGGCTGACGACGTCATTGCTGTAGTCTATTTGATCAAGCCTCAGCCCGGCAAACACCTGCCAATACTCATTTATTTTGGCAGTATCCATAGCATAAAACGCAATAGTGTTAGCAGAGAACAGCGCATCGGACGCATCTTTGCTGTAACTGCGGCCAATAATGCGGCTGCTGTTTTGATACACCTGCCCGTCTGCATCCAGTAAACAATAGCCCGGTTGAGAGCCTGAGCGACCTGTCGTAGTGCAATTAGGGCTGTTATTATAACTGATGTCGTACACGCCATTATCGACCGACTCGTCGGTAAACTCTAAACCGAACAACAACTTGTGCTCAACACGGGCAGTTTTCAGATCCCAGAACAGGTTAAATTGGGTGGCGAAATATTCCACATCCTGCCAGCCTTGATGGGTACTTAAGCCTATAGTTGACGCACCGGGAGCCTGCGGATCATCCTCTGAGCGAACTGTGCCCCTGGCTCCCGTAGCAAGGTAGCCATTGCTGGTTTGGCCATAGCGTGTTGCATTGTAAAATCTTACGTTGTCACTAATGTTATATTCGGTGCGAAGGGTAAAGGCTGACACGTCTGAATCTAAGAAGTCTTCTTCCTGCGCGTATACCGGGATATCACTGACCGGCTTACGGCTTTCAAGGTTAAAGTAACTGCCTAAATCTGGTTTATCAGCGGCATTCAGGTAGTAGCCATCGGCATATACCCGCAAATTAGCAGCGTTGTCGTATACGCCAGAGAGCAACGCGCCGTCTCTGTTACGGCTGATCCCGTCGCGGTTTGGTGCATCTTCTGCGGTACTTAGCAGGTTTAACCGAAATGCGGTATCCGTAGTAATGGGTGTATTGTAATCCAGCACCAGCCTGTGGTGCTCATCGCTACCGACACTGGCATCGACCCGACCAAAACTGTATGACGTAGAAGCTTTTTTGGTAATGCTATTTACGGCACCACCTGATGAGCCGCGACCGGCGAAGGTTGAACTTGGCCCTTTGGTAATTTCAATTTGTTCGGTTGCAAAGCTCTCGCGCGTGGTCATGCCAGGGTCTCGCAACCCATCCACAAATACATCAGAGCGTGCCTCATGGCCGCGAATAATATAACGATCGCCAAAAGCGTTACCATTTTCACCCGTGCCAAGCGTAACGCCTGCCTGAGCAGCCAGAATTTCTTTTAAGTCTGTTTTACCCGACTCTTCGATCTGATCTTTTGTCAGTACAGTAATGGTGTGCGGCGTGTCAGTCAGTTCAGCCAGGCGGCGCAGGTCGCCCGACTGTTTTACACTGTAAACAGAGCTGCGTACTCCATGTACTTTAATCAGTTCAATTGCTTCCTGAGTGCATTGCGTGTCGGTGGCGACACAGGTATCTACCATCTCAGTAGCGCTACTGTGGACGGCATTAAGTGCTAATGCGGTGAAAAGAGCCTGAGAGCCAAATGTTGAGAGAGGATGTTTACGTTCAGTCATAAATAAGTTTCTATTCTTGTTAGTCGTTTAAAAATCAGGAGCCAAAATAGTAAAGCGTTTAGCTCACAATGTAAATGCTAATGAGAATAGTTTTTATTTGCAACTGAAAGTTAATTCAGCTGTTGACGTTTAGATGTGACATCCGCACCACTACTTATTATCAATTATCTGAGGAATGTTAATGCTCAGATATTCCAGCACCGATGTCAGCGCGGTCTGCGTCTGGTCGCTAATAGCCTCTTTGACAAAGTGTAATGCGACATTACACAGGGCGGAACCGCTGTCGTTAACATCGTCCGCTTCAATCCGAATGACCTTGCCTGTCAGCTTGCTGATAGAGTAAGCACTGTCATGGCTAAGCTCATCTAACGTAATATCCAGTTGGTACCGGTCAAACAGCTTTATTTGCTCGTTGTAGGTCAGCTGCAACATGACACCGGTTTTACTGATATTTTTTACCTTCGGCGTTAACTTTGCTTGCGGGGTATGTAAACACACTTTGTGTGGCGGCAGGCCAGACACGCGCACGGCATTACGCTTTTTTGCGCCATTCCAGGACTTGTTAATGGCATCTTCTAATTTATCTGCGCTGAAGGGCTTAACAACGTACTGGCTAACGCCATGCTGCATTGCAGTGATCACATAGTCTCTGCCGCCATTAGCCGTCATCATAATAAAGGGAATATCTTTAATCTTATGATTTTTTCTAACATGTTTTAACAGCCCTACACCGCTTAGCAACGGCATTTCCCAATCTGAAATAATGATATCGATATCTTTTGTTTCCAGAATCTTCAACGCTTCCTGGCCATTTTTTGCAGTATAAACCGTTTCAGCACCCAATCTGTTTAACAGTGCACTGCTGACAACGCTAATAACGGTTGGCGAGTCATCGACCACCAAAAATTTCACATATTGCATTGTTACTCCTTCTTAAAAACATGGAATACTGTAGCCAGACGATAAGAAGTATATCTGTTTCCACTTCTGACATTTGAACAAAAAAGTCAAACGCCTTATGAAAGCGCAAGTTTATCTCGATAGCACATAGATAAAATCCTGAAACGCTACTTTATTCACCTTGCACGGTAATAACCAGTGTTCTGCTACCAGCATGGTTGCGGTGCTCGCCCAGATAAATACCCTGCCAGGTACCCAGACACAAGCTGCCGCCAGCAATTGGAATGGATACGCTGCTGCCAAGTAAGCTACTTTTCAGGTGTGCTGGTAAATCGTCACTACCTTCATAAGTATGAGTATAGTAAGGCTCGTTTTCTGGTACCGCTTTACTGAAAAATTGCTCAAAGTCCTGGCGTACAGTCAGATCAGCATTTTCATTAATCGTTAAAGAGGCAGAACTATGTTTAATAAAAATATGACACAAGCCAATAGACAGTTGCTTAAGCTCGGGCAACTGCTGCAACACTTCAGCGGTAATTAAATGAAAGCCCCTTGGTTTTGCTTTTAACATCAATTCTTTTTGTAACCACATGGTCATTGTCTCTACATTAAAACCCAGGTTGGCGAAACGCAGCCAGCGGCTGCTTCGCTCTACTCGCCAATATCTTCAAACCACAGCTGTGGTTTAGCGGCAATAAAGTCCTGCATTAGCTTTATACACCTTTCATTTTGCTGATTTTCGACAGTGACACCGCGGCTTTGCAAATAAACCTGTGGCCCCTGAAACGTCTGGTTTTCACCAATAACTACTTTGGGAATGCCATACAGTAGTACCGTGCCGCTGCACATATCGCAGGGTGATAAGGTAGAGTACAGCGTCGCGCGCCGATACTCGGCGGCGGTTAAGCGGCCAGCGTTTTCCAGGCAATCCATTTCCGCGTGCAATACGCAACTGCCCTTTTGCACTCGCTGGTTGTGGCCGGCACCGACAATCTTGCCATCAATCACCAGCACCGAGCCAATGGGAATACCGCCCTCGGCTAAGCTTTTTTCAGCCTGCGCTATTGCGGCCTGCATAAATATATCGGTCATATTGGATCCTCGGGCAAAATTAGCTTGATCGAAAAGGACACGGCATTAACGTTTTGGCCAGTGTCAGGCTTAACCCTACCAGTTCAGGTGTCAACTAGGAGTATCGAAAATACTTTATTCCTTTGTACAGGCATTGGCTCATTCTCCACCCGGCAAATGTGCCCCAGGGAAAACACAGAAGCAGAAAAAAAGATGTTGGCCACATGGTGTAAAGCATGTACTTGTTTTTCAGAGTAACGCCAATGATTTGAATAATTAACAAGGTAATTATTGAGCCAATAATCATAGCAGGACCAATATTATCGTCTTCAATTAAAGCCGGCATCACCACAGAAAGCAGTAAAATTCCGATGCCATGTGTCCAGTAGGTTAACTTTTTCAGGTGCTGCAAAGCGTCTATTGCTTCGGAATACTGATCGGCGTGATTTACTTTACGCGCTTTATTCTCGCGCACTTTTCCACCCTTGACTGAATTAATTGCGCTTTGTGTGTCCGTACTGTGATCATGCCCCTCTAACATATTTAATATTTTTATGGTGTTGTCGTCACCAAAAAAGTAGCGCAACGACTGGATCTGACCCCGCCAATGAAAAATGCCGTCCAGATATTTTACTGTACTGCCTTTTACTGTCGAGTTTGGCTGACTGTAACGTTTATTGTGACGATTGAGGCTTTCAAACTCGTTGTTGATCTTCAAAATTTTATCAAGCACAAACATGCCGAGGTGGGCATTGAACTGAGAATCCAGAATAAAATCAGAATGAAACAAAAAGCGCCACTCGTTTGGATCGTTGCGGGTATTGTTGCCATCCAAAATGACCGTTACTCTTTCAACATGACGGTTGTACTCGGCGTTTAATAGCTCGATATAGGCCTGCTCCTCAGGTGACCGTTCAATCTCATTATTAGGTGTTTGCGGCGCTGGTTCTTCGCCAGTAGGACTACTGTCAACTTGCTGTGATCGGTCATTTTTATTTACTTCACTAGCTGCTTTTTGCACCAAATGGAGTGCCGCTTTGTAGGCTTGATGGAGTACCTGAAATCCCTCAGGGTCTTTATCGGGTTGACAATTTTTTAGCTCCTTTGCGTATGCAGTTTTAATCTTGCCTATTTCATTGGTTTGCTGGATCTTCAGTACATCCCAAACTGACATCAAAATCTTCCTTCTTTTTCCAGCACATCCAAATAATTTGAAAACTCTTGTTGAGCTTTTTCAATTGATATTTTGTTTTGTGCTTCAAGGATGCGTTCGAAATTCGCAATTGCCGAAGCAAGTTGCTCACGAACCTGGCCAAGATTCGACTTAAATAATCTATCGGCTTTGGCAATGAGCTGAGCGTTCTTTTGATTATCTCTGGGATGAAACTTCAATTTATCCAAATTGCTGAGGGACTTTTGCTTTTCTGATTCGCTGAGCATCCCCGGCGCATTTTCTATAACTTTATTGAATGTCTTTCCAGTAGAATCAACCGATACATCTACCACCAACAATCCGTTCATATCATAGCTGTATCTTATTCTTGCTGACTGGGTGCCTGCTTTCGATTTGGGCAAAGGTACGTTTACAAAACCAAGAAAAACGTTCTTCTCAACTCGTCTGTTTTCCCCCTGAAAAATTTTAATCATTAATGCATCTTGATTATCACGTACCGTATGCACTGTTCTCTCAATACTAATCGGAACAACTGAGTTACGCTCGATTATCGGCATAAATAATCCGGGGTTTCCGTTTTCATCAACCACTTCAGTGCCCAGTGTATAAGGACAGACGTCAGTTAGAACCACATCTTCCAGCGCCTGATTATGAACCAGTAATCCAGCTTGTATTCCGGCACCCATTCCAACCACAATGTCAGGGTCAATGTCGCATGACAAAATTCTTCCTAAAAGCTTAGCCACGGTGACCCGAAAATGTTTAAGCCTTGTTGCCCCGCCTACCAGAATCACCTCATCAATCTGCTGAGCATGCATACCTGCATCTTGTAGGGCGAGCTGTATTGGATTTCTTACGCGCAGTAACAGCGGAGTAATAACTCTTTGAAACCACTGCTGATCAACTTTGAATTCGACTGTCTCTCCATTTAACTGAAAGCTCAGGATCTCTTCATCCACTTCATCAATACGTTTTTTTAATGACTCCATTTGCAGATAAAGAAGATGACTGTCAGTCGTCGATAGAGATTCTATGCTAACGTTTTTCGCACTTAAAACATGATCAATCATTGCCTGTACAAAGTCTTCCCCACCCAAAAAGTTATCACCTGAACTGGCGTGGACCTCCATTATTCCGGAAAAATATTCCATTATTGAGACATCGAAAGTACCACCTCCCATGTCCAGAATCAGAAAAGTACCTTCCTGACGTTTGTTAAGTCCGTAAGCTATTGCGGCGGCGGTAGGTTCGTTAATGAGTCTGCGTACTTTTATACCCGCAAGCTCACCAGCAAGTTTAGTGGCTGCGCGCTGGTTTTCATTAAAATATGCCGGTACGCTGATAACCGCTTCCGTTACTTTCTCGCCTAAGTGCGCTTCAGCATCTTTGATCAAACTTCTGATAACAAGTGATGAAAGCTCAGGGGCAGAGAAAGAATGCGAGGCGATTTTTACTTTGTGTTCACTGCCCATCAGGCGCTTGAATACTGCGACAGTTTTATCCGGGTGAGTAAGTAAGCGTTCCTTAGCAATTTGACCAACTAAGATGTTTTTATCATCATCCAGGCCAACAACTGATGGCGTAAGAAGTGAATTTAACGCATTGGGAATATTCAATAATTCATTGTCTTTCCACGCACAGCATGTGCTGTTCGTGGTCCCAAGATCAATACCGATAATTGCCATGTAAGTTATCAATCCTTTTATTGTTATTATTAGAGTAATCTGATTGATGTAATTTTAAAAATGATGTTCGGAACATTACACCGCTTATTCAAAACTTACAATAAGTTATAGGTACAGCTAATGTCTTTGCCAACACAAATTACGGGGTAACAATCAGAATAAACTTGGCTTAGAAGACAATGGCCATTCATTTAAATAATCGGGAAATGTTTGGTTTGATAAACCTAAAATAGCAGTAGCTACCGACCTGCCTAGAGTGAAATGCGTTCAGCCACTGTCTTAAATACAAAGATGATTCTGCATAGCCCTTGCCTGTCACTGATCTAGTTGGGGTGCATTTGTAGCAAATCCCATTTATTGCCGTATAAATCCTGAAAAACTGCCACGGTGCCGTAGCTTTCCTCTCTGGGCGTCTCGTTAAACTCAACGCCTTTGGCTTGCATGGCGTGATAGTCGCGCCAGAAGTCGTTGGTATGCAAAAACAAAAATACCCTGCCGCCGCTTTGGTTGCCTACAGCGGCTTGCTGCTGCGTGTTAGTGGCTTTGGCTAGCAGCAAGTGGCTGCCATTGCTATTGGGCGGGGCAATTTCAACCCAGCGCTTGCCGCCGCCTAAATCGACATCGGCCACCACGCTAAATTGCAGTTTGGTAGTATAGAACGCAATGGCATTGTCGTAGTCTGCCACCACAAGTGTAACATTACCGATTTTTTGCTGTACTGGTTTTTGTTGCGTAGGTTTTGGTTGCACTGGCTTTTCTCGTGTACGATCAGTCATCAGAATGTTTCCGTGTATTGTCGATAATCAATTGTACAACAACATTAACGCCGGAAGAAAAGCAGCCAGCCAATTAGCTGCCACCCGTGTTAATCCCTTCGAAACCAGAAAACCGTATACCGGATAAATAGGCCATTTCCCGGTTCCAGGTGGCTAAATCAGCCTGGTTAAACTTGCTTAGCGCGTCATGGCCACAAGCGCGGGCCATCACCTGCATCAGTTCTACTGAGGCGCGAAAGAAATTATTCAGCCGCTTAGCAGAGACATCGATGTCCAGCCGCTTACGTAATTCAGGCTTTTGCGTAGCAATACCCGACGGGCAATTGTTGGTGTTGCACATTCTGGCACCGACACAACCAATTGCCTGGATGGCGCTGTTTGACAGCGCTATACCATCTGCGCCCAGTGCCATGGCTTTAACAAAATCTATAGGCACCCGCAGCCCGCCGGTAATAATAAGCGTTACCCTGCCGCTGGCGTTTTGCGCATCCAGATAACGGCGGGCACGGGCCAACGCGGGTATGGTTGGCACACTGATGTGATCGCGAAACATTTCCGGTGCTGCGCCGGTGCCGCCACCGCGTCCGTCCAGAATGATATAGTCAGCGCCAGCATCCAGCGCGAATTGAATGTCGCGTTCGATATGATTAGCACTCAGTTTAAAGCCAACTGGTATGCCCCCGGTAATTTCCCGCACCCGGGCGGCAAACCGGGCGAAATCACTAACACTGGACAGATCCTTGAAGGTTGGCGGTGATATCGCATCAGTACCTTCTGGTATGCCGCGCACTGTTGAAATTTTGCCTTTATTTTTAATGCCGGGTAAGTGTCCTCCTGTGCCGGTTTTAGCGCCCTGGCCGCCTTTAAAATGGAAACTTTGCACCCGGGTTAGCAGCTCTTCCTGATAGCCAAACTGCGCGCTGGCAAGCTCATAAAAATAGCGTGAGTTCGCGGCCTGCTCTTCTGGCAACATGCCACCCTCGCCCGAGCAAATGCCGGTACCGGCCAATTCAGCACCGCGCGCCAGGGCAATTTTAGCTTCTTCTGACAACGCACCAAAACTCATATCTGACACAAACAACGGCATCTTAAGCAGCAGCGGCTTTTTAGCTTCGGGTCCAATAACCAGTTCAGTGGCAACCGGAATATCTTCCATTAGCGGCTTGGTTGCCATTTGCGCTACCATCAGTTGTAAGTCGTCCCAATGCGGTAACTTATGCCGTGGCACGCCCATTGATGTCATTGGCCCATGATGGCCAAACTTAGACAAACCGTCGCGGGCAAGTTGATGAATAAACTCGACCGTTGGCTCTTCTGCAGTAGCTTTTGGTTCAGGTGCGCCGGATGAAGATGATGTTGAAGATGAAGAGCCTGGGCCTTCCTTACCGACCTGCTCTGCATCGAACTGTTTATGCGTGCCATCACAATATGGCGCGTTGGCCGTGTGTTTGCAGCGACAAAGAAAGGCATCGCCGGTTTCGTCAGCAGTAAAGGCTTTAGGTTTGAAATCGGTGCCGGCGTGCGAGCCATCGCAGAAAGGCTGATCCTTCGATTGGCCACACACGCAAAAGTAATATTCTGAGCCTTTGGTTAAACTTACTTTTATGGGTTTATTGTCGGCGATGATAGGGTTAGTCATGGTCAGGCTCCGGCTCATAGAGTGTTCTGCGCCATAAATGGCAGAGGCTAAAGTAGGTGCAGTTGCATTTTGCGCCAAATAAGCAAAACTGCGTCGCTTATAAACACCACTGCCCTAGCAACTATAGTTGCAAAGCCCTAAAAGCCCCAACATAACAGCGTGATGAGTTAAGGCGCGCTGCGCTCTGCCAGCCTGGCACTGGCGATATCTGCCAGTTTGCTATCAAGCTCTGAGCGGCTTAGCCACTGCCCCTGCACCATTACCCCGGCAGGTTTGTATAGTGCTGACAAGTTTTCTAATGGATTCCCCTCAAGTAAGAGTAAGTCAGCGCGCTGGCCGGCTTTTACCTGACCGAACGAGTCCTGATCAGCAAAATACTCGCCCACTAACGCTGTACCACTTAGCAAAATATCGTAGTTGCTCATGCCTGCCGCGGTCATTTTTGGTATTTCGCGGCGTATGGAAAACCCCGGCACACTAAATAATTGCGGCGCATCAGTACCCAGTAATATAGTAACGCCTGCCCGGTATAGCTCCGCAAGCAACAAGCGGCGGTTTTCGGCATGTAACTCAGCGGTCTTCCCCGTGTAATAACTGCCACTGGCTTGCTGCAAATAGCGCTGCCAGCCGGCGATTACCTGCGCTGGCATATATTTCAGTTCGTCATAAGCGTGTAGCTGTGTGCTGTCTGCGGCTCCAATAATGGTTTGCCACAGCGCTTCGGTGGGGACTACTGCCACATTATGCTGTTTGGTCAGTGCCACCAGCGGCGCCAGATCTTTGACTGTTAAGGTCTTATCAAAACCGCCGAGCGCGGCCATATAACCATCGAGATGATCATTAGTACGGCTACCCAGTACAATAGCCTGCTCTATGCCCACGGCTTCGGGTACGTGGCCGGCAAAGTCGATAGCTTGTTTATTGGCTTCGTCGGCTATGGCTTGATAGTGTTCAAGGCTTAAACCGGGGTGAATTTTCAATAAGTCCCAGCCCTCAGCTTTGTGCTGTCGCACGCGTTCGCGGGCTTGCTCTGGTGAAGTTACAGTATGCTGGTTAAAACTGGGGCCGGCCAGATACAAGGTTGGGCCCTGTCGTTTACCGCTGGCAATATCGTCTTTTAGCTGCAATTGCCGGTCGTGGCCCAGCATGCCACGCACTGTGGTAACCCCCCCTGCCAGATATAGCGTTAACACATCATCCAGATAGCGCTTAGGTACTCCGCTAAAATCGGCCAGCGGCGGCACATGACCGTGCATTTCGGCCAGCCCAGGCATAATATAACGACCGTTGCCGACAATGACCTTAGCACCGTCAGGTATGGCAATATCCGCAACATTGCCTACAGCGACGATGCGATCGCCCTGCACCAGTACCCGTTGCTCGCGCAGCACCCGTTGTTCTGGCTCCGGTGCAGATGTCATCGGCAATACATGCACTTGATCAAACACAGTATAGAGTGCCGTGTTTTGTGATGTTTTATCGTTGTTGGTTTCGCTGTTTGTTGCGGTGGCTGAGACTGATATCAGTGCCAGCGCCATGCCTGCTATAAACCGTAATGGTATTTTAACCTTTAACATCTGAGCCCGCCTTTTCCGTTTCGCCAAGAGCTAACTATGAAGAACTACAGCCAGTTTGGCAATGCCGGATAGCCGCTGTTTAGCTTTGCATACAAAGCGCGAAAGTTGCGAAGTGCTTAATCCTGAACTACTATTTTTCTCTTCATCAAGACGATTTTCATATTGTTCCTGACTAATCAGCTTTACCTGTTGCCGCATTCAGCGCATAGAGGTACTGTGCCATGAATTTTTTCAATGAATTAAGAAGACGAAATGTATTACGCGTTGCCACAGCTTACAGTTTGATGGCATGGCTGCTGATCCAAGTCGTCGATACCATCTTCCCCGCCTTTGGATTTAGTGCTTCGTTGGTTCGTCATGCAACAATCATTGCTGTTATCGGTCTTGTTCCAGTCGTTATTCTTGCCTGGGTATTCGAACTCACACCAGAAGGATTGAAGAAAGACAGTGGCGTGACTCCCCAATACAAGGTTACGGGAAAAACGGCAAAAACTCTGGATCGGGTTATCATTATCGTTTTAGCGCTGGCGGTAACGTACTTTGGTGTCGATAAGTTTGTGCTGATGCCCGCCAGAGAGGCAGCTCTGACTGACGTTGTTGCTAATCAAATCGATGAAGCAAGAGAGACGGGCCGCAGCGAAGCCTTTATTGAATCGTATGGTGATAATTCGATTGCGGTTCTGCCTTTTGTCAACATGAGCTCAGATCCGGAACAGGACTATTTTTCCGATGGTATCTCTGAAGAATTGCTTAACCTTCTGGCCCAAATTTCTGAATTGAGAGTCATCTCTCGTTCATCAGCATTTGCTTTTAAAGACAAGGATATAAACATTGTCGAACTTGCAGAGAAGCTTAATGTTGCTCATGTATTGGAAGGCTCAGTTAGAAAGTCAGGCAATCAGATACGGATTACCGCGCAGCTAATTGAAGCGGCTACTGATACCCATTTGTGGTCTGAAACCTACGACAGAAAATTAGATAATGTGTTTGCTATCCAGGATGAGATTGCCAACGCAGTGGTGCGGCAACTGAAATTAAAAATTCTCGGGAACAGCCCCACAGCCAATAAAGTAAATTCTCAAGCCTATGAATTGTTTTTAAAAGCTCGTCATCTTACCCGATCCGGCGATCCTGAAAAGTTAGAAGAGGCCACTAAGATATTCAAGCAAGCGATTGATATAGAAGAAAACTTTGTAGAGGCTTGGGATTGGTTAAGTATCAATTACGGTAAGCAGGTAGTCATGGGTATTATCCCTCCTGATGAAGGAAGCACCTTAGAACGGCTGGCAAACAAACGGGCGTTACAAATTAATCCGGACTATTCTCCGGCGCTCACTAGCCAGGCATGGTTTTCAATGATTTATGAAAAGGATTTTCAAGCGGCGGCCACCCAGATTGAAAGAGCACTAAAAAGAGCACCTTCTAATGTCAGCTCTCTTGGCATGGCAGCGTTACTGTTACATAAGCTGGGCCGCACGTCAGAGGCTGTATTGGTTAATCAGCATGCCATCACTATCGATCCGCTAAGCACGTCTATTCGCCACAATACCAGTATGATGCTGTTTTATTTAAGGCGCTGGGAAGAAGCGATTGCATCTTATAACGTTTTGCTACGCTTGAGTCCGGACCATACTGGCACTCATTTTTTTATCGGTTTGGCGCAATATTACCGGGGCGAACCTGAACTGGCATTAGCGGCATTTGAAAAAGAACGTCGTGAATCTGTTGCGCTGGCAGGGAAAGCGATGGCATATCACGTTTTAAAAGAACAGAGCCTACATCAACAGGCTTTTCAGGAATTAATTGATCGCTGGGGCGATACGTCTCCTATCGCCATCGCCCGGGTTTATTTGGAAAAAGGCATGCATGACAAAGCATTTGAGTGGTTAAATAAGGCTGTAGAGCTTAAAAAGGCAAATCATTTTAGTCCACTTGATCCAGGCTTTAGTGCAATGCATGACGATCCCCGCTGGCTAGACTTTCTCAGTAGCATAAATCAAAATACTGAAGAGCTTGAAGAAATTAAATTTAATGTAAGCCTGCTTAGCAACGTTGCAATGATTCAATGATTCAACAAGCCTGCCAGCAATGTCAGTCTCTGGTTTTACGTTATACCACCTTAGAAAACCGCTGCTGCCCTTGGTTTAGATAAGCATCAAAGCAAGTACAGATACTGCGTACCCATAGCCTGCCGACAGGGCTTACTTTTATTTGCCCGGCAGCAAGCTCGACCAGACCATCCTCAATAAACGGCTGCAGCCGTTCTAAAGCCTCGCTAAAGTATCGCCAGAAGTCATTTATTTTCCATAACTGGCAAAACGTCTCTATATCTAACTGAAAATGACAGATTAACTGGCTGATCAGCGCTGCGCGGATCTTATCATTCCGGTTTAAACTGAAACCATGCTTCAGTGGCAGGTTTGCAGCATTGACAGCTGCATAATAGACAGGCAAGTCTTTACTATTCTGCCAAAGCACTCCACTTACCTGGCTGATGCTGGAAACACCAAGGCCAATTAACCCGTCCTGCCCTCTGGTAGTATATCCCTGAAAATTTCGCTGCAGTTTGCCGGTCTGCTGAGCTTTCGCCAGCGCATCTTCGGGTTTGGCAAAGTGGTCCATGCCAATAAACTGATAGCCGGCGCCAACAAAGCGGTTTATGGCCAGTTGCATCAGCTCCAGCTTTAATGGCGCACCTGGCAGGCTGCTATCGGTAATTTTACGCTGGGCGGCAAAACGTTCTGGTAAATGGGCGTAACTGAACAACGAAATACGATCAGGATTAAGCCGGATAATTTCATCTATTGTTGCACTAAAGCTGGCAGGCTGCTGAAAAGGCAAGCCATAAATTAAATCGAGATTAATGGAGCTAAAACCTAACTCCCGACTAAGCATAACCTGATGACGAATAAGCTCAGTATCCTGCACCCGGTTAATGGCAATTTGTACTTTTTCATCTAAATCCTGTACGCCAAAACTTACCCGGTTAAAGCCAAGCTTACGCAAATGGCGCAGCTTGTTATCGCTGCAACTACGCGGGTCTATTTCAATGCTTATTTCAGCATCATTGTTAATAGTAAAATGTTGCTGCAACAACGCCATTAAGCGGCTTAGCTGTACTTCGGTTAAAAAGGTCGGGGTGCCGCCGCCCAAATGCAGCTGGTTAATACTTTTATCGCAGAGCAGCGGCGCATACAGCGCCATTTCTGCGGCTAGTCCATCCAGATAAATATCGGCCTTATGCTGATGGCGGGTGACCACTTTATTGCAGCCGCAGTAATAACACAGCTTATGGCAAAACGGGATATGCAGATACAGACTAAGCGCTTCCGGGCTTTGGCTGATGGCTGTTTGGATCTGTGTTTGATCAAAATGGGTATGCAGCGCCAGAGCGGTAGGGTAAGAAGT
Source organism: Arsukibacterium sp. UBA3155 (assembly GCA_002364615.1). Lineage (GTDB taxonomy): Bacteria > Pseudomonadota > Gammaproteobacteria > Enterobacterales > Alteromonadaceae > Alishewanella. The sequence continues at coordinate 2,899 of DEYP01000024.1, read as the reverse complement.
ATAACGCGGGCCGTTAATATTATATTTGCTGATTAAATTCGGGTCCCATTGTACTGACTGCATAACTACCTCTGTGCTGACGGCTGATCCAGGCCGTAGTGTAGAGGTTTTATCAAACTGAAAATTTGATCTAACGCAGACAGCCGGTGTGACGCAACGGGATTATTCCGTATTGATAACCACTACTGCAGGTATTTACTCGCCAATATCTTCAAACCACAGCTGGGGTTTAGCAGCAATAAAATCCTGCATCAGCTGAATGCACTCGGCATTATGCAGGTTCTCCAGGGTAACGCCCCGGCTTTGCACATAGGCTTCCGGCCCCTGAAAAGTCTGGTTCTCCCCAATAACAACCTTTGGAATGCCATACAGCAATACGGTGCCGCTGCACATATCGCAAGGCGACAAGGTAGAGTACAGCGTAGCGCGGCGGTAATCCGCGGCGGTTAACCGGTCGGCTTTTTCCAGGCAATCCATTTCAGCATGCAATACACAACTGCCCTTCTGCACCCGCTGATTATGGCCGGCACCGACGATATTGCCATCGATAACCAGCACCGAGCCAATCGGAATACCGCCCTCAGCCAAACTTTTTCTGGCCTGGGCGATAGCCGCCTGCATATAGATATCCGTCATATTAAATCTTCTGGTATCCGGAGCCATAACCGAAAGAACGCTGCATTCAAGTTTCGGCTAATTACAGGCATAACATTAACAACCCATGCTGCACGCGCAAGCACTTTACTCCAGGCACTGTGATTAATTACGTTTAGATTCTGTCAGGCATTGCAGAGGTTAATGTCTGCTATGAGCGAATAACGGACACTCAGGTTAATTAATTTGTAACATGTGCTACCCTGCAAAATAGTTAATTCCATCAGGTCACACGACCAACTCAAGTCGCTTACAGGGAAAGTCTAAATGCGCACCTTTTTCTTTTTAATATTGCTAGCCACCACAACTCAGACCATTGCCACACAACAGGCTCCTGACGTTTTGTTATTTGAGGGAAAAGAACTAAGGCTTACAACAAGTTGGGCTTACCCATCGCCTCTAGAGACTTATTACAAACAATCAGGACAAACGTCACCTTTTAAGGCGACAGGTACAGCTTTATATAGAGGGCATATAGCCACGTGGTTAATTGAAAACGAATACCTGTACCTCAACAAAGTTGAATCTAATGACAAAGAGATTCAGCCATCAGAAATAGGAAGTAAATTAGGCAAAAAGCAATCTTCCAACGGTTCTCTTTCTGCGGATTGGTTCAGCGGTGTGTTGAAAGCGACTGAACTGAAATATACCGAAACAAACGATATATTTGTGGCTGATTACTATCTTAATATTCAGCATGGTCGAATCCTAGAATTAGTACGTTTAACCAGAGAAGATTACGATAATTATGAACAGAACAGAGCAAACGAAGATGCTCAATCAAAGAAGGTTGCAATAACAGATCTTTACCAGCGTTACACTGATTACTATTTTCGCTTGAGTGAACCAGACGAAATAAATTGGAATGGCAAAGCGTTAAAGTTGAAGACTACTTCAGGCATGAGTCCACTCCTTCAGCTATATAATAATGATCACTTGAATTGGCCTTTTAACTGGAATAATAAATCAAAGACTGGGGCACCAAACTGTAAATGGTATATTGACAAAGACAACCGTCTATTTATTGATGAGATTCAATTATTAACAGGTTCAAATATATATAAAGCTGAGAAAAGTAAACTTCTGTTGAGTGAGGTGATTCCGAAAAATGACAATGAAGAAGCACTTTTTGCTAATTGGGTAAACGGTATATTTATCTTTGAAGAAGGCAATATGGTTGAAGAGAACGGGTATTCTTCGTTTAAAGCAGATTTTGCACATTTTGTAAAAATTGAGAATGGCGTTCTTAAAGAACACTATGAAATCGATGCTACAGCCGACATGAAACAACTTGAATCAAGCTCTAATCAGGGCTTAATAAAGCTTTTTAAAGAGTGGAAACAGAAAGCTGAAATATAAAAATGATCATCAATAACCGTGTCAAAAAGTGGCTATGGTTTCAACTTCTGCTTTTGGCACTCAGCTGTCAGGCAGGCTCAGGTAAACTGGCGTCTATGAGCGAATTTGAGACGGTCGCCATATTTGTAATATCTAATCTTCAAAGCGGACGTTAAGCTAACTTATTCCTGCCCAATAATGACTTGTCCATTGAATAGTTTCAGCTAATTGTCTTCGTCTAGAAGATGTAATACTATCAAAGCAATAAAGAGGAACGGAGGCAACATGTTTATTGATTGGCTATCAAAAGAAGATTTAAAGGATTCGGATAGTTTAATCATAAGGGTTGCCGCAGTTGTTTTGTTTGCAGGCTCAGTCTTTATACTAGATGAAATCTTAATATGGAACTTAAGCTTATTATCACTAACTGGTATTTCTGTAATTGCTGGAGGTATCGGATTTTTTGTCGCAAAAACCTCTCCTATTGCGATTAAAGCTATTCCACCCGTTGTATTCTTCTTCGTAACAGCATTGCTTTCGAAGGAGCTTTACGAGAGCTATTCATTACAAAAAGAGAGATCCGTATTTTTAGCTGAAACAGACAATTGTAAAGCGTTGGGCCTGCAGATTGTAAACAAAGGTTCTTGGACTCCTGTATGTATGGAGAGAGATACACTCGCCAATAATATAGCTTGTTCTTATTTTAGGGATAATGATGAGTGGTTTTGTAAGACATATAGCCACTCGGATGTAATAGCCATGCCTGGTAGGTCTGGACTTCCCCTAAAACACTAGACTCATTCTGGCCGCTTTTGGCACTAAGCCGCAATTAACATGCCTAGCAGCTTGGAGCGTGAAGCGTGAAGCGGGACATTAACGCTTTACTATAAAGCGACAATTAACTTGA
>DEYP01000030.1 GCA_002364615.1 Arsukibacterium sp. UBA3155 | reverse complement strand
AGTGGCGCAATACCTTGCGCCACTGTAAACACTTGCTGGATAAGACGAGTTACAACATTGAATACAGGCGTTAAATTCGTGGGGATCCCTCAGGATCTGACCCTAATAATTAAATATGAGATTGGGTCTGCTCCCTTAGTTTGTACTTCGCTGACGTTCATCCATAGTGACTTTATCTCTAAGTAGCCAGGTTCCGTTTTCTTTTGTGATAATATAGGTTGTATTTATTCTTCGTGTTGGGGTTACCACGCCATTGATAACTTGTCCTTCCCTCTCATGATATTGATGAACTACCACCACGTCAGGTCTTAAAAATTTTATTTCAGGATCACGCCTGACATTCACATTTGATGCAGCAAAACCTGCGTTTGAGTGTAATTTTTGTTCAAAATTCTTTATGGTATCTTTACCACGAAATACCCGGCCAAACGCTTGTAACCACCGACCATCTTCCGACCATATTTTTTCCCTTTCCTCAAAATTGCCACTTTTTGAGTGGGTATCAATAATATTTTTAATGGCCAGGTTATCTTCAACCGTTATTTGAGGTTGTTCCTGTGTGGTTGAAGTTGCCATCGTTGTAGTTTTTTCTTCTTTTTGAGCACAGCTAAGCAAAATTACTGCGAGAAAAATAAAATTTATGTTCTTCATATTTTTTATTATTGCCAACATATAGGTATGGTTGAGTATAGTAAGGAAAAATAGAAGTGAAGGCGCAGGTCTTGCCTTTTGCCAATCCAGAAAGGCAATAAGCAAGACCTGACCCTAGAGGCTTGAAAGGCAATAAGCAAGACCTGACCCTAGAGGCTTCAGCAACAAAATTTATTTTCTATTATTAAATCCAAATCAGATCCTGAGTGCATCTAAGTTTTAAATTAACTCACAGGATATGATATGACGCTTTTAAATACTGTTTCCCGGCACCTTTTTTTTGCTGCCGTACTGCTGGCAACAAGCCCTTTCGCCGCGGCAACCGATACCCGCATACAAGATATGAGCCTGCATGATGAACTAGCGCAACAAGACGCTTTGTTTTTTCAGCGTGGCTTTAACGAGTGTGATATCGCTTATCTGGACGCAACTGTCAGCCCTGAGCTGAGGTTTTATCACGACAAAAGTGGTTTTCAGAATAAAGCTTTGTTTATGCAAAACACGCAAAAATATATTTGTGGTGATATGGCGAACAAGCCCATCCGCAAATTAGCCGCCGACAGTTTGAGTACCTTTCCGCTGCATCGTGACGGCATATTGTATGGTGCAGTGCAGCATGGGCAACATCAGTTTTATTTGCGTGAAGCGGGAAAACCAGACCAGCTAACCGGCACGGCTCGGTTTACTTCGGTCTGGTTAAAGGCTGGAGACGATTGGCAGCTTAGCGATGTGCTCAGTTATGATCATCAGCCGGCTGAGGTCGTTAACAGCAATATTCAAGCGGCAGCTATTATCAGCTTGCTACACCAAAATAAGGTGCCCGCGCTGGGCCTGGGCATTATTGAGCATGGCAAACTGCTATCGACTCAAGTATATGGCGAGCTTACGCCGGATACTACAGCACCGCAAAATACCCTGTTTAAAGTGGCATCGTTAACCAAACCAGTGGTAACCATGCTGACGCTGCGGCTTGTTAATGCAGGCAAACTTCAGCTTGATGAACCTCTTGCAGACTACTGGGTTGACCCGGACCTTAAAGCTGACCCAAAGCATTTGTTGCTGACACCCCGAATTGTGCTGACGCACCAAACCGGCTTTGCCAACTGGCGCTATCTGGAAACAGACAACAGGTTACGCTTTCAGTTTAAACCCGGCACGCAACATCAGTATTCTGGTGAAGGCTTTGAATATCTTCGCCGGGCGCTGGAGCATAAATTTGGCCAATCGCTGGAAGCCCTGGCACAGCAATATGTATTTGAACCGGCCGGTATGACCGATACCTATTTTTGGTGGTCACAAGGAGTGAATGAACACCGCTACGCCCGCAACCACGACAGCAACGGCAAGGCGTTTGAGACAGAGAGATACTACAAGGCAAATGCCGCCGCCAATTTGATCAGCACGGTAGACGATTACAGCAAATTTATGGTGTTTGTTATGGCGCAACAGCAAGCAATGCCGGCAGTGTACCAGGACATGCAAGCGCATCATGTCGGCATTGGGCCTCAACATTATTTCGGCTTGGGCTGGGAGATTTTCAGTGGTTTCCCGGGTGAGCAATCGTTGTTGCTGCATAGCGGCCGTGATCCTGGCGTGTCCACCTTAGCTGTGTTTTCACCACAAAGCCAAAACGGTTATGTTATTTTTATGAATGGCGATAATGCCACAGCGGTACTTGAACAACTTCTGCCGCAGCTGTACCTTGGTGCAGAACTTTGGCAACGAAATTAAATAAGTATGAATGGACTAGAATGGGCAGAGATTTTGGTTCCGCTTATCGTCTTCAGCGCGTTGGTCGCGCTGATGGGGTTAATACTGCTGTATAACTACAAGAAAAAACGCCTGTTTTTGCAGATGATAGAACGCTCATTACAACAACAGCTAACGTTGCCGCCGGAAACAATCCGTGAAGTGGCGCGGCACTTTTTCTCAGCAAACCGTGATACCCGTAAAGGTGTATTTTTGTTGGTGTTGTCAGCCAGCATTCTGGCGTTTTCCTACTTTGCCGATTTTCGTCAAAATGGCAATCTGGATTTAAACGATGCCTTAAACGGCATAGCCATCTTGCCGGCGTTGTTAGGGCTGGCGTTTTTGCTGCTGGCCCGGCTTGAACGGCAACGGCTGTATTAAGACCATGCTGTGTCGCTAAAACAGGCCTCGGTTGAGCAACTGGTTGCCATAGTGCAGGTGTCGGGAGATACGACAGCTTTTAATGAGCTGTTCAGCCGTTATGACAATAAGTTGCGCGGTTTTTTGGCGTTTAAATCTGCCGAACAACGCCAAGATATTGATGATTTGGTGCAAGAAACGTATGTTAAGGCCTTTTTAAATATTCAGCAGTTTCAGCAACAAGCGCAGTTTTCTACCTGGTTACTGCGGATTGCTATCAATGAAATGTTGCAGGCTAAACGCTCAGGTAATATTTTCTCTGCCCTTAAACAGCGTTGGTTCGCTGCAGAAGCCGGTACGCTTAGCCATACTGACAACACAGCCGCACAGCTGGATGCCGCTACGCTGATTGCGTCTTTATCAACCATTCAACAGCAAGTTTTTGTTTATGCCGAGTTTTATGGTTATTCGCAAACTGAAATTGCCGATAAAATGCAGATCCCGTTGGGTAGCGTAAAAACCTATATGATGCAGGCGCGAACGACGCTGGACAGGAGTAACGCTCAATGCTGAAACTGACATTAAAACAAAAAATCAGACTCTGGCTGCGGCAGTATCGCCGCAGCGTGGTTATAGCTCTGTTTTGCTTGCCTGCCCCGCTGCTGATGTTGGCTTACAACAGCCTGCTAAACACGGAACGTACGCTGTTGCCGTTACTGACATTGACACAGTTGGCGGCGGCTGCATTACTGGTTATCGTGGTTCTTATTCTCAGCGACTAGATGCACCAGCACGAATATCGTAGTGGCTTAGCGTGGGTTTTAATTTCATTAATCTTGGGGCCTGTTGCCACTTTAATACTGGCTCTGGTTTCCAAGCTGCCAGAAAATCAGTAAGGTAAACTTTTTTACTACAAACGGCTATTTGCCAGTGCGGCTACGCTGAGCGTTATCGCGCAGATAGGAACGATATGAGCGGACCACAGAAAAGCGGAGTTATAGTTTACTCAAACAATATAAAGAGATTGTCTGATTTTTATACTGGTATGTTTAACATGACCTTGCTAAGAGAAACGGATGATTTTATCAGTGTTGGCGATAGTGATTTCAATATCGTGATCCACACACCACCAATTAAGATCCCTGAACACCACTTCAATACAGTAAAAATATTTCTCACGGTAGAGAGCCTCGAAGACGCAAGAGGTCGGGTTGAAAAGTTGGGTGGCGAAGCGCTAGCGGGGGAGTGGTCAAATCCCGTATTTAGCGTCTGCAATATTTCAGATCCAGACGGAAATCACATACAAATCAGAGAGTTTAAGCTATAACAAAGCTATCAGATAGCGCGCTTGCAGCGCTTGACTTGCAACAGTACGCCACTGGAATCAAAACGCTATCTCTTACGTGCCTTTTGAACTGGATAAAAAATTTGTGAGTATTTGCAAGATTGAACAGATAAAAATGATGGATGGGCTGGCATATGAGTTATTCAACAATACTGAAACAGGTTCTCTATTCATAGGGGGCTACAATGGCTTGGATGGTAGTAACCAAAAGCATGGACCGTTGTTCAAGTAGGGTGAAATGAAAACGAAATTAATCTTAATTTTGGTAGTCACTGCCGTGATGTTCCTTTTCTATCAGTATGGGAGATCACTTTGGTATCCGGTGGTAATAAAGTTTATGGATAAGAAAACTGTTGAAGACGTGATTTCTAGATACGAAGAACAAACACGGCGTAACTTAGCGCCAATGTTCGAAAAAGTAGGCATCTCCTATCCGCCTGAACATCTGACTTTAATCGCTTATAAAGATAGCGCTATGCTGGAAATCTGGGGAGCAAACGAAGACAAGATGTTCAAAAAAATAACAGAATACCCTGTTCTTGCTGCTAGTGGTGAACTTGGTCCAAAGCTGGTTGAAGGTGATCGACAGGTTCCGGAAGGTATTTACGAAATAGTCGGATTCAACCCCAATAGCGCATACCATATTTCTATGAAGCTAAATTACCCGAATGAGTTTGATTTAATGCACGCCAAAGCGGAAGGTCGAGATAGTCCGGGAACGAATATTTTCATTCACGGCCGAGATGTTTCAATTGGTTGTCTGGCTGTGGGAGACCCGGCGATAGAAGATTTATTCACTCTTGTTTATAAAACCGGGAAAAGTAAGACTCAAGTAATTATATCACCAAGCGATCCCAGTCTGGCAAGGCTAACCGTTCCGCATGGCGCTCCAGCTTGGACTCAAGATTTGTACTCGGCGATAGAAATAAGCTATAGAAGGGTTACGGGGAAATAACAAGCAGTAGCAACCTCGTTTGGATAACACAAGGAGAGATAAATGAAATGCATATTGCTGATACTTACCTGCGTTGCAACATTAACTATTAGTGCTGTTAGCGCCGCCGGCGTTATTGTGCCATTTAACACAAGCGCACCCGTTGCGTTTAGAAACATACTGATCGACGTATTATGCATAAAAAAAATAAAATAATAATGGTACGGCTAGCGTTGCTCGTGGCAACGGTATGCTCGTTGTTTTTTGTGCCATGGCTATTGGTAAAGGCCTGGATCCTGCCGTTACCCGACACGCTGCAGCAGCAGTTAGATGAAGCCGTTGGTCATGGTTTTGCTGGTGCCATTGTCTATGTCAATTACCCCGGCCAGCCCGGTAAGCAGTTTGCATCTGGCTGGCACGATCGGGACGCTGAAATAGCCGCCAGGCCACAAGCGCTTTTTAAGATAGCCAGTATCAGTAAACTGTATGATGTGGTGGCGGTTACCAAACTGGTGAGAGAGGGAAAGCTTTCGCTGGATAAAACACTGGCTGATTATTTACCCGAACTTGTGGGAAGAATTGAGCACGCAGATAAAATCACCTTAAGACTGCTTATTCAGCATCGAAGCGGCATTCCTAATTTCACGGATGCGCCAAATTTCTGGGCCGCACCTACAGCAACCTTTGACGCCAGCCTGGCCCTAATTCTGGACAAGCCTGCAAACTTTAAGCCCGGTACAGATTACGAATACTGCAACACCAACTATTTATTGATCAATAAAATAATGGACGATGTGCTGGGATATAGTAATTTCCGCTTCATTCAGGAGCGCATTTTAAACCCACTGAACCTTAACAACACCTTCAGTTCGCTTACCGATGTCAATATCGATCAGGTAATGAGTGGTTACCATGTCGGTCATCCTTATAATTTAAAAGCCGATGAACATGGGATGTTAGCCACAGCCGAAGATGTCGGCATTTTTCTAAGAGCACTGATTGACGGGACGGTGTTTGATGAGGGCGAACAGGAAATATATTCTTCTGTTTATAAATATGAGCACGCCGGATGGGTGCCTGGGTATCAGAGCTTCGCAGAATATGACCAGGACCTCGACGCAATAGTTATTGCGTTCTACAGCACAACCGATCCTGAATTGTACAATTGGAACCTGTCACAAATCATTAATCGCAGATTCTTTAAAATACTGAAAAGACAACAACGCCAGCAATAAGCTGCCTGTCACATTGGGACTAAACAGTCCAGAACACGTCATCATGTTTATTATAGAGGTGTAGGGTCAGGTCTTGCCTTTTGCCAATCCCAAAAGGCAAGAAACAACACCTGACGCCAAGACTCCTTAGGACGACGCTTTATGACTCAACCAGAGCAAATAGCGTTTCTACCAAGGCGTTATACCCCAACTAACAAAGAGAAAACTTAGTACAATTGCAGAAAGGCCAACAAGAACAAAGCCTATTCTGGAACGTTTTCTCAGGGGACTCTTTTTATGCGCCTTTAACGTCAGTACAAGCGTTGCTATACCAAATAGTCCTGCCAGCAGCACCAGTAATGCCCCAATACTGGCAGGTGGCGCAAAACCAGCAATAAGACTGACTTCACTGATTTCAACGGCCGCTTGCACACCGAGCCCAATAAGTCCGACACCCATCAGTAAAAAAAGCGTCGTGATAAAAGCAATAAGGCGGGGAGTTATCGGGCCAAGGCCTGGCACGTCGATATTACTTGAGCTAAAGCGTCGGGTAATCGCCCCCCAGGAAATCATAATTAAACCTAGTAAGGAAATAATGACAGGCGTAGAGGCGAGCAATCCAGGGACGACAACGTTCTTTGGCTCATCCATGGCGCGCGCGGCCAGCTTTAAATGCATATCTGTTTGCAGGTAATCCAAAAACTCTGGCGGCTCTGCGCCTTCCTCCAGACAAGTTGCATCTAATTCAGCAAGATTCTGGCTTGGGTTGTCGAAAAAGTCAGTGAGCACTTGCGATGCACATTCGCTCATTGAACGCGTAGGGCCATGACCGGCGTAAGGCACAATGATTAAGCGGCCGTTGCTAAACCCTGGGGCAATGCGTTCAGCCAGCGCTGGCGGAGTGATGGGATCCCAATAGCCATTAACTACCAAGGTTGGAATAGTGCTTTGAATAAGTTGATAATCCTTGCGATCACGCGGGGCTAAACCTGCCTCAACGCAGGCATCAGCCATTAACTGGCTGCCTTCGACTGAAAATGCGCCCTGATTAAAACCGTAATCTTCCTGTAAATCCTCTGCTGCAATACTGGCTTCGGCCGCCATATAACCATCGTTGCAACGTATCGCGCTACCCATACCCAGACCAGTACTGCGGGAAAATTCTCCTGCGCCATTTGCTAAGGCCTGAAATACCTCGTCGTCCCTGTTATCAATCATATTGACTAAGCCGCGCATAACTGAAGGAATAGCGGGGTGTTCGTCTTGTTCATACAGCATAGAGAACGGGGCAAAAGCGGCTATTAAAGCCGGCACATTCGCTTTACCCGACGGAAAAAGTTCTTCGTCAAAAGCATCGACCATAACAGGGTTAGCAATAAGGGCATTACCCGCCGCATAAAACGCCTGCTCTAAGCCCTCACAAATTGCCGCGCCTTGCCGCGCACATTCTGTAAACACATTCTCGTGATTGCGCGCAACCCAGCGATGAATACGCATTAAATCGCCTAAATCATTAGGCACAATGGCATCGAGCACCAAAGCCCGTATTCCTTCAGGATCTACATTAACTAACATTTGCCCTAAATGACTGCCGTAGCTTATGCCCCACACATTCCACGACTCGAACCCTAAAGCCTGGCGAAGTGCCCGCACATCTCTGGCATTTTCGACCGTATTGTAGGCGCTTAAATCGACTCCCCGGTTGGTGGCTGCTGCAAAACATGCCTTCATCCGTTCTGCGTCTTCAATTTCCTGCCCTTTTTGATTGTCCGCCAGCACCAGTTCGCGGCTGGTAGCATCATAGTATGGACAAAGCTCTTCAGAATCGCCGATACCGCGTTGATTAAGGATGTATAAATCCCGGGTTTTGGTTAAATCATGCTTTAAAAAGCGTTTTACATAAAATTCTATGCCCGCTCCAGGCCCGCCGGTAAGGTAGATAATGGGGTCTGCTCTTGATTCAAGTATTTCCTCATCCTCTTTTGCTGATGTGTCATCGTCCTCAATATCAAGACTCGCCTGGGCAGTAATGTGGGTGAAAATGATTCGAAGTAAACGACTATCGGGCACCTCTCTGTTTTCCGGTACCGTAATAAAGCCGCAGCGCACTCTGCCTGGCTCATAATCTATGTCATTTTTAAAAGGACAAACAACACGGGTTACGTCGCTGACATAATCATTTATCAACGCGTTGGTGCTGTCGTCGACTGCCGGTAATTCCTGGGCGAATGGTTGGGTGCATAAACCAAATACCAGTAATGCTACGAGATATAGCTGCTTGCTTATTGTCATTATAAATCCCTTATTATTATCGTTTTCATGTGATACCGCATAGGGTTAGAGAATACGGTACCTATGCATCGTAGTTTATAAATCACAATCTGCCTATAAAACACCTGTGAGCAAAGCCCTCACTGACGGAAAAAAGTTCAAAAAAGGCAGTGTCATTTATTTATCGCTAATTTGCTTTTGCTGAAACGTAAACCATCCTATCGAACACGACTTATAACACCTGACTGGTGTAAACTTTGTTTCAGTTAACCCAGTCACGCTATGCGTATCCTGGATAACGTCCCATAAAAGAGAAGGTTGACGAGATGGCCGAACTTAAAACTCAGGCAACAGACGCCAGTGTGGAACAATACATTGCTTCACGGGCATCTGACGAGCAGAAAGCCGATTGCCAGGTGCTGATGTCAATGTTCAAAGGTATTACCAACGAGCATCCGAAAATGTGGGGTCCCAGCATCGTCGGTTACGGCTCGTATCGTTATGTTTATAAAAGCGGAAGGACCGGTGAAAGCTGCCTGACGGGGTTTGCGATTAGAGGGCGGGAGCTTGTCGTTTACCTGTCCTGTGAAGATGCTGAAGATGAAACACTTCTGGCCACGCTCGGAAAGCACCGGAAGAGCAAAGCCTGTCTGTATTTCAAACGGCTGGCTGATCTTGACAGCAATGTACTAGAGCAGCTAATCGTCAATTCCATTGCTGCTGTGCAGCGTCGTTACGGTAATTAAGGACTAAACCCAATGAGCAAGATTTACGTGCTACATGAAAACAATGAATGGACAGTTCATTTACAGAATAGACTTGATGAATTGAATTACCCTTATGAGTTATGGCATTTAGATGAAGGCTCAATCGACTTATCGGCCGAGCCACCAGAGGGCATATTTTATAATCGGATTAGTGCATCCTCACATACCCGGGATCACCGCTTTGCCCCGGAACTGGCTGGCGCGGTTATCGCCTGGTTGGAGCATCATGGCCGTAAAGTAATAAACGGCAGTCGTGCATTAAGTTTAGAGATCAGCAAAGTACATCAGTACTTAGCTTTAGAAAAAGCAGGCATAGCTACGCCAAAAACCATTGCCGCAGTCGGCAAAAAGCACATTATTGAAGCGGCAAACGCGCTTGGTATGGGCTCATTTATTACCAAGCATAATCGAGCCGGTAAAGGGCAGGGGGTGCAATTATTTCACTCGGTACAGGCACTGCAAGATTATCTGGATGGACCACATTTTGATGCGCCGGTTGATGGCATTACCCTAATTCAACAATATATTAAGGCAACCGAACCCTTTATCATCCGGCACGAGTTTATTGGCGGTAAGTTTTTGTATGCAGTTAAAGTGGATACCTCTGAGGGCTTCGAGCTTTGCCCGGCCGATGCCTGCTCAATTGGCGACATGTTCTGCCCTACTGACCAAACGCCAGCGCAGCCCAAGGCTAAATTTGAAATACTGCAAGACTATCGGCCGGCGTTTATTGATCAGTATGAGAGGTTTCTGAAAGCGAACGCTATTCAGGTTGCGGGTATTGAGGCCATCCAGGATGCTGATGGCAATAGCTATGCCTATGATGTGAACACCAATACTAATTATAATTCAGACGCTGAGGCAAAGGCAGGGCAATTTGCCATGCTAGAGTTGGCGCAGTACCTTAAAAGTGAGTTAGATAAGTTAGCGTTGTAAGCATTCGGTTGTCGGAAGTGCAGGGTCATTGAGTAGCAGGGTCAGGTCTTGCCTTTTGCCAATTTAGAAAGGCAAGAAACAAGAAGAGAATCCGATACGTGTAAATTACAATGTCGTACTCTCTGATTAATTGTCTCTAATGCTTAATGGCTTTTTCCGGCACTAAATCCGGGTTCCATTTTCTAAAGGTGTTGTCTAAAAATTCATTGGCAAGCGGCTCAAACTCAGGGTGTTGGCTCATTCCGTAAAAGGCGGGCGAGCTTAAGATAAACTTCTCAATTCCTATGGTGAATGTGTCCAGCATTGGTTGGCGCTTAAACATATTCTGGGTTTGCTGGAGGGGAATATCGCCTTCGAAATACATAAGACCTGCACACCACCAGCCGAGCTTATTTTGGGTTTGTTGGCATAGGGAATTTGCATTAGCAAGGTTAGTTTGCAGTGCCAGTACATAACTGTCGTCGCCTTTGCGTTTTTTAACGGCTGCGTAGTCATAAGGCTCACTGCGATTAAGATCAACGCGTTGCATAAACTCCTCTGCGCTTAGGCCTGCCAACTGCTGCTGTTGTTCATACAAGGTTTCGTCGCCTAACAGCAGCTTGTAGTATGTCAGTAATTCGGTTTTTGTAGATTCACTAACCGGTAATTGTTGATAACGCTGTTTTTGTTGTTCGTTGAGTTTGCCTCGCATATCTAAATCCAGTAGTAGTAAAAAGGCGTTATAAAATTGCTCTGCATAATCCGGTGACTGGCGTAACTCTGCTGCCATATAATCCAGCGCGGTATCGGTATTGCCGGTCAGGATATTGACTGCAGATTTTGCCCTTCTATAGTCTGCATTTGGCTCGCCGCGATAGTCGTTAACCAGGGCTAACGTCGCTTCAATGTCTTGTTGGTAGGCGTAACTAAAATAAAGGTTGCTGACGAAGTTCAGTGAGCTGTCGGGAAATAGCCGTTCCATTCTTGATAACAATGCTTGAGCTTTCTCTGGCTGTTCCGTTACTAAATACAAATAAACCAGGTTGGACATATTGACCTGACTTTGCGGATTGGTTTTCAGTATTTGCTCCCGGCGCAGAATCATATCCTGATAATTATCCAGTCTTAACGTACTGACGTTTTGAATGAGCGGGTCATTGGGGGCTTGTGCATAAGCTTGTTGAAAAAGCACCTGACTAACTTCTAGCTTAATGTTGTTCTCAGCGTGCTTTGCCATTACCAGCGTTTTAAGTGGAAAATCTGGTGCCGCCAATAGCTCCCAAAACAAGCGTTCTGTCGCTGACTCGCGCAATACCTCGGTAAAGCCACCATAGTCTAAGGCAAAGTTATACACCATATACAGTTGCGCCTTGGCCAGATAAAACTGCGGATCGAGCTTAATGGCTTGTTGCAATAAGTCAGCGGCTTGCTCTAATGATTCCGATGTGCGCTGATAAGCCAGCTCCCGCCCCTGAATAAATAACTCATAGGCGTCGGGATTGGTGGTCATCCCGGCTTCCTGTTCAACCTGCTCGGGTAACAGATTTAGTTTGAGTGCCTGGGTAATGGCAAAGGTCAGCTCATCTTGCAGGTCAAAAATACTGGTGAGTTCACGATCATAGGTTTGTGACCAGATATGTGCGCCAGTGGCAACTTCAATTAACTGTGCGGAAATACGTACTTTGTCTTTGTCTTTGCGCACACTGCCTTCGAGTACATAGTTAACATTAAGTAGTTCGCCGATTTTTCGAATATCAGTTTGGCTGCCTTTAAAGTTAAACGATGATGTTCGGGCTATCACCACCAACTGATTTAAGCGCGCCAAAGAATTAAGAATTTCCTCGGCAATACCATCACCAAAATAGCCCTGGGAGTTATCCCGACTCATATCTTCAAACGGTAATACGGCAATAGAGCGCTCTAAACTGTCATCGGCTGAACTGACAAACCAGTTTTGGTAAGAGATAAACGCCAATGCCAGCGCTAACGCGCCGGCTAAAATATAATTAATTTTACTGCCGGTTTGCTCACGAATAGACTCGTTAATATCCACATCATGAGTGCGTTTAAGCCCTTCCGGTGTCAGTTCAAAGGCCCAGGCAAAAATACATACAAACGGAAAGGCAATCGCCAGAATGACGGTGGTAATGGTACTGAATAAAGTAGGCAGATGTAAGGCGGGCGATATAACCGCAACAATTTGCAGGATTATCCAGCAGGTAACCAGATAAACACTGGCAACCTTGAATACGTTACGGCGTTTTAGCTCTGTAAATAATGTCATGCGTCCTGCTCATTATTATTTATGTATTAACCATAATGGATAAACTGCAGCAGTACAATTAATGTACGGATCAAATCATAAATGGAACCGCGGGATGCTATTTGTCACCGGACTTACCTTTATGGCTTGGCAAAGACGGATAAAACGATATGGCTTTGTCTGAAATATTAGGGGCGGGCCTTTCTTTTTGAATAAGGAGCTGCGGGGCAGGTCTTGCTTTTTGCTAATCAAAATAATGCTCTTTATGTCAACCGTCTGGTGTAAACTCTGTGTCAGGTGAAAACCGGTAGTTAAGGTATGATATGCATTACCGCCAGGATGGCACCGAACAGGTTAGCCGGTTAGATGCCGGTGATATTTTTTACGCTGGTATTGGCTGTGAGCATGTCGCTCATCCGGTGGGCGAGGCAAGGATTTTAGTGGTAGAAACAGCGGGTAGTGTTTAACAGGTTTTGCCGCGTTAAGAATATGACAATGACAATAACCATCCGATTAATTAAACCGGCAGATATTACGGCAGTCGTGGCACTGCAGGATAGCTGCTACAGCGATGCCTTATATGAAAGCCCGGTACTATTGCAGCAACGTTTAAGTGTCGCTGCTGACAGTTGCTGGCTGGCTGAAAACGCTAATGGCCAGTTATTAGCTTATTTATTTTGTTATCCGTCAATCAATGGCCAGATTACGCCGTTGGCGTCGGCTTTTACATTAAATGCTATGCCTGAGCTGCTATACCTGCATGATATGGCCGTAAACCCGGCAGCGCGCGGCTTGGGGCTGGCCAGCCGCTTGCTTGCTACTGCTCAGCAGTACGCATTAAGCCAGGGCCTGACGAAACTGGCCCTGGTAGCCGTGCAGGGCTCGGTACCTTACTGGCAGCGACAGGGTTTCAGGGTAGTTACTAAGCTAACCGGTAGCGCAGAGCACGCTCTGAACAGCTATCAGGGTGAGCAAGCGCGTTATATGCAAGCTGCGCTGTTTAGCGATACAAAAGGCTGAAGCGGGGGGCTCTTGGACATTATTGATACCTTTATTGCACCTGCCTGCCATGAACCTGTGGATGTTTTATATCAGGACGAGGCGATATTACTGATCAATAAGCCCTCCGGCTTGTTGAGTTTATCCGGTAAAAACCCGCTTAACCTTGACTCGGTGCATTTTCGATTGGTAAATGGGCACTTAGTGAATGGCCGTTTAGAACAAGGGCGGCAAGGAAACAGCCCGGCGTTTCCCGATGCCAGATTACCGCACCGCTTAGACTTTGGTACCTCGGGTATTATGGTGGTGGCGCTGACCCCAGATGCCACCGCTAAGCTTAATAAACAGTTTCAGGATGGCACAGTACAAAAGCATTACACTGCGATGTTGGAAGGCTGGGTCACTGCTGATGAAGGGCAGATTGCTGCGCCTATTGCTAAAGATAAAACCCAGTTTCCCCGGGTAAAAATTTGCAAAAGCGGTAAAGCCGCGATCAGCCAGTTTAAAGTATTGGCGCGGCTTAACCAGCCAAAGCGCAGCCTGGTGCAGTTTACCCCGCTAAGCGGCCGTACCCATCAGCTGCGTATCCATAGCCTGAGCATCGGCCATCCCATACTGGGGTGTGATTTGTATCACAGTGCAACCAGCCAGCAACTGGCAGGGCGATTATTGCTGCACGCTAGTGATATTTATTTTCAGCATCCGCTAACCGGCGAGGCTTGCCATGGGCAAAGCGCCAGCCCTTTTTAGGTTCTATCCTCTATTCGTTAAATCGATACCTGAAAGAGAGCGACTGGAGCCCCGTTTTGGTCGACGCAGAGTGTCTGAGTGAGCGCGCAAGCGAGGGACAAATACGTCGGGAACGTATTTGAACAGCTCTGCTGGCTTGCGAAGGGCAGGATGTCCGAAGTAGTTGCTGTGGTGAGCCAAGGCGGGTGTTGCAGTTGTTCTCCCGCCATGCCGGATACAACACTCTTCCTCACTCGCCGGGGCAACTCGCCCGTTGCCTTGCAGCAGGGGCTCAGACACTCCCCAGCTCCTTCAAAAGAGGTTCTATCCTCTATTCGTTAAATCGATATGTGAAAGAGAGCTGCTGGAACCCCATTTTGGTCGATACAGAGTGTCTGAGCGAGCGAAAGCGAGAGACAAATACGTCGGGAACGTATTTGAACAGCTCTGCTGGCTTGCGAAGGGCAGGATGCCCGAAGTAGTTGCTGTGGCGAGCCAAAGCGGGTGTTGCAGTTGTTCTCTCAACACGTCAGTTACGACTTATACCGCGAAACCGATGACAGTGCCTGAAACTATCACTACAACAACCTGAAATGCCTGTTGCTGACACGGTAAACCTAAGGCGTCCCGCGAGGAATTAGCTATTTATATTGTTGATGCGTTTACCAAGCAGTAGTTTAAAGATAATTCAGCGGCGGTGGTGTCGCTAACGCAATGGCTGGCGCCGGAAGTGATGCAAAGTATTGCTGGTGAAATTATCCTGTCAGAGACTGCTTTCATTTTTTCGCTATCCGCTCATCAATATGAAATCCGCTGGTTTTCGCCATTAACTGAAATCGACTTTTGTGGTCACGCCACGTTAGCGTCATCCTATGTGATATTTCAGCATTTGGCCGGGCAGGGCGAAATTGAGTTTATTACCTCGCAGGTGGGTTCATTATTTGTGAATCAGCATAGCGACGGCAGAATTGAAATGAGCTTTCCCAACCAATGCCCGGATGTTGTTGAGCAGGTGCCGGACGCGTTATTAGCAGGTTTATCAGTAGCACCGATTACGGTATTAAAAAACCGCCAGGCCTATTTTGCGATAATGGCAACTGAGCAGGAGGTTAAAAACCTGAGCTATAACTCAGAGCAGTTAAAGCAGTTAGCGCCTTTTGATCTGGTGGTTAGCGCTAAAGCCAGTGCCAGCACCAACACAGATGAGTATGATTTTATCTCCCGCTATTTCTGGCCAGCTAACGGTGGTGATGAAGATCCGGTAACCGGCTCAATTCACGCCGGACTGTCGCCTTACTGGGCGAAGCAGTTAGCCAAAACAGAATTAGTGGCGTATCAGGCATCCGCACGCGGCGGCATCTTATATTGCAAGATCAGCAATGACCGGGTGTTAGTGTCCGGCTTTGCGGTATTATATCTGAAAGGCACCGTTTACATTTAAAAGAGAGCAGCTGGAACCCCGTTTTGGTCGACACAGAGTGTTTGAGTGAGCGTGAGCGAAGGAGTTGCTGTGGCGAGCCAAGGCGGGTGTTGCAGTTGTTCTCTCTGCATGCCGGATATAACGCTCTTCCTCACTCGTCAGCTTGCCAAACCCGCTCGCGTAATAATTCACGGTAAGGGCCTGAATCTGGATCATCATTAAACCACAGCCCCAGCACTTGCAAAAATTGTGGATGCTGGCGAACGAGAGGCAGTACCTGATTTATTTTTGCTATTGCCGCCCGGCCCCATTCTGAGTTGGTACAACCGACAGCACCAAGCACATGCTGTCCCTGAGTTTCGGCAATTTTCAAAAATACCAAACTGCCGGGGGGATTCTCAGCATTGTCTAAATTCTGCAGTATTTGATATTCCAGAGTGTAGTCAATGCGGCCTTTTTTAATCATAGCCAGAATAGCGACAGTCGCATTTTCACCCGTGTGAGAAATACGGCTGATATCAGTTTGCAGTGCTTTATCTAAAATGTTTTGCACGGCAGGGTAGTGCCGGCCATCGGGATAGCCAAAGCGTAAAGTATTATCGTTAATTAAACTGGCAAAGCTAACCGGGTTGCCATGACGCGCCTGAATTAAACGCGCTTTCTCCGGGGTAGTAATAATTCCGTGAGGGTAATAAAAATGCGTAGGCTCGCTTTGAATGGTGTCGCCCGGCGTGGCGCGATAAATCATGCACGGAAAGCATTGGTTTTTCTTACGCTGAAATTGCTGGCGGATACGGGATTGTGGCAACACTAAACGCTTGCTTTCAAGTTCGGGTAAGTGTTGATCTATAACGTCGATCAGTGCGTCACAAATACCTTTGCCCGCAAGCGGACCATCCACGATGTGAAAGGGGGGCGCGGTGTTAATTACCCATTCAAGCGAGTTGATCTGAGACTGATTAGGTTCTTGCGCTATAGCTGGCATGACTAAGCTCAGTAATAAAACCAAGCTCAGCAATAGGGTGGCAAGCGATAGCATATACCGTTTCAGCAACACTCCGGTTCTCTCCAGATAAGCGACATCATGGTTAAGTAAACGGAATTGTACTCTGTGATCATAAATCGCCGCTGAACCAGACCTCTGGCTTTAAGTTGAAAGGACTGGACAGCTTTAACCAACTACGGTTATGTGTTTGCTTCCAGTTCAATGACTACTGCAAATGTACGCTAAAACCTTACTTACTCGCTGTATTTATCGCTGCCCCCTCTTTTACTGTAAGCTCGCTGCGGTATAAGCTTCAGTTCCCCACAGTGGCACGGTAGACAAGCTGTGTTTAAAGCTGCCCGAGGTTTCTTTGGTGGAATAAGACACATACATCAACGTTTGGTTTTCAGCGTCTAAAATACGACGTATTTTCATGGTTTTAAAGAAGATACTCTTTGATTTAGTAAACAGCACATCACCGTTTTTGCTTTTATCTATTTGCGCAATCATTGCTGCGGTAATAGGGCCGGTCTGGCGACAGGCGATGGAGCTGTCAGACGGGTCAGAAAAGTCGAGGTTAGCTTCAATACTTGAAACATGACAGGTTACCCCGGTAACGACAGGGTCGACAATGGCATCCAGTTTAATGTCCTTGGTGGTAAATACCCCCAGTGATACATCGCCAACTTCATTTTTGCCACAGCCGGTCAGCATCAGCAATAGTAATCCACAGTAAACAGGACGCATATGTAGCTCTCCTCAGGTTAGTTTTTCAGCGCTGCCAGCGTGGCAGGTTTGTTAGTCAGCATAGCACTACCGGCGGGGTAAGTAACTGCACACTGCCGGTTAGCTTTCTGACATGACTGGTAACAAATCTACTGTAGGCAAAACCGTTTGCCCGGTGCAGCATATCGCCAGTAAAAGGCTGCGCTGGCAGTTTTAAGCATATTGATTAAGGAATGAATATGGCGGTTGCAACATCAGGCTCTGGCGTGACGCCGGGTTTTGTCCGTTTTGGCGGCTGCTGTTATCTGGCCATTAACTATCTGGGCCAATTTGGTGAGTTGGCGCTGAGTTTATGGCTGATTTTCAAGGCAGATAAAATTGCCCTAAGGAGTAACCCATGAAGCAATCAGCATATCCTCTTTGGTTGCCGCTGGCCGCACTGTTGCTGGCTGGCATACATCTTACTTATGAACAGTTAAGTGGCGGGGTGCAAAGCCATCATCTGTTAAATGATGCGACGCTGCCGGCCATTTCTAACTGGTTTGAATTGCTAACATTGCCACTATTAGCTGCGGCACTGGGCTGGTATTGCCAAAAACAGCCTGCTCATTTGGCCAGATGGGCCAGGGTGCCACGCTCGATACTGCCCGGCCTATTTGGTGCTGCCTCCTATGGCGCAGTATTAGCCATTTCCTTCAGCGCCGGCATGCTGACCTTGACGAGTATTATATTTTTTAGTCTGCTGCTGGTTGCGTTGTTGTTCCCGGTATACCGGCTGCAGTATATCTGCGGCTTTGTTATGGCAATGACCTTTACTTTCGGCGGCATTCTGCCGCTGCTGATTGCCGTGCCGTTCGCGCTGCTATCCTGGATTTTACGCAGCATTCTGGCAGCAGTGGCAAGGCTGTGGCGCAAAAAACGGGCTGAAAAGGCTGTTTAGTTCATAGCAAAAGTGAAAAGTATTGCTGCAGCAGAAGTAACTGCAGCACTTCAGTCAGGCTTAATAGCTCATTCCACCGATGGTGCACTTAACGACACTGACTTAATTACCGCAACTTATCTGGGGCAACGGCTTGCTAATCTGGCTAAAAAATTTGGGTAGTTGTTATGTCTGCCAGCAAATGGAACATTGATTCGACATTAGCAGATAGTGTGATATTGTCATACTATACGGTATGAGAGGTACGAGCTATGAGTATGCACAGGAAAACCATTACCCTGACTAAGCAGCAGGACGACTGGGTAAAAACTCAGATTGAAAGCGGTCATTTTGGTAATGATAGTGAGTATATCCGGGATCTTATTCGCAGAGACCAGCAGGCGAGGGAACGTCTGGCCGCTCTGAGGCAGGCACTTATTGATGGCGAATCAAGCGGCCAGCCTAAAGCACTGAATATATCTGCTATTAAAGCGGCTGGCCGTAAACTGATGAAACCGGCTGACTAGTGTTAACGCTAAGCATTACACCGAAGGCGGAATCTGACCTTACCGCTATTTGGCTTTATACCTGCGCAGAGTGGGGAGCAGAGCATGCTGATAAATACATGGATCAGCTTGAGACGGGCATCAGACAGCTGCTTAGCCATCCATTGCTCGGCACTGACTATGCGCATGTGCTGACTGGCTATCGCAGATTGCAGGTAGAGCATCACGCAGTTTTCTATCGTGTGCTGCAGTCAGAGCTGCGGGTTGTTCGCGTTCTGCACCAAGAGATGGATGCGCCCCTGAGGCTGTTGGATTAACGTTAAAAACCACACACACTGATTCTCCAAAGTTGTCGTATTGGTCACGATGGCTAAGACTGCGTTCACCTATAAATCATTGTAAATAAGCCAGTTACAATGTAATGTCATCAACATCAAATTTACAAAGACGTACAGTTATAGCAACGGGGCGGGGCATACTGCTTTATCGTGCAGGTTTTGGCCACTGCTTGCTGCGTTATTAAATTTTAAAAAAGGAGTTAGTATGAAAAAAGGAATTATGTCGTTGTTGGGTTTCCTATTTTTTAGTTCAGGCACACTGGCTGATGAATTTGATTACGATGCGTTTGTTAAAGCTTATCACCAGGCAGAGGTGATGACTCAGCAACCAAATGCAACGGCGGAAGATTTGGAACATTATTTGTCTTTTCTTACCGATGACGTTGGCAACCAACATTTCCCGAACGCGCCTGATGACTCTCGTGAACCAGATGGCAAAGCCTTGATGCGTAAAGGTATGATGCATTATCTGGGTGTTCATACAGAATACAAAGCGGAACTTATCGACTATCAATATGGATACAACGCCGTTTCTATTAAGCACAAATATTCTGCAAAAGGCAAAAGAGCAGATGGTTCAGATTTTAGCTACAGCAAAGTAGCACTGGATGTACTTGAACTAGAAAATGGCAAAGTCTCTGTTATCCGTCGCTACAGTGAATAACTCACAGATCACAAATTTTATTGCCAGCAAAAAAACCTTGGCTGCGGCGCCAAACCGCTGCGTGGCTTTTGGCGGATTTGGCGGCTGTTAGCCGGTTTTCGGGTTATATTGCCGGTGTAAGTTGGAGATAAAATGACAAAATTTGGTGTGTTTGCCTCGCTATGCTTATTTTTCGCCTGTGCTGCCAATGGCCAGACTTCCAATGTTGATGTCCATACTGCAGTTGATGCTCAACTGCGGATTAATCAGCAAACACATGGCATTCCTGGTCAGGCCGTGCTTGTACTTCACAACAGCGAGATTCTGTACCGCAATGCTATCGGCGTGACGGCGCTCGAAAACGGCACACCTGTCACGCCTGAAACGGTTTTCCCGGTATATTCAGTAAGCAAGCTATTCGCCATCACCCTGGCGATGCAATTGCAGGAAGAAGGCAAGATTGAATTTTCTGCGCCTGCCTCACGCTATGTCGAGAATTTGCCGCAATCCTGGCGAAATATCCGGATCGAACAGTTTTTAAACCATGTCTCGGGCATTCCTGAATATTTTGACAGTAATGATTTCTCACAGCCTTTTTCGCCCAGCCTGAAAGCCGTTTTTACCAACTTAAAAGATGTGCCTGTATCTGCACCTGGCGAACAGACAAACTACACCAATACCAACAATCTGGTTATCGCGGCTATCCTCGAATCCATAACGGGTAAACCATACCGCACACTGGTGCGCGAGCGAATCATTGAACCGCTAGACCTGCAGGAAACGTGGCATGATCGTGCCGACGTACCCCAAAGTCGCCTTGTTGAAAGTTATCGGGCGAATGAGGGAGAAATTGAGCCTGATTTATCGATTGCATGGCCGGATTACAGCGCCGCGCACGTAGGCGCTTACATGACACTGGACGACATGGGCAAATTTATGTCGGCAATCGCGCAAGGGCGTCTTGTTGCAAAGCGGGAGCTGCTGCGTCTTTGGAAGCCCTATCAGTTCGCTAACGGTAACTTTGGATTTTTTGCCGCAGGCTGGGACTATGGTAAGTCAGGTCGCTGGCACGAGGTCGGCCACGACGGTGGCACCAAGGTGCGGGTGCGCATTTTGTTCGATGATAATCTTGATGATCATTACGTAGTTGTCTATCTGACCAACGGCAATAAAGATGGTGTCTGGTCGCACACGCTGGTCACTTCGGTCCAGGCGCTGATATTGCCGAAATAGCTGTGGCCTGGAAGAATAGCGCAACGTTTCTGGCCAGCTTTATTGAAGTTATTAAAATAAATGGAAAAATAATGAAGAAAAGGAATATTGCCAAAATAATAGTTACCTTTGTAGGTTTGTTATTTATTGCTTCAGCTGTTTTCGCTCAGCAGGCAGCAGTTTCCAACAATGAATACAGAATACTGACAGATACCCTTCATTCGGACGTTCTGAGCGAAAACAGAACTATTACGGTGCAACTTCCCAGGAGCTATAGCGCTTCGCCGGACAAGCACTATCCTGTTATTTATCGGCTGGACGGTAAGAGTAATATTCCGCTTAT
The DNA here is from genome assembly GCA_002364615.1 of Arsukibacterium sp. UBA3155. Lineage (GTDB taxonomy): Bacteria > Pseudomonadota > Gammaproteobacteria > Enterobacterales > Alteromonadaceae > Alishewanella. Next base: position 82,299 of record DEYP01000030.1, on the reverse strand, counting down.
TTCGGCAGTGTTAGAGCGCCTGCAAGAAGCAAATTCTGCGCCTGAAGTAATCATTGTCGCCATTGAAAATACTGACAGGTTGAGAGATTTTTACCCAACCGTTAATCAGGAGCCTCAGGGACCTGTTGGCGCTGGCGGTGGTGCGCCAAAATTCTTAAGTTTTATAGAAAATGAACTTATCCCTTTCGTTGATAAAAAATACCGTACCCATGATTTTAAAGTTATTGCCGGGGCCTCCGCTGGCGGCGTATTTGTACTGTACGCTCTGCAAACCAACCCCGAACTTTTCCAGGCGCATCTCGCTTACAGTGCAGCTGTTTGGTGGAATTATGGGGCATCGGTGAAAAGCACAAAAGCGTTTATGTCTGAAACAAAAAAACTAGACACCTATTTATATATGAACATTGGTGAAGAAAGTGGCTTGATGAGAGAGCGCTACAACGATTTGCAAAGCTTTATTTCAGCCAACGCGCCTAAAGGCTTAACATTCATAAATGATGAGTTTGACAATGTCCCGCACGGGTTAACCTCAGTCGCTGGCATTTTTAATGCTTATCAGAATCTGTTTTTACCGCTACGGATGCCGCTTCGAGACTTTACCGGCGACACCAGCTCAATTGCAGTTTATTACCAGCGGCTATCAGCTCAATATGGCGAACAGACTGCGCCACCGGAATGGATGGTGCGTGAGTTGGCTTACCACTTCGTTAACATCGGCAATTTTGAACAGGCGATTAAACTGTTCAAATATGGCATAACGCTGTATCCCGATAAACCAGATGCATACAACGGTCTGGCCTATGGCTACGAGCAAAGTGAGAAGTACGTAGAATCACTGGCTCAAGTTAAAAAAGCACTCGCTTTATCTGGTAAAGGCTATGACGGCTATGACGTTTATCTTGCCCGCAAGGAGAGACTGCTAAAGCTTTTAGCTCAGTAAACACAGGTTCTGAGGTGGTGTCAGAAGTTTCAGGGTGTGAAGCAAACCTTCCTTTCGATATCTCACCGGGAATTTAAGTGATGTATTTGTATCCAGCTTGCCGCTAAAAATGCCCCGTGCTTTGTTAGACGGGTTGCCCCGTATTTGTCGCCGGCATAAATACTAGCTGTACCTATAAGTTATTGTAAGTTTTAAAGAACCGGGGTAATGTTTCTACATTAAATTTACAAAGGCAGGTTAACCCATGTTTAAACACGGGGCGGCCCGCCGAATGAGTATTAGATGCAAAAGAAGGGAGTTCCATAGATGGGATTTTATATTCGTAAAGCAATTAGCGTCGGACCCTTCAGGTTCAATTTATCAAAATCCGGCGTTGGCGTATCAGCTGGAGTTAAAGGGTTACGTTTTGGGACGGGACCCCGGGGCAACTATGTCCATATGGGAAGCGGAGGCTTGTATTACAGAAAAACTTTACCCTCTGGTTCCACTGGGAGAAATCAAACTTCAAATAGCCCAGAGTTACAGCAAAGCAACACCGAGATTGAGCACGAGTCATTAAGAGAAATCGAGAGCGCACATATCACACAGATGGTTGATTCATCATCGGCCGACCTTGTCGCTGAAATGAATGACAATAGAAAGAAGGTAAGAATCTGGCCGTTTATAGCAGTGCTTGGCGCTACTTTAACGTTTGTCGCCTTTAAAAGTTCAGAAACACCAACTCTTGCTTTTGCTATAGCAGCCGTTTCAGTCATTCTCACTGTTTTCGCATCGGTCAAGGACAGCTTAAGAAAAACAACGGTTCTATTCTTCGAGCTTGAACCTGAAATTGAAGCGCTTTATCAGGAACTGCACGACTCTTTCGGGCAGCTTTCATCATCATCTAGCAAATGGCACGTGGAGGCGGAAGGAGCTGTTAAAGATAGAAAACGTAATGCAGGTGCCACTAGTGTAATCAAGCGAACCTCAATATCACTGAGCTTAGGGAATCCACCTTATGTAAAAACCAATGTTTCAGTTCCATCCATTCCGGTTGGTAAGCAAACTTTATACTTTTTTCCTGACAAGGTGCTTATTTTTGAGCCAAATGGTGTTGGCGCAGTGAGTTATCCGAATCTTAGAATATCGGTGGAAAGAACAAGGTTCATCGAAGATGGAAGTGTACCAAGAGATGCAAAGGTCGTGGATAGAACGTGGAAGTATGTTAATAAACGAGGCGGCCCTGATAAACGCTTCAAGGATAATCGTGAACTGCCAATAGCCTTATACGAAGACCTGAACTTGACAAGTGATACCGGATTAAATGAACGGATTGAAGTATCAAGGGTTGGTCATGGGGATGGCTTTTCAAGTGCTATCGCCATGTTGGCAAAAAGCATCTAACAATGGGCTTCAAGGGACGCTTCGCTTCGCTGATTCCAGGCGTTAGCGCTAAAAGCGGTTCGCTTCCTGGTGACGAGTAGCGTTATAAAATTAAGGAAAAACAATGAAAAGAATAGTTCATGGATTACTGCTGCTCATTTTGGCGAGCCACTGGAGTAGCTGGGCTGCAGCGCGCCTACCGGTATTACAAGAACTTATGATTGATAGTGCTGTACTGGGCGAAAAGCGTGATCTGGTAATTTATCTGCCAGAGGGTTATCAAAATAGTCAGGATCGTTATCCGGTGTTATACCTGACCGATGGCAACATTCAGGGCCCACATACGGCCGGTACGGTAGATTATTTAGCAAAATTCGAGCAAATGTCGCCGATGATAGTGGTCGGTATTGTCAACCCGCTAGAAACTCGCGTTAGAGATCTGACTGTAACCCCTTTAGAAAAGCAAAACCCTAGTCAACTGGAAAATGCAGACAGATTTTTAGATTTTGTTGAGAACGAAGTGATTGCTTTTGTGAAAAAACAGTACCGTACTCTGGACTATCAAGTACTGTCCGGTACGTCTCATGGTGGTCAGTTTGCTATCAATGCATTGGTGAAACGACCTGGTTTGTTTGATGGCATTATCGCCATCAGCCCGTCTTTGTATTCGGATAACCATCAATTGCTTGGATTAGCTGAGCAGGCTTTAAAAAGCGATCAGTTGCAAGGGCGCTTGTATGTGTCGATAGCCAATGAAGAATTGACAATGACAGAGCCGTATCAACGTTTTGTTGATGTGCTAGCGCGTTATCCATCTAATAAGTTGACCGTCGCGTCCCAGACGTTTAGCAATGAAACCCACAATACGACCGTGTTGCAAGGGCAGTATGCCGGGTTAAAGTATTTGTTTTCTGAATGGCCTATTCCAGAAGGTGAGCCTAAAACGTTAGCTGATTTACAGGCGAAATTTACCATTCGCTCGAAGCTGCTCAAAACAGACATTATAATTCCAGAAGATAAAGCCAACGGTTACGCTGGGTGGCTGCAATATTTAAACCGGCAAAATGATGCGCTGGCATTACTGAAATGGAATCGAGCAAATTATCCTCAGTCTTTGAATGCTCATACAGCCTTAATTAAGGCTTATTTACATTTCAAAATGGCAGAAGATGCCAAAGCAGCACTTAAAGATGCAGTAAAGACGTTAAATGAGCTTAGTCCTGAACAAAAAGAGAAGCTTGAAAGCTTATTTGTTTAGTATCTATCGAGTTGCAAAGTGCTAGCAAACGAAGCCAGCCGACACTTACGCGTTGCTGTTTTGGGCGTTAATGCCCGGTTATCGCTTTTATAAGACTCTTAGTTCTCCTTTACCTGGCAACTGTTGGTATCAACGAAAGCGCTGCCGGTAGGCATTGGGTGCCATCAGGAATTTTCGGACAAAGGCACGCCTGAAGGCGTCGCTGCTCTGATAACCGCAAGCCTCTGCGATTTTGTCGATTGGCCAGGTTTTTTCAACCAGCAATTGGCGGGCGTAATCCAGACGCAGTGAATCGACATATCGTGCCGGTGTTTCGCCTAGCTGCTCAACAAAATGACGGTAGAAATTGCGCTCACTCATACCGCAGTAGTCAGCCAGGCTGCTTATGCTTAAATCACGCTGCAGGTTTTGCAGTACCCAGCCCGTAAGGGAACTGAAGCGGGTATCCGTTTTACTCTGAAACTGCAGTGGGACTGAATACTGGGCCTGATCGCCAGCGCGGCGAAAATGCACCACCAGATAGCGGGCTACCTGGCTGGCAATGTCGCTGCCAAGATCATTTTCAATCAGCTTTAAACTCAAATCGATACCCGAAGTAATACCTGCGGATGTGGCAATATGGCCATTGTCGACAAACAGCTCATTTGCCTGCACCTGAATTTGCGGGTAGTGCTTTGCCAGTGCCTCAACAAACGCCCAGTGCGTTGTGGCTTGCAAACCGTTCAGCAGGCCGCTTTCAGCCAATATAAAAGCGCCGGTGCAGACACTGGCAATCCGTCTGATAGCCGGGTTTACCTGGCGCAGCCACGGACATATTGCCGCTTGCACCAGTGGCGCGCGCGAACCGGCGCCGCCTGGAATAATCAACGTATCCAGCAGGGTATTATTTGGTAACGCAGCGTCTGCCAGATTAAGATCATTAAGAGCCAGCTCTTGCAAAGAAATGTCTGCCAGCATGGTCAGACCGGCCTCAGAGCGATACGGGCCCGCTTTTTGGCCTATAAAAATGCATTCGTAGGGCGAGTCGGTGACATTATTGACAGAATGAAACGCTTCCAGCGGGCCAATTAAGTCCTGGCCGTTAAACTGGTCAAACAATAAAAAACCGATTTTCCTGCGCAGCATTAGTCACCTACCAACTTACACCTATGGCCGCTTATAAATATTGAGGGTAATAGCATAGCTATCAGGCGCAGTGTTAATCACTGCTGCTGAGGTTAACCAACCCGCGTTTTCTGCAGCGCCGCGCCATTCGGCCTGTAATACTGCGCCGGTATCATTTAATTGCCAGTCAGCATGCTTTGCCATAGCGTTTTTATATACCTGCAGCAAATGCTCTGCAGTGGCGCTGGTTGTAACCTTATATTTAACTTGCCAGCGTGTTTCATCACCAAAGGCACTGATCCGGTCAAATAAAATACCGTCTGGCCAGCTGTAGTCGTTTTGCGGCAACATGCGGTCGGCCATATTGGCCCGGACAAAGCCACCGTCCGGATCCCAGTCGTATTCAAGGTGCAGCGCCACGGTGCGGGCTTTATCTTCACCCAGTACCTTGCTTACCAGATGCAGTGAGGCATCGATGCCGGATGAAAGACCCGCGGAGGTGACGATTTGGCCGTTATCGACAAAGCGTTGCTGCCGCTTTACTGCAATTGCCGGGTAGTTCTTTTCAAAATTGTTTAAAGCGCGATGAAAGGTGGTGGCTGCTTTGCCATCCAGCAAACTTGCCTCAGCCAGAATATGGGCGCCGGTGCAGACTGATAAAATATGTTCGGCTTTCCCTTGCTGGGTTTTCAGCCAACTAAGCACTTGTTGATCGTGCATTACCTTGCCGGTATCGCCGCCCGGTACCAGAATGGCATCAGCTTCAGGCATGTTAGCAAAGCTGTAATGCGGGTTAACACTTAACCCCATCGCAGTGGTAACCGGTTTGCCGTTTTTTGAGACGGTAAACACCTCAAACTTAGCCTGGCCGAATACTTCATATGGCGCTGCAAAATCTATAATCTGCACCTCATCGAACATCAATATAGCCACTTTAAAAGGCTTACTGGCCTGAACTGGCAAAGCAAATAACGGCAGCATAAAGGCGAGGGTAAGCCAGCTCAGTGGCCGGATTTGCTGCATAAACCCTGCCAGCTTCAGACCGGTAAAAGCGATCAGATTTCTCATGGATGTTATCCTGTTGGTTTAAATCTGGCTCAGTTTATCCCTTGTTAATAGTGGCAGTATGACACGTTTCATACATATTCTGCCAAAGCCTAAACTTATTGAACCGCTATGTGAATTATTGCACCAAAGTTGACAGCCGCGGCGACCCCGAAACAAACATATTGTTGACCGCGGCAATGGGTTTTAACGATGATAGGCGCCTTCGCGCTCTGGCTGATACACAACCTCTTCTACTGTTATCGTTGACATATCGCCACTTGGTAACGGCCAGTTAATCGTGTCGCCGGTTTTCAGACCAATTAACGCACAGCCAACCGGCGCCAGCACCGAAATAGTGTTGTCGCTTTGACCTGCATCTTTCGGGTAAACCAGGGTTAGCGTGCTGGTTTTGCCATTGCCCAGGCGAAAACGCACCCTGGAGTTCATACTAACCACATTATCGGGCAGCTGCTGCGGTGATACTAAATCGGCACGTTCGAGCTCCTGACTTAGTGTTGTATAGCCAATACTGTCGGCACTAATTTGGCTAAGTATTGCATCCAGCCGATCATAATCGGTGGTGGACAGGGTGATAGCGGGAGAGGTCATCGTAGGCTCCTTAGTTTACTATGTTTAACATTAAGCACCGTTAGTATGCGAAAGCGCAGTGCGCATCCTAATAGTTGTAGTGAAATAACATCGTTAGCGGTTTTGCCAGGCAAAACACAGCCAAGTGGTGATAATAGTGAGATACGCCATGTGTGATAATCCGCTTGTTCCGGATCAACCAGTTGTAACCAGCCACTTTCGCCGGTGTCGATATTTTGCAGCTCCACTTTACTGCTGGGGCGGATAAAACCGCTGGCGCATAGGCTGCTTTGGCTTTTAATATCGGCAATAGCATGAAACATTTGTGCTAATTGCAGCGCCGAAAGTGGAAGAAACTGCCGGCAGGACAGCATGGCAACAAGACGAGCAACAATCTTGTTAGATTGTTTGGGATAACAGAAATACATTATAGCTCCGCTATACAGAGACAACTTTAATATGGGGTGATAAGCAGGTATTAAGCCGGTTTCGCGCAGGGCAAAACCGGCCTAGGAATGGCAGGCGATAGCAGTATTATACTGGCAATAAACGCTGGGGTTGACTGCCTTGAAAGTAATGGCGGTTTGCATTCGGCAACCATAGTGTATTGGCTGTAAAACTGCAACAGTATTAGTTAAAATGACGGTGCTGGTTAATCTAAAAAACATAAATAAAACCAATACCTATCTCGGCTTCATAACTACTGCGGGCGATGGGGCTGCTTCGAACGTCGCTACTGTAATGCTCATAAAGCGCCTCGGCGAAAATCTGCCAGTTATTGTTAACGATATGGCGATAATTATAATCCAGACCAAACGATCGCAAGCCGCCGCTTAAGCTGGTTTGGTTTAAGCCCGATGCCGCCGACTGCTCAGCAGTTATTCCAAAACCTTTGTTGGCGAATTTGCTGTCATGGAATACGACTACCGCATTAATTTCATGGCCGGAACCGTCATTCTTATCACCGAAGCGCCGGCCAATACCAAACAGCCCAAGATTACCTTCATCTGTGGCTACGGCCCGGCCAACCAGCCAGTAGCGCCAATCATCAGCCAGGGCACGACGGGCCTGCAGCACGAATTGGAAGCCTTCTTCGATATTACCAAGCCCATCCAGACGACCGTCATCGGAATCACTTTCTTCGCGGCCCTCATCGAAGCCTACTAAGGCTTCAAGTAGCCAGGTATCTGAACGAAGGCCGCGCCAGCCGAGCGCTTCACCAGCAAAAAAGAATACATTGTCACCGCTGCGCCACTGCACGGCTCCTGCAGGCTGGATCTCAACACCAAACTCATCCGAGCCCTCGTAGGCTGTCTCATATTCAACCCCAAGGCCTAAGCCGAAGCTCCAGCCATCTTCACCCCTGGAGAAATCATCAACTGAGGGCAGCGGTACCAATACCGTTTTACTGTCTTGCGCAAAAGCTGTGTGTACTAAAAACACTTGTAAGACAACTATAAACAATAACGCGGTATACGTTTTCATGTAACACACTCCAGACGGGGTTTAATAAAAATGCTATTCACAAAGTATAGTATTTGCGCAACCTGAACGCACAACGATGTTAAACGGATCTCTTTATAGCGCTAATTATTTAAATGTTCGGTTCGCCCTGATTATTCGAAGTCTAATCTATAGTTTGCCGCAATAAAGCTGTTTACAATGCCGGTTAAGATTGCCATAAAAAATTGCCAGCAGAGAATACTAACCATCATGAGCCTGATCTGTGAAACCGCACGTTTAATAATCCGCCGTTTTACGCTAGAGGATGCCGACTTTATTGTGCAGTTATTAAACGACGAGTCGTTTATTCGTTATATTGCCGATAAGCAAGTACGCAGCGTGGCCGATGCGGAAAATTACTTAACTAACGGCCCGCTTGCCAGCTATAACAGCCATGGTTTTGGCCTGAATATGGTTCTGTTAAAACACGCAGATTCGGGCGTAGATGCTGAACGGGCCACCCCGATTGGCATGTGTGGTTTGCTAAAAAGAGCTGAATTGAGCCATCCCGATTTAGGCTTTGCTTTTTTGCCGGAATGTTGCGGCAAAGGCTATGCACGGGAGGCTGCAACAGCGACGCTTAGCCAGGCTATTGAAACACATGGCTTGCACACGGTGCTGGCGGTAACCAAGCCCGATAACCTGCGCTCGAGTGCCTTATTACTAAAACTGGGCTTTGCTTTTAAACACGGCATTACCCTGTATGGCGCAGAGAATAAGTTGTATCAATATTTGGCTCCGTGAACTTCCTTATATAAAAACACCCCCGAAAACCTAATAAAAACGAGATATTAAATGCGCCAAAAAGGAAAAGTAGCAAAGCCGACGTCAGCCTGGCCGATGCGTCTGGTACTGCTGTTTTTTATACTGCTGGGCGCAGCATGCTACGCTGGTAAACTGCCGCTGTATGTTTTAGCCGGGTATGCACTGACCAGTGTCATAACCTACCTCTGTTATGCTTGGGATAAGCGCAAAGCGCAACAAGGCCACTGGCGCACTCCAGAGTCTACCTTGCATCTGCTGGCTTTATTCGGCGGTTGGCCGGGTGCCTGGCTGGCGCAACACCGCTTGCGCCACAAATCAAAGAAACGCAGTTTTCGGCTGATGTTTTGCTTAACAGTACTGCTTAATATCGCGGCATTAGTTTTTTGGTTTATTAATTAACTAAGGTTACTTATCTTGGGTTGCCACACCCAGAGCCGTGCCAAACTCCTGATAAAGTTGTTGGTGGTATGCACCTAAAACTTGCGGATCGATACGGCTATAAAATGTTAGGGCTTTTGCAGGCTGTTGCTGCTGCAGGCAGATTTCTGTCAGCCGGATAAGATGAATAGCATGTTGTACCGGATACTCCGGGTTAGCGGTATAAGCCAGCGACTGTTCATACAGCTCATAAGCCGCCTGTAGTTGCCCCAGCAGTTGTTTAGTTCGAGCCAGGTTGCCCATCGCTATAATAATTTTGTTGTTATGCCCCAATGCAATGGCGGCATGTAATGCCTCGGAACGATACTCTGCTGCTTCGTCAAGTCTATCGCGCTGATGGCTGATAAGCGCTTGGTTTGAGTAAAGCTCAAATAGAAACAGCATGTCTTTGCTTTTCGAATATTTCAGCTCAACCTCGGTAAGCAGTTGTTTGGCCTGATCAAGCTCGCCCAACGAGTATTGTAAGTTCGCTAATTCGATTATTCGCAGTGGATTGCCAAAGGCGGCGTACACTTCCTGTAGCATCAGCATAGCCTGGTTAGCATAGTGTTGTGCATCTGTGGCTCGCCCATTGATAAATAACGTTTTGGCGTAATAAAAATACACTTGTAGTTTTAACATATCGGGTAGCGCTTGCTGTTGCAGCAACACTTCAGCCTCCGCTTGCAACAGCTGAAACTGATGTTGATCAAACAGATAATCAAGCTGAAACCCTTTTATCCGATACCAACCGTGGCTAAATGGGGACAACGCAGCGAGTTGTTGCTCAAGGTATTGCGCGCAGCTTTGGGCGGGGTTTTGTTGGCAAAATTGCTCGTGATCGCTCAGGTTCTCCGAGGCGCTCAGGTTAAAAGCCAGTAGCATGAAAAAAACAACAGCACTGCGCATAGAAGAAAACTACCAGTTAGTATACCAATCTATTAATTGATCACTATGCCGCTTAGCCATGCTTGCGTCAATTGCCAAGGCGCTTCAGTGGTAAAGCCCCAGGTTATTGCGAGGTGATCAACATTATTGTTAACGTCCATTCTCCGCTCATTTTCTTTTACATTAACCTGCCATGCACTACGCTTACAGATAATTTTTAACCGGACCCTGGCGGGGCTGAAGCAAAGTTGTGATTGCTGATTAAACATTTCTGCTTAAATGTGCTGCCAAATCGCAGATAGAAGCAGTTATCTTAAGCTTAACCATGTAGAATGCGCGCTTTATTTCGCGCGTTCAGCTTTGTGTTGTGATTGTGCCCACCTGTAGGATTTTTGATGAAAAAAACATTCGCGTTAACTCACCCTAAGCTGCAACCTGCTCGTTTAGTCGATGCTATTAAACATGAGATTAAAAAGTATCTGAACAGAGAACGTCGTAAGCCGTTGCCACAGGGCACAGACTACTGGACTTTCGATTGTCGTTTTGGTGCGTCAGAGCCTGAGGCGAAGCCAATATTCACCTCAGAAATCAATAAACATATTGATTCTGCAGCCGCAGAGGAATTACCGGCGTTTTATTTGGAAATTCTGGCCAGGGCCGCCAACCATAAACCACGCGTAGATGCAGACGACGCTGAATAATCTTTTTCTTATTAACTGTAGCGAATCTACAGAGGAACCTTTATGCAATTTTCATCTTTAGATTTAGCTACAGAGTTACAACGCGGCCTGGTTGAGTATGGTTACAGCGAGATGACCTCAGTGCAGCAGCAGGCTATAGTGCCGGCCCGTCGCGGTAAAGATTTACAGGTTACCGCCCAAACCGGTACCGGCAAAACTGCTGCCTTTGCTATACCAGTTTTACAGCAAATGCTGGATAAGCCCAAAGCGACCGCAGCGAAGCGTCCGCGTGCGCTGATCCTGACGCCAACCCGCGAATTGGCAGAACAAATTGCGCTAGCCGTTACGGGTTATGCGCAGTTTTTGTCACTAACCGCTACAGCTTTATACGGCGGAGTGAAAATGGGCGGTCAGGCCAGTAAATTGGCTGCTGGTGTGGATATCGTCATTAGTACGCCCGGCCGTTTGCTGGAGCACATTTCGCTGGGCAATGTGATACTCAGTGACGTGGAATTTGTGGTGCTGGATGAAGCCGACCGTATGTTAGACATGGGCTTTAGTACCGATGTGTTTAACCTGTTGCAACAAACCGCCACTAAGCGCCAGACCATGTTGTTTTCAGCAACCACGTCGCCTGCGGTAAATGAGTTGTCGCATAAAATTCTGCGTAACCATCAGCAAATCCGGGTGGCGAAAACCAACAGCGCGGCCGACACGGTAAACCATGTGGTGTATCCGGTAGAAGAAAGCCGCAAAATTGAATTATTTGAAAAGTTACTGGCAGAGCATAATTGGTTTCAGGTTTTGGTATTTACCAGTACCAAAGAGCAGGCCGACCGGTTGTTAGCTGAGCTGCAAAAGCGCAAAGTAAATGCTGCGGTATGCCATGCTGATAAAAGCCAGGGAGCCCGACGCCGGGCAATTGCTGATTTTAAATCGGCTGAGCTGCAGGTGTTAATTGCCACTGAAGTCGCGGCCCGCGGCCTGGATATTCAGGGCCTGGATTATGTAGTGAATTTTAACCTGCCGTATTTACCGGAAGACTATGTGCATCGTATCGGCCGTACCGGCCGGGCCGGGGCTTCTGGCACGGCTATTTCGTTTGTTAGCCGCGAAGAAGAACAAACCCTGGAGCGGATCCAGAAGCTTATAGGCAGTAATATCACCCGCATCAACAAACCGGGCTTCGAAGTCAGTAATCGCGGTTCTTTGCTAAAAAGCATTTCTCGTAAGGTATTAACCGGCCGCTCGAACAAAGCCACCGCAACGGTTATCGATCAGGCAGGACAGGGTAAAGCTAAGCAGAAAAGCAAGCCAAAACAGACGAAATAATATTGATTAAACACATGAAAAGTTAACAGTTTTCCCTTTTGTATATTTAAATCGTAGTGAAGGGATGCTAAGCATCCGTTCACTACGCTACCGCTTTTTACACAGACTTTCTGCGCGTAAACAGTGCTATCAGAGCCAAGCCGAATAAAGCAATGGTTGAAGGAACGGGGACCGCAACAGCATCATCCGCATCTTCCTGAGTTTTAAAACCATTAGTGGTGATGTTGTCTATTGAAAACGTTTCAGTAAAACCACCGGTTGCAGTCTGACTAAATTGGATTGTCGTGAATGGTGTATCGCTGATAAAGCCGAAAAAGCTAATAAAAGTAGTCGCGCGGCTTGCAATGTCTAAAGCAAATGGCGCGGCACTGTCAAACTGCACACTATAACTGTCAGTGGAATCTGAGTCAGAAAAGTCAAAACCAAACGCGGTAATGGGCGCAAAAAACCGGAACGTGATGTTCGGGCCATCGCCAGTGCCAGATGTTTCGAAAAGAGTCTCCCCCCAGGCTACAGAGTTAGTGTCATTAATCGCGGTACCGTAGGCACTATTTACGTTTCTTGCTGTGGCGATACCAGCTTGCTGATCGCCTCTGACGTTTAAAAATGAAAAGCCGAAGCCTTCAAATAGTCTCTCAACGCCTGGAGTTAACGCGCCAGCAGTTTCAGCGTCGAACGTTTCCAGCGTAGTTGTTCCACTGGTAAGGGCTGCATTGAAACTTGCCGCGTCGTTATATTCTATAATTGATGCTTGTGCACTTCCAAGAAACGTCAAACCGACTAAAGCTTGGCACAACAACATTTTCTTCATTGTATCTTCCTTAAATTTATAATTTTTTTTGTGAAAATTAAACACTTTTCATTTACCTTAATAAAAAGCGGGTGGGTAAAGCAAGAAATGCGCCTACTATTTATGCTATTGAAAAATATAGTTAAATTTTGCTTTCCTCGTTCTTTTTCTTTGCTGCTGTAAAAAAATATGACACATTAGTGTCAATTGTTGATATTTATCAGGTTCAAGTTTAAACAACATGAATTTGATGCGCTGACAATGTTTACCTGGTTGTCAGTTTTGCTAAGTTAGCAAAAAATCAGCGTTTCATTTATATTTGAGCCAGGCCTGAAGCATCTTTCCCCTGATTCGCTTATTGGCAAAGTAGCTGAATAGCTGCAGAGGGCCGGGTTAACATTATTATTTTTCTGCTCAGGTGCATGAAAAGGTTCTGTAATGACTGAATTAAGCCCTGCCAAAGTCAGGCTGAAAACCCGGATTTTTCAAATAATTTATGAATCGGATACCCCTGCTGCCAAGGGCTTTGATATCTGTTTGGTGCTGCTGATTTTTTTCAGTGTCGCCATTATTATGCTCGACAGCGTGCAGGAATATCACGACCAGTACGGCACGCTTTTTTACTATACCGAATGGGTTGTCACCGTACTCTTTACCATAGAGCTTGCTCTGCGTATTTATTGCCTTGAAAAACCTGAAATTTACCTGAAAAGCTTTTTTGGCATCATTGATGTGCTGGCAGTATTACCTACGTGGCTGGCACTGATTTTCCCTGGCGCACAAACTCTGGTAGTACTGCGTTTACTGCGCACCCTGCGCTTATTCCGGGTACTTGAAATGACCGCCCTGGTCGGGCAGGGCCGCTTATTGTTAAAAGCGCTGGAACGCAGCCGGGGTCAGATCCTGTTGTTTCTATTTTCTGTGCTGATGCTGGTGGTGGTGTTTTCATCCATGCTTTATCTGATTGAACCGGACGATGCCGGTTTTACCAGCATTCCAAAGTCGGTGTACTGGGGAATTGTCACGCTTACCACTGTTGGCTACGGCGATATTGCGCCTGTTACGCCGTTGGGTCAGTTTATTTCAGTGATGATTATGCTGTCGGGCTACTCCATTATCGCGTTACCCGCTGGGGTGTTTTCGATGGAAGTGATCCGGGCACTGCGTGAAGAGCAATATTCAGATGAAGCTTGCCCCGGCTGTGGCGCTCACCAGCATGAGCAGGATGCCCGTTACTGCAAATATTGTGGCACCTGGCTGAATGAAGAATTCACTGAGCCCGAGTCTCCGGTAAAGCATGCCAGGAAAAAAGGGCCCGCAGGCCCTTAATAGTTATAACCAGGTTTGGTTATGGCTTATCGATCCAGGTTCATTACTTTAGTCCAGGCTTTGACAAAGTCGTCAACGAACTTCTGTTTAGAGGTATCAAAAGCATATACCTCGGCTACTGCACGAAGCTCTGAGTTTGAGCCAAAGACTAAATCAACCGGCGTTGCAGTCCACTTTGCTTGACCGGTTTTACGGTCTGAACCCTGATACACGCCTTCTTTATCGGTTTTTTGCCATACCGTAGCCATATCCAGCAAATTAACGAAGAAGTCGTTGTTTAAGGTACCCGGTTTGGTGGTAAATACCCCGTGTTTTGCGCCCATGTAGTTGGCATCAAGTACCCGCAGGCCACCAACCAACACGGTCATTTCCGGTACAGTTAAATCCAGCTGGTCGGCTTTATCCACCAGCATTTCTGTTGGTGATTTGTAGCTGGCGTCGGCATCAAAATAGTTTCTGAAACCGTCAGCGGTCAGTTCAAGTAAGCTAAAGGCATTAACATCTGTCATGTCCTGCGTGGCGTCACCACGGCCCGGTTTAAATGGCACCGTAATGTTATAACCGGCGTCTTTGGCCGCTTTCTCAACTGCAGCGGCACCACCTAACACAATTAAATCGGCCAGTGATACTTTTCGTCTGCTTTTGTTAAAGTCGGTCTGAATGCCTTTTAGAGCTTCAAGTACCTTAGCGGTTTCCTCCGGGTTGTTCACTGCCCAGTCTTTCTGGGGGGCTAACGCAATACGGGCGCCGTTGGCACCACCACGCATGTCAGTATCACGATAGCTGGCAGCAGAGGCCCAGGCCACACGCACCAGTTCCGGTACGGTTAAACCGGTGTCCATAATTTGGGTTTTAAGCGTCTTAACGTCCCGCTCGTTAATGGTGGATTGGGTTTTTTGGTCAATCGGGTCCTGCCATACCAACACATCTGCCGGTACTTCGCTGCCCAGAAAGTTACGAGGTGGGCCCATATCGCGGTGAGTTAGTTTGTACCAGGCTTTGGCAAAGGCTAAGCGATACTCTTCCGGATCGGCTAAAAAGCGTTCGGCAATTTTGCGATACTGTGGGTCGACTTTAAGTGCTAAGTCAGCGGTGGTCATGACTGGCGGGTTAAACTTACCCTTGACATGCGCATCAGGTACGGCTTTATGCAGTGATTCATCGGTGGGGATCCACTGAATGGCGCCAGCCGGGCTGCGGGTTTGTTTCCACTCAAAATTAAGCAGGTTGCTTAAATACAATGAGGTCCAGCGGGTAGGGGCCTGGGTCCAGGCGCCTTCTAAACCACTGGTGACGGTATCTTCAGAGTGACCTTTACCACATTTATTTTTCCAGCCTAAGCCTTGCTCTTCAATACCAGCTACTGCGGGCTCTGCACCAACGCAATCTGCGGGTTTGTGCGCACCATGCATTTTACCAAAAGTATGGCCACCGGCGATTAATGCCAGGGTTTCTTCATCATTCATCGCCATGCGTTCAAAGGCGACCCGGATATTTTTAGCTGAACCCATTGGATCCGGCACTCCTTTTGGACCTTCGGGGTTGACATAAATCAGGCCCATGTGAGTAGCACCGAGTGGTCGCTGCAGCTTGCCATCGGCATCTTCCCGATCGCTGGCCAGCATTTCCACTTCCGGTCCCCAATACACCATGTCGGGTTCCCAGTCATCGGCCCGGCCTCCGGCAAAACCGTATGTTTTAAAGCCCATATTCTCCAGCGCAACATTACCGGCCAGTACCATTAAATCTGACCAGGACAGGGCCTCACCGTATGTTTGTTTTACCGGCCACAATAACCGTCGTGCTTTGTCTAAGTTACCGTTATCCGGCCAGCTGTTAAGTGGCTCAAAACGTTGCTGGCCGCCACCGGCGCCGCCACGACCGTCCAGGGTGCGATAGGTACCGGCGCTGTGCCAGGTCATCCGGATAAAGAACGGGCCATAATTTCCGAAATCAGCCGGCCACCAGTCTTGCGATTCGGTTAGCAGGGCATTGATATCTTGTTTAACCTTAGCCAGATCCAGTTTGCTAAACGCATCAGCATAGCTGAAGTTGCTGCCATAGGGGTTTGAACGTGTATCGTGGTCGCGCAGGGCTGATAAGTCCAGCTGATCTGGCCACCAGAATTGATTGTCTCGTACTGACACGCCTTTGACTGCACCGGTTGCCACTGCACCTTTTGGCTTAACCATTTCAGGTTTTTGTGGCTCGTTGGCAAAAGCAGCGCCTGATGCCAATAGCATACTCATGGTAACGGCCAGTATGCTTTTACTAAATGCTTGTGTTTTCATTACTCGCGTCCTTTAAAGTTATCTATGGTTGTTATATCCAGTCGCGCGTTGTTTGCGGCTAATCACCGGAACTACCTTGCTAAAACGGTGGGCGCTGCACAACAATGAACAGAGTATAGTAAGTTCCTAATGGTTTTATGTGAAATAAACTGATTGCCCTGAACTATAAAAACGATTTAAGGTGCGGTTCGGTATGAGGGTGGTGTATGTTGCTAGCCGTGTTTGTTTAATTTTACCCAGGGGCAATACATGATTTCAGTGTGGCTGTTAAACAGCGTGGTTGTCGCCATTGTGGTGCTTATTCATTACGAGTTTTTGTACCGGCTGACCCGGCTTATTCCCAGCCTGAACATCAAACACCGCTATCGGATTGTGGTGGGGGTGTTCGGGGCGCTGATTGCCCACGCTATTGAAATATGGGTATTTGCGCTGGCGTATTATCTGATGCACCGGGCCGCTGGCTGGGGTGAGCTCACTGGCAACTTTGATGGCAGCCTGATGGATTGTGTCTATTTTTCGTTTACCGTGTACAGCACCGTTGGTTTTGGCGATATTGCGCCTTTGGGTGAGCTGCGGTATTTAACCGGCATTGAATCACTAACCGGCCTGGTGTTGATCACCTGGACCGCATCATTTTTATTTTTTGAGATGCAGCGTAACTGGAGTGAGCGGAAATAATTTGCAGTAAGCCATTCTACTAAACGCTATCCGATAAATAATTCCTCACAATGCAGAATGTATGGGTCATAAAATATTATTCAGACTCCCACTTATATCGCGTTGGCAAGGCGGTAAAAGCGCCGAAGTGTTGGCAGGTCAGCGAACCTGCTTTAATCGCTTTGCTAAGTATCAGTTTTTGTTTGATATTGTCTTGCAATAGTGAAGACCAGCTGTGCTCAGATAAGTGCTGACTAAGCTGATAAAGCCAGGCACCAACGAAAGCATCTCCGGCAGCTGTGGTATCAACCACCTTAACTGCAGCAACAGGTAAACTGAATTGATGTGCTGCATAGCTATTTACTGCATTACTACCAGCAGTAACCACTAACCAACTATTACGATTAGCCTGTAATTGTTCAAGCCAGGTTTTCGCTTCCTGCTGCTGAGCAAGGTAATTCAGTTCGTCATCACTAAGCTTAACGATATCGGCCTGTTCCAGTAACTTCGTTACCAAACTAATATCTGCCTGGCTACTTGCCCACAGATTATGGCGTAAGTTGGCATCGACCGACACCAACCAGCCATGCTTATGCGCTTGCTCAACCATTGCAAAACTAGTGTCCGCAATTGCGCTATCTGTCAAACTGTTTGAGCATAAATGAAGAATTGCCGGGGTTTGCCAAAAACCGTCTGGTAGATGCGCCATGGTATAAAGTAAGTCTGCAGCCGGTGGCCGATAAAATGAGAAACTTCTATCTCCTTCCTCGTTTAATGCAACAAAGGCCAGCGCTGTTTTTGCGTCGCTGGTAGTTGCACAGGCATGGCAATTTACGCCGTAATGGCTAAGCTCTGAAAGCAAAAACTCACCAAACATATCAGCACCAAGCATACCTACAAAACGTCCTTCACCGCCCAGCTTGGCAACGGCAACCGCAACATTCGCTGGCGCGCCGCCAGCAAAACGACGAAATAAACCTGGTTGTTGCGGGTCTTGTAAGAAGTCGATCAACACTTCGCCAAAACAATATACGGGTAATGACATGCCTGCCCCTCTAACCTTTACTCTTATCAATTATCTGGGAACCTTTGTTAAAGGGACATCAGAAATCAGAGTTTGTTGATGCTTTCTGAAATGATTAAGATAACACTACGTCATAGTTTGTAATTAGTAAACGTTAAGCGCAAAAAAACAGCTATATTTTTTTTGAGATGTTGCATTTAAGCTTAAATAAAGCAACTATAGCGGTTAGTTATTGCGTGAGGATGAGACAAATGGTTCAGAAAAGCATATCAGAATTACAACTTGACTCAGCTGAGCTGGCCGATTTTTCTGCCAAAATACTTAAACGATATAGTTCGTCACTCAGAGCGATAGCGAAAGATCGCTGGCCGCTGTTTCAGGCTCGCCTGAAACAGCATTTACCTGCGTTATTGCAGTTATATCTGCCCCTCTATGGCGAGCGTTTTGACAGTTATTATTATCTTGAACAGCTATTAAAGTTATTGGCTAAGTCTGTTTCGCAACGGCCTGATTATCTGCACCTTGAGGATGAAGAACCACAAGATTGGCATAAACATCAGCACGCTTTGGGCTCTGCCTGTTATGTCGATTTATTTGCCGATAATTTTGCTGGTCTGGCAGCTCGTATTCCTTATTTAAAGCAAACCGGCATTAACTATCTGCACCTGATGCCTTTATTTAAAGCACCTGAGCCTAATAGCGATGGTGGTTACGCTGTGTCTGA
This sequence comes from Arsukibacterium sp. UBA3155, assembly GCA_002364615.1. Taxonomy (GTDB): domain Bacteria; phylum Pseudomonadota; class Gammaproteobacteria; order Enterobacterales; family Alteromonadaceae; genus Alishewanella. Next base: position 63,600 of record DEYP01000030.1, on the reverse strand, counting down.
TTACCGTAAAACGATGCCTGCGCTTGGCAGCATGCCAGAGCTGGCTAAGTTAATGCAGCAGCTGCATCAGAATGGTATCCGGCCGGTGCTTGATTTCGTGTTTAACCATACTTCTGATGAACATCGTTGGGCACAAAAAGCCAAAGCAGGTGATACGGATTACCAGCAGTTTTATTTCTTTTTTACCGAGCAGCAGCGCGAGCAGTATTCACCATGGTTGCGTGAAATTTTCCCTGAGATACGCCGCGGCTGTTTCACATTTGAACCCCTTGCTCAACGCTGGGTCTGGACAACTTTTAACAGCTTTCAGTGGGATTTAAATTACGCCAATCCTGCAGTATTCAATGCCATGGCCGAAGAAATGTTATTTCTTGCCAATCAGGGCGCGGCGGTACTAAGGTTAGACGCTCTGGCGTTTGTCTGGAAAGAAGCTGGCACAAGTTGTGAAAACCTGCCAAAAGCTCACACGTTAATTCAGGCATTTAATGCGGTTGCCCGCATTGCTGCACCGGCATTACAATTTAAATCTGAAGCAATAGTGCATCCGGATGAGGTAGTAAAATACATTTCGCCCGAAGAATGCCAGCTATCATATAACCCATTGTTGATGGCGTTGTTGTGGAATAGCCTGGCAACCCGTAAAACCCGTCTATTAACCGAATCACTACAGCGACGTTTTGCGATAGACCCGCATTGCAGCTGGGTAAATTATATTCGTTGCCATGATGATATTGGCTGGACCTTTGATGACAATGTGGCCTGGCAACTGGGTATTAATCCTGAGCATCACCGCCAGTTTTTAAACCAGTTTTACACCGGTCAATTTAGCGGAAGTTTTGCCACTGGCGTGCCATTTCAGCAAAACCCTGTTACGGGGGATTGTCGTGTCGCTGGCATGCTGGCGTCGCTTACCGGGGTAGAGCAGGCACTACAAAATGCGGATGAAACACAAAAACAGCGTCAGCTTCAGCAAGCACTGGCTAGAATTTTTATTTTAAACAGTGTTATTTTAAGTATTGGCGGCTTACCGTTACTCTATATGGGTGATGAGTTAGGCTTGCTAAATGACTACAGCTACCAGCAAGATCCAGCGAAACAGGATGATAGCCGCTGGGTAAACCGGGTTAAAGTGTCGGAACAGCAGCTGTTAACAGCAAAAGACCCTGCAAGTTTATCCGGACGTATTTATCAGCAGTTACAGCATCTGTTTAACGTGAGGGCCGGGTTAGCCGTGTTAGGGCCGGGCAGCACAGAAATCTTAGCAAGTGGCAATCCACATGTGTTTGTCTATCAGCGACAAGCTGACATGCAAGCTTTACATTGTGTGGTAAATTTTAGTGAATCAGACCAGCTGTATACCGGATTAACAGCAGGAAAATGGCGTGACGAATTAACCGGGCAGCGGTTTGACAGCCAAAGTATGATGTTAAAGCCTTACCAAGTGCTGTGGTTAAGCGCAATTAGTTAAATTTACATAAGCAGTTCACGCCGGCCTGTAGTAAAACTACCGGCCGGCTTTTTTTGTTGTTAAGAAAATAACGTTAGCAAAAGCAAAAAGAAGCCCCGTTGTACGGGGCAGAAAAGGAAAGAAACCGCTTTATAAAACAAATTAGTGTGACATTCTCTGCAGTTGTTGCTCCGCAGGGTTTTTCAGGTGATTCCACCATAAGCCGATGCTCATAATAACGGCAAAGCCCGTTGCCAGGTAAAACCCGTAGCGGACATCGCCAAAAATATCACCAACAATGCCCATCATTAATGGCCCAACAGCTGCGGCCAATGCGGTAAAAGCTAAAATTAAACCTGCCGCCGCTCCGTGTTGATGTCGGGGAAAACAACTAATGCCTTTAGAATTAAGAGTTGGATACATCATTGACATAAATAAGCCCGAGAGTGGCATCAGCCACAATGCCCAGGCAACACCCTGGCTCATACTTAAAACAAAACAAAACGCAATGGCAGTACTGAACCAGGCTAGCAAAATGGTCCAGCTAAAGCGGGTTAATAACCATTCGGCTAAAAACCGACCCGTGGTGCGTAAGATAAAAAATACTGTGATGGCATGGGCTGCCAGTAAAGTGTATTGACCTTCGTATTGTTGTAGCAGGGTGGGTAGCCAGACAAACACCGCCACTTCAGTGGCTACATAGCAGGCTATTGCCAGCGAAAAGCCAAGCGCATAAGGGTTTTTAACCAGTTTCAGACAGTGCCAGATAGACGTTTTTGGCTGGGTGACATAAGCAGGGTAGTCCATGCGCCAGGCGATAATCAGTAAAATCGCGCAAATCAAACCTGCAACCAGATACAGTTGCTCCCATGCCATATCCAGCATCAGCAGGACGGCGACCAGTGCCGGGCCAACAATAGCACCCAGTCCAAAAAAACCTTCGACCCGGTTCATTAAACGGGTGTGGCTAAGGGGGTTGGGGCTGATATCACCAATTAAAGCCAGGGCACCGGTTTTAAATAAACCGATGCTTAGGCCGCATAAGCCGAGCAGCAGCATATAAAAGTAAAAACTTTGGTTAAGCGCAAAAGCGAAGCAGGCAAGTGTGTAAATAAACAGGCCAAATAAAATGATCTTTTTGCGCCCAAGTTGATCTGCCAGTTGCCCTAGAAATAAGCCAGATAATCCAATAAAGATCATTGGCACGTAGTGAAACGCTGCGGCCTGGGTCAGGCTCAGATCAAATTGTTTGACCACTTCCGGTATAATCACCCCTACGGCATCAGTGGTCATAGCGAAAACAAAGAACATCAGGCAAGTCATCCACTTTACCTGGGTATAGGTATGCTCGGTCACCACAGCCGTGGTAATTACTGGTTTGTGTTGCATGTTATTACCCTGTCTTATGCAGGCATTTTGCCTGTCAGTTTTATAATGCCAGTAGTGTTATTGTTTTCTGGCTACCACTGTATGGTGGCTTTTGATTTATTGGTTTTCCAGGCTCGCTAAAGCCATACTTGAAATTACACCTTAAACGTTTAAGTATCAAGCCGGAGTTCGAAAAATGAACACAAAAGTTGCGGATTAATCAGTTTAGGCTGTTAGCAGCTGGCACGCAGCCTTAATTCACACTCCAGCAATATGTCCTGCTGCACATCACCGGCCAGTAGCATGCTGGCTGCTGTGCGGCCTTTTTCATCGCTATGCTGAGCGATAGTTGTCAGGGTAGGATAAGCTCGCTCGGCTTCTTCAATACCATCGAAACCAACCAACTTAACATCTTCCGGAATTTTTAAGCCAAGTTGCCTTGCTACACTCATTGTACCAAGTGCAATCCGATCGCTCATGCACAACAACAAAGTTGGTCTCGGGTGTTGTGTCAGCGCTTCACGGGCAGCAATTTCTGCATAGTGATGGTTATTAACCGGAATATGCCAGATTTGATCTGCACTAATTTCACGTTTTAAATCAGTCACCGCCGCCAGATAGCCATCAAGTCGACGACGGGAGATGGCTTCATTTTGATCGTAGAGCTCGTGGCTTTGCATGCGACATACCCGGTTAGAATCAAGTAAACGCAAGCCCAGTACTGCCACCTTGCCAGGTTGCTGCTGCAGGGCGTAGTGGGCAATATCGTAAGCATAGCGGTAGTTGTCGATATTAACTGAGCCAATACCAGCCAGGTTGCAATCGACACTAATCACCGGCTTGCCACTTTGTATGACCCGCTCCAGCTGTTCGTGATTTTTAGGACTGCCATAAATAATGAAACCGTCAGGAAGCGCTTCAGCTGTGCTGTGCACCGCTTTGCTACCCGACAATAACAGCATATCTTTGCCTTGTTGCTGTAACACCTCAGCAATACCTTTAATCAGCTGATTTGCTACAGGATCACTGACGGAATACTCAAGGGTGTCTGACAATAAAATTGCTATCATATCTGAACGACCCGTCCGAAGACTTCGCGCCGTAGCATTCGGGCCTGTAAAGCCGAGTTTCTCACTCTCTTTTAATATATGACGCCTTAAATCAGCTGATAGTTGGTCAGGGCGGTTAAAAGCATTGGAAACGGTAGCAATCGACACGCCAAGGTGTTTTGCTAATGATTTAAGCGTAACATTGGCCATTTAGTAGCTGATCCTTATGCGAAAAGTGTAAAGTAGTTCCGGCAGCACTGTATTACAGATGTTCTTAAACGTTAAGTTTTATTGTGCGAAAATGAGTTAAATGCCCACAAAAACAAAAGCGGCTGCCTTTGCAACCGCTTTATATTTGTTAGCAATCTTTGTTAAAACTGATAACGCAAGCCTAAAGAAGCGGTACGACCATTAATAGTCCGCGCGGTAATAATCCCATTGTCCGGAACGCTACCCTGTTCAGCTTCGGTAATTCCAATGGTATCAAACAGGTTATTGACGTTCAGCGAGAGTGTCAGGTTTTCGGCAAGTTCATAATTTGCAAAAGCATTAATTTGAGTATAGCCACTGAATTTCAGATCATTATTATCCTGAGCATAGGAATCAGTTGTGCCCACCAGACTAACGCCTATCTGCGCATTATCCATGGTATAACGTGCCAGTAAATTGTAGATCATATCTGCCTGGCGGCGAGGCGTGTTGCCAACGACATCAGGATTTAATGCGTCACTGCTGATCTCCGCATCAGTAAACGTTACTGAACCACGAAAGTCAAAGTCACCTATCCGGTAGCTACTTTCCAGTTCTATACCTTTAGCCTTGTAAACCCGGTCAAAAAAGAGTTGTGTCGTTGCTTCAAAGTTTTGCTCATCAGTTTCAGCGAAAAACAAGGTAGCAAATAGATTAAGATTGCCATGGCGGCTTTTGCTACCAATTTCATATTGTTTTACTTCGTCAATTGCGTCTTCACGAGCCACTGAGCCATCAGCATTAACTTTACCAAATAGCAGGCGGTCGGCATTAGCGCGGGCGCCTTTACTGATCCGGCCAAACATTGCCCAGTCGCGATTGAACTGGTAATTAGCGCCAGCAGAGTACGAATTATAGCCCCAACTGTAATTGACCAGTTGCGGGTTTGCTAAATCAATACCAGATACACTTTGCTCAATTTGACTGATAACGCCATCATTGTTCATATCCCGGCTGCTTTGTGAAGCGCCGGCATAGGTGCCCGTTGCTTTGCCATTATCCCGCCTTACACTGGCATCAAGTGACCAGTCACCAGAGGCCCAGCCCACATTAATATAAGGGGCTTTCGTACTGTATTGGGTGTCGTAGTTACGTTGGCAGCAGTTTCCCCAGAACGGAACGCCATATGCCAGCTGCCCTTGTTCTGAAAACGCAGTTCCATCCGCGGCGTTAACGTTTAACAGTTCTGCATTATCTCCTTTTAAGGCCATCAGGTAAGAGTTCCATAGCCATGACATACTGATAGTCTGATCTGCCATGTAGTAGCCAAAAGTGACATCTACGTCGCCAAAACTTCTCGCCAATTTCAAATCATTTACTATAGAGCCAAAGTCATTGATTTCAACATCAAAGGTATGGATCCGCATGGCATCCGCTTCAGTGTATTCCTGGCCAGCCTGAGGGCCAACAGCATAAGTGAGCGTCGCGTTATCGCCAGTAATACTGTTGGCAATATCCTGTGCGTTGCCAACTTCAGCAGGAAACAGCGTAATAAAATTACCGCTGATGTCACTAATTCTGAAGCGATTGTCTAAGGTCCAGTTTTCGTCTAAATCAAATTGGGCTTCAACCCCAAAACTGTCAACTTTCGGATTCATGCCGTCGCGTACATCACCGCGGGAGATCTGATTATCACCGTTTAATCGCACAGTTTGGCTTAAATAGACCGATTGCAAAGTGTCCTTTTGTGCATCGTAGCCTGGCACTGAGCTGCCATCGGAATACATTGGCATTGGCATATAACTGGCGGCGCGATCATTTAAATGTTTGGCATAAACTCTTACGTAGCCCGTGTTAAATTCTTTTGTCACATTGGCTTTGATTTGATAGCCGCGCTCACCCTGATAGCCTGGGTCACGAACACCTTCACCCTGACGAACAAAACCACCAAAATGAAAACGCATGTCATTGTTAATGTCACCACCGAACTCAAAATCAGTTCTGAACTGGTCGTAGTTTATGCCTGACGTAACAGCGATGCTGCCGCCCTGGTGTTCGCCGGTTTTGCTGATGAAGTTGATAATACCACCCGGTGAGTTGCTTGCGGCGGTGCTGGCTGAACCGCCACGAATGACGTCTAATCTGGCCATGGTTGAATCTGCCCGGACAAAAATATCTGCGTTACCAAAAGCAATATCACCAAACTGCAGTACTGGTAAACCATCTTCCTGTAACGTTAAAAACTTCGCACCGCCTGCAGCAACCGGTAAGCCGCGTACAGCAATGTTTGCATTGCCTTCACCACCGGTAGACTCACTTCTTACTCCGGGTAACATTCGGAAAATTTCTGCTGTAGAGCGAGGGCTCGTTACATCGATATCTTCAAATGTCAGGGTGCTGACTGAGACACTTGATTGCATAACTGACTGATTACGTGAAACAGCCCCGGTAACGACAATACGTTCAAAACCAAGGCCTGACGTTGTGCTGGATTCTGTCGCTGTAACGTCATTTTCAGTAGTTGTTTCCTGTGCGTTTACAGTAGCAGAGCCTATTGCCAGGCTTACAGCAAGCGCCAGGCATGAACGATTTAAATTTTTTGTTTTCATCTGTTTTACCCTCGTCAATTCAAATTGGTATCGTTATATATTACTTAATCGTTTAAGTTTGTGGGTATAATTACAGCCAGGCCAACATCTCACTTATTCTGTTTTTGTTTTAATCCTGTAGCTTAATAAGCTGAAAGCCTTTTTTTTAGCTATTAATCCGCCATGGATGTTAGCTGTTATTTTAATCGCCTTGACCGTCTTAAACGTTTTACCTCTAAATATTAATTACGTCAAGCTTGGTTAATAACCAATCAGTTTTTTTGTGTTGTTTGCCACTGTTGGGTTGAGTTGGCTGTGCTGTCTAACCATTTACTGCGTACAATGCTTATCTTTTTCAGATGAAGGATGTTGTTTTGACTGTCCGTTTACCTGCAGACTTACTGCCCGGCCCTAGTGACTTATGGTTTCTGCCACTGGGAGGCTGTGGTGAAATTGGTATGAACCTGAACCTGTACGGTCATGACAGCCGCTGGTTAATGGTAGATTGCGGGGTGACGTTTTATAACCCATTACAACCGACATCCAGCCCCATTACCGCAGAAGTGCAGGCGGCTGATCCGGCGTTCATTGTCAAACACAAGGCGCTACTGGCCGGGATTATTATTACCCATGCCCACGAAGACCATATTGGTGCCTTACCGTTTTTATGGCCGCGCTTAGGCTGCCCGGTATATTGCACGCCTTTTACTGCCGAAATTCTGCGCCGCAAAATAGCCCGCAGTGGGTTATCACAAGATATGCCGATTATTGAAATTCCACTGGGTGGCACCTGCAATATTGGTCCGTTTTTAATTAACTGGCTAAGTATTACCCACTCGATACCCGAGCCTCAGGCGTTGTTGATCACCACGGCGGCGGGTAAGGTATTTCATACGGCAGACTGGAAAATTGATAATGCCCCTATGACCGGTAAGCCTTTTAAACCACAAGTATTTAAGCGTTTGGCGAAGCAAGACATTACCGCCATGGTGTGTGATTCCACCAATGCGTTAAGGCCGGGCTTTTCGGGATCTGAAACCGCCTGCTTCGAGGGCTTATTTGACGTAATACGCCATGAAAAACAGCGGGTGGTGGTCAGTGGCTTTAGCAGTAATATTGGCCGCCTAATCAGCCTTGGCCACGTTGCAAGAAAAACCGGCCGCTATTTAGCCCTGTTTGGCCGTGCCATGGAAAACATGGTGGGGGGGGCACGGGCCTGCGGTTACTGGCCGGACGATATTCCATTAATTGAACCCTCGCATATTGGCTATTTGCCTGCCAACGAGGTGTTGGTAGTTGCCACAGGGAGCCAGGGCGAACCCCGCGCTGCGCTGAGTCGCTTAGCGCAGCAGCGTCATCCGCATTTAATCCTGGAGGAGAATGATCTGGTGCTGTTTAGCTCTATTTTAATTCCGGGCAATGAAATGCTGGTCAGCCGGTTGATTGCGCAATTAAAAGTACTGAAAGTACGCACCTTACAAAGCGCCGACAGCCCAGAGCTAATTCACGTATCCGGCCATCCGAATCAGGGCGAACTCGACTTAATGTATCGCTATGTGCAACCCGCTATTGCTGTGCCGGTGCATGGTGAAGCGGAACATATTCAGGCTAATGCCGCGGTGGCGAAGGCTGCGGGAGTACGGCAACAACTGACCGGTCAGAATGGTGATTTATTTGTGCTGGCACCCCAGCCACGTATCTGGCATCAGGCCGTGGCAACTGGCCGGATCGCCGTAGAGCATTAGAACGGTTAGCCGCTCTGATGTATTAAGGTTGTGGCGACAACGCTTTTAGTAATCTTTTTTAGTTACCTTTCGGCTTTGTAATCAATTATGGTTACATATTTGACATGTAACCATAATTGATTACTATTAAACGCAGCTTAAACGGATCTGAGAGCAAAAGATGGCAGCAATTTATGCAGTGCTAACCGGCGATTTTGTTAAATCCCGTGGCATTGCCTCCGGGCAATACGATACGGTGTTGTATCAGCTGGAGCAACTGTTGGTTGCTCAGGCTGACACCCTGGGCGCTAGTTACAACTTTTACCGGGGTGACGCGTTTCAGATATTATTACCCCAGCCCGCTGAAGCGGTAACCCTTGCTCTGTATATTCGGTTAACGCTAATAAGTCTGGGCCGGGATTGTAAGATCAGTATTGGTTTGGGTGAGGTAACGAATTTACGACAAGATGTAAAAAGCGCCAGCGGCCCGGCTTTTACCCTATCTGGCAATGGCCTGGATAACTTACCAGGGGGACAACGGTTGGCAATTTTCAGCCAGCAGCAACCGTTGCAGCAAATATTAGCGGTGCCGTTACAGATGGCCGACAGCATGCTTAGCAAACTTACTGCCCGTCAGGCCGAAGCGTTATTGTTATATTTTCTGACGCCTGGCAGCTCGCATGAAAATATCGCGGGCAAACTCGGCACCTCCAGAGAGAATGTCACCAAACTGCTGAACAATAACCATGCTGATTACCAGCTGATGCAGGCATTTATCGAGTATTGCCACAGTCATATTTTAAGGGGCATAGCATGAGTGATAGCAGTTTATTACTGGGCTTAGTGCTGGTGCATGTTCTGGCCGATTTCTTTTTGCAGCCGACTGCTTGGGTGCAGGCCCGGGCGGCACAGCACTGGCGTTGCGCCCAGCTGTATTATCATAGTTTAATTCACTTTGGCCTGAACCTGCTGCTGTTAGTGTTGTGGTACCACCTTAGTTGGTCGGCTGTCAGCGTTATCGGCGTGATTGGTTTGGCGCTGCTCATTGCAATCAGCCACCTGCTGATTGATATCGGCAAGTCTTATTTTGAAGACCTGCGCTACTTTGTGCTGGATCAGCTGTTACATCTGCTGGTCATCCTACTGGTATGGCTGAGCCTGGCGGATATGGATTACCGTTCCCTGATTGTGCTAGGCGGGGTATTACTGCAACCAGAATACCTGCTGTTGTTACTGGCGTACTTGCTGTTAATGAAGCCAACTTCGGTATTAATAGGGATGGTGCTGACAAATATATCTGCTCCGGCTAGCACTACAAAGCAAGGCTCACCGGCTGCGGGCCACTTAATTGGCATTGCCGAGCGCGTACTGATCCTGACGTTAATTCTGGCAGGCCAGTATTCAGGCGTTGGGTTGGTGGTGGCGGCTAAATCAGTGCTGCGCTATAACGACTTACGTGATTCTCACGACCGGGCGCTAACGGAATATATTCTGCTCGGTTCATTGCTCAGTTTTGGCATGACCTTACTGGTGGCTATTGTATTATTGGGTTTAACACCCTTTGGTGTGTCGTCGTCAGCGTAACAGGTGCCGGCTGCTGATAGTTGCCCTATTAACCAATGCGGCCTCAGACAGTCCTGCTCAGATCTTAGCGGCATAGTATAGTTTTACAGGAATTTATAACGTGATGGCTAATTTCGTACTTCATTCACTCACTGTTCCTGCCAGCAGGCGACTAAGCTTTCGTTTATTGTCTGCAAATGATGCTGCGTTATTATTCGAAGTTGATCAGGACGAAGAAGTCATGCGTTATCTGAATGGTGGTAAACGGACCTCTATGCAACAAATTACCGAGATATTTTTGCCGCGAATGGCCCAGTACCGTAACCCACAGCGGGGCTATGGGATCTGGCAGGTATGTCGTACAGTGGACAACGCTTATATGGGCTGGGTATTAATCCGGCCAATAGGTTTTAATACCGCCACACCAAGCGTCGACGATGTTGAACTGGGCTGGCGTTTTAAGCGACTATATTGGGGCCAGGGCTATGCCAGTGAGGCGGCGGCTGCGGTTGCCAAAGAGGTAGTAGCAAATAATAATGAAGTGCAATATGTATCAGCGATTACCACGCCAGACAATGCCGGTTCAATTGGCGTAATGCGTAAACTGGGTATGCGGTTTGTTAAACGCTATATGCATCAGGACGCGCTGGGTGAAGTGGATGCGGTGCTATACAGGAAGAAAATTGATGAAAATTACTAACATTTTACCCTGGTTTGGCGCGGCCAGTTGCGCGCTGGCGCTGCAGGTCAGTGCCACTACCATTTATCTGGTGCGACACGCTGAAAAACAGGACGACAGCAAAGACCCGGCACTGTCTGAGTGCGGTCAGAAAAGAGCACAAGCCCTGGCTGCTTTGTTTGCCGATATTCCGTTAGCTGCGGTCTATGCCACACCCTATCAACGTACCCAGCAAACGGCGGCAGCCGTTGCGAATCACAAAAAACTGCCAGTTCAACAATACGATGCGCGCCAGCCAAAACTATTACAACAACAGCTACAGGCATATGCCCAGCCAGTGTTGGTGGTGGGGCATAGCAACACTGTGCCCGAACTGGTTAAGCTGCTTAGCGGTATCGAAGTTGCGCCACTGACAGAACAGCACTATAACCTGCTTTACCAGGTACAATTGGGCCAGCAGGGCAGTGTGACCATTCGCCAGCAGCCATTCCAATGCCAGCATACTAATAACATTTAGTAAGGCAAAGCAGGCGCCAGCCCGCCATCAATAGTCTGCAATCAATAGTCTGAAAGCGATAAAACCGATTTTTTACGCTGGCATTGCTGTTTTTTATTAGTCAATGTTAAAAATGTTTGACATTGAGTTATTTTTAACTACCATTGTGTTTATTCTGTTGGTCACGAAGACCAAATTACATAAGGAGAGCAGCATGTCGTATCAGGAAACGATGCCATATCGGGAAAAAATAGCCTGGCTGTCTATGCTGGCGATGTTGTTCACTTTTGGTCCGTATTTTACCCTGGTGGCCAGTGGTTATTTTCCGGCAAAGCCCATGCCGGATTTGCACCAGCTGGCAGGCTATGCCATCACCGCGACACTACAGGTGACCCTGTTACTGGTGGGCCATATGGTGCTGCGTCGCCGCAACCCACAGGATGCAAAACTGCCGGCAGATGAGCGCGATATTGCCATAAAACAACGGTCAGTTACTGCGGCCTATTATGTATTGATAACCGGTATGATCCTGGTCGGGGTGGTAATGCCTTTTACCAGTAGTGGCTGGGAAATTGTAAATTCTGCGCTGTTTATGATTGTTTTCGCGGAGCTGGTGCAGTTTTCGATGGTGGTAGTGGGTTATCGCAGGCAGGCAGGATGAAGGGATCGCTAAGTAATAACATCCGCTTGCTGCGTTTTTTACAAAGCGAGATGACCCAGGCTGAGTTGGGGCAACGGGTAGGGGTAACCCGTCAGACCATTGCGGCAATTGAAGCAGGCAAATATTCACCGTCGCTGGAAGTGGCATTTCGCATCGCCGGAGAATTTAAACTGCCATTGGAGCAAGTGTTCCAGTGGCAGGCAGAATAGCTGGTAGTGCTATGCGACGGGGTATTCTGTCGTAAGACCCGTTGATGGCGACCTAAGCTAGTTATTAAACAAGCTCCAGTTGCTGAGCCGGTTTAACAAAATAAAAAGCCAGTATGAGTAAGCCAACTGGAAATACAAATACATTCAACGGGCTTAAAATTACCGTAAATTGCAGCAAGCAGCACACCATTAGAACTACCGCAAAATATTTCAGTAAGCTAGGGGCGCCAGTGCGGTTCAGTAGTAAAACAATACTAAGAATAAACCCCACCAAACCATATGCAAACAATACCCCAAGCGCCCCTATTATTGTGAACTCGCTAATAGTCTCTATAGTCTGATCGGTAAGGCCGGAGCCTATAATACTAAGTGTTATATCGATTAGCACCGTAGCGTGAAATAACGTCACTAAAAGTGCCATAATCAATAACAACACTGCCGCTGAACCGGAACTTAAACGCTCAGCAAAACTTCGGCGCAAACACAAATAAATATAGACCTCCAGCACGCCAATCAATACAAACACAAGGTCTGACAGGCTTAGGCTTAGTAAATCAGCACGGTATACTGCCATAAAGTTTTCTGTACCAATACTAAAAGCATATAGCCAATAGCTCGGAAATAGCACCGCTAGCAGCAGCGCGGCAATACCAGGTAAAAAATAGTCCTGTTTAGTCATAAAAACCTCCTGTAGTCATCAATTGTGTTCAAGTAGCAGTATTGTCATTGCTGATGTACTGCAAAATATCACCAGGCTGACAGTTCAACGTCTGACAAATGGCAGCTAGAGTGCTAAAGCGAATGGCCTTGACCTTGCCTGTTTTTAGCAACGATAGATTAGTCATAGACACGCCAACCTGTTGCGATAACTCGGTAAGAGACATCTTGCTCTTTGCTAATTGTATATCGAGATTAATTTGTATGTTCATAAGCAAACATTAGCGTATAAATTTTCGTATATCAATAAGTATTTTATGATAAACATAAAATAAATTATGTTTATCATTTTTCATGAGGAAGGGGAATGGGCCGTATTTGCAGCATTAGAACCGTTTTAGCGTTTAACACCTACCACTATGGCATTGCCTGAGTTTTGGTCCCATGGTGTTATTTTGGCATAGTCATGTGCCAACATATGCACTTCAAAGTAAGGGATAAGCAGTGCTTGCAACTCGGTAAAACTCACCGCCACCATAGTATGCTGGTCCTGCCAAAATTCAGTTATTGCTGCGGTAGTTTTGGCGATACTCAACTTTAGCGTTTGTTGCTCGCCTACGCCTTGATAATGCCATGCTGATTCAAATACAAACTGACTGTTATTAAGCTGGGTACCATGGCGAATGGTCGATAAATTACAAATTTTATCTTTATCTACGGCATTAAAAACAAATAATCCACCGGGCTTTAGCGCATTGTATATGCTGGCCAGACACTGTTTTAGCGCATTGACACTAGGGTTGTAATGCAGGGAATACAAAAAACAAGTGACCAGATCTACCGGTGCATCCAGCGTGAAGCTTGCCATATTATGTAGCACAAAGCGGGCTTCAGGGCAGCGGGCGCGGGCCAAATCCAGCATGGGCTGGTTCAGATCCAGGCCACTGCACTGATAGCCATAATCAATAAAATGCCGGATATGCGGGCCGGTGCCACAGGCTAAATCAAGATGTCTGTTGCCGCCATTTCCCAGCAACTGCTGAAGCCGGTGCACCATATTGCTTTGGGCCAGATAATTAATGTCGCGACACATTAAATCGTAGTAGGCCGATAAATCGGTGTAAAGGGCATTGGATGACGACATAATGGTGGCTGGCACTAAATTAAGGTGGCGCATTTTATAGCAGTTTAGGCTGTTTGCGAAGCAGGATTGTTAGCGTTGCCCCTGACTAAGCCTGTTATGATAACGGTCAGGCTGGTGAATATTGTCAGCGCCATGTTTTGCAAATGCCTGAATGACTAATCAGGCCAGTTGCTTGTGTTAACAACAAACGAGATCTGAGGTGATATGAGTTCCCTTCCTACGCAGCGTAGCAGTATCCTTGAGTCTACCCCACAACCTGTTTTACCGTGGCTTGCCGGCTTTTTAAAACCATATCGCGTCAGGGTGGCCGCTGCGATGTTGTTTTTACTGATCGGTTCTCTGGCGTGGCTGGCGCTAGGTCAGGGTGTACGTTTACTGGTCGATCAAGGGTTTGTTGCGGGCGATAGCGGCCGGCTGAATTCAATCATCCTGCTGATTTTGTTGATCACCTGCGTCAGTGCTTCAGCGGTGTTCTGTCGGTTTTATCTGATGACCTGGCTGGGCGAGCGGGTCAGTGCTGACATTCGAAACCATGTTTACCGGCATATGCTGCTGTTGTCGCCGGCGTTTTATAGTGAAACCCGAACCGGCGAGGTTATCTCCCGCTTTACTGCAGATACCACCGTACTGCAAACCGTGGTGGGCTCCAGTTTTTCGATGGCGCTGCGGTCGGTTGTCACCGCCGTTGGCGGCTTACTGATGATGGCGTTTACCAGTTTAAAAATGACCGGGTTAGTGTTAATTGCGGTGCCGCTGGTGTTGGTGCCTATTTTTGTATTAGGACGGCGGGTACGTCATATGGCTCGTGCCAGTCAGGACCGTCTGGCCGATATTGGCGCCCATGTAGATGAAAGTCTTCATGAAATTCATACCGTACAAGCTTATGGTCATGAAGCGCTGGATCAGCAACAGTTTGCCAGCAAAATTGAGCAGGTGATGTCCGCAGCAAAACAGCGTATTTTTTACCGGGCACTGTTAATTGGTGTGGTCATGTTGCTCAGTATCAGTGCCGTTACCCTGGTTGGCTGGGTTGGCGCACTCGATGTGCTGGCGGGCAAGATAAGTGCCGGGGAGTTAACTGCGTTTCTATTTTACGCCGTAGTCGTTGCGGGCTCTGTTGCTACCATCAGCGAAGTGATTGGCGAGATACAGCGGGCGGCGGGCGCTACCGAGCGTTTGATCGAATTAGCCAGCATACCGCTGGAAATCGCTGCACCTGCCACACCCGCCCGCTTAATGATGCCTGTCACAGGCAGCCTGGTGTTTGACGATATCAGTTTTTACTATCCGCAATTGCCAGACCAAACGGTACTGAAGCAGCTTAACCTGCATATTGCCGCAGGAGAGCGGGTAGCGTTAGTTGGCCCAAGTGGTGCCGGCAAAACCACATTGTTTCAGTTGGTGCAGCGTTTTTACAACTTGCCAATGGGCCGGATTTTGCTGGACGGCGTGGATATCAGCTTGCTTGACCCTGCCGAGCTGCGTGCGCAGTTTGCGCTGGTACCCCAGGATGCGGTGATTTTTGCTGATAGCGTGCTGGAAAACGTGCGATATGGCCGGCCTGACGCCAGTGAGCAGGATGTTATTGCTGCCTGCAAAGCGGCAGAGGCTGATGCGTTTATTCAGGAGCTGAGTGAGGGCTATGACAGCCAGTTGGGCGAGCGCGGCGTGCGTTTATCCGGCGGTCAGAAACAACGAATAGCCATCGCCAGGGCAATGTTGGCCGACAGGCCGCTACTACTGTTAGATGAGGCAACCAGTGCGCTGGATGCTGCCAGTGAGCACCTGGTTAAGCAGGCATTGACGCATTTAATGCAGAGCAAAACTACCTTAATTATTGCTCACCGGTTAAGTACCGTACTACATGCCGATCGCATTGTGGTGCTGGATAAAGGCCAGCTGATTGCTGTAGGTACACATAGCGAACTGATGCAAAGCTGTCCGTTGTATCAGCAGCTTGCTCAGTTACAGTTTTTAAATGCGGACAGTGCTGATTAGAACCAGAACGTCTTTAAGGCAGAATGGCTTCGTAAATTAACGTCATAATCGTGCCATAGCGGCCGGTTTCAAAGCTGTCAGCGCTAAATTCGTAGCTTTTACCGTTTGTAATAATCGGACTGTGTTTTTTATTGGTCAGCAGCACCACCATAAGGTTATGTTGCGGATCGATTAGTGTAGCCGTGCCAGTCCAGCCGGTATGGCCATAAGCATAGTCGCTGGCATAAGCGCCAAAATGCCAGTTTAAGTCGCCGCCAGCGGCGGTACGCCAGCCCAGACCAAAACGATGATCATAGCCGGATGGCCGGGTAAATTGCTGCACGACCGCCGGGTTGATAAATCGTTGCCAGCCATAGCCACCTTGCTGCGCCACGACACTCATTACCACTGCCAGATCGCGGGCACTGGCAAATAAGCCGGCATGGCCGGCCACTCCCTGCAGTGCATGAAAGGCTTTTTCATCGTGCACCTCGCCGCGCAGCACGCCTTGCCGGTTTGCCGGAAAGTTTACCCGGCCACCCCGGCTGTTTCCATCAAGCTCGGTAGCGGCGATGCGTGAAGGGGCGACGCCGTGTTGCAGTGGGTTAAACATCAGGTTATTTAAGCCCAGTGGCCGGTAAAACTGCTGTTGTAAATAGCGATCTAACGGCATCGCCGTCAAGCGCTCTATCAGCAGTCCCAACAGCATAAAGTTAACGTCGCTATAGCGAGCCGTGGTGCCGCGCTCACTGATAAAAGGAACCTGTCCCAGCAAAAGCTGATCGGTATAAGCTTTATTCAGAGAGTAAAATAACAAGCCATTGCTATTGTCAGGCCGATGAAAATGCACTTCTGGCGCATAACCACTGGTGTGGTGAAGCAGATCGCTGACTAAACGTTGTTCGCGGCCGTCACCAAGGTATTCGGGTAGGTAATCGCTCAGCGGGCGATTAATATCCAGCATACCGCTACTGACTAACTGCATCACGGCGTAGGTAGTGGCGTACATTTTTGTGTTGGAGGCAATATCAAATAAGGTATTGGTTTGCATAGGCTCTGGGGTAACCTGCTCGGTACCATCAGCGGTATAGCGAAGGGCATAACCATACGCAGTTTGTTTGATGATTTTGCCATCTTTTACCACCAGTAAAACGGCGCCCGGAAAGCCTTCGGCAATTTCCGAGTTTATCAGGCGATCGACCTTCGCAAAGCGCGGGCTGTTGATTTGGGCATGTAGCGGCTTCTCATCAAGCTCTGGATAGGGCAGTGCCAGAATGATCTGAGCGCTGGCGGGCTCTACGCTAATTAAATGGAGATAATTCGCACCGTCCCGGGTATAGGGCCCGATGTCCATTTTAAATGGCTGGCCGTGCTCTTGCCGGCGCAGCGTTATAAGCTGATTATTAACGGAGACAGTACCAGAGATCGCCTGAGCCATATCTACCAGTAGCGCGCCCTGGCCTTGCCAGCTGTTAAAGCGACGCCGGTTATTCACCCCAGCGCGACTGCTCTGTTGCTCCGGCCACTGCAGATAATGCTGGCCGGCCTGCTCAGAGAGCGCCAGTTGCTCGGCGGCCGTCAGCCGCTGTGCGCTCACCACGGGTATAACGGGCTCTGGTATTGCAGCACAACCGGCCAGTACGATCTGCACTACTACTGTCAGTGTTAATACAATGAATAACCGCATCTGATTACCTTGACCGTTTGAAACGACAAACACATTACTGATACTCAAAGGTTGCACTATATCAAGTTAGTCTGCAATTCAGAAACTTTGTTATTTAACGTATTCCTGCAATAGTTAATACAGTGTAATATTGGTTTTCTGATGATGTTAGTCAGGGATTGACGTCAATTCAGCAGCAGTATCAGAGACTTTCTGTAAAAAGCTTTCTGTGATGTACCAGAAGTGAAGGATGATTTATGAGGGACTATGAAAGTTGGCATTGGATACAGTAATGGCGAGGACGCCTGTGTTGCTGGCCAGCAGGCAGCAAAAGCTGCCATGGCTCAGGCGTCGTTTGGTAACCCTGACTTAGTACTGGCCTTTTGCAGTGGCAGGCTGGATCATCAGGAGTTTTACCGCGGTTTGCGGCTGATATTGGGGCCCGAGGTGAATATCTTCGGGGGCTCTGCAATTGGCGTGATCACCAATTCTCAGTTGTCGTATCAGGGGTTTCCGGCCGCGGTAGCGGTGTTGAAGTTTGAAGATAATTATTGTCAGATGGCCGTAGCCAGTGGCTTGTTTAATAGTCCGTTTAACGCCGGCGAGCAGTTAGCGGCGGCGTTGCCCAACATGCCAGATGCCAGTCTGTTGTTGCTGCTTTATGATTCCATTAAATTTGCTGGTTCAGAGCACATCGCGCCGGTGATGAACCCCTCGGCGCCACTATTGCGTGGCCTGGAGATGAATTTATCAAGTAAGGTGCCGGTTGCTGGCGCAGGGCTACTGGGCGATCAGGGGTTTGCCCATACTCAGCAGTTTTGTGGCAAAAGTATTGCGCAGCAAAGTGCTACAGCGCTGGTGTTTGGCGGTAATTTAACGTCATACATCGGGGTTATGCACGGTTGTCAGCCGTTAAGCACTCAGCGTTATACGGTCACCGGCATTTTTGGCCAGTATTTATATACGCTGGATGGTAAACCTGCAGTTGGAGTTATCGATCAGGCTTTTGGTAGCAGCAACTGGCGGCAACGTTCGCCGGTCAGTAAGCTATGTCTTGGCATTCCAGCGACTGACAGCACATCGCATGCCAGCGAAAATGATTATAGTAACCGGCTAATCAGTGGCATTTTACCGAATGATGAAGGCCTGATTTTGTTTGAGCCTGATATGCACGAAGGTATGCAAATTCAGTTAATGCGCCGCAGTCCGGCTCTTAGCAGAGTTTCGGCAAGAACCAGCACAGAGACACTGTTGCAGCAAATTAAGCAGGATGGCAAGCAGCCGTTCTTTGCGCTTTATATGGATTGCGCCGGCCGGGTGGCTCAGTTTGATGATAATGATCGACATAAAGCCGGCCAGGAAGACGCTGTAGAAGTACAAAATTTACTTAACAGCGCCAGAATACCGCTACTGGGCTTCTACTGCGGGGTAGAAATTGCGCCACACGCGGGCAAAAGCCGGGGCTTGGACTGGAGTGGCGTATTAATTGTATTTACCCGTTAAGGTACTACTTCGCTGTGACCGTACTGTTGTCAAAGTGACGTTGTAAATAGCTAATAATATCGGCTGACTCATATAGCCAGGTTACAGGTTGACCTGGCTGGCTGACCCGCAGGCAGGGCACTTTCACTTTCCCGCCGGCTTCTGCCAGTTCATTACGGTATTGTTGATTATGCTGCGCGTTGCGTTTTTCAATGTTAAGGCCTAAGCGGGCTATTTCTTTACGTACTTTGATACAAAAAGGACAAGCGCTAAACTGATATAACGCAAGGTTCTGACAATTTTCGTCAACGCTCAGTTGTTGCGCCGCGTCACGAGCAATGGCTTTTGGTCTGGTAAGCCATTCACTGAGTAACATAAAAGGCGTTAAGATAAGCCGGACCAACTTAAAGAACAAACGGATAAACAAGCGCATTGCGTACTCTTCAACTAAAGGAAAATCGGCGCAAGTATACCAAAAACAGGAGAGCAGTGTGAACTACCTGGCCCATGCGGTACTGGCAAAACCAAATCCTTATTCGTTAACCGGTAATCTACTGGGCGATTTTTGCAAAGGCCTGCAGGTTGGCAGTTTGCATCCTGATATTAAAGCGGGTCTGGACAATCACCGTGCCACCGATCGTTTTACCGACAGCCATAGTATTGTCAGGACAGCTAAAGCCGGGTTTTCGCCGGGGCGTCGCCGTTTTGCCGGGGTAGCACTGGATGTCTTGTTTGATCACTTCTTGATCAGGCACTGGCAGCAATTTTACCAAGCGCCATTTGCCGACTATAAAATGAAATTGTATCAACACTTGTCTGAGGCGATGCCTTTAATGCCGTTGCCAATGCAACATACGATGCGAAGGGTGTGCCGTTATGATTGGTTTGCCAGCTATCAGCATTTATCCGGGCTAGGCCAGGCATTGGACCATATTGCCGGCCGTATCCGCTTTGCAAACAATTTTGGTGGAATTATTGACGAAATTTCCCCACGGTATGCCGAGCTGGAACAGAGTTTTTTGCAGTTTTATCCTCAGTTGCAACAGCATTTGCAACACTTAGCGCTTGAGTCAGATACCGCGCGGCATATCAACACACCTTAGTCTTTTGGAGCGCCGTAGCACTAAAGTGTTATGGTTGAAATTTATACAGCTGCTTAAGTTATCGGTGACCTAACCAAGGAGTCATTTATGATAACAATAAAAAAAGCATTACTGGTTATTATCGCCAGTATGGCGCTGCTGTTAGCGACTAAATTATACGCCTGCGTTGACGCTGTCGTATTGGTACACGGCAATACCGCCAGCACCAGCAGTTGGAACAATACCTACAATTATTTACGAAGCAAAGGTTACCAGGCCGCTGATATATACCGGCCCAACTGGGGATCGAAAACGTGCGCAGCCTGCAACGATCATAGTGGCAGTGAGGAAACGCCGGTACGCAATGCCATCAGCTCAGCAATCAATAACTCCTGCACCGGTAAAATTGACGTTATTGGCCACTCGATGGGGGCCACTCTGGCTGCACAGCAAATTGATAAATTAGGTGTGGCCTCACAGGTTGATGCTTTTGTTGGTGTAGCAGGGGCTTTTCGCGGTTTATTAAGCTGTGGTGTTTACCCTTACAATGTCTGGAGCACAACCTGCGCAAGCAACGGTTTATCGGTGTCCAGTCCGTTTCTGGATCGCTTGTATGGCGTAAGGTTTGGCCAGCGGGTGTACTCCATTAAAAGTAATATCGATCAGGTGGTATGTTCTACCGGCAGTTGTCTGGTTTACGGTATACATAGCAGCCGGATTTGGGGTGAGAATGCTACCTATACTTATGCATTGGGTCATTTTGGTTTGCAAACAGATACCGCCGCTCAGCAATACAACTTAATCAGGTAGCGGCGGGTAAGCGACCGTAAAGTCCGTTCTTCAGAATTTAGTAATAGCTGAAGAACGGAAGTCTGTTTACCGGCTGTTGCGCTGATGGGGAGCCTGATAATTGATATCTGGGCCGACGGGCACGACCTGGCTCGGGTTTATCATGGTATGGCTGAAATAGTAATGGCGTTTAATATGATAAAAATCGACCGTGGCTGCTACACCAGGCCACTGGTAAAGCTCACGAGTAAAGCCGGCAAGGTTAGGGTAGTCTTCCAGTCGCTGTTTATTACACTTGAAGTGGCCATGATACACCGCATCAAAGCGAATTAAGGTGGTAAATAAGCGCCAGTCAGCCTCGGTTAGTAACTCACCGGTTAAGTAACGTTTTTTGCTCAGTATGGTTTCTACCTGTTCCAGTGCGGCAAACAACTGTGAATAGGCTTCCTCATAGGCTTGCTGACTGGTGGCAAAACCGCAGCGGTACACACCATTGTTAATGTTGTTATAGACCAGCTCGTTAATCTGATCGATTTGTGGCTGGATATCCGCCGGACAATAGTCGTCAGTATTGCCGGTAAGTTGGTTAAAAGCCGTATTGAGCATGCGGATAATATCAGCCGACTCGTTGCTGACGATGCAGTTTTGCTGTTTATCCCACAGTAGCGGTACCGTTACCCTGCCGCTGTAATCGTTCTGGTGGCGGGTATAAACCTGGTGTAAATAATCATAGCCAAACAGAGCATCACCGCTGCTGTGGTTACTGGTATCAAATTCCCAGCCATTTTTCAGCATATCGGGGCTGACCACCGACACGCTGATATAATCGGTCAGGTTTTTCAGCTGACGAAATATCAGAGTGCGATGCGCCCAGGGGCAGGCTAATGAGACATATAAATGATAGCGGTCTTTTTCAGCTTTAAAACCCGCTTTGCCTGTTGGGCCGGCGCTGCCATCTCTGGTAACCCAGTTACGCAGCTGGGCATTTTCCCGTTTAAATTCACCATCGTTGCTGTCGGTGTCGTACCATTTATCCTGCCATTTACCGTCGACCAGTAACCCCATGTCAGACTCCTTATTTCTTGCAAAAACTATTCAGCCAGTATCTGTTCACTGCTGATCGTATGTGGCAACTGTAGCCAAATTTAACCCGCGGCGATATTGGATAATAATGGCAGGTTTGTTCTACAAATTAGAAGATAGCCTGTTAAGCTGCAAGCGCAGCTATGCGCAGCAGGTGCTGACAGAATTAGCGCATGGCGATTAACTCAATAGCATTGTTAAAGCTTGCTATACTCTGTGAGCGTTATTTACGTTAACCAAGATCTGCGCACGTTGCGGGTGAAGTCTGGTTTTCCGGTTGGCAACAAGGAAAACGTTATGGACAACCCGGTTATTATTCTGCATGGCTGGAGCGACAACAGTCGCTCTTTTGCCACTATCAGTAAATTTATTAAACAGTTACCGAATAAAAAAACCGTGCATTTGCATCTTGGCGACTGGCTGTCGATGCACGACGATGTGACCTACACCGATTTGGGCACCGCCATGCAGCGTGCCTGGCATGAAATGGGCCTGCCAACGGCTGATCGCAGCGTCGATTTAGTGGTACACAGCACCGGCTCCCTTGTCGCACGGCAGTGGCTTACCCAGTTTTACAGCGCCAGCCACAACCCGGTTAAACGCTTTGTCATGATGGCGCCGGCTAATTTTGGCTCACATTTAGCCCACAAAGGCCGCAGCTTTTTTGGCCGGGCGGTAAAAGGCTGGGGCCAGCCGGGTTTTCAGACGGGTACGCAAATTCTTAAAGGGCTGGAACTGGCCTCTCCCTATAGTCAGCAACTGGCCTTTAACGATTTATTTGCAGAAGACAGCTGGTATGGCGCCGGCAAAATTCTGGCAACCGTAATGATTGGAAATACCGGTTACTCGGGTGTCAGTGCTATTGCTAACGAAGCCGGTTCCGATGGCACCGTGCGGATCAGTGGTGCTAATCTTAATTGCAGCCGCATCACGGTGGCGCTGGACGAGCAGCAATGCGTGCTACCCGGCAGTTTGCAGTTCAGTCGCAGCAAAGGCGATATTGCGCTGGCTATTCTGGACAACGAAAACCACAGCACCTTAGTGTTTAAAGATAAAGGGCCAAACAATCCACTTACCCAAACGATATTGGCAGAGGCGTTAAAGGTAGAAGATGCCGATTATCAGCCGTTAGCCGACAGTTTTAACTGGCAGCAGCAGATTAATGCACTTGACCCGGCCGTCATCGGCAAAAGCCCGCAGCGCAGTCAGGTAGTGTGTCAGCTGACCGATCATCTGGCCAACAATGTGCAGGACTATTTTGTGGAGTTTTACCGCACCGGTAAAAAAGATGAAAAATTTGAGCAGCAATTGTACCAGCAGTTTTTATGCGGGGTGCATGCCTATAGTGATAACGGCGCTTATCGTACCCTGTATTTTAACCTGGCCAGCCTGAACGAACTGCGCCAGCGCTATCAGCTCAATAAGTTGTACATTAGCTTTAATGCCGAGCCACATTATAAGCCACCGCGTCAGCCGGTTGGTTATGCCAGTGTCGCGGCCAGCGCCACCGCGGGCTTAAAGCTGCAACCCGATGACATTGACTGGTTATTTACCCCACATCAAACGGTGCTGCTGCAGGTGGTGATGCAGCGTAGCGTCGATGCTGCAGTATTTAAATTGCGCTAATAGTTGTGGCATAGCTGGAGATGGCAGAGTTAGTTGTTTTGCCAGCCCAGGGCTTTAATGTCTTGCATGAGTTGGGGATCAAGGTTGTCCAGAACCGCATTGTTTTCGATATGGCTTAGCATGGGTACTCCCGAAGTGGAATTTGCGCTGTTTAGCTTGGCTAAACCAAGATACCCGACTGGTGAGCTTGGGAAGTCAGAAATCAGCTGCTGATATTGTTGCTTTGCAGCATTTATGTCACCGCGCTCGGCCAGTTTAAAAGCCAGGTTGTACTGATGGCTAATCGCAACAGGGTCCAACTGGTGCGCCTGTTGTAAGGCCTGCCACGCATCCTGGCTGCGGCCAAGCTGTTCTAAAGCGACAAAGCGCCATAAATGAGCCTGAGCCAAATTCGGGTTCAGGCTAAGCGCTTTATCCAGCGCCGGTAGCGCGGCATCGTAGTTACTTTGCAGGTAAAACAGTAATAAGCCGCGCACGGCATGGGCTTCGGCCAGTTCGGGCGCACGTACCAATGCCTTTGCCAGCTGTTGTTCCGCCAGAGTGGCGGCAATATCGGCTTTTAATACACCAAAACTGGCACTGCCCTCGGCCAGTAAAATAATGGTATCGGCCAGTGCCACATAAGCCATGGCGTATTCCGGGTCGAGCGCCAGCGCCTGTTCGAATAAGCGGCGCGCTTCTTTAATTGATTCTGTGGTTTGTAATCGATATTGTTCGCGACCACGCAGGTACATCATATAGGCATCGGTACTGGCAGTATTATTCAGGTTAGTCAGGCTGCCTGCTGCTAAATAACGTTGTTGCAGCAAGTTAGCGATAGCCCGGGCGATTTCGGTTTCTACCGCAAAAATATCGCTCAGTTCCCGCGAAAAGCTCTGGCTCCATAACGTCATACCGTCTTTGGCATTAATCAGCTCTACCCGCAGCCGGATTTGATTGCCAATTTTATGAATGCTACCACTCAGTAAGGTATCAACCTGCAAACGCCTGGCAATATCCACCGGTAGCAGGTTTTTCCGGGCTACATTAAAACCGGCACTGGCCGAAGCGACCTGCAACCCTGGCACCCGGCCAAGCAGGCTAGCCAGCTCTTCAGTAACACCGGCTGCCAGGTACTGCTGGTCGTTATCGGGGCTTTGATCCCGAAATGGCAGCACCGCAATAGAACTGGCTTTAATGCTGTTTTCCAGACCTTCACTGCGTTTGGCAAAGTCAGTACGGGCGTTGTCGAAATAATGCAGGCCCAGCATTAAGGAGCCCACCATCACTACGCTTAAACCCAACCACCACTTAGGCCCCAGAGGCTTGGGGTTTTCGCTGTAATCAACTTCGGTAACCTTTACGCCCTGTGGCGTAATATCAAAATACCAGGCCAGGTAAAACACCACCGGAAAGCAGGCAAACAGGAAAATCGTCAGGCTGGTGGCAACAAAGGGACTTAAGTTTAAAAGCGGGGTAACCACAGCGATAATTTGTAACAGTAGCCAGATAACGCCCAGAAACGGAATAAGGGTTTGAATAACTTTGCGTCGGCGTAGTTCTGATAAAAACCGCATTACTACTTTCACGCTTGTCTCCCTGACCCTGAAATAGTGGCGCCAACCTGAACTGATAAACTATATAATTTAGCAGCTTAGTATTATCAGAGTAAGCGTAGCAGGCAGCCGATATTTTAACCAAGTAAAGCGGGATAAAATTTACAAACTTAAAAATAGCGCAGCTTGCCGCAAATTGTGGCTAAAGTGTTTCAAAATATTACCAGGCTAATGACTCTGCTGCCTTTAACACTTAACATGGCCTTGTAAATAAAATGACAACAAGAATTCATCCGGAGAAAAAGATTTGAAATTATCGAAAATTGTGCTGGCCATGGGCCTGGTAGCGGGCATTTCGGCGTGTAGCCAACAACCGGCTGCACCACAGTTACCGCAAGGCGTTAAACTGATTACTGAGCATACTCAGCAGAAAAACGGTGTGTCAGTACCCTACAAAAAATATGAGCTGGACAATGGCTTAACAGTTATTGTGCATGAAGATCATTCTGATCCATTGGTGCATGTAGATGTTACCTACCATGTTGGCTCTGCCCGGGAAGAGCTGGGTAAATCGGGTTTCGCGCACTTTTTTGAACATATGATGTTTCAGGGCTCAGAAAACGTTGGCGATGAAGAGCATTTTCGGATTGTGACCGAAGCCGGTGGTACGCTAAATGGCACAACAAACTCTGATCGTACTAACTACTTTCAGACAGTACCATCAAATCAGCTGGAAAAAATGTTGTGGTTAGAAGCAGACCGGATGGGTTTTTTACTGGATGCCGTAACGGAAGAGAAGTTTGAAGTACAACGCGAAACCGTGAAAAACGAACGTGGTCAACGTGTTGATAACAGACCCTACGGCCGCCTGGGGGAACGGGTATCGCAAGCCTTGTACCCGGTAGGACATCCATACTCATGGCCGGTAATCGGCTATATGGATGATTTAAACCGGGCCAATGTTAACGATGTTAAAGCGTTCTTTTTACGCTGGTACGGCCCCAATAATGCCACTATTACGATTGGTGGCGCGGTAACCGCCCAAGAAGTCCTCCCGTTAGTAAAGCAGTACTTTGGTTCAATTCCCCGTGGCCCTGAAGTGACCGCAGCGGCGAAGCAACCGGTATCACTGGATAGCAACCGTTATATTTCAATGGAAGATAACGTCCATTTACCGCTGCTTTATATGTCTTATCCGACGGTATACCTGCGTAACGAAGATGAAGCCGCGCTTGATGTACTGGCCGAGATCCTTGGCGGCGGTAAAAATTCTATTTTCTATAAAAATCTGGTGAAAACTCAGGTCGCGGTACAAGCTACGGTGAACCATCCCTGTGCTGAGCTGGCCTGTACCTTCAACTTATTAGCCTTGCCACACCCGACATCGGGTAAAAACCTGGCAGATATTGAAGCATTAATGCGGGACAGCCTGGCCGAGTTTGAGCAGCGCGGCGTGAATGACGACGACCTGCTAAAAGTGAAAGCACAAATGGAGGCCAACACGATTTATGGTCTGCAAAGCGTATCGGGTAAAGTAAGCCAGCTAGCAATTAATGAAACGTTGACCGGCAATCCGGACAACCTGCAGAACGATTTAAACCGGGTTAATAAAGTCACTAAAGAAGACGTAATGCGGGTGTACAATACCTACCTCAAAGGTAAAGGTGCAGTAGTGATGTCAGTGGTGCCGCGCGGTAAGCTGGAGTTAATTGCTGCTGCGGATAACTTTACCCCGCAAGAACAGGATTTTGGTGGCCCTTCTACCACCAGTGCCGACGATTTGCAGGTGAGGCGTGCCACCGATGACTTTGATCGCAGTGTAGAGCCACAAGCCGGAGTTAATCCTGCCGTTACGGTGCCAGCATACTGGCAAAGCAGTCTGGACAATGGCATTAAGGTATTAGGTGCGGCCAGCGATGAAACGCCAACTACTGCAATGTTGTTGAAATTAAACAGTGGTTTGTATTACGAAAACCCGGATAAAACCGGCTTAAGCAGCATGTTAACCGCGATGCTGAACGAAGATACCAAAAACTTCAGCGGTGAAGAAATTGCTCTGGAATTAGAGAAGCTCGGTAGTTATATCAGCATCAGCGCCAGCGATGAACATATTCAGCTTTATGTGTTAAGCCTGAGCAAAAACCTGGATAAAACCATCGATATTCTGATGGAGAAAATGCTGCAACCGGCGTTTAACGAAGACGATTTTAATCGCTTGAAGCAACAACGTTTACAAGGCATTCAACAGTCTGAGAAGAATGCGGGCTACCTGGCCAGCAATGCATTTCGTAAGCTGATGTATGGCGACAGCATTTTAGGTCAGCCTGGTGGTGGTACCTTAGCCAGTGTCACTAACCTGAGCCTGGAAGATGTAAAAGCGTATTATCAAAGCCACTTTAAGCCTGATGGTGGCCAGTTAATCGTGGTGTCAGATTTAGCGAAGGACAAGCTGCAGCAGGCGATTACGCCGCTTACGCAGTTTACCGGTAAAGCACCGGCGGTAAATGTTAAGGTGCCAGCAGATACCAGTCGTGGCTCGGTTATTTATCTGGTGCATAAAGATGATTCACCGCAATCAGAGATCCGTATCGGTAAGCGCAGTTTGTCTGAGGATATTACCGGTGAGTACTTTAAAACAGGCTTAGCTAACTTCACCATTGGTGGTAATTTTAACAGCCGGATAAACCTTAACTTGCGGGAAGACAAAGGCTATACCTACGGTGCCCGTACCGGGTTTAACGCAGATGGTTATACCGGGGTGTTTATTGCCTCAGCCGCGGTGCGGGCTGATGCCACAGCCGCGTCAGTAAAAGAGTTTATCGACGAGCTAAACCGCTTTAGTGCAGAGGGGGTTACTGATCCTGAGCTGGCATTTATGCGCCGGGCGCTGAATCAGCGTGACGCTTTAAAATACGAAACACCGAACGCTAAATTGGGTTTCTTAGCCCAGATCCTGCAGCATGATCTGGCGCCGACCTTTGTTGATGAACGCAATTCGATTATTGCCACTATCAGTAAAGAAAATATTAACCAGTTGGCAAAACAACACTTTAATCCAAAAGATATGGTGATTGTGGTGGTGGGTGACTCTGCCGTGTTACGTCCGGAACTGGAAGCTCTGGGATATCCGGTAGAAGATTTATCGTTATAAGAATTATGAAGTAGCAGAACGCCACCCCCGGGTGGCGTTATTATTCGCGAGGTGTTTTTCTGTCCGGCACCGGGGTAATACTGGCATTTTGCTGGTCCAGCCCCTAAAGTGGCAGAGTATGGCAAATTTAAGAGGCAGATAAATGGTTATCGGGTTATGGCTGGCCAGCCTGCTATTAGCATTGTTGACGTTATTACCGTTGTGGCGGTTTGAAGCATGGTGGGTTCGCGGTCTGGATTTTCCAAGGTTGCAGCTGGCGGTGCTCGCTGTGGTGATTGTCGTTCTGCAGCTGCTTTTTACCGACTTAACTCAGTTTAATCAGTGGTCGATGTTGCTGATAAGTAGTGGCTGCCTGTTATTTCAGCTGTGGTGGATACTGCCTTACACGCCGTTATTTAGTAAAGAAGTTATGGCAACGGCGGCCGATAGCACGAGTCCCTGCATTGCTATTCTCAACTCAAATGTGCTGGGCCCAAATCGCAATGCACAAGCCCTTATTGATTTGGTTAAACAACATCAGCCCGATATTCTGGTGACGTTAGAGTCCAATAGTTGGTGGCAGCAGCAGCTGGACCAGTTAAGTGATAGTTACCCACACAGTGTTAAATGTCCGCTGGATAATTTGTATGGTATGCATGTTTACTCACGCTTGCCATTACATAATGCCTCGTTGCAGTTTCTGGTCGAAGAAGGGGTACCTTCTATTCATGCTGAAGCAGAGCTGACTGATGGTAGCCGGATTGCCGTACACTTTTTACACCCTGCACCGCCGAGCCCGTCAGAAAACTACAGCTCTGAAGAACGTGATGCCGAATTACTGGTGGTGGCATCCAGTGTTAAAGATGTGACAACGCCAGTCATTGTCGCCGGTGATTTAAATGACGTTGCCTGGTCGGAAACAACCCGGCTATTTCGGAAGATCAGCGGATTGCTTGATCCCCGTATCGGCCGCGGTATGTTTAACAGTTTTCATGCCGATTACCCTTTTATGCGCTGGCCGCTGGACCACATATTTCATAGCAGCCACTTTACCTTGCAACAGTTACAGCGGCTGCCTTCTATTGGCTCAGATCATTTCCCCATGCTGGTCAGGTTATGTTACACCGGTAGGCAGCAACCGCAGGATGGCGTTGATCCCGATCAGGACGATAAACAGCTGGCGCAGGATAAAATGATGGCGCAAGCTGTAGCACCTGATCAGGTGCACCGTCCCGAAACTCAGGCGGTTCCATAATTAGATTTAATATTATTTAAGCTGTGCAGCTGAATCTTCACTTTTCACGAGCTGACAGTTTAATAACGGATTATTTATGCAATATTCAGTACTTGGTAGCAGCAACATTGATGTTTCCCGTGTTTGTTTAGGAACCATGACCTGGGGCACCCAGAATACTCAGCAAGATGCCGATGAACAGTTGGCATATGCTCTGGAGCATGGGGTTAATTTTATTGATACTGCAGAGATGTATTCTGTGCCACCAACTGCTGAATCTTATGGTGCGACGGAGCGGATCATTGGCGATTGGCTGCGCCGTAACAACGATAAGCGATCAAAGCTTATTATTGCCAGTAAAATGGCGGGTAGTGGCCTGTCGTATATTCGTGATGGCGGCATCATGACCGCACAAACGTTATTGCAGGCGGTCGATGACTCGTTAAGCCGGCTGCAAACCGATTACCTGGACCTGTATCAGCTGCACTGGCCCAACCGTGTTTCGCCGCACTTTGGCAGGCATAGCGTTGGTCGTATTGGTTTTTCCGACGTTGATACCGGCGAACAAACCGAGCAAATGCTGGGCTTACTGCAAGCGCTGGATAGTTGTGTCAAAGCCGGCAAAATTCGTTTTTGTGGTTTGTCTAATGAGTCGCCGTGGGGCATTAGCCAATATTTGCAGTTAAGCCTTGAGCACAACTTGCCCAGAATGGTCTCTATTCAAAACGAATTCAGCCTGCTGCACACCAAAGACTGGCCCTATTTAATTGAGCAGTGTATTCATGAAAATATAGCGTACTTACCCTGGTCGCCATTGGCGGGCGGCGCTTTAACCGGCAAATACCTGCACGGTGCAAGGCCACAGGGTAGCCGCTGGAGCATGCTGCAGCGTAATGGCCTGTTTCGTGATACTCCTCAATCGGCCACAGCGATAGCTGATTTTGTAGAATTGGCTGCCAGCCATAAACTTGATCCAGCTCAATTAGCCTTAG
Organism: Arsukibacterium sp. UBA3155; assembly: GCA_002364615.1. GTDB lineage: Bacteria > Pseudomonadota > Gammaproteobacteria > Enterobacterales > Alteromonadaceae > Alishewanella. Next base: position 33,230 of record DEYP01000030.1, on the reverse strand, counting down.
CATGGGTCAATCAGGTAGAGGGGGTTACGTCGACTATTATAGGGGCGACTACTATGATGCAGTTACAACAGAATATTGCGGCGTGGAATATCAGTATCAGCCAGACACTGCTGGATGATATCAGCCAGTATCTGAAACTGCATCCACAGCCATTTTAAGTTTATGTACCAGGATTACTCATGGAATTTTTAGCCTTTACGACTGAGACGCTTGGTACGTTAGCGCTGGTCGTGGTCGTCTCCATTTTATTACTGGCAACCATTACGGTGCTGCTACGTAGGCGAGTTAAAAGCGCTGAGCAAAGCCAGGTTCAGGCCAATGTCAGGGTGCAACAGCTGGCGGAGCGTTTACATCGTATCGCTGCCAGAGTGCCTGGTATGGTGTATGAATTCAGGCTGGATAATGACGGGAACTTTACCTTTCCTTATGCCAGTGATGCCATCCGTGACTTTTATCGTATCAGCCCGCGAGATGCTAAACGGGATGCATTGCCAGTGCTGGAAGTGATTCATGAAGAGGATCGGGAAGGCATGCTGCAATCTATTTATCAGTCTGCTGAAAGTATGACACCGTGGCGCCATGAGTACAGAGTAGTTACCGAGCAGGGCACCATACGTTGGTTGTTCGGTAATGCAATACCCGAGCGTGATGCGCAAGGTGTGAGCTGGAGTGGTTTTATTACCGATATTTCCCAGCGCAAGTCTGCCGAGCAAAAAATGCATCAGTTGGCCTATTATGATGGCCTAACCGGTTTGTATAACCGACGAAAAATTCAGAAGTGTTTGCAGGAGTTGTGTGCCAAAGAGGCTGGTGAGCAGCGCGCAGTGGTGTTAATTGACGTCGATCACTTTAAACGTGTCAACGATACCCTGGGCCACAAAGCCGGTGATGAGCTGCTGCGGCAGGTTGCTGAGCGGTTACAACATCATGCGCCCGCTGGTAGTGCATGTGGCCGCTTAAGTAGTGATGAATTCGTTATTCTGGTAACAGAATTACCAGGACAGCTGCCTGAATATACCAGTCAGCTGGAACGGTTTGCTTTAACCCTGCGGCATAATTTGCAACAGCCCTATGATATTAATGGTCATTATTTTAAAAATAATTTCAGTTTGGGGTATTGCGTCATTAATGACAGTAGCGTTAGCGCTGATCAACTATTAAAGCAGGCTGAAATGGCGGTCTCTCATGTAAAAGCGGCAGGTGGCAATGGCCAGCAACTTTTTGCGGCCAAAATGTATCAGCAACAGCAGCATCGTAATGCTATTGAGTTAGCACTGGCCGAAGCGGTGTCGGCAAAGCAGCTGAGTGTCCATTACCAGCCACAAATTGCTGACAATGGCTTAGTCAGCGGTGTCGAGGCGCTGCTGCGCTGGAATCACCCACAGCTTGGTTCAGTATCACCGGCACTTTTTATTCCACTGGCAGAGCAAAGCGGCCAGATTGAAGAGATTGGTTACTGGGTATTGCATCATACCTGCCAGCAGCTGCAAAAATGGCAGACCGATCCCAAACTTGCCGGTTTAACCATGTCTGTCAATATCAGCGCCAGACAGTTCTATTTACCTGATTTTGTCAGCATCATTTCACAATGTCTGGATAAATATGAACTGGCGCCGCAGTTACTTATTCTGGAACTGACAGAGAGTTTAATTCTGGCGAATCTGGACGATGCTGTTGAACGCATGCTGCAAATTAAACAACTGGGTGTCAGATTTTCCATGGACGATTTTGGTACCGGCTACTCATCGTTATCGTATTTATCGCGACTGCCGTTTGATGAAGTAAAAATTGATCAATATTTTGTGCGTAGCGGCAGTTCGGGTAACCCAAGAGATTGGGTTATTGTTGACGCCATAATTGGTATCGCCAATACCTACGGCATGAAACTGGTGGCGGAAGGAGTGGAAACCGCAGTACAACATAACTTGCTGCGCCAGAGCGGCTGTCTTTGCTATCAAGGCTATTTATTCGCTCGTCCGGAACCAGCGTCTGAAACAGCAGCCTGGATAAAACAACAACAGACATCAGCAACTGAAAGCTGAATAATAGAATTACACATTTAACAAATACGGGGTGCAATCCCTTGTTAACTGAACGCTCAGGCATTAAGCTCACTGTAAATAAAACCATGATTTGTCAACCGGCGGAATGATACTGTTATGAAGCAAATGATTGAGCAAGCGACTAATTTACCTAGTATTCCAGAAGTGGTTCAAAAACTGATTGCCAGCATGAGGGATGAGGATGTCTCAACAGAGAAGTTGGCCGGTATTATTACCAGCGATCAGGCGATTACTGCAAAAGTATTGCGTCTTGCTAACTCGGCTCATTATGGTGGCCAGCGTAAAGTGGGTTCGGTTAAAGATGCTTTGGTAGTACTAGGCAGGGACGCACTTCGCACCTTGGTACTTTCTGTCGGCTTGGTATCCAGTTTTAAAGCGCCGGCCAGTTTTGATTTAAAAACCTATTGGCGCAGATCATTTATGATGGCCAACCGGGCGAAATGGCTGGCTAAATTAAACAATGTTGACGCAGAAATTGCTTATACCTGTGGCTTATTGCATGGAATTGGTGAGTACCTTATTCACATTGTTAAGCCTGAGCTCGCTCAGACTATCGATCAACAAGTAGCCGGTGGGGCGCCTCGACGCAAAACCGAGCTTGAATTATTTGGTTTTGATTACACCATGGCTGGCAGCGAACTGGCGAAACACTGGAAATTTCCGGACGAAATAGCTGAGGCAATTCGATGGCAGCATCAACCCGCTGGCAGCGGCACTTTGTTGCCTTACGCCACACTGATGTATCTGGCCCGTTATATGATTAATTACAACGATAAGGTCGCGCAAGGCGTTTTTGACGACTTCCCGGTTAAACTGGTTCATGCTGCACATCTTAGTTTAGAAACCGTGTATTTAAGAATGGAAAAGTTTGCGGAAGCGGACGACGATATTCTGACACTACTGCAGTAATATCGGCAAAGCGGGTAGCGGTAAGACATCGATTGCTTACCGCCAGTCAGATATAAGTGGTACTAGTTCAGGGCAAATGATTTAACAATGGGCTTCAAGCTTTTGGAGAAAAATGTCATGTACGGAGTAAAATTCGCTTTTGCGTCTGCTTTTATCGTAATCGTGTTGGTATTTATAAGCTATTCGGCTGACAGCCGCGAAAATGCCGCAGTTCCACCTTCTTTTAACCAGCCTGCCGAAAATCTGCTAACTGGTGGCCAGCCGACGCAGGCCGAGTTGGCAATGCTGAAAGCCGCTGGCATTACCAAGATTATTAACCTGCGGGGGGCAGAGGAGTCGATTTCTTATGATGAACAGGCAGAAGTCGAAGCGCTTGGCATGACTTATAGTGCTTTGCCGGTTGCTGGCGCCGGTGATGTAACAACTGATAATGCCCGTGCGCTTTATCAGTTGTTACAAGGTGATGAAAAAGTGTTTGTGCACTGCGCGTCAGGTAACCGGGTGGGGGCACTGCTTGCCATTGGCGCCCATGAAATTAATGGTAAACCTGTTGAGGAAGCGCTGGAGTTTGGCCGCGCCGCCGGCTTAAGCTCACTGGAGCCGAAAGTAAAAGCGGTGCTGACCGATAAAGCTAAGCAGTAACACCAAGCCTTATGCTACTGACAGCGTCAGCACGACATACATTACGATGTGGCTGATCACGACTACCAATGTCAGGGCATTTCGCAGGTTTTGGTAATCTTTACTGTAATGCCGGTTAATACCAGAGCCGAACTCTGCTATTCGCAGCAGCAAAAACAACAACGCTTGCAACAGCAGAAAATAACCCGGTAGCAGCGCCAGGCTGACAATACTGACTACCGGAAAACTGACTGCCAGTAAGGCGAGCTTATTTTCTGCAGCGGAGTTATGCTGCTGGTGCAGCACCGGCCAGAGTACACCGGCCATAAAACCCAGAATAAGTGCGCTGTACAGCTGATAAAGCTGCAATAGCGGGGCGCTGCCAGCCAGCCAGTGCATATGCCACTGCATATGATAGGCCAGCGGCAGCAAAACAAAAGGCAGCAAGCCAGCATAGCCCAGTATGTTAGTTAGTTTCATGGTTAACCTCGACTTTTCAGCTATTACGCCAGCGCCTTTGTCTGTGATCAGATTAGCAGAGCGTTTATCCAGCTTAAATACAAGGGTAAGCCTACTAACACATTGAGCGGGAAGGTAATACCCAATGCCGCCAGCAGTGCCAGACCTATATCGGCCTCGGGGATTGCCGCCCGGATTGCTGCCGGTGCCGCGATATAAGATGCGCTGGCCATTAAGCCCGCCAGCACCAGAATACTGCCACTGCTTAATCCCAGCATTAAGCCAAGAGCAATCCCAAACCAGGCCAGGACAAAAGGGGCAATTAAGGCAAATAGCATCAGCCGCCATTGTGTTAAAGGCAGTGGCGAGCAGACTTTAGCGGTACACAGGCCCATTTCCAGTAAAAACAGTGCCAATAAGGTACTAAAGCCACCCATTAATACCGGAGTAATGCCTGATAAACCTTGTGGCCCGTACAACCAGCCAATGAGCATGCCACCGCCCAGCAACAACACGCCACGGCTGGTGAGTGCTTCATGCAAAATGGCCAGCGAGCCGGCTTTGCTGCCGTTAAGATAGCGAAACAGCCATAGCATGGTGACGATAGCAGGCAGCTCCAGCAATACCAGATACAAGGTGGTTTGTGGTGCCATGGGTAAGTTGTGGTGAATAGCCAGCGCCATTACCACGGCAAAGGTACCGGCGCTAACCGAGCCATAGTGCGCTGCCACACTGGCAGCATTGGCACTGCTAAGCTTTACCAGTTTGCGTAGCAATGGATACAACAGTAGTGGCAGTGCCACGCCGGTCGCGGCAATCAACCCTAGTTCTGGCAATATTGGTAGTAATGGCACACCATGCAGCGCCATACCGCCTTTTAACCCTAACGTTAACATCAGTAATATCGACAGGGTTTCATAAATAGGCAGTGGGACTTTTAAATCTGATTTAACTAAACCGGCCAGCAGGCCAAGGGCAAAAAAGGCAATAACAACATCTGGCATAATAAGCTCCGCTCACTTTCCACTTTCTTAGTGCAATGTGCTGAGTGTGCCGAAAAAAATTACTATTTCATAGCGATTAATGCGGTGCTGGCAAGATCTGCTAGCTTGGCTCAGGATACAGCAGCGCAAGGCGCTCCTGTTCAGTTAATATACCAGTTAGAATAGTGCGTCGGCGCAGTTTGCACATGCGCTCGCCTTCGTCCAGCAGTTCCCGTTGAAATAACTCGGGCTGATCAATACAATCCAGAATACTGTGCCAGTGAATATAGGCGCTGTGGCGCAGCTGGCCGGCCTGATAGCGCTGCTCCAGTCGCTGATACACTGCTGTTACCCGTGAAGGCTCAGCCAATAGCTTGGCAACCATGGCCTGGTGCAGGACTAAAATGTGTTTGTCGGTCGCGTCATGCGCTTTGGTCCTGACGCGGTTAAGCCTCGTTCTGCGCGGTCTCACAAAGCACAGTTACCATCAGAGCAGTTGGCACGGCTGCGAGCCCAAAAACCATAGGCTTTACTGGCCAGCCAATAGCAAGGGGGTAGCCGTAAAAAGGCAACCAGCTTGCGATAGCCTGCCAATTGCCAGTAATGGAGGCTGGCGTCGATTCCGATAATAAAATGATCCTGATCCCATAAATGAATTTGCTGCATCATCGCACTTTTGCTTACGCCAGCATAACCGCTAAAATCATCAGCACTAATATCGACCAGTTGCAGGTGAGGCGTTAGCTTTGGTGCTAATGCGCTTATTTCGCGTTGACACATTTTGCAGCTGCCATCATAAAACAGTTTTTTCATCATTAGATCCAGTTAGCCATCATGGCACCTGTTACGGTGCCATGGCTATTTCGATCAATCTCATTTTAGTAACAGTTCATCTACGCTGCCCTGTGCCAGCGGGTGATAGCCTGGTCGTGCTTTACTGTATACGGCTTTGGCAAATGCCAGCCCTTCTGGTGTTGTGGCCAGCTGCTTATAAAGCGGAATAATCAGTTTGCGCCGGCCAATATTGATCAGGTATTGCTGCAGCTGCGGCATTATGGGCTGATAACCGGTTTTCAGCGCCAGTAAATACCAGGCATGAGCAATTTCACTATTGGCAGAGGTGGTGAGCGTAAAGCGATTATCCAGCGCAACCATTTGTTCCGTGCTTAAACTAAGCGGTAAATTATTAATAAAATACAGCCACTCATGCACGGTCCAGCCGGCTGCAGGCAGCGATGCAAGATCTGTAGTGCCGTTCAGCCAGTTGTTAATGTGCTGCTGAACATTAACGAAGGCATCAGATTGCGGCTGTGGTGTGCCTGCTGGTAAGCCTGGCTGATAAATCCAGGTTTTGGCTTGCTCCAGTGACACTACACCCGGATGTTTTTGCAGCAGGTTTTTATCCAGATAATTTATAAAGGTTTCGGTATCAATACTTTGAAACGCATGGTCGGCAAAGTACTGGCGCACAAAAGGGTCAAATTTATCGCGGCCAAATTGTTGCTCCAGAAACATTAAAAACAGCTGGCCCTTGGTATAGGGTACACCACTGAAGGCATCGTCCGGGTCGCGACCCTGTAATTCGATATGCAAAATACTGTCGTTGGGGCTTAATTCGGTTAATTCGTCTTTTAAACCCTGTACTGACAACGCTTGCTCCATAACGGCGCGGTCAGTACCAAAAACCTGTTCCATAATCCGGTTTTCAACATAAGAGGTAAACCCTTCGTTTAACCACAAATCGCGCCAGGTAGCATTGGTGACCAGGTTACCTGACCAGGAATGGGCCAGCTCATGGGCGATAAGATTAACCAGACTGGCATCACCGGCCACCACCGTGGGGGTAATGAAGCTCAGTACCGGGTTTTCCATGCCACCGAATGGGAAGCTTGGCGGTAAAATCAACAAGTCGTAACGGCCCCAGCGGTATTCACCATAGAGTTTCTCAGTAGCGTCAATCATCGCCTGAGTGCTGGTAAACTCGCTGGCCGCAGCATTAAGAATGTAGGGTTCAGCATAGACGCCGGTTTGTTCGCTCATCGCTTTAAATTGCAAATCACCAGCGGCAATGGCAATTAAGTACGCCGGAATAGGTTTTGGCATGGCAAACTGATAATCCCCATCGCGCGCAGCGGCAGGGTTATTGGGTGCACTCATTAATACCAGCACATTTTCCGGACTTTGAATGCGTGCGCTGTAAGCCATGCGTACCGCTGGCGTATCCTGAATTGGGATCCAGCTGCGGGCATGAATGGCCTGGTTCTGGCTGAACATAAAGGGCGTGGTTTTACCTGCCGTCTGGGCCGGCGTTAACCACTGCAGGCCTGAGGCCTCCGGGGTAGAGCTATAGTAAATTCGCAGGGTTTTAGCCGCAAAGTCAGGTCTGATGGTGAGCTTGCTACCCAGCACGGGATCGCGTTCTGCCAGGCTAAAGGCTACTTTTTGCCAGCTGCCATCGTGTGCTTTGGCATACGCGCGGTCAATGACTAAATCGCGGGTATCCAGATGAACCACGGTCTGGTTTTTATCCAGCCAGTTAAGCTGTAAGTCGGCGAAGCCGCTTAAGGTTTTTTTCTCAAAATCCATGCTAAGGTCAAGGTGTAAATGGGTCACTGTGACTTGCTGGTAATTGGCATAGGTATAATGGTCAGTAGCACTGCTGGCGGCAAAACTGCCCAGCAACAAGGCGCAAAAAATAACAAGACGGTGCAACATAATTTATCCTTAAACAGCGTTAATGCCACTAGTGTAATACTAAAGCCGGAGTGGGCATAGTGTTGCCTGGTATTGCGTAGTACAGTTTACCACCGTGTAAAAACGCCGGCCAAAGCTTGTCAGCGGCGAAACCTTTGGCTATGTTGAACACAATAAAAAAACAAGGCTGTATTATGTTATCTAAACTGGGTTGGCAATTGTTGCGACTAAGCCGCAAGTTATGGGTTCGAACAACGTTGTTTACCCTGCTGGCTTTTTTTACGCCTGCCCTGGGGTTTTTGTTAAGTGATTTAATTCCTGACTCGCTTGGCGTAGCCATCGGTAGTGAAGCGGTAGAGAAAATTCTTACTATTCTCGCCACCAGCATGTTAACCGTAACCACCTTTTCTTTAAGTGTGATGGTAGCGGCATTTAATGCCGCTTCAACGGGTGTATCGCCGCGCGCTACCCGGTTACTGATGGCCGACAGTACCACTCAAAATGCCCTGGCAACCTTTATTGGCTCGTTTCTGTACAGCATTGTCAGTATCGTGTTGCTTAGCGCTGACGTGTATGGTGAAAGTGGCCGGGTGGTGCTGTATATCATTACTATCGGCATTATTTTACTGATAGTGGTGACCATTTTAATCTGGATAGAGCATTTATCCAGTTTAGGCCGGGTGGGTGAGACAGCCGACAGGGTAGAAGATGAGGCTTTTAAAGCAGTGCGGCGCTGCGAGCAACATCCCTGGATGGATGCTAATCAACTTGCCGATTTCTCCGATATTCCGGCCGACGCCAAAGCAATATGTACCGGGCAAATAGGCTATGTTCAGCATATTGATGTTAAGGCGCTGAATAATTGGGCCAATGAACATAATGCGAGGGTGTACATCAGCAGTTTACCCGGCGCGTTTGTCCATAAGAATAGGCCATTAATGTGGTTAAGCGGCGGCGATGCACCGCAAGACGATACGTTGTTAGCAGCGTTTTACCTTAGTGACAATCGTAACTTTGACCAGGACCCGCGCTTTGGTTTGATGGTATTGGCAGAAATAGCGTCAAAGGCGTTATCGCCTGCCGTTAACGACCCCGGTACGGCTATTGAGATTATAGGCCGCGGCCTTAGGGTACTTAGCAACTGGCCGCCTGAAAATTGTCAGACCGAGATAAAATACACAAGAGTATGGGCACCTGAAGTTAAGTTACACGAAGTGTTTGATGACTTTTTCACGCCTATCGCCCGTGATGGTGCGGCTAATATTGAAATCAACATTCGCCTGCAAAAAGCTTTTTTGGCACTGGCTGATTATGGGCCTGAATTTAAACGCTGCGCCAGAGAGCACTCAGCAGCTGCCCTTGCCCGGGCAGAGCTGGCAATCACTTATACGCCAGATATTGCCTTGCTGAAAAAGCTAAACAAACAATTTGATGAGTAATAGAAATTAACCGCTAAAACATACCTTGTTATTGCAAAAGCGTTTGGGTATGTTGGCGGTATTACGTTGTTACCCGATAGGGTTGTTATGTCTGATTTCTCTGCAATTAAACTTACTGAATTCAGCCACGGGGCTGGCTGTGGTTGTAAAATTTCTCCGCAAATACTGGATACCATTCTTAAAACCGATTCAACCTTCAGCGATGGCAAGTTACTGGTAGGCAATACCAGCAAGGATGATGCGGCTGCCTACGATTTAGGTGATGGCACTGCACTGCTTAGCACTACCGACTTTTTTATGCCAATTGTTGATGATGCTTTTGATTTTGGCCGCATTGCCGCCACCAACGCCATTAGTGATATTTATGCCATGGGCGGGCAGCCATTGATGGCGATTGCCATTTTAGGCTGGCCGGTTAATAAGCTGCCGCCAGAGCTGGCGCGCCAGGTATTGGAAGGGGCACGGCATACCTGCAAACAGGCCGGCATTATGTTGGCCGGTGGCCATAGTATTGATGCGCCAGAGCCAATATTTGGTTTGGCGGTAAGTGGTAAGGTGGCGATAAAGCAGTTAAAGCGCAACGATACGGCCGAACCAGGTGATAAGTTGTATCTGACCAAGCCCTTAGGGGTGGGCATTTTAACCACCGCGCAAAAGCAGAAAAAGCTGCATGCCGATCATGCCACTCTGGCGCGCGATAGTATGGTGCAGCTTAATCGGATTGGTGCCGATCTGGCTGCCGTGCAGGGCATCAATGCCATGACCGATGTGACTGGTTTTGGTTTGCTGGGGCACTTAATGGAAATGTGTGAAGGCAGCGCCGTAGATGCCGTATTGGATAATGCGGCGATACCGGTGCTACCTCATGTCACCGAATACCTCGCCAAAGGCTGTATTCCCGGCGGCAGTGCCCGTAATTTTGTTAGTTATGGCGCCAAAGTATCGCCGTTAAGCCCGGCGCAGCAGGCAATATTATGCGATCCGCAAACCAGCGGTGGCCTGTTGTTGGCGGTAAGCCCCAACGCCGAAGCGGCCTTCAGGGACATAGCGCTGGCGTATGATCTGATACTGCAACCCATTGGTGAACTGACTACGCCAGGTAGCGGTCATCGGATCCGGCTGCGATAGCAAACCCAGATATGGCCACTGACTTACCGCTGGTAGCAAACTACCAACAGATCTTGTGCCAGCAGCTACCGCTGCTGGATCTGCGCGCACCGCTTGAATTTGACCGTGGTGCCTTTGCCGGCAGTGTTAATTTACCGCTGATGAGCGATAGTGAACGCACCGCTATTGGCCTGTGTTACAAGCAACAGGGACAGCAAGCGGCTATTGCCCTTGGGCATAAATTGGTACAGGGCGAGCTGAAAACAGCGCGGGTAGCAGCCTGGCGTGATTTTGCCTTAAAGCAGCCGAACGGCCTACTGTACTGTGCCCGCGGCGGGCTGCGCTCACAAATTGCCCAGCAATGGCTGGCCGATGCTGGTGTGGTATACCCCCGGGTAAAAGGCGGTTTTAAAGCATTACGCCAGGCGGCCATTACCGTTATTGACCAGGCTGCCAGCTTGCCCATGCTGTTGCTGGCAGGGCCGACCGGTAGTGGTAAAACCCGCTTGTTGCGTCAGTTGCACGCGGTAGATTTAGAGGCGTTGGCCAATCATCGCGGTTCCGCCTTTGGCCGCAAGCTGGCAGCGCAACCAGCTCAAATACGCTTTGAAAATGATTTGGCCGCGGCGCTGCTGCAAGTTCAGAAGGCTAAACCAGCCTATTTATTGCTGGAAGATGAAAGCCTGCTAATTGGCCAGCGTAATATTCCGCACGGTTTTTTTCAGGCTATGCAGCAAAGTCCGCTGTTGTTACTCGATGAGCCACTCGATGACCGGATTGAGGTTATATTGCAGGATTATGTGGTCGATTTGCTGGTTGAAGCGACAAGTCTGCATGGCGAGCAGGGCTTTGAGCACTTTGGCACCATGCTGCAACAGGCCATGGCACGCATTCGCAAACGCTTAGGTGGTGTTCTTTACTCAGAGCTGAACGGGCTGCTGACAGAGGCTTTAGCTGAGCAGCAACGCAGCGGTGATGTTAGCCTGCACCGGAATTGGATAGCGCGGTTATTAAGCGACTATTACGATCCGATGTACCAGTATCAACTAAAAAAACGCGAGCTGCCGGTATTAATGCAGGGCAATGCCGCAACGCTTAGCCAGTGGTGGCAGCAGCACTCTGTTGTCCGCTAACCTGCTTTTTACTTACGGGCCTTTATTAGTTAAAGGCTTCGTAGAGCACTTAGCTAAGGGCTTAGCTAATGGCTTAGCTGCGGGCAAACCGGCCCAGCTGCTGTTGGGTTCGGGCGGTGCCGCTAAGTAAGTCTTTGGCTGCCTTATCAATTGAGGCCATCTGATGGTGGGCATCTGTGGTAACTTTCTCTATGGCCGTTAAGTGTTGGTGAGTTTGCTGGTAGCGTTGTTCCAGCTGCAATACGGTCTGGCTGATATTCTGTATACCGCTTTTCGCTTGCTGCAATTCTTGCTGTAATTGGCCAAATTCGCCACTGGTATCAGTTATCTGCTGTTGGGCCTGCTGCGCCTGCTGGTTCAGGCTTTGCGATTCGGTGCGCGTTTCGCCCACCAGCTGTTCCATTTCATTTAAAAAGCCGGATATTTGCCTGGTGGCATCGTTTACTTTGGCGGCCAGGATGCGCACTTCATCGGCGACTACGGCGAAACCGCGGCCGGCATCACCGGCCCTGGCGGCTTCAATGGCGGCATTTAACGCCAGCAGGTTAGTCTGATCAGAGAAGGTTTCTACCATAACCAGAATTTGCCGCACATTTTCTGAGTTTTTATGCAGGCCGTTAATGGTGGTGCCAAAGGTATCAAGCAATTTAACTATACCGCCAAGCTGGCCACTTAACTGCTGCATTTGGCCGCTTGCCACTTTGGCTTTATCCACCGCGTGGCCGGATACCTGATTAACTTCATCGCCATGGCGAACTATTTCGGCCAGATCATCCAGCACCTGATCGCTGTCGCGGCGAATTTGACCGCTGCGTTTTTCGGTATCCTGCAAGTGCTGACGGGTACTTTTTACGGCTGTTGAAACCTGTTCATTTATCTGATGTGTTTCCTGTGCCTGTTGGTGTACATCACCCAGCAACACCCCAAGCTGACTTACAAACTGGTTGTACTCCTCAGATAAGGTGCGAAATTCATCAAAGGTAAAGGCCGGCAGGCGCAAGTTTAAATCAGTGCCCTTGCGGTTAGTGTCATGCAGCGCCGCTACCAGCGTTGTTACCGGCCGGACAAATAAATGATGCATATACCCGATGGTAAAAATAAAGGCACTCAAGCCCAGGATCAGCAGGGTCCACCAGCGGCCATTGGCACCACCCTCTGGGTAAGCGAGGTAGAGCGCCAACAGGAAAAAAATAGCTAAAAAGCTGATATTGCCGACGATTTTCCGGCTTAAGGTGCCGAAAAAGGTGCGTTCTATAAAAAGATACAGCGAAGATATACTGCTCATAAGTTGGCAAACCCTGTCAGGCAATAATGAGTTAAATCAGCATATCACAGGGTTTCACTGCTCGCGACCTGTCAGTAGCAGCCAGACATGATCTACCACAACAATTCGTTAATTTACGTTATTACAGTCAACAAGTAGCTGGCGTTTAATGCAGAAAACGCTATAGTTTTTCGGTGTCTAACCTAATAAGAACAATATGTTATGAAAACACGTCTGACAGAAATTCGCTGGGGTGTTATTTTCAGCCTGGTTACCTTGCTATGGCTATGGCTGGAGCAATTAGTAGGGCTGCATGGACCTTATATTGCGCATCATGCCACCTATACCAATTTGTTTGCGATACCGGCTATTACTATTTATGTGCTGGCACTGCGCCAAAAAAAGTGGCGTGATTACAACGGCGTTATGAGCTGGAAACAAGGCATAATAGCGGGGTTACTGATTACCTTAGTCGTGGCGCTTATTAGCCCGGCGTCACAATGGCTGTTCCATTCCATGATTAGTCCGCAATACTTCAGTAACGTTCGAGCCTATGCGGTGGCACAAAATATGATGAGTAGCGAGGAAGCCGCGGCGTACTTTAATTTACCAAGCTACATAAAACAAAGCGTGCTGGGGGCGTTTGTAATGGGCACGGTAACATCGGTGATTGTCGCCTTTTTTCTGCGTACCAGAACGCGACCATAGCGACACTATTGTTATTAACATTAGCAAAGGCAATAACTTAGGGGCCTTGTTTCGCCACTCTGAGCGCCCTGAAAACGAGGCCGGTTAAAAAACCGGCCTTTTTTCTTGCTTTTTAGCTGTCATCTATTAAAGTGATATTAATATGATATCACTTTGAGAGGATGCGTTATGTTGAAGGAACGAATGATTAACAGCAAAGGCGGCTTTGGCATGATTGGCGTACTGCTGATCCTGCAGGTGTTAATGGTCGCGGGAGTTATCGTTGTACCGGGTGTGGCTAAAGCGTTATTTTTACTGGCCGCAATTGTGGTACTGGTGTGCTGGTTTGGCTTTTATATGGTGCACCCGAATCAATCGGCGGTACTGCAGCTATTTGGCCGTTACGTTGGCACCGATTTAAATAACGGTTTACGCTGGTCTAACCCTTTGTACAGCAAGCAAAAAGTATCGCTTAGGGTGCGTAACTTTGAAAGCAGTAAAATGAAGGTAAACGACAGTGCTGGTAACCCGGTGGAAATTGCGGCGGTGGTGGTATGGAAAGTAGTTGATAGCGCCGAAGCGGTATTTGAAGTAGACAACTATGAAAATTTTGTCACGATTCAAAGCGAGTCAGCTATTCGTCATTTAGCGTCGAGTTATGCTTATGATGCCGGTAATGATCAGGACATCAGCCTGCGCAGTAGCACCGATGATATTACTGAATTATTAAAAGATGAAATTCAGGCGCGGCTGAATAAAGCCGGTTTGCAGGTATTGGAATCACGCATTAGCCACCTGGCGTATGCCCAGGAAATTGCCAGTGCCATGCTGCAGCGCCAGCAGGCAGCCGCTATCGTTGCGGCGCGCCGCCAAATTGTTGAAGGCGCAGTCGGTATGGTGGAGTCTGCCCTGGAGCAGTTATCTGCCCGTAACGTGGTAGAGCTGGATGATGAGCGCAAAGCGGCGATGGTAGGTAATTTACTGGTGGTATTGTGTGGTGATCATCATGTGCAGCCGGTACTCAATACCGGCAGTCTGTACTAAAAAGGGGCGGGTGTGGCTAAAAAAGCCTTTGCCTTACGGCTGGATGACAAAATGCTCAGCGCCCTGCAGCGCTGGGCTGATGATGAGTTCAGAAGTGTTAACGGCCAGATAGAATATTTGCTGCATGACGCCCTGCGCAAAGCCGGACGTCTGCCATCAAAAACGCCAGACGATTCTGGTAGTGATGCTGACGACAAAGCAAAGTAAGCCGCCAGCAAGATACGCAACGATCAACTATGCTTTAAGTATTAATAGCGGTTATTGGCAAAGACACCCTGTTTTTGTGTCTGGAAGTTTGACTGATAGCGTTCTGTTCTGTTTATCATCAGGAGTTGACTATGAGTATTGGACTTAAAATTCCAGTAAGAATGTTCAGGCTTGCCGTTGTGATACTTGCCACTGTCGGCATTCTGAGCAGTTGTGACCGGGCAGGGCAGAGGTTGGCCCCAGGTCCGGAGGATTCCGCTGCCGGTGATATCACCGGGCCAGATAAGCCGTTAGGGGAGGTTATGGAGTTCGATGGCTACACCATGCGGACTAGTATCACCCGCGCTACTGTATTAAACCAGAATATGGCGCAAAAGTATGGCATCGAGCAAAATCCGGATCTTGCCCTGCTGAACCTGGTTATTCAGGACAATAATGAGCCGCGCCAGGATGCCACGGTCAGCGCTGAAGTACATGTCGAACATGCAAACCTGCTGGGGCAGACTCAGGTAATTGAGATGCGTGCAGCCGAGACCGATGGTTATATTTCTTACTACGGTACCCTGGATACCAGCTCGCAGCGAGTTTTTCAGCTGAAGGTAACAGCACAGCCAGCCGGAACCGAGCAAATGCTGGAAATGAACTTTGAAGCACGGCTGGACTGGTAAAGGGCTTAGCTGCACCCTTTGGCAGATTATGATGTTAGCTTTAGCGCGGTTTTCCCGCCCGGCAATGAGTAGCGCAGAATACGCCAGAATACCGTGCTGTACTGGCGTATAAAGCTGCCGCTGTTATACGGAATTGCAAATTCTTCAGCAATTGCCTGCACTTGCTTTGCCATCGCAGGGTAATGCCTGGCCGGAATGTCCGGAAATAAGTGATGCTCAATCTGGCAGCTTAGATGACCGGTTAAAATATGCAGCCAGGTCGGGCCGGTAAAATTAGATGAGCCCAGCATCTGGCGATAATACCACTGGCCCCGGCTTTCGCCCTCGCACTCTGCAGCACTGAACACCTGCACCTCTTTGGTAAAATGGCCACAAAAAATAACCGTCGACGTCCACAAATTACGGATAAGATTAGCCAGTAAATTACCCGTTAATACCCACAACCACATTGGCCCGGCAATTAACGGGAAAAACAGATAGTCTTTCAGCAGCTGCCTGGCGCCTTTACCAAAAAAAGCTTTTTTTAACTGGCTGTCAGTAACCTGAGAATGACGGTCTGCTTTTTTGTTACCAGCAAACACCCGCTGCGCCGCCAGCTCGTGATACGACACACCCCACTGAAATAGCATACTTAGCACAAGGTAAGTGCCGCCTTGCCACAGGTTACGCAATCGCCAGCGAAAATCATTACTTAAGCGTAGCAAGCCATAACCAAAGTCACGATCTTTGCCAATAATATTGGTGTAAGTGTGGTGTTCAAAGTTATGCGTACGCTGCCACGAGCCGGCATCACAGGCAATGTCCCACTCAAAGCGTTTGGAATGCAGTACCGGATCGTTCATCCAGTCATACTGACCATGCAGCACATTGTGGCCAATTTCCATATTATCGAGAATTTTAGCCAGGGCCAGTAGCAGCACGCCTAACAGCCACAGCCACGGCGTAATAAAGCCCAGCACCATTAATACACGCCCGCTTAGCGCGCTTAGCCGCTGCACCAGAAAAACCCGGCGGATATAACGCGCATCGGCATCACCCAATTGCTGTTTTACCTGATGTTTCACGCCGTTGAGCGCTTGCTCCAGTGCGTTAAATTGCTCGGTGGAAAGTTTCATCACAGCTCCTGTTACAGCTTAATCACTAATTCGGTTACCGGCTGGCTGACACACAGCTGAATTTGCTCAACGCCATGGCCACTGAGGCTACCCGTTCGAATATCACGCACCTGGCCGGAGACTTTGTCGCAGACGCACTGAAAGCAGACGCCAATGCGACAACCAAATTGCGGGCTAAGTTGATGCTGTTCGGCGTTTTGCAAAAGGCTTTGTTGCGGGTTCAGTGTTACCGCTTTACTGATACCGGCGCGGATAAAATGCCCGGTGAGTGTGGGCGAATCGCTGGTAACTGTTGGCAATGCTGGCATGGCCAAACCAAATTGTTCTTGCTGAATACTCGCTGCATCTACGCCACTGCTAACCAGTGCGGCGCGGATCTGCGCCATAAAAGCTGCTGGCCCGCACAGGAAAAATTGTTTACTAGCCGCATTGGCAATAACCTGCTGTTGCAGGGTTGCCGAGGGGGTAGTGCAGCTGTCTGATAGTTGCAGGCTAAATAATGGCTGTCTGGCAGCAAGCTGCTCAAGCTCGCTTAATAAGGCGGCGTTCTCTTGGCCCCGCACCCGGTAATACAAACTGACCGGCGCCAGCCAGTGACGCTGGCTTAGCAACATGGCCGCAATAGGGGTAATACCGGAGCCGGCAGCAATAAATACCGCTGGCAGGGCAGGTTGCTGCCAGTAAAAATCACCTTGCGCCTGGCTAATATTCAGTAAGCTGTTGTCAGGTAATTGCGCCAACAGCGGAGTAAATTCGCCAATGCTGTTTATTTTGCAGCAAAGTTGTATTTGGCGCTGGCTTTGCCACCGTTTGAGCGACGAACAAATACTAAATGGTCGGCTCAGGTAGCGACCATTATGCTTAAGGGTTAATACAATATGCTGGCCTGGTACAAAGCCCGGCCAGCGGCCCGACACCTTAAGGGTGAGTAACAGCATATCAGGTGTTTGCCATTGCTGGCTTAAAAGGCTTGCCCGGTAAAGTCCGGGTAAAAAGCCGGGCCATAGCCGTTGCAGTAGCGGCAGCAAGTACAAGGTTAATGACGGCTGGTTTGCCAGCATTAAACAAAAATTGCGCCAAAGGCGGGTAAAAAAAGGCTTCACGTGGCTTATCTGCTTTCCGTTAAAGGTTACTACTAAATTTCAGCGCACAGTTGTACACTAAAATATCTGGTTTGGCCAGTTTGTTTTTGTTTTCTGCTTTTTAATTTTTATAAGTTAATGAAATTATATAATTAAATTTTAATTTTGAATGGAGTTGAAATCGAGTTCAGTGAACAGTTGTCCATTTTTTGTGGTGAATTACGGTTTTCACTTGTGGCGGGGCCGTTGAAGTTCGGTCAAACACGGCCCAGCACCGCTGGGGCTGTTGTGTAAATACCTGTTGTTGACTAGGCTCTATATATTCGATGCCTCTAAAGTCTATCCTATTTTGAAAACCTTTCTTAGCGAGCTAAAGCGCCGTGCTGTGGTTAAATCGATACTGGTGTATCTGGGGTTAAGCTGGTTACTGCTGCAAATTATTTCGGTGTTAACCAGTACGCTGGCACTTAACCCGTTGCTGGGCTCAGCGCTGTTTGTGCTGCTACTTTGCAGCCTGCCACTGGTTATCTACCTCGCCTGGTACTGTGATATTAGCTTTGGCGGCATAACACGCACGGCAAGTGTTAATGAACAAGACAAGCCCGCTGCCGCGCCGGGTAGCCGTCAATGGGCCGGTTTAGTTTTGGTTATGCTGGTTAGTAGCTATGTTGGTGTTGAGTACTATGGCGTGCTTGCGCAGCAACAGCTGACAAAGCAACAGGCCGCAACTGCCGCCAGCCAGGCTGGTACCAGCACTATTGCGGTATTGCCGTTTAGTGATGACAGCGCGGCGCAGGATCAAGCCTATTTAGCGCTCGGCTTAGCAGAAGAGATGACCAGCTTGCTGGGTAGTGCTGCCAATTTTAAAGTATCGGCCTCGCGCTCCAGCCAGTTTTTAAGCGAGCAGGGCTTAACCGCGCAGCAAATTGGTCAGCGTTTACAGGTTGATACCGTGCTGACCGGCAGCGTTAAGGCCATAGGTCAGCGGCTGAATGTGCGGGTACAGTTGCTGGATGTTAACAGTGGCAACACCCTCTGGAGCAATACTTATGCCCGCGATCTCGCTGCTGTTGCTGAGCTAGAACAGGAAATTGGCCGCTCGGTAGTCAATACGCTACAGGATAAATATGCAGAGGCCGGCAGTTTTAACAACCTGGCCAGTACCCGCAATGCCGATGCTTATGTGCTGTACTTAAAAGGCCGTGAGCAGTACCGCAAACAAACCACCGAAGCGATGCAGCAAGCCCGCCAGTTATTTGAGCAAGCGGTAGCACTGGACCCTGAGTATGCCAGAGGCTATGTCGGGCTGGCGGATACCCTAATTTTAATGGCTGAGGGAGGCTCAGGTGAGGCAGGCTTTGGTGTAATAAAAACGGATATTGCAGCCAGTTTAGCGCAACAGAATATTGATAAAGCGCTAGCCCGCCAACCCGGACTGGCTGAGGCTCATGCCGTATTGGGCTTAATTTCAGCTATTCAGGGAGATTTAACCAAGGCCATTGCTGATTACGATAGAGCGATTGAGTTGAACCCCAGCCTGGCGATTGCCTATATGTGGAAGTTTCTGGCATTAAATTCTCTGCAGCGTTTTGATGAATCATTACAAGCTTTAGAACAGGCCGAACAACTTGATCCATTATTTCAGACCAATACTTATAATTTAGGTTGGGCATTAAGCCGGGCTGGTCGTTTTGACGAGGCTGCGGCTATTTTTAAACAAATGCAATTGGATTTCCCCCAGTCACCGTTTCCCTATCAGGGTTTGGCTGATATCTATTTTAGTCAGGGCAATTTAGTCGGTGTTATTGCGGAAATTCAGAAGGCAGTAACGGTGTCTCCAGAGAATCAGACATTGGTGAGCAGACTTTTTTTTGCGATGCTAGAGTTGGGATTATTAGACGAAGTTAAAAATAAAGCATCGGATCCTACGTGGCAGCAACTTATTGAGACACACCATGAAAATATGTTGCTTTCTGACAGAAATTTTACAGCATTATTTGAAAGTATGGAGTTTAAGCTGGCGAGCAATCCTGATGATTATTGGATTGCTTTTGAAGTTGCCTGGTATCACTCTATGTTTGGTAGTAAGCAAAAAGCACTGAACTTGTTAACTGAGAAATCTAACCTGATTGAGCCGGCTGATATGTTTGGTATGCCATATTGTTCGCCGGCAATAGAAGTTGCCTGGGCGGAACGCCAGTTGGGGAATGAGGCAAAGGCAGCTGATTTTATTACACAATGCAAAACGCTGATGATTGAACAACTTCAATCTTCTATCACTTATTCAGAGCTGCATTATCTGGCTGCTCGCGTTTATGCGTTGGAGGGGCAATCTGCTAAAGCGATTAATGCTTTGTCTGAGGCTATCGAAAGAGGTTGGCGGGAGTGGTGGACTAAGTATGATCCGTTGCTGGCAAGCCTGGCTGGTGAGCCTGAGTTTCAGCAGTTAATCCAGTTTCTGGACGATGATTTGGCCCGGCAAAAAGCCGAGGCGCTAAAGTTGTTTACTGAATAATGTCGCATAAAAAAACAAAACAGGTTTTCACCTGTTCTGTTTTTTTATTTCAAGATTATAAAACTTTAGCTTTGGGTTTTACGTTGTCTTCTTAAGCCCATCGTTAATACGCCTGCTAAAAACAGCGCAATAGATGCTGGAGCATTAACGGTTACCGGGCCGTCAATGGCCGGCAGAATAAGCAATATTTCACCATCAGAGAAAAACGACATGGTCGGGTTATTCACTTCTGAATCGTTTCTGTCGACATTGGTATAGCCACATACCTGAATAAAGGGGTCATTTCCGGCATCAGGATCAAAATCAGGGTTTGGTTTTTCGATACATTTTTCTTCAAATACAATTTCATAGTCCGGCTGGTTACTGGTCATAAAAAACCGGCCATTCGGGGCAGAAAGGCCAACACTTACATAAGCCATATAATCGCCGGGGGCAAAGGCAGAAGTAGGAGGGGTATTTAAGGTAACCCAGCCCTCTTCAATAGTACCGTCAGGCGTTACCAGATCACCAGCGGTATTAATATCGCCGGGCAGAGAAACGCCATCAACTAACCAGTTAACGTCGTAGCTGATATCCGGCGTATCAAAATACAGGCTGAAAAAGCCAAACATTGAAAGCGCATCACCCTGGTTAAATTCCCATACACAAGGCTCGCCATAAATCGCAAACTCTAATGCAGCAACCGCAGCATCAAATTCTGCTTCTGTGATCAGGCCGTCGTTAAAATCGTCTTGCAGAAAGCTTATCTCCTGGTCTAAGTTATCCAAATCGTCCTGGGTATAGCCATTAATACAGTCATTCGGCACGGAACCTAGACCACGGCCGCCACCGCCGACGGCGCGCAAAATACTGTTAGCGGCAAAAGGGGCATCAAAATTAAAGGCTGATTCAATAATACCCACTTCATTTAAATACTGGTTATCGACATAATAAAAAGCCTGGGAGAAATTTCTGCTAGCGTCGCCTCTGCCGCCAGACCTGACCAGCGTTGCTTCGGCAAACTGGGCAAACAAAAACAACGCTAACAATGGCAGGGTAAGTAGTTTTAGTTTTGTAGACATAGATATTCCTTAACATTAACGATACAACGTATGCGTTATTCTCACCAGTTACGACATGGCAGGAATGGATAAGCTACAGGTACTGCTTTAGCAAGGGTGTTAAGGTAGCTGCTTAAAAACTAAGCAAGATTTAAACCGTATTAGTAATACGCTTTTTATACAAGCACTTACTACTTTAGATTGTTTGGGGAAAATAGAATTTGTAAAAGACCCTGACGTATCTGCCTTAGGGCAACACTAAGTCTGATGCTGTGCTGATGACTGATCCAACAGTACCGGGCCGTTACCTTTCGCTGCCAATATATCGTCCGGGTTATACAGCGGGCAGCTGTTCATGCTTAAACAGCCACAACCAATGCAGCCGGTGAGCTGGTCACGGAGTTTTTGCATATAGCTAATTCTGGCATCAAGCATTTGCTGCCAGTTAGTCGATAGCAATTGCCAGTCTTCGGTGGTGGGGGTGCGGTTATCCGGCAGCGACAAAAAGGCCTGCTTTACTTCATCCAGGCTGATGCCCAGTTTCTGAGCGGCTTTAATGATTGAAATACGCCGCAGTACCTCGGGTTTGTAACGGCGCTGATTGCCGTTATTACGCCAGCTTTTAATCAGACCCTTTTGCTCGTAAAAGTGCAAGGTGCTTACCTTAACACCACAACGCTTCGCCACCCGCCCGACACTCCATGTTGCCTCTGCCATTTCTGCTCCGAAATTTTTTTTCGCCAACCCTAAAAAAACACTTTACCTCAACTTAGGTTGAGGTTTTAACCTGCCGGTCGAATTAATGCAAGGAGACAAGCTATGTATTTAGAACACGTTAATCTGGTAGTAGCCGATATCGATGCGATGCTGCAGTTTTACCGCGCAGCTTTTCCACACTGGCGCATTAGGGATGAAGGCGAAGGGGAATGGTATGGCAAGCCGCGAAAATGGCTGCACTTTGGCGACGATTATCACTATCTGGCACTAAGCGATCACGGTGAAGGTAACAATCGCGAGTTGGCTGGGCACAGCGTCGGTTTTGCTCATTTTGCTTATGTGACGACTAACCTGGATGGGGTGATTGCCCGGCTGAATAATGCCGGTTATGCCATTGCCAAAACGGGTGCTGATGAGCCGTTTCGGAAAAACATCTACTTTGTGGACCCGGCCGGCTTTGAAGTGGAGTTTGTTGAATATTTAAGTGATCACCCGGCCGAGCGGAATTTAAACCAGGACCGCTAAAACCGGATAAAAAAACCGCTGCCAGGCAGCGGTTTTTTGACTAGATGTTAAAGATTACAAACCCAGCTTGGTCGGCATGGCCGGTGCCTTACTGTGATCTTTGGGCGGGTTGGCTTTCAGCTCTTTTAAAGTATGCTCAATAGCCCGGTTTAACTGCACATCGATGCCTTTATTAACCGCTATCGGATCCAGTTCAACCTCAATATCCGGCGCCACACCTTCGTTCTCTACGCGCCACTCGCCGTCCGGGGTGTAGAAGCGGAAAAACGGTACTACGTGAAAGCCACCGTCGATCATCGGTGGATTGGTAGAAATACCAATTAAACCACCCCAGGTACGGGTGCCGATGGTGGTGCCCAGATTAAGCCGCTTAAAGGCCCATGGCAGGAAATCGCCGCCTGAGCCGGCGTCTTGATCAATCAGCATGGTTTTCGGGCCATAAATGCCGGCGCCTGGTGTGGTAAAGATCAGGCCATCGCGGTCTTTCCAGCCAGATAAAAACGGCCGGGCCAGAATTTCCGTAATGTAGTTAGCTGCCTGACCACCGCCATTTTTACGCTCGTCCAGAATAACCGCCGGTTTATCGGTCTGGGCAAAGAACATGCGGTTAAAGAAGTAAAAGCCACCATCGGCGGTATTGGGCAGATAAACATAAGCGACCTTACCGTCGGTTTTGTCGGCCACTAACTTACGGTTCTGCTCAACCCAATGCCACAGTCGCAGCTGATTCTCACTGGCCACCGGTTCTACAGTAATGTTGCGCTGGTTTTTGCCGCGGGCATCATCGCTAATGCTTAGCACGACTTGCTTGCCTTGGGTGTTATCCAACAGGGCAAACACATTGTCGCTGGCAGTCAGTTGTTCGCCATTAATTGCCAGTAAATAATCACCGGCTTTAGCACTGGCGCCCGGGACATTAAGCGGCGCATTTAAAAACGGGCTCCAGCGATCGCCGGTGTACACCGTTTTAAACTGATACTTGCCATTGTTAATCACAAAGTCTGCGCCCAGTAAGCCCACTTTGCTGCTGCTTTCCTGATGCACATCACCACCGCCAATCCGGTTGTGGCCCACCTGCAATTCGGCAATCATTTGTACCAGCACGTCGTTTAAATCTTCCCGGCGCTGCACATGCTTAAGCATTGGCTGGTACTTGTCGTAAATGGCCTGCCAGTTAATGCCATGCAGTTTGGCATCATAAAAAAACTCTTTTTGCATGCGCCAGGCATCATCAAAAATTTGCTGCCATTCTTTTGCCGGCTCAACAAAGCTGCGAACCTCTGCCATTGACACCGCTTTGGGTTCGGGTTTGGCTTTGGTATCAGCGACCTGCAGTTTATTCGGCACGCTCAGTAACAGCATTTTTTTGCCATCGTCACTTAAACTGTAACTGGCAATATCCTGGGTAACAGCTTCTGCTTTTTTCTCTTCAAAGTCGAAGCGGTATAAGGTGGCGCTATTGCGGCTATCCGAGCCAGGTAGCTCGTTGCTTATGCCGGGCTGAGTGCGCTCCAGATAAAACAGCGCACCATCGTCAGCAACACTTAAACTGTCATAATTACGCTCGGCTATTGGCAGGGCAACAATCCGGTTTTGCAGACCGTTCAGATCAAGTTTTACCGGTTTTACCGCTGGCTTATCCTCATCTTTGCTCTTTTTGTCATCTTTTTTAGCTGTAGCTTTTGCCGGTTCATCACCGCTTTTCGGCAGCAATGGTGATTTACCATCACTGGCCAGCACATAGGCATAAATAGCTTTTCGTAACGGCCGTTCCTGGGTGGATAAATCCAGGCCAACCTGCGACGGACCACTGTTGACCGATGCGGTAAAGTACAAATAATCCTGAGTAAATACCGGATCGTTCGCTTCGCTCATACCGTCAGTGATCTGAGTGGCCTTATTGTTTTGAAAATCAAATAATTTAATTTGGCTAAAGTAGTTTGCACCGGATACGGTATAGGCCAGGTAGCGGCTGTCAGGGGAGAACGACACATTAAAGTCTGTGCGCCGTAATGACGTATCGAGTTTTTGACTGCGCTTGGTTTTAAGATTAAACGCATACAGGTTTAAATGATTATCGTGATAGACAATCAGGTTGCCATCGGGTGAGAAGCTCAGCAGGTTAAAGTAGCCGGTATCGGCTAATGCAAATACTTCCGGCTCACTTAAGCCATCCTGATTTTCCAGCACCAGCTGATGCTTATTACCGGCATCAGAAATGTAAGCCAGTTTAGTGGCATCGGGGCTCCATAGGCCATCAAATTCACGCACGCCACTCGTTTGGGTTAAATTACGGCTGCTGCCATCTTCTACCGGTACGGTAAAAATATCACCACGGGCACTGACAATAACCCGCTGTCCGGTAGTGGATAAGCGGGCGCTGGTTAAGGTTTTACTGGCGTCTTTCCACTGTGGCCGTTTCTGGGCTGATTGCGTGGTAATACTGATATTAATGGGCTTACTCTGGCCACTATTAACATCAAACTGATGCAGGAAACCGCCCGCCTCATAGACGATGCTGTTGTCGTGGCCGGCCGCGCTGCGTAGATCCCAGTCAGTATTGTTAGTTAACTGTTTTACCTGCTTATCACGGTACTGAAACAGGTTAACGGCGGTATTATCGCGGTCTGATAAAAAATACACCGTATCGCCGAGCCAGAACGGGTTAAATTCATTAGCATTAGGGTGGGGGATTTTCTCCAGCTGCTGTTTTTCTAAATCGATAATCCAGACCGGTGGGGTGCTGCCACCGCGATGCAGCCGCCAGCCACTGGCACCGCTGTAGGCCATATTATTTGGCCGGTAAGCCAGTTTTTTGCCGTTATCAGATAGCTGTCCTTCATAGGCAACCGCTTCCATCAGCTTTTCCGGGTAACCGCCTTCAACACTTATTGTGTATAACTGGTTACTGCGGCTGTTGGCAATTTCGCGGTTCGACGCGAACACAATGCTTTTGCCATCGGGGCTCCAGCCATTAACGGTGTCAGCATCCGGGTGAAACGTCAGCCGGCTGGCCGGGCCGCCACTGGCAGGCATTACATAAACATCGGTATTGTTATCGTAACTGGCTGAAAACGCCAGCCAGTTGCCGTCGGGCGAGAATTTTGGCGCAAATTCACTGGCAGGGTGGCTGGTGAGCTGTCGTGGGTTCTGGCCATTGCGGTCGGTAAGCCAGATATCGCCCCCGTAAACAAATGCCAGCTGATTGGCTGATATATCGGGTTGTTGCAATAAGCGGGTGCCATCGTTTGCGACGGCGGCGGTGGCGCTAAGGCCCAGGCCGATACAACATAACATGGCCAGTTTTTTGGGTTTAAACATCAGAGTCCCCTGCATTTTTATTGTGGTTTTAAAAAAATAACCCACAAGTAATAGCACAGGATAACAATTGTTGATGTCAAAAACTGTAAGCAGAGTTTTCTGTGCGACTAATGTAAGCCATCAGCCGCACAGAAGTATAGATAGGTATCAGAACGCCGTGCTGATTAAGAAGCCGGTGTAGCCAAAAAATACCGCCAGCAATAACGCGCCTTCTAAACGGTTAATACGGCCGGCTTTTTTGATACCAATGCCCAGTACCAGTAAGGCGACAGTTAAACCAAACATCAGGGTATAATCGCGGGTAAGCACTACCGGATCGACCGCCATTGGCTTAATGAGTGCGGCAATACCGACCACGGCTAAGGTATTAAACAGGTTAGACCCGATAATATTACCCAGGGCAATATCATGTTCGCCTTTCTTGATGGCCATTAATGACGACGCCAGTTCTGGTAACGAGGTGCCGACGGCAACAACGGTTAAACCAATCACTAAATCACTGACACCCAGACCCTGCGCGATGTAAACAGCGCCATAAACCAGAAAGCGTGAAGCAATAATCAGCAAAATCAGGCCCAGTACCAGCCACATTAATGCCTGCTTTAGTGTCATGGTATTATTGCTGATTTCGGTATTAACATCGGCTGCCATGGCATCCTGGGGGTTACGCATGCCTTGCCATACCGACCAGGCCATAACTGCAGCAAATACGCCGAGTAAGCACCAGGCATCTAACCGGCTTAGCTGATGATCAAACAATTGCCAGCCAGCAAACAGGGTAATGGCCAGCAACAAAGGTAATTCTTTTTTAATGACCTGCGAGTGCACATTTATCGGGCTGATAAGCGCAACCAAACCTATAATGAGCGCAATATTGGTAATATTAGAGCCATAAGCATTACCGAGCGCCAGGGCGGGGTTGCCATCAGCAGCGGCCATGGCAGACACCACCATTTCAGGAGCCGACGTACCAAAACCCACCACCAACATACCAATAAGTAATGGCGGCATGCCACCAAAGCGAGCCGTCGCTGCGGCACCATCAACAAAACGATCAGCACTCCAGACCAATAACGTCAGGCCAAAAACTAACGCTAACACTGCCAGTAACATAAGGTTGTCCCCGTTGAGAATACTGTTGCATAGCATATCAGTTGCAACACTATTTTCCACTGAGCGCAGCGTTCAGCAGCAACTATTTTTCAGCTGTTATACTAAACTTTACTGAACCTATCAGCGTAGGCAAAAAGATCGTGTTGCGTTATTGCAATCTGTAATCAAAAAAACGGTAAAACAGGAAAAACGATGAACAACAACAAAAAAGAACAACCTTCAGCTATTCCGGCCAAAGCATATGAGTTATACGATAAATATGCTCATGGCATGTTAAACCGCCGGGATTTTCTAACGGCTATTGGCGGCCTGGCCATTGGCACGGCCACCGCGGCCAGTATTCTTGGTGGCTTATTACCGAATTATGCGCTGGCAGAACAAGTGTCATTCAATGACCCTGATATTACCGCTACCTATCAGACTTTTCCTTCGCCAGAGGGGCATGGGGAGGGGCGAGGCTATCTGGTAAAACCTGCTAAAGCCGAATCTGCGCTTCCAACCGTGCTGGTGATACACGAAAACCGTGGCTTAAACCCCTATATTGAAGATGTGGCCCGTCGTTTAGCCAAAGCCGGCTTTATTGCTTTTGCGCCTGACGCGCTGTGGCCACTAGGCGGCTATCCGGGCAATGACGACGATGGCCGACAAATGCAGCGCAGTATGGATGGTCAGAAAATTATTGCTGATTTAAAAGCGGCAGCAACCTGGTTAAATAAGGTTGATGGCGGCAGCGGTAAACTGGGGGTAGTCGGTTTTTGCTTTGGTGGTGCCATGACCGGCTTGCTGGCAGCGGAATTGCCCGATGTGGTGGATGCCGGTGTGCCATTTTATGGCTCGCCACCGCCAGCCGATAAAATTGCTGACATTAAAGCGCCGTTACTGGTGCAGTTAGGTGAGCTCGATACCCGGGTAAATGCGATGTGGCCTGAGGCTGAAGCATTACTGCAGCAGCATAATAAAACATTTACCGTACACCGCTATCCAGAGTCGCACCATGGCTTTCACAATGACTCTACCGCACGCTACAACGAAGAAATGGCGGAGCTGGCCTGGCAACGCACTGTAGCCTTCTTTAAGCAACACCTGAGTTAACACGCTCTGCCAGTAATCCTTTAAACAGCCAGCTTGTCGCTCAAAGGCAGGCTGGCGCTACACGGGTGTATTGGCGCAGCTGATACACAAGGTGGTGAAGGGTACGGCATTTAACCTTTCCAGTCCAATAGCCTCGCCACAATGGCTACAATTTAAGTACTCGCCATGCTCCATGCGTTGCAGTGCAATATCAATTTGCTTTAATTCTTCGGCAGCATTAAGTTCCAGACTGCTTAGTATCTGCTCGCTTTCTCGCTCAGCGGCTTGTTCGGCAGAATCAGCACTTCGCAGAAAATCGTGATGGTTAGCAGACAATTGACGTTCTAACTGCATTTTGTGCACTAATAATTTATGTTTTAACTGTTGTATCTGCATGATGAACCCCCTTTTTACCCTCAGTCTAAGCATAGCCTGCTTTTAAGGTTAAGGGGTTGATCTGTCTCATGTCTGCTGTTGTTGCTGTAATTGCCACATCCTGGCGTATTCGCCCTGGCGGGCAATTAATTGCTGATGATTGCCTTGCTCGGCCACCATGCCGTCTTTTAACACGATGATGTTATCGGCGTCGGTAATAGTAGACAGCCGGTGGGCAATGACCAGGCTGGTATGGTTGCGGGCCACTTCGCGCATGGCTTGCAAAATAGCTTGCTCGGCACTGGAATCGAGTGCCGAAGTGGCTTCATCGAATACCAGGATCGGGGATTTTTTTAAAATGGCGCGGGCAATAGCAATCCGCTGCTTTTCGCCTCCGGAGACTTTTAAACCGCGCTCACCTACTATGGTGGCGTCACCTTGTGGCAGGCTATCAATAAATTTACGCAAATGTGCCAGCTCGATGGCCTGATCAACCTCTGAGCCACTGGCATCCGGGTTGCCATATTGAATATTATCGCGGATGCTGCTGTTAAACAGCACCGTATCTTGTGGCACGATGGCGATTGCACGGCGCAGGCTGTCCAGCGTTGCGCTATTGATGTCCTGATCATCAATCTTGATTTGACCACCGGTAATGGCATAAAAACGATAAAGCAGGCGGGACAGGGTGCTTTTTCCCGCGCCACTGGCACCGACAATAGCCACCTTACTGCCAGCGGGCACGGTAAAGCTTAGCCCCTGCAAAATAGCGCGATTAGCCTGGTAAGCAAATTGGACATTGTTAAAGGTGATACCGCCGTGGCTAACCGTAAGTGCCTTCGCATCCGGGGTGTCGGCAATGGCGGGTTGGCGGCTAAGCAGCCCCAGCATATTTTCCAGATCGGTGAGGGCGCGGCGAATTTCGCGGTAAACAAAACCTAAAAAATTCAGCGGCAAAAACAGCTGGATCATGTAAGCATTAACCATTACCAGTTCGCCAAGACTGATATTACCGGCGCGCACTTCTGCCGCAGCCAGCCACATCAGGCTGGTTATGGCGCCAGCAATGATCAGCGCCTGTCCTGAGTTTAGCGCCAGCAAACTTAAGCGGTTTTTCAGCCGGGCCTGCTCCCAGCTGGCCAGAAAGCCGTCGTATGTTTTTGCTTCATACGCTTCATTGTTAAAGTACTTGACCGTTTCGTAGTTTAACAGGCTGTCGACCGCACGGCTGTTAGTGGTGTTGTCTGCCTGGTTGGCCTCTCGGATAAACTTATTGCGCCATTCGGTTACCGACACGGTAAAAAAGATATAAAGCGCTACGGCAATTACGGTAATAACGGCATACAACGGCGAGAACAACAGGCTGAATATGACGGCTACCGCCAGTATTTCGAACAGGGTAGGCACGATATTAAACATTAAAAAACGCATCAGAAAGCTCAGGCCATTGCTGCCTCGCTCAATATCACGACTGATGCCGCCGGTTTGCCGATCCAGATGAAACGCCAGCTCCAGGCTATGCAAATGTTTAAATACTTTCAGACCAATCTGGCGCATGGCGTGTTCAGTCACCCGGCCAAACAGGGCGTCGCGCAACTCGCCAAAAAATACCGTGGCAAACCGCAGCCCGCCATACAATAACAGTAACGCAACAGGCAGCAGCACCACGCTGCTGACGGTAGGGTCGAGCGCATCAATAATTTCTTTTAAGGCCCAGGGCATGGTTAGCGTTGCAGCTTTGGCGGCAATAAGCGCCAATATAGCCAGCAACACCCGGCCTTTAAATGCCATTAAATAAGGCCAGAGTGTGGCGATGGTCTGGCCCAGTTGCAGTGCCTCGGGGCGCTTTTGCGGTTCCGGTTGTTTAGCTGTACTTCGCATGCCGCGCATAGACTGCTCTATTTAATGATCACTAATGAGTATTATGCATAAGTACACAGGTAAGCGGTATCCTGGTTTACCTTTACCTGAAATTTCACATTAGCCGCAACGTTAAAATGCTGGCCGCTGTTAAACGTTTGCCAGTCAGTAGTGCCGGGCAGTAATACCGTTAATGCACCACTTATTACCGTCATTACTTCGTGCTGACTGGTACCAAATTCATATTCACCTGGCGCCATCACTCCCACGGTGGCAGGAAGTTGTTCGCCGGCAAACGCGATAGATGCAACTTTGCCATCAAAATACTGATTTACGTTAAACATGTCTTCTCCTTAAAGTAAGCGTACTAGTAAACCTTAAAACCACTGGTTTTCCCAGTAAAAAAAACTGACATTACCATGTAAAATAAACAGTTGGTTATTTTGCAAAATGTTAATGAAAATGACATAAATTAGCGCTATGGTAAGACGCTTTGTTTTATTTATTTAATAACAATAATCTCAGGGAATCACGATGAAAAAAACACTTTTAGCGGCCAGTATTGCAATACTGTTAGCGCCTGCAGCGCATGCTGAGCTCTTTATTTCTGAATATGTTGAAGGCTCGGGTAATAATAAAGCGTTAGAATTTTTTAACCCGACCGACACCACGTTAAATCTGGCAGATTACCGGATAAACGTGTTTTTTAATGGCAGTGCCAGCGCGGGCGTCAGCGTAGCATTAAACGGTGAGCTGGCAGCAGGTGCAACTTATGTGTTTGTTTCTGCCAGCGCGTCTGAAGAACTACTCGGTCTGGCGGATCAGACCCTCGGTGGCGGACTCTGGAATGGTGACGATGCCATTACCCTGACCAAAGGTGGTCAGGTGATCGACAGTATTGGTCAGATTGGTTTTGACCCGGGTTCAGCCTGGGGATCAGGAAATATCACCACGGCAAATGATACCTTACGTCGTGCCGCAGTTAGCTACGATAGCAACGCGTTGGATACGTTTGAGCCTGCTGATCAATGGTTAGGTTTCCCCCAGGATGATTTCAGCGATATTGGCTTATTTAATGGCGAAGGCGGCGGCCCGGGTGACCCGGATCCGGATCCGGACTTTGATTTAAGTTGCGGTGCACCATTTACGCCGATCCACCAAATTCAGGGCAGCGGCGATACCAGTCCGCTAGTGGGGCAGACGCTGGTCGTTGAAGCGGTTGTTACCCAAACACTACCTGGACTGCGTGGCTTTAACATTCAATCGGCGTCGTTTGAGCAAGACAGCGATCCAATGACCTCTGAAGGCGTATTCGTGTTCACCGGCAGTGATAACCTGGCAGTAGTGGCCGGTCAACGCGTTAGATTACAGGCTAAGGTTGCCGAATTCTTTACCATGACTCAGCTTACTGATGTTGCTGCCACCATTGACTGTGGTACTGCGGCAATACCTGCAGCAACCGAATTGCAATTGCCGGTGCCTGATATGGCTTACTGGGAGGCGCATGAGGGCATGCTGGTCAGCTTTTCAGAGCCGCTGACCGTAAATGAGACGTTTGCGCTGGGACGTTTTGGTGAGCTTACCTTAGCAAATGGTCGTCGCTATACGCCTACTCAGGTTGTGGCACCCGGGGCAGACGCTATTGCTCTGGCCGCTGCCCATCAACTAAACCGGATTATTCTGGACGACAACAGCACAGTACAGAACCCGGCGCTGGTGCCGTATCCTGCACCTGGACTAAGCGCAGCTAATTCGGTGCGCGGTGGTGATACCGTGGTAGGTTTAACAGGTACTTTATATTATTCGTTTAATGAATACCGGATTATGCCGAGCAACCCGGTGACCATTCTGGCAGATAACCCAAGAAGCGCTGCTCCGGCTTTGTTGGCTGACGGTAACGTTAAAGTGGCCAGTTTTAACGTGCTGAATTACTTTAACGGTGACGGCATGGGTGGCGGTTTCCCAACCTCGCGCGGTGCAGATTCAGCGGTAGAGTTTGAACGCCAGCGTGCGAAAATTCTGGCCGCCATGGCAGGTTTGGACGCCAGTGTGATCGGCTTAATGGAGCTGGAAAATGATGGTTTTGCTGCCACTTCTGCCATCGCTGATTTAGTGGCGGGTTTGCGCCAGACAACGGGCCAGATGGATTGGCAATTTGTGCAGGCGCAGGTAAGCCCTATCGGTACCGATGAAATTGCAGTTGGCTTGCTGTACCGTGCCGATTTACTGGTGCCTGCAGAGGCCTCTCGTTTGCTAGATTCCGGTAATTCAGCTGTGGATGGCAGTGGTCAGCCACTATTTGATGACAGCCGCAACCGGCCGATGCTGGCACAACGTTTCCGTTTACTGGAAAATAATGCCGAATTTGCGGTAATGGTTAACCATCTTAAGTCTAAGGGCTCGGGTTGTGGTGCAGCTGATGGCGATAGCGGTGATGGTCAGGGGAACTGTAACTTAAGCCGTACCCGGGCTGCTGAAGCGATTGGCATTTTTGCTGAGCAATACTTTGCTGATATTCCGGCGATGGTGATCGGTGACTTAAATGCCTATGCCAAAGAAGATCCGATTACGGCACTTGCCCAGGCCGGTTACCATGATGTGTTTGACGTACTAGGTAAAACAGCAAGCTATGGTTATGTGTTTCAGGGGCTTGCCGGTTCATTGGACCATGCCTTGTTAAACCAGCATGCGCTACAGGTACTGGCCGATGCTGATAAATGGAATATTAACGCTGACGAGCCGATAGCGCTGGATTACAACGTTGAATTTAAAACCGATCAACAGATATTCGATTACTATGCCCCGGATGCGTATCGCTCGTCTGACCATGATCCGGTGATTGTAGCACTGCAGTTGGCACCGGTTTACCCTCCGGTCGACATCAATCTGGAGCTTATCCGGGTTAACCGCAGCCGTTCCGGTGCAACCCTGGTACAATTGCGTTGGAGCAGTGATGTGGACCAGGCCCTGACCCTGTACCGCGATGACAGCCCGGTAGCCTCGCTAAGCCGGCCTGGTCGTTACAACGACCAGTTCAAAAATCCAGTTGTGAACAGTGCGACATACCGCTTGTGTCTGGATGCAACCGCACAGTGCTCAGAACCGCTGGTGGTAAATTTTTAACAGAGGGTATGCTAAAGCTAAGCAGGCTTTGTTCGCCCTGAGCTTTTAAGCATAAAAAAACCTGCCAATTGGCATAATGCCGATCAGATAAGAAT
>DEYP01000007.1 GCA_002364615.1 Arsukibacterium sp. UBA3155 | reverse complement strand
TAATTTTGTGGGGATACCTCAGGCGCAGATGTTATTTTATCGAAATATCTTACGTTGCTAAGCAACAATGTAGAAATAGCTTTTGAGCTAACCGATTTGCGCCAGCCGCTGCAGCCGTTGTTATGGTCTGGGCGGAAAACGGTCATGCTTGATGCTATTTCAGGCGCAGTTGCCAAGCAAATGAATTCGATGTTGAGCGCATTGCAAACCAGTGAAACACCTGGAGTAGCCACATCTTCATCTCTATCCGCAGAGGCCCAGCTTTTTTATCAGCGGGTTTTGCTGGCGCGTGCGGCTGAAAACCAAAATGATTACCTTCTGGCATTGCAGCAATTTCAGCAACAGTTCCCACAGTTGGCAACAGGCTATTTATTAGCTGCTGAATGGCATGAGCAGCAACAAGACTGGCTTCAGGCCGAGGCAGCTTATGCCGAAGCAGTGCAACGCTCTGTCACTAACAGTTATGATTATTTGTTATCAAACGCAAGATTAGCTGTGCTACAGCAGCGCCCAGCTCAGGCTGATATTCATTACAAACTATTGTTAGATGCCAAGCCCTTTGATACCGCATTGACAATGGAGTATGTCGGTTTTTTAACCATGCAAAGCCGCTTTGCTGATGCCACCCAGCAACTAAAACAGCTTTCTCAGGTTGATAAAACCAATCCAGATATCTTTTTGCAATTGGGAAAGTTGGCGATTCGTACAGGGGATATTAATCGGGCCGTTGACGAATATTTATTACAAGCACAAGTTTTGTTTAGTCGCTTAAAGCATAAACCCGGCCAGGCTGATACCTTAAACGCAGTTGGCGTAGCCATGCAGCGGCAGGGTAAATTTGCCGAAGCCATACCTTATTACCAACAATCATTAAACTTATTTGAACTAATTACCGACGTCAGTGGTATGGCAAAAGCATCGTCAAACTTAGGTTTTGTTTTGTTTTTAACCGGTGATTTTATTCAGTCAAATGAGTATTTGCAGCAAGCGTTACAGCATTATAAACAGCTGGATGACCGTTATGGTTTAGCAGTGACTACTGATTATCTGGGCTTGCTTGAAGAAGAAAAAGGTGAATACAGAGAAGCGCTGCGTTATTTTAATGACGCTTTTAGCATGCGGACGCAGTTAGACGATAGTTGGGAGTTAACTGATAGCCTGATTAACTTAGGCTATATTTACTTTGTGTTGTCTGAATTTGACCAATCGCAAGTTTATTTAAAGCAAGCAGAGCAAACAGCCGTAGCTAATAATGATGCTTTAAGTCTGATTAAAGTGCGGCAAATTTTAGCGCAGCTGAAAATTCAACAAGGTGAATGGGCTCAGGCCTTTAGGCTGTTTAAAACATCCAGTGATGATGCAGTAAGCCTTGACTTAACTGAAGAAAGATTGATTGCTGATGCTTTTTTAGCAAAGCTGGCCGGCTTACAAGGTAATTTTATGCAGGCCGAGCAACAACTGACTATCTTTATCGAGCAAGCGCGTTCAGAGCAGTATACAAAAGCAGCAATTGAGTTTCGTTTATGGTTAATTGAGCTTTATCAGCTTAGTGCTCAGTATGACAAGGCTGACGAACAGTTAACACTACTGACTGCTCCAAGTTTGTATCCGTCGAATAATGAGCAACGTCAAACGTTAAAATTATTGATAGTGCA
This sequence comes from Arsukibacterium sp. UBA3155, assembly GCA_002364615.1. GTDB lineage: Bacteria > Pseudomonadota > Gammaproteobacteria > Enterobacterales > Alteromonadaceae > Alishewanella. Next base: position 27,521 of record DEYP01000007.1, on the reverse strand, counting down.
GCAACACCTGGCAGAAAACCAAATTGATGCTGCCCGCCAGCAGCTGCAACAGTTGCAGCATCAGTTGCAACTGCAACCATTACCACGTTTAGAGCTAAAGTCCTTTATTGTTGAGCAATATATTAACGTGATGTCAGGCCTGCCCGTCGCTACTTTGCCTGCGACTTTCGAACTGCTTATGCGAAATCATGTACCGGAACGGCTTCTTTGGCTCGAGCTGCAAGCTATGCTGGCAGTACAGGATGGTAATAAAGAGCTAGTTGGCCAATTATTAAATCAGGCACTGCCGCTTTTGCGCCGTGCGACAAGTTACTGGCGTAGTTTCGCATTTGAATTTTTACAGCAGTATTTTCGTCTTACTACAGATGAAGCTAAATTGGCCATGCCAAGTGATATGGCAGAGTTTCAGCGTTTACTGCAGCATATTCCTGCGCAATACCGGGATGCCATAATCTCTCGTGAAAACGCCATAGTGATCAATGCCGATGACCAATGAAAAACAACAGGATATTGAATTACAGTTAACAAAGCTGAGTGTGCAGCAAAAACAGCTGCAGATTCAGCTACGAGAAAATAACCTGCGCATGCAGCACATATTGCGCAGGGTTTGGCAAATTAATGATAAAACACAGAAGCGCATCGCTAATGATTTGCATGATGGGGTAGGTCAGCTGTTGACTGCGCTGGTAAATGAGCTTGCGACAACCGGATTGAACGCAGAACAGCAACAAAGAGCTAAAGCGTTGGCCGAATTAGCCTTACAGGATACGCGACAAATTTCGCGTTTACTACGCCCACCGGTACTTGATGATTTAGGTTTGCAGCCCGCTTTAAAATGGTTAGTTCGGCAAATAACGAACAGTTGTCCGCAATTAAAAATTAGTTTGGCAGTCGCTGCAGATCTGCAGTTAGATGAAGAGTTGCAAGTGATGATATTTAGAGTCTGTCAGGAAGCATTAACCAATACGGTTAAATATGCGAACGCAACGCAGGCAACGATAACCATCATGCAACAGGGCGATACCCTAACATTACATATAGCTGATGATGGTGTTGGCTTCGAACTAGATGCGCAAGCAGAGCAGGGGGTGGGCTTGTGCAGTATGCAAGACCGGGCCTTTGCTTTTGGCGGGCGCTGTATTATTGAGGCTGCGCCGTCCCAGGGCTGCAGTATTACGATAACTGTACCGTTAAAAACGGGGCCGGGGGTAGCATGATAAGTGTAGTAGTCGCAGATGATCACGATATCGTTCGTCAGGGCCTGGTGAGTATCATTGAACAAGCGGATGACTGCAAGGTGGTGGGGCAGGCAATTGACGGTGTTGAAGCACTGGCGCTGTTGGAGCAGTTGGCACCCAGCGTTTTGGTAGTAGACATCAGTATGCCAAAGATAAATGGCCTTGAGGTGGTGCGCCAGGCGAGTCTGCGCTTTAAGCAAAGTCAGATCTTAGTACTTACCATGCATGAAGAAGAAGAATATGTCATTCATATGGTGCGTGCCGGTGCCAGCGGTTATTTAGTTAAATCCACTGCCAGCCAGCATTTGCTCGCTGCAATCAGGCAGTTGGCTATAGGTAAAACCTATTACGGCCAATTTGCTTCTCAGGTGTTGGCAGAACAATACCGCAACCCGAATGAAAACCTTGATGACCCCTATAAAAACCTCACCGAGCGGGAGCGAGAAGTCTTTCATTTAGTCATTTCAGGTGCATCGACCAAAGATATAGCAAGAGTGTTGGATATTAGTGTGAAAACGGCAGAAAACCACCGGGGCAAAGTATTAGAAAAGTTAAAAATGCATAATTCAGTAGAGTTAGTCAGGTACGCTGCGAAAAAAGGTTTACTTAACTAATCACTATTAATAGTGCTGTGGGTAGAAAAGACGGTTGGCTTGGGGGTTAGCCCCTATGTGCCTGGTACCGCCGCTGTGTAATTCTTGGTTGGAGCTTCATCATCTGACCGAGGAACACATGAAAATTAAAACTAAACTTACTCTACTTTCGTTTTCTCTAGCTTTGGGCATGTCAGCAAGCAACCTGAGTGCAAAAACGCTGGACCCGACACTGGCCAATCGGTTGCAGCAGGCCTCAGCTGAAACACTTCATCAGGTTATTATTACATTCGACCAAGCAGGTGCACCGAGTGCCAGTCAGTTAAATACACTATCAGCACTGGGTATCAGTGGGGTAAGTTTACGGAATTTACCTATAGTCGGTGCGCTTGCCACCGCTGAGCAAATTCAACAAATATATGGCCGAAATGATGTTCTTTCTGTCTGGCATAATGCAGCGTTAACCTTAGAAAATAAAGAGTCAACCGCCATCACAGGAGTCCAGCAATTACGAGCCGACCAAAGTCTGCGTAGTCGAGGAGTGCCGTTTTCAGGTCGTGGTATCGGTGTGGTTGTTAACGACTCCGGCGTGGATGGCTCGCATGCAGATATTCGATTCCCGAACCATACTGTACAAAATGTGTTAGCCCAGACCAACCTGAATAGTTTCTCGGGTATTCTGCCTATTACTTACCAGGAAAACGTTGAAAATACCGATATTGCTGGCGGTCATGGTTCGCATGTTGCTGGTATTATCGGTGCCAATGGCGCCCAATCTTCCGGTAAATATGCCGGTGTCGCCCCTGGTGCCAAAATTATTGGTTATGGTTCAGGTGCTGGTTTATTTATTCTTGATACCCTTGGCGGTTTCGATTACGCCCTGACCCATCAATTTGATTACAATATTCGGGTGATCTCCAATTCCTTTGGTAATACCGGTGACGTTGGTACCGACTTTAATCCGGATGATCCAACCAATGTGGCGACCAAAGCACTGACCGACAACGGCGTTATTGTAGTGTTCTCTGCCGGTAACGCTGGCTCGGGTGAGTCGACCATCACAGGTAACTTTAAAAAAGCACCCTGGGTTGTCACGGTTGCAGCAGGCGATAAAACGGGTGCGTTGGCTAACTTTAGCTCACGCGGCACTAAGGGGAATGGTGGCGAAGTGGAAGTGGCAGGTGAAACCTTTGTTTGGGTTGACGAGCCGACGATTACGGCGCCAGGTGTAGATGTGGTTTCGGTTCGCGCGTCGTTATCGAGTTTAAGTGCACTGAGCTTAACCGACGACAGTGAAATTATTGAACCGCAACATTTACCTTATTACACGCTTAGCAGCGGCACTTCTATGTCTGCGCCGCATATTTCTGGTGTGGTCGCATTAATGTTAGAAGCCAACCCTAATCTAAGCTGGCGCGAGGTTAAACAGATATTGCGCGATACGGCAACTAATATGTCTGGCCGCGAATCATGGGAAGTTGGCGCTGGCTATGTTAATGCGCACGCTGCCGTGCAAGCTGCTCTGGAAATGGATAGTCGCTTTGGTAATACCGTAAAACCAAACCGGCAATTTAATGCTCAAGCCTCGACCTCGATAGCATCCAATGAAATAGTGCCAGTCAGGTTTGACCCGGTCGGTGAGCCGCAAGTTGAAACCTTCGACGTGGATGTTGATATTTCATTAGTCAGTGTCAAAGCGCGGGTCAGTTCTAATTCAGTCGCACTGGTGCTGGAAGATCCAGCTGGTAATCGTTACGGCTCAGGCATTGCTTTACCGGTATTGGGTGAAAATATTGGTTTATCAGCACCTGGCATGGCGGGAACATGGAAAATATATGCTAAGGGAGTAGGTAGTTTAAGCGGTGTTGCGCTTGACCCAGCAGGCGTTACCAACGGGTATGGCGTACCAGGCACTATTAATGCGCAATTAAAACTTATCCGTACTGATGGTTTTATCGGTTTGGGGGATGTCGTAGGTCACCCAGCTCAGGGCTTTATTGAATTTGCGGTTTCTGAGCAGTTAATGGACGGCTTTAGTTTTGGCTTTGACCCTGATGCAAAGGTTACTAAAGCGCAGCTTGCTGATGCTATGGTATTAGCGGGGGCGGTGCGTCAGAGCAATGCCGGAGATCAATTTGTTTTTTCCGATACTGATAATGACAATGCTGCTGCCGCGAATGCGGTATCACGAAAAGGCGCGGCGTTAAAAGATTTAGCGTTAGCCCAGCAACCAGTGGTTAAAGCTGCATCCTCCTCAACCTTTGGTGTGAATACGCAAGTTTCCCGCGCTGAGCTCGCTTATTCGTTAGTCCAAACCCTGGCGAAACAGGCTGATGCAGCAAACTTTAACCCCGCAGCTAATGTTAAAGTGTTCGCCTTTAATCAGTGGATTGACGTGGCCGATAGTGCGCTTATCAATCCAGAGTTAAAAGGTTATGTGCAAAAAGCACTGGATCTGGGGCTAATGACGGTTAAATTCAGTCTAACTCAGGGGCCATTTGATGCAGAGCCAGTTATCAGTGCTCATTTCCGGGCAAATGATAATGTGAGCCGCGCAGGCTTAGCAATGTCATTAACAACCCTACATCAGCTAATGGCACAATAAGTCACAACAACTAATGACCAATTTGGTTCCGCCACAACAGCTAAATGCTGTTGTGGTTTTTTTCAATTTACTGATTCGCTGTGAATTTGCAACAAACTGGCGGCCAATTGTTTTGGCTCCTGCGCCCCGGATATCAGATATTTATTATTAATAATAAAGGCGGGAACCGAGGAAATACCGGCTTGTTGATATTTGGCGATATCTTCTCTGACGATGTCGGCATAGTCATTACTTGCCAAAATGGTGTGCGCCGCTGTTTTATCAAGGCCGGCTTGCTCTGCGCAACTGGCTAATACCGCAGCATCAGAGACATCTTTCGCTTCACCAAAGTAAGCGTCAAATAACGCCAGCTTCATCTGTGTTGCTTTATCCTGGGTTGCTGCCCATTTTACCAGGCGGTGGGCGTCAAAGGTGTTGCAGGTAGTGCGCTGTTGTAGCTTACTGAAGTTAAGCCCAAGCTCGGTGGCAACCTGCATAATATGGGTTTGAGCCTGGCGCATTTCTGTTTCACTTTTACCGTATTTGCGAGCTAGCGCGGGAAGTATCGGCTCTTTAGCCGCGTTCTTGTTCGGATCTAATTCGAAAGCATGCCACTCTAATTCCACCGCAAGTTCAGGTAGGGTTTTCAGTGCCTGCTCTAAGCGGGCGTAGCCAATAGCACACCACGGGCAGGCAATATCTGACACTAAATCAATTTTTAAAGGCGTCATAAAGGTTGATCCTTACAGTTAAAAGGGTACGAAAACAACATACACATTGAGCAATGTGGGCGCCAGACGTTAGTTTCAACTCAGCTGGATGGCTAAATAGTCGACTAACACCCGAACTTTGGCCGATAAATGGCGATTTTGTGGATAGATAGCCCAAATACCATCATCGGGTTGGCGCAGCGTGTTTAGCACGGCCACCAGCTCGCCAGTTTGCAGTTTATCCAGCAGGTAGTAATCGGGTAATTGCACCAGCCCTAAACCTTTTAATGCAGCATCGAGTAACGCCACACCGCTGTTGCAGATAATCCGGCCCTGTGGTTTAAACTGCACGCTTTTGCCATGCTCGGTAAAGCGCCACTGACCCACGGTGCCAATCAGGCATTGGTGCTGTGCCAGCTCAGTAATATTTTTTGGCGTACCATACTTTGCCAGATAAGCCGGTGAGGCCACCACATACTGGGTACGTTTGGCCAGCTTACGGGCAATCAGGCTGGAACTTTCCAGGGTGCCCAGCCGGATAGCTAAATCAAAGCCGCCTTGTACTAAATCAAGTTTGTTATTGGTTAGCTGTAAATCCAGCTCGGTATCAGGATATTGCTTCAAAAAATTATGAAGCAGCGGCGCAATCCGGGTTTCGCCATAAAATACCGGCGCAGTCAGTTTAATTAAACCGCGGGGCGAGGCCTTTAAATTTGCCAGGGTACGGTTCGCCTCTTCCAGGCCACTGACTAAATGACGACAATGCTGCAAATACAGCGAACCTTCTTCAGTCAGGTTTACATTACGGGTGGTGCGATACAATAGTTTTATCGCCAGCGTCGTTTCCAGCTCGGCGATATTACGGCTAACCTGTGCCACCGAAATACCCAACTGTTTTGCCGCTCGGGTGAAGCTGTGGTGTTCGGCCACCGCAACAAATTCACTAATACCTGTCCAATGTTTCATTTTTTCCCTGGAGTATGTGATCCAGGCTGCTTGCGTTACAACGCCCGCCTTGGCTCACCACAGCAACTCGCTCACGCTTGCGCGCTCACTCAGACACTCTGTGGTGACCAAATCGGGGTTCTAACCGCAGCCTTTAATTCGCATTATTGTAAATATACAAAACTAATTTGCAGTTTAGTCTCATTAACAGCGATATGGAAATAATAGAAAACGCGTTATAGTTATAACCGTTAATAAATTTTCAGTACTAATTAAGGACGCCGTATGAAGATGATTAAAACCCGCGCCGCCGTTGCCTGGGGCCCAGGCCAGCCATTGTCGATTGAAGAAGTGGATTTAATGCCACCACAAAAAGGCGAAGTGCTGGTAAAAATTGTTGCGACCGGCGTCTGCCATACCGATGCTTTTACCTTGTCGGGCGAAGACCCTGAAGGCATTTTCCCGGCTATTTTAGGTCATGAAGGTGGCGGTATTGTTGAGGCAGTAGGTGAGGGGGTAACGTCTGTTGCGGTAGGCGATCATGTTATTCCGTTGTACACGCCGGAATGCGGCAAATGTAAGTTTTGCTTATCCGGTAAAACCAACCTGTGTCAGGCCATTCGTGCCACTCAGGGCAAAGGCTTAATGCCTGACGGTACCACCCGGTTTTCAAAAGACGGTAAGCCGATTTACCACTATATGGGCACCTCTACCTTTTCTGAATACACGGTACTGCCTGAAATTTCATTAGCAAAAATCAATAAAGAGGCGCCACTGGAAAAAGTTTGCTTGCTCGGCTGCGGTGTTACTACCGGTATGGGTGCTGTAATGAACACCGCTAAAGTTAAAGAGGGCGATACCGTGGCGGTATTTGGCCTGGGTGGTATTGGTTTATCGGCTATTATTGGTGCGGTAATGGCTAAAGCCAGCCGGATTATTGCCATTGATATTAATGAAGATAAGTTCGATATTGCCAAAAAACTGGGCGCAACGGATGTGGTAAACCCGAAAAATTTTGATAAACCCATCCAGGAAGTGATCGTTGAGATGACTGATGGCGGGGTCGATTTCTCGTTTGAGTGTATTGGTAATGTAAATGTGATGCGCTCAGCATTAGAGTGCTGCCATAAAGGTTGGGGCGAGTCGGTCATTATTGGCGTAGCAGGTGCCGGCCAGGAAATCTCCACCCGGCCGTTTCAATTGGTTACCGGCCGGGTATGGCGTGGTACGGCGTTTGGTGGGGTAAAAGGTCGCAGCGAACTGCCAGACTATGTTGAGCGTTATTTAAATGGTGAATTTGAACTGGATACCTTTATTACGCATACCATGCCGTTGGAAAAAATTAACGACGCCTTCGATTTAATGCATGAAGGTAAGTCAATCCGGACAGTGATTCACTTTTGATATGTTGACTGTTTAGCAGATTGATTCAGGCTTGCTCGATACTTGGGGCAGCTAATATGCCAGAACAGAGACGGATTAGAACCCCGTTTTGGGCGCCACAGAGTGTCTGAGCGAGCGCGCAAGCGCGAACGAGTTGCTGTGGCGAGCCAGGGCGGGCGTTGTAATCTGTCTCTTTAACACCAAACGAGACAATTTATGACAACTTCAGCATTAACCAAGGTTAGCGAACAACTTTGCTTTGGCGGCAAGCAACTTCGTTTTAAGCATCAGTCAACAGTATTGAACTGCGAAATGCAATTCTCAGTGTTTTTACCACCACAAGCTGCAACGACCAAAGTACCGGCGTTGTATTGGTTGTCGGGCTTAACCTGCACCGATGAAAACTTTTCCAGTAAAGCCGGTGCACAGCGGGTGGCTGCCGAGCTGGGTATAGCACTGATTATTCCGGATACCAGCCCGCGGGGCGAGGGTGTGCCGGATGACGATGAAGGTGCGTACGATTTTGGTTTAGGCGCCGGTTTTTACGTTAATGCCACCCAAAAGCCTTTCTCTAAACACTACCAAATGTATGATTATATTGTCAGTGAGCTGCCAGCACTGGTTGAAACCGAGCTGCCACTTTCAGCAGTGCGCGCTATCAGTGGTCATTCCATGGGGGGCCATGGTGCACTGGTAATTGGCTTGCGAAACCCTGAGCGCTACCGTTCAATATCGGCTTTCTCACCAATTTGTAACCCGGTTAACAGCCCCTGGGGAATAAAAGCTTTTAGTGGATATTTAGGCGATGATCAAAGCCAATGGGCCCATTATGATGCTTCAACGCTGTTGCAGAAAACCCAAAAAACCATCCCAATTCTGGTCGATCAGGGCACTGCCGATAACTTTTACCCCGGACAGCTGCAAACAGACAGCTTAGTCGCGGCGGCAGAGCAAAGTGGTGCCAAGGCACAGATCCGGCTGCAACAAGGTTATGATCACAGCTACTACTTTATCGCCAGTTTTATCGAGCAGCATATCCAGTTTCACGCAAAGTTTTTGCTTGGTTAAACTAAATTCTGAAAAGCGGCTGGAACCCCGTTTCGGTCGCCGCAGAGTGTCTGAGTCCTGCCGTAGGCAACGGACGAGTTGCTGTGGCGAGCCGGGGCGGGTGTTGCAGCCAGTTTTCTTTTACATCTATAACTTGCACCGGGTTCCAGCCCGCATTTTAGCGCTCTGTCCTTTACCTAAACACTGGTATTTAGACGCCAGATACTGGCATAATCAAAGCCATTACCGACAATGCCCGTCACAAGGAGCCTTGTATGAGCTACGATACCAACAATATTTTTGCCAAAATTCTGCGCGGTGAGATTCCCAGTTTTAAACTTTATGAAGATGATTACACCCTGGCCTTTATGGATATCATGCCGCAGGCCGATGGCCATGCGCTGGTGATCCCTAAATACGAGGCCATGACGTTGCTGGACATACCGGCTGATCAGCTTACTCATACTATGACAACAGTGCAGAAAGTGATGGCGGCACAAAAGTCAGAGCTTGGTGTTGAAGGTGTTGTGCTAATGCAGCTGAACGGCGAGGGCGCAGGGCAGAGCGTACCGCACCTGCATTTTCATTTAATACCGACTCATTTGTCTAAGTTAAAGCGACACGGCACTGAGCAAGGCGATATGGATAAAATTAAAGCGCTGGCTGCGAAAATTAGTGCCGCCTTGTGAATCTAATCTGGTGTAGCAAAATCCTTGCCGATAACACCGCTGTAGGTAGTACCTGTAATGCAATTGGCTAATAAGATTGGTACTTTGTTACCCTGGCGCAATGCTTTGCTGCTATTTTTGTGGCTGGCAGTGTGGGCGCTGGGCTTACTGGTTGAGTATGCGCCTCATGCGTCAGTCTGGTTTCCGGTTGCCGGCCTGACGTGCGCTGCCATGCTGGTGGTTGGTATCAGAGCAGTACCTGCTATCTTGATCGCGGCCGTTATTATTACTTTCTGGACGGCTCTCCATTACGATATTGATATGAGCAACCGACAATTGATAGAAGCCGGTTTGCTGTTTGGTATTGCCCACATTTTTCCCTACTATTTAGGTGCTGTGACGCTTCGAAAACTCAGTGCCGTTTCAAAGTATAATCTGCCGCTTTTTGTCGTTAGTTTCCTGGTGCTTGCAGTTGGCTGCTCATTACTGGCAACCGCAGCAGTGCTCAGCTCACTGGTGTTTACCGGATTAATGCCGGCAGCCGATGTTGCTTCTACCTGGTTGCCTTTCTGGATAGGCGATATGGCCGGGGTAGTGGTAATTGCGCCGATGTTTGCCAGTATTCTGCTGTATGTATTTCCAGAGAGGAAATTTAATATTCATCTCGTTATTGGTATTCATTCTAAGTTAGCATCACACCACTTTAAATATAAATTAAGCCTGACCATCGTGATGCTGCTCGTGGCTATGCTTATTGCCCGGTATAGCGGCTCTTCAGAAAGTGCCTTTGCCATCTTTTTTCTGGTGATCCCACATATGTGGATTGCCTGTACAGAAACGCCTTTTATCACGGTAGTGAGTCTGGCCCTTACCAGTTTTCTTATCGCTTTACTGGTTAATTTATTCGGGTTGATGGACAACGTTATGGTGTATCAGTTTGCAATAAACGTTATCGCTGCCAATGCGTTATTTGGTTTAGCGGTGCCAGCGTTAGTGGCCTCAAATAATCAATTACGGTTGGTGGCATCAACGGACACCTTAACCCGGGTTGCCTCCAGAAGTTATTTACAGCAACGGGCGGACTTAGAAATCACTCGTTCTTTGCAGCAAAGTGAACCCTTATGTCTGATGGTGTTCGATATTGATCACTTTAAGCAGATCAATGATCACTATGGCCATAGTATCGGTGACGAAGTGCTGCGACTGGCCTGTCAGCATGCTCAGCACCTGTTACGACCCGCAGATATTATTGGTCGTTATGGTGGCGATGAATTTGTAGTGGTTCTACCCAATACAGCGAAAGAGGCCGTGGTCGCCATTGGTAACCGGATCATTGAACGTTTGTTGCAAATTGAGTTAGCAGAGCAGCTAAAGGTATCTGCCAGTTTCGGGGTAGCAGCGCTACAGCAAGGTGACAATTTCCGCAGTCTGTTTGAGCGGGCTGATGCCGCTTTATACCGGGCCAAACAGCAAGGGCGCAGTCAGGTTGCCTGGCATTAGTTGCCAGATAGTCTGGTGTTAAAGGCTAAAATTCACTTGATACTTTCACTATTTTTCTTGAGCTTGACGATAATTGTGCTTAAGGTGAGCGTAGTTCTCAGTTTAGCGAAACGGACCTGTATATGTCGTTTTTTCAGCGCGTTATAACCTTACTTACGGCGCTATCCGCTTGTATTGTTATTAAGGGATGCACCAGCCAGCTTACGACAGATACCGATACCTCGTCGGATGATAGCCTGCATCTAACCCTGGTACATATTAATGACACTCACTCCCAGTTTGATGCCACCCCGGCAAGCGTGTTAGGCCCTGACGGCGATCCTTTATATACCTTTATTGGTGGCCATCCACGGCTACTGACCAAAGCACAACAGTTGCAGGGCGAGGCGACAGCCAGTGGGGTGCCTTCGCTGTTTTTACATGGGGGTGACGCCTTTAAAGGCAGTGCGTATTTCGAACTGTTTGAACAAAAAATTAATATCGATATCCTGAACAGGATGGGCCTGGATGCGATGGCACTAGGCAATCACGAATTTGATATCGGCCTGGCCAAGCTGGCTGATTTTGCCGCCAATATTAATTTCCCGCTACTGGCTGCCAATGTTGATACTCAGGCGGAACCGGCTTTAGCGGCAATAAGTAATTTAAAAGGCTACCAGTTATTTGCCGTTGCTGGTACCAGGCTTACACCGGTTGCTAACGTAGCCGAGGCCGCGGGACAAACCATGATTGCGGTATTTGGTTTAGCGCTGGAAGATATGCGCAGCATGGTGCCTGCCACTGGTGAACTGGTATTTGCTGCTGAGGTTGCCTCTGCCCAGGCGACCGTCGACTATTTGCAAGACAAAGGCATTAACCACATTATTGCGTTGACCCATTTGGGCCATCAACGCGATTTAACCTTAGCGCGGCAGGTTAATGGCATCGATGTCATTGTTGGTGGCCACTCTCACAGCTTACTGGGCGATTTCACTCAGTGGTATCTTGGCCAGCAAGCACCTTATGCCGGGATGATCACCAACCCGGATGGCAAGGGCCAAACCTGTATCGTTCAGGCCGGTCAGTTTGCCCAGGCAGTGGGGGCCGCTAAGCTGCAGTTTGACGCTGCCGGGCGTTTACGCCAGTGTCAGGGGGAAAACACCTTACTGGCCAGCCGTGATTATTACACTCTGGCGCTACGTAATGAACATAGCCGTATTGCGTCCGGTAAACAGGCCAGTATGGAGCGTTATATCGACCAGCTTAACCGTACTGCCATTACTGAAGAAGACCAGGCGCTGCGTCAGGTGCTGGATACCGTATATTTACCGGCAGTGCAGCAGGCTTATGGCGAGCAAATCAGTGTTACCGAGCAAACTATTAACCATGTGCGATTACCCGGCACAGCGGGCAGCGATCAGCATGGTTCCGTGCTGGCCGGTCATGTTACCGATGCCATGCATTACTGGTTAAATCAGCCAGCGGTGCGTGCTAAAACCGGTCGCGAAGTTGATTTTACCCTGATTGGCGCCGGTAATATCCGGGCTGATCTGAATGCCGGGGCTATTTTCGAGGGCCATATCCGCTTGGAAGTATTACCTTTTGATACCCCGCTTAGCATTCTGACCGTAACTGGCAAAGAACTTTGCGAGCTGTTGCAGCAGGTGATTACTGCTACCTTGCCTGAGGGCGCGCATGCCGGCAAATTCCCTTATAGCAGTCACCTGCGTTATATCGCCCGTGAAGATAACAATGGCCAGGCAGTGTTAGATCAGCTGCAATGGTTGCAGGGAGAACGCTGGCAGGATATTGAGCCTGATACAACATACAGCCTGGCGACCACCAATTACTTAGCCAATGGTAACGATGGCTGGCAGCGATTGCAGCAAGTGCAGCAACAAAGCACGGATCGGATAGATGTCATCATTGAGCAGCAGCAAGTGGCCATTTATCCGCTTAGCAAGGTGGAGGCGATTACCGATAGCAGCGGCCAACAGGCATTTGTGCCACATTATCAACAGGCTGCGGGCTTGCCCTGTAAAATACCAGGCAATGATTGCAAAGTCGCAGCAGCGGCAATGATCGATTATCTGAAAGCGACTCCGGCCTTATGGCAACAAGAGCGGGTACCTACGGTTACCCTGCTAAGGCGTTAGTTCAGGCTTCAGAGCAAACTCAGTAGCATGCCGGTGGTGGCTGCTGCTGCTAACACCCGCAAAATACTCTGGTTAAATTTAAACAGGGCAATGGCGGCGGCGATAGTAAGCAACAATGCCACAGCATCAAACTGACCGCTAAAGCCGGTTGGCCATAGTACGTAATAACCGAAAAACAACGCTAAATTGACAATTACACCCACTACTGCTGCGGTTACGGCGGTTAGCGGGCCGGTAAATGCAGCGTGCTGCCGGCTGGCTTCTACCAGCGGAGCGCCGGCAATAATAAACAGGAAAGAAGGTAAAAAGGTAAAGAAGGTAACAATTGCTGCGGCCAGTATGCCAGCCTGCCACAGACTGTCGGCGCCGAAAAGTTGCTGACTCCAGCCGGCAACAAAACCAACAAAGGCGACCACCATAATCAGCGGTCCGGGGGTACTTTCACCCAGCGCCAGGCCGTCAATCATTTGCAGAGCGCTCAACCATTGATACTGCTCAACTGCAGCCTGATAAACATAAGGCAATACCGCATAGGCACCGCCAAAGGTTAGCAGGGCGGCCTTGGTAAAAAACCAGGCCAGCTGGGTTTGGGTGCTGTGCCACCCATACACTGCGGCTAACAGGCCAATAGCAGCCAGCCAGATAATAATGCCGACGGCCAGCGCCATGGACAGTTTGCGCCAACTAAAGCGTTGCCGGGCTGGTGCTGCGCTGTCATCGTTAATCACCGCTTCGGTTTGCTCGACTCTCTCTTCAGGTGATACGTGCGCGCAGGGCACCTTAAGTTGTAGTGGAAACCATTTCATTAAGGCAAGACCAGCTACTGCTGCGCTAAACACAATAAACGGAAAGGGCAGGTTATACCCGGCAATGCCAATTAATGCCAGCAGTGCCAGGGCTTGCAATGCCGGGGTATGCAGCGTTTTCCTGGCCAAACGCCAGGCAGCAAACAGCACAATAGCGGTAACGGCGGGTTTAACCCCGTACAGCAGGCCTTGCACCACCGGCATATCGCCATACGCCAGATAGAGCCAGGCCAGTAGTGACAAAATGAAAAACGACGGCAGAATAAACAGCAGGCCAGCGATAAATGCGCCACGTTTACCATGTAATAACCAGCCAATATAGGTTGCCAGTTGCTGCGCCTCGGGGCCTGGCAGTAGCATGGTGTAGTTTAAGGCATGCAAAAAGCGCTGTTCAGAAATCCAGCGCCGTTTTTCTACCAGCTCCTGATGCATCATGGCCAGTTGCCCGGCCGGGCCGCCAAAACTAATAAAGCCCAGTTTCAGCCAATATAAAAAGGCTTGGTGCAGACTGACCTGAGTTTGCTGGTTTGGCATCAGATATCCTTTAGCATTTCTTCAGCGTTTAAATTTAGTTTCCAGGATCACCGACGAGGTGGTGCGCTCAACGCCTTCCAGATTGCCAATATCGTCCAGTATATGGCTTAACTGCTCGGTATTCTGTGCCTGCACAATAGCAATTAAATCGTACTCGCCGCTAATAGCATACAGGGCCGCAACCTGAGGCAGTTGTTTTAATTCAATATTAGTGCGGGCGGTCAGCTTCTGTCGAACTTTAATACTGACATGAGCCGCCACTAACGTGGCCAGATACTCATCACCATACTCGACCGTGTAGCCTTTAATCACGCCGCTTAATTCCAGTTTTTGCAGCCGGGTTTGCACAGTAGATCGTGACACGCTTAGCTGGCGCGCCAGGTCAGATATACTGGCCCGGGCGTTGTGTTGTAACACTGCCAGCAGTTTTTCGTCTTCTTTGGTAATGGCACTTCTATTAGCGCTTTTAATAGAGCTTTCTGGCACTTTGCTAAATCCTTCCGTCAAAATGACGTAATTACCTATTAAATTGTTAATAATGATACTGCACATTGCTAAGGCTAGCCAATATAATAGTCGTATTATTTTCGTCCCGGTCAGCACTAATACTAACAGCAAAAACGCAGACGGGGCCTTAGTTAAAAAAACAGAGGTTAACAATGGTTGTAAGCAGAAGTTTGTTTGATGAAGTGATGGTACCTAACTATGCCCCGGCACAAATTATCCCGGTAAAGGGGCAGGGTTCAAAGCTTTGGGACCAGGCTGGCAAAGAATATATCGATTTTGCTGGCGGTATTGCGGTCAATTGTCTGGGCCACTGTCATCCTGCATTAGTGAGTGCATTAAAAGATCAGGCCGACAAGTTATGGCACTTATCGAATGTGTTAACTAACGAGCCGGCATTGTTATTGGCCAAAGCGCTGGTGGAACATACCTTTGCTGAAAAAGTCTACTTTGCTAACTCGGGTGCTGAAGCCAACGAAGCGGCCCTTAAGCTGGCGCGCCGTTATGCCAAAGATAAGTATGGCGAGCATAAAGATCAGATCATTTCCTTTAAACAGGGTTTTCATGGCCGTACTTTTTTTACCGTCACTGTAGGTGGTCAACCGGCTTATTCTGATGGTTTTGGCCCGAAGCCAGAAGGTATTGAACATGCAGAATTTAATAACCTGGACAGTTTAAAGGCGCTGATAAGCGCCAACACCTGTGCCGTAATGGTGGAGCCGATGCAGGGCGAGGGCGGTGTGGTGCCAGCCACTAGCGATTTTATTAAAGGCGTTCGTGAATTATGTGACGCTAACAACGCTTTGTTAATTTTTGATGAAGTTCAAACCGGCGTTGGCCGCACCGGCGAGCTGTATGCTTATATGGCCTATGGCGTTACCCCGGATATTTTAACTACAGCGAAAGCGCTGGGTGGCGGCTTTCCGATTGGCGCCATGTTAACCACTACGGAGATTGCCAAACATTTAGTGGTTGGCACACACGGCTCTACCTATGGTGGCAATCCGCTGGCATGTGCCGTAGCTCTGGCTGCTGTGGATACCGTCAATACCCCTGCAGTACTTAGCGGCGTTAAGCACAAAGCAGAATTGTTTAAGCAGGAATTACAACGCATTAATGCAAAATACCAGGTGTTCAGCGAAGTGCGGGGCATGGGCTTATTAATTGGCGCGGTGTTAAATGCTGATTATGCCGGTAAAGCCCGCGATATTATGCTGGCCGGTGCTGAGCACGGAGTAATGACCCTGGTTGCCGGTATGAATGTGGTCCGTTTTGCACCGTCACTGGTTATTCCTGATGCCGAAATTATTGATGGTATGGCACGGTTTGAGCTGGCAATAGCTCAAATCGCTACGGCAAAGCAGGCCTGATCTATGCTGGTTATCAGGCCTATCACTGCCGCTGATTTTGCGGCGTTAAAACAAATTGCTATTGAATCGGGTCATGGCTTTACGTCATTACCGGTGCACGATGGTCGCTTAAGCCAAAAAATTGAGCATGCTGAAAAAAGTTTTAATGCCGTCGTAACCACGCCCGGTGATCAGGGCTACCTGTTTGTGCTGGAAGATACTGACAGCGGTGAGATTGTTGGTACTACCGGTATTGAAGCCGCTGTAGGCCTGCAAACTCCGTTGTATCATTTTCAGCAGAACACCGTTATTCACCACAGTGCAGAATTAAATGTGATGAACCAGCTTACTACGCTGACATTGTGTAATGACTATACCGGTGCTTCTGAGATTTGTACGCTGTTTCTGCGTGAAAGCTACCGACGCAACCATGCCGGGCGCTTTTTATCCAAGGTGCGGTTTTTATTTATGGCGGAGCACCCACAGCGCTTTGCCAGCAAAGTGATTGCAGAGATGCGCGGCGCGGCAGATAAAGATGGTCAGCCGCCATTCTGGAACTGGCTGCAAAAGCTGTTTTTAACCATTGATTTCCCAAAGGCCGATCAGTTGATTGGTGTGGGTAAAAAAGCCTTTATTGCTGAGCTGATGCCGCGCCATCCGATTTATGTTGGTTTGCTGCCAGAAAGTGCTCAGGCCGTGATTGGTCAGGTACATGAAAATACCAAGCCTGCACTGCGAATGCTGGAAAAAGAAGGCTTCAGCCATCGCGGTTATATTGATTTGTTTGACGCCGGCCCAACGGTTGAAGCGCCACTTAATCAGATAAAATCGGTCGCTGCCAGTAAAAAAGTACCGGTAAAAATTGCTGCTGATACAACGTCAGCGCAGGGCGAACATACCCTGGCAGTAGCCAATACTGCAATTAAAGATTTTCGTGCCAGTTTTAGTAAAGCCGCCCGCTTTGACGAGGCAGCCAATATTTTGATTATCAGCCCTGAACTGGCTGCTGTGCTGCAGCTTAGTAATGGTGAAATGGCACGTTTTATTTATTTGGATAAAGCCTGAAAACGCGCAGTTGCCGTATAATGTGGCTTATTAATATAACCTTTTTAAAAATTGTGATTAGACCTAAACCGGAGTAGATATGCACACTGATGTAAATGCCCTGTTCGCCAACTTATGGCAAGACTATGTTGCGGTAACGCCGTCGGCCCAGAAAGTGCACCAACTGCTTGGCTCATCACAGCAGGACGATGTGATAAACGATCATATTGCGCTGCGCACCTTTAACCTGGATAAAGTGAGCCTGAATAAACTGGCGGCGCATTTTATCGCGCTGGGTTATGAAGAGTGCGGCGAGTATCATTTCGAAGCGAAAAAGCTGTACGCCAAGCATTTTGAGCATCCGGATCGCAACCAGCCCAAGGTATTTATCTCTGAATTGTTGCTGGATAAATGCTCGGCATACCTGCGTGATACCATTACTGAACTGGTTGCGCAAATACCGGAAGACGCAGTAAGTGCAGATAACTTTTTATACAGCGGTACCCATTGGCAGGTAAGCCAGGCTACCTATGAAAAACTGTTGGCAGAGAGCGAGTACGCCGCCTGGGTTGCTGCCTGGGGGTATCGTGCCAATCATTTTACCGTTAGCGTTAACGAGCTGGCCAGTTACGACACCCTGCAGCAGGTTAATACGGCGCTGAAACACGCTGGCTTTTTGCTGAACACCTCGGGTGGTGAGATTAAAGGCAGCCCTGAGGTTTACCTGGAGCAGTCATCCACGCTGGCCGATTTGCACCCGGTGCAATTTAGCGACACAGTTGCAACCATACCCAGCTGTTTTTACGAGTTCGCCCGCCGCCACCCGTTAAGCTGCGGTATGCTATACAGCGGTTTCGTTGCTGCATCAGCTGATAAAATTTTTGAAAGTACTAATGCCCGTTAATACCTAACCGGTTTAGTATAGCCAGCGCTGTGCTGGCTTTTTTATTGCTGCCCCCAAATGACAACGCTATAGTTTACCCAAAGATGCATAAAGGAAGGTTGTAAATGCGACGATGTACCCTATTGGCAGCATTGTATTCAGCTGCAATGTTCTTGCTGAGCACTGTGGTGCTGGCAGAGCCGTTAGCACAGTGCCAGTTAACGGTGCGGGTAGAATCTGAGCAGCAGCATAGTGCCGCGGGCTCGTATAACAATACGCAGGTTTCGCAGCAGTATTATGCGCTGTTAAACACGCTGGTGAGCAAAGTAAATTGTACTTTGCTGCTTGTTGATTTACCTGCCGGCAGGGCAATGAAAATGCTGGAGGACGGCCAGCTGGATATTATGGTAGGCATGTCTGAGACTGACGAGCGTGCCAGTTACAGCTATTTTGTCGGCCCGCATCATATTGAGCGAATGGTGGTGGTTGCCTCAGAGCGAGTGCCTGATTCTGTCAAAAGCTTACAACAGTTGGTTGAGTTAGACGGTACAATCTCGGTGGCTGATGGCGCTTATTATGGCCCACTGTGGCAGCAATTATTACAAGACAACCCGGCGTTAATACCCCGGATTTTTGCTGCGGCCGGCAACCAGCAAAAACTGGCCATGTTGGTGTCGGGCCGGGTAATGGCCTCACTGGAGGACGAGGCTACTGTCGACGAGCTACTCGAGCAGAATGATTTACAACACGCATACCGTAAACTTTTTGTGATCCATGAAAACCCGGTTTATTTTGCTTTTAGCCAAAAAACAATAGATAACACCTTACTTAAGCAGTTGCAGCATGCCTGGCAGTTAATGGTGTCCTCTGGTGAAGTTTCTCAGATTAAGCAGCAAATACCATTGGCGCAGCCGCAAAAAACTGATCCGGCCGTGTTTGTCGCCAGTACACGCAACACCAGCCATTAGTCGGCATAGGGTCTTCCAAATCTGTACAAGGAGTGTCATGTCTCGGTTTTTGTTGTTAGTGTTAATGTGTTTTCCGCTGGCTGCCAAGCAGTTAGACAAAGTGACGATTGCGCTGGAGCATCCGGCCAACGGCAATATGGTTCATCTGGATAACGCAGGGTTATTAGCGGTATCGGGTTTTAGTCAGTTTGATCGCTGGTTAAGCCTGGTTAATCTGGCAGATTATCAGGTTCAGCCGATCGTGATTCCTGCTAATGCCCAGTATTTTAGTCAGGCTAGCCTGGTAGACCATCACAAAGCCAATACCAGTTTTGCTGCTGGCCGCGCATTGCCGGTGCATCAGGCGCTGGTGTTTTTAACCTTAGACGGCATAAGTGTTTATAACGCAGAGCGTATGCAAAGCGAGCCGCTGCTGGTAAGCCCGTCAATTTACCGGGTACTGGATAAAAACAGACTGCGTAGCGGCGATTTTGTATTACAGCTGGGTAGCGACCAGGCAGACTTTTTACTGCCTGACTTTAACCAAAGTCATCTGTTTCGCCAGCAGCCCGATGGCAGCTTTTTGCAATACTCCTTAAATATCGGCGCCCAGGTAACCAGTTGGCGAGACAGCCCCAGTTATGAGCCCAGACGTCATTTTATAGTCGATGTTGATTTAGATGGCAGGCTCGATCTGGCTTTTATTGCCGGCGGAAAATTTCAGGTATTTTATCAATTGGCTGATGGTGGCTTTAACACGGAACCGGTAACTCAGAATTGGCCGGTGAGTTTGTCAACGGAACAAGAGGCCGATCAGCGCAACGATGCAGGGCGCAGTTACACCGGCCAGAATATTGATAGCTTACGCGATATTATCGATATTGATGGTGACGGCGTTGCTGATTTAGTGGTGAACCGCGAGCAATTGGCCGATGCGCTGGAGCGAAATAATAGTTTTCGGGTGCATTTTGGCCTGAGGACAGCCACCGGCTTGCATTTTAACGCTGAACCCGACACAAGGATCACGACTGACACCTCACCTATAGACGTGGTTATCGCTGATTTTAACGCCGATGGCCGCAAAGATTTTTATATTCCCAGCACGCATTTTGGGGTAGGTACTATAGTAAGGGTGCTGCTCAGGGGAAGTGCTAACCTTGATATCGATTTTTATTTATTAAATGAACAGCGTCAGTACAGCAGCAAAGCCGACTTTAAACAGAATGCTACCATTGATGTCAGCATTAGTAACCTGCGATACGATATGCCGTTGTTTGAACTGGCGGATCTGGATGGCAGCGGACAGTTAAGCCTGATAGTCGGTGAAGGCGGCGATGAATTGAAGTTCTATGGCCCAGAGCCTGGCCGTTTATTCAGTCGCCGGCCGGAGCGGGTGAAATTAGACTTGCCCAGAGATGCCCGCAAAGTGCTAGTAGCCGATTTAACCGGTAACGGCAAAGACGATTTGGTGTTGCCCTTCGACGCTCAGGATGCGGAGCAAACCCGCAACCAATTGTTATTGCTTTTGAATCCGAAATAAGACGACCTGTTGAGCATTCAAACCCACCCCGCACTATTATTGCTGTTGCTAGCCGCTGCTGCCGCGGCGGCTGGCATGCTGCGCTTTGCGGTTACCTCCATTATCGCCAGATATTGGGGCGTGCAGTTTCCACTGGCTACCTTGCTGGTAAACAGTAGCGGCGCGCTGGCGATAGGTGTTGTGGCAGCGATGCCAGATCTATCCACTCTGGGCCTGATTATGATGGTCGGGTTTTTGGGAAGTTACACCACCGTATCGTCATTTAGTCTGCAAACCATCAGCTTGTGGCAAAGCCGTCATTACCAGCAGGCAATGTTGAATGTAGGGTTGTCATTCGGGCTGTGTCTTAGCCTGGTTTGGTGCGGTTATGCAGCCGGGGGGTTGCTATGGTAAGGCCCGGCTTATTTGTTGCGGTTGGGCTGGGCAGCGCGCTGGGAGCGGTGCTGCGTTTTAGCGTTTCGTTATGGCTGGCAACAGCAGATACCAGCTTGCCGCTGGCTACGTTAATGGTAAATATGTTGGGTTCATTCTGGATTGGCTGCTATGCCAACCTGACGGGCGACAACGGCCGCTGGCAGGTATCTGTCTGGCAAAGGCAGTTTATGTTAAGTGGCGTATGTGCCGGTTTTACTACCTTCTCTGTATTTAGCCTGGAGTTTATGCAATTACTGCAGGCTGGACAAGGCGCATTGGCAATGGGGTACGTTTTATTGTCATTAATGTTCTGGCTGTTGGCCTGCTGGGCTGGCTTAAAAGCCGGTGAGTGGATTAACGGCTTCAGCTCTGCTGATAAAGGTGCGAAAAGTGTATAGAAAACTGATGTTGCTATCGCTGTTACTGCTGCTAACGGCGTGCGATAACATGCAAACTTTAACAGAAGCCGAGCAGATAGAACGCACTATCCGCCAGGAGGTAAGTCGGGATCTTACTGGCTTAAATGCGTTAACTACAGCGGCGGCTGCCACCGACTACGACGGCTTTGCCTGGCGCCGTGGCGAGAAAATTCAGATACGTCAGCGCCAGAACGGCGAATTAGGCTTGTTGGAGCAGGCAGAGGCGCCTGAGATTATTGCCGCGGCAGTTGAGCACCGGATCCCAAGTTTCAGCCTGGTACGCTATCAGCAGGGCTGGCTGATAGTATTTCGTACCTATATCAGCAATCATTGCCAGGTGGTATATGCCTATGCGTATCGTGGCCAGCTGCCTGATACCCCGCAATGCACTGAGCAAGCATTTGCCAGTAGTGCAAATGGCCGCTGCCAGAGCCCGATTAACACTGAGTGGCAGGTTTTTAAAGAGTGGTTTTTTGCTGAGTCTATGGTTGCTGCTGGCAACCCGGTATGCACTGCTAAGGCAGAGCAGGGCTGGCAGGCACCACAATAAGTCGTGTATTTAAATATGCTACTTATTATAAAACGCACCGTATAAGCCTTAAATTGGTTAAATGTAAGGAGAACCCGTGAAATTTCTATTCGCTGTTGTTGCCTCATTATCGTTAGTAGGGTGTTCCGTTTTCGGTCAGAGCAATGTTGAAACCGCTCCCTATACGCTGTTAAAAGCAGAGCCGGAACAAAATATTGAAGTGCGTAATTATGATGCTATGGTGCTGGTATCAACCAGCATGGCGGGCGAGGGCCGTAACAGCGCTTTTCGAAAACTGTTCCGTTATATTGGTGGTGAAAATGAAGGTGCAACCGAAATAGCCATGACGGCGCCGGTATTTATGGGCGACACAAAACAGGCTGATAACAATAATAAAGGCACTGAAATAGCCATGACCGCCCCGGTATTGATGAATAGCAGCGGCGATGGCGCGATGATGTCATTTGTTATGCCAAAAGAATTTACCCTGCAAACGACTCCCAAGCCGACCAACCCTGATGTAAAAGTGACTGAGTTGAAAAATTATAAAGTCGCGGCGATTAAATTTAGTGGCACCTTAAGCGATCGCAATGTGGCAAAACACCGCAAAATATTAACCGACTGGCTTAACACCAATGGCTACTCCACTATCGGTGAGCCAGTGGAAGCGGGTTATAACGGCCCCATGACCTTACCGATGCTGCGTCGTAATGAGTTACTGATTGAAATAAAGTAGCGCCCGGCGAGCCGCTCTATTGCGCTATCTGAAATAAGGACCATACTGCTAGCGTAAGGTGCCCGCCGTGGGTCCTTAGCAGGACGTCGTTTCAATACAGGTGAATATCATGAGCAAAGGCCAGGACAGTAAAAAAGACGTTAAAAAGAAACCGTTATTAACCGCCAAGGAAAAGAAAGCGGCGAAAGCGACCAAGAAAAACGAGAAAAATGTGTTAGGACATCAAAACTAACCAAAACACTACCTTCCCCCGGCGCCGGCAAACTTTAATTTTGCCGGCGTTACGCGCATTTTTTATATAGCATTGTAATTTGATAAAAACGAACTAGCTAAAACCTCCCGGATCAGCGCTGGAGCGTGAAAAGTCCTGCTACCAGTTACTGATAAAAGAACTATCTCGGTGTAATCTTTATTTTAGTGTGAAAAAAATTCATGTCCTCTCTACGTTAGTTAATTTAAATGTCCTCCAACATCATGAAATTTAAACATAATTAATATTGGTTTATTTCTTGCTCCCTTCTGCTGTGGTAAAGGCATTTATTTAGCCGCATGAGTTCCTGATCATCGTTGGGAAAGTCATCGATTAATAAACAGACGAAAAGGAGTTGTTATGAAATTCAAATTAGCTGCAGTGGCAGTCGCCGTATTTGTCTTATCAGGTTGTGAAGTAGAGAAGACACAATCTGGCGAGCTTCCAAGTGTTGATGTTGACGTCAGTGCCGATTCTGGCCGGTTACCCGAATATGATGTCGACTGGGCCAGTGTTGATATTGGCACCACCACCGAAACCATTACCGTGCCCAAGGTGGTAGTGGTAATGGAAGAGGAAGAAGTCGAAGTGCCTTATATGGATCTGAATATGCCTGATGAGCAGGGTGAAAAATCAAAACGTTCCATCGTCGTAGAGGCTGAAATCAGAGGCAATATGCAAGAATTGGAAATTGATAAAGTGTATGCCAAAGATCGCAGATTAATTGTGGTATCACGGTTGAACAAAATGGATGAAACATTAGACGGTCGAACTGTACGCATATCAGACAGGATAGTGATAAACGCGCCTGATCTAGATGTACAGCACATTATCGTTGGTGACAGGCCTAAAGGTGACTGGAACAACCAATACACATTTGTGCGTAACGAGGCAGCTTTACAAGCGCGGCTGGAAGGCGCATCGCAAATCTATTCTAATTAATGTTGTCAGCCATGATGTAGCATTTTTTTGCGGCCTTAAGGCCGCAAAAATTCTGCTTAATAATCTGATTAATTAACAAGGAATTGATATGGACCTTATTCGTATTATCGTTGCTATTTTACTGCCGCCACTAGGTGTTTTTTTGCAGGTTGGCATTGGTGCTCAGTTTTGGATTAATATTTTACTGACCCTGTTGGGTTACATTCCAGGCATTATCCATGCTGTCTACATTATTGCTAAAAAATAATTGATCAGCGTTAGTGCTAAAAATGTCGGATACGAGGTAGCAAACTAGCCTGTCGCTACTAGCAGTAGTTCATACCGCCGATGAAAGGCTGTCTATACGGATAGCCTTTTCCTTTTTCCGACAGAAATATGTATTACTCAGACGATGGTCGGGTCTGACGTTGCCTCAAGACCTGTCGCAGTCATAGCGCAGTATTTACCGGTGGGGTCGTTACTTTTGTTAGTTTACGAAAATAACTGCTAAAACAATAAGTAATGCCCATGGAAAAGGGGAGGTCCACCAGTTTAATCCTTTGGCACTGGCTTTTTTTGCGTTTTGCCGTAATTGTGCTTTTTTCTCAGCGGTTATTTTAAACCGCTCCCTTAATTGCGGTAAGGGAAACAAAAATACGATTACGCCAAACATTATGGTAAACCATCCTGAATTGAAATCATTAGGTGTGTAAAACAATCGAATAACGCCAAGCCCTATAAAAACGAAACCAAGGGTAATTTCAGACTTTGTCGGTAATTTCATGTTATCGCATCACATATTTCATTATTAATGAGCCTCGCAGCGCAGTGTAGGTAGTGGCGTCCTGGGCGAATGATTCATCATGTTATTGGTCTGGCACATTCTCTATTCTTTGATACAACATTATGTCTTTATAGCAATGACTTGTAGGCGCAGCGAACTTGATTTTCTTAATTCGCAAGTGAGCTCGATTAATGTAACGATCTGTTGAGTAATCAACTGGTTTAATATCCGAAGCACTACCAGTTTTATCGACAATAAGACGCATTTTTACCCAATCAGTTTGTTCAGGTGTTTTTTCTAAAGAAAACCTATCATTCTCACCGTTTTGCAATATCTGTACTGTTTCATCACATTTAACCTGACCGAAAGCTGGCAAGGTTACCGCGAGCAAAAATATTGAAAGATTAGCGAGTCTCATCATTAGTCTTTAACACAAAGCTTTGCATTAGGCATGGCCTTATCAACACAAAATACTACTGTACTCGAGAAGATAAATACCGACAACCAAAACAGCGGGGCTACACGCTGGTATAGCGGTATAAAATCACTTCCAACGCCGGTGCAAACTAACCCGAATTTGCTCGAAGAACCACCCGCATCCAAACAACTGTCAACACTAAAGAATGTTACCAAAGCAACGGCACTTCCTACGAACATAATGGCACAGATAAGTTTTTTCATTTAGCGGGGCCTTAACGCAGCCAGCCCTGACCGTTGCTGAAGGGCCTTGTATAGATATTGTTAAACCTCACGGACTTTATACCGCTGGTAGTACATTACTACAAACACTGACACTACTAACAGCAAGCCAACAAAGCCGACCGATAACACTGATAAAACCGATAACGGCAGCAGAATTTTTAGAGCCAAATCTGAGCTGCGAATGAGATAAACACCCAAAGCCAAAACTGCCGTTATGGTTACCACATTAAAACTTAACAACCCTAAGAAATACCAAAAAGGGTCACTTGGATAGGCGAAGTCCTCAGTTGTCAGCCACAGCATATCTATCTGCGTAATTAAACGGATAGCAAGGTAAAGAGAATAAATAACTAACAGTATTCCAACGGTCCTTTGAAGATGCACCTATGCCTCCGTGAAATTTAACGCTCGCCTAAACGGCGAGCAACTTGTTGCGAGTCGAGCGCCGAAGGCCCGCTGTGCTGGCGTTTGTTAGGGCAATACACCGATTTGCTCGCAAGTAATATGGTTTTCCCCATCAGAGCCACTGAGTACATACTCAATCAATAGTTCACGTCCATTATCAGCTTTGACGATATGCTCAACTATGCCATTTATCCCGATATTAGTAGGATCAATCAAACTAATCTTAAAATTGCCGATATTCCTTGGATTTAGGCCGCTGGCCTCGACAGTTTCTAAAGCAGCGTTGTAATCTGCGCTTATGGCGACAACAAGATTGCGCCCCAAAGCCACTGCGTACCCAAATTTATTGGCAAACTCCTCAAACTCTCCTTGATGTAGCAATATCCGGGCGCTATCGAGGAGCTCTCCAATTTTATCATTGGTCAGTTGGATCGCTGATATCTGCATAATGCCCTAACGCCCGCCACAAACGCGAGCAACTTGTTGCGAGTCGAGCCGCGAAGCGGCGTTTTGATGGCAATAACATGGACTCCCCCTCACTATCCGGCATCGATGTGCCAAACTGAGAGTGTCTAAACAAACAGTCACAAGTAAGGGGAAGTCGCATGGAACAGTTTATACGTTGCGGGATAGATATTGCAAAGCTCGTGTTTCAAATTCATGGCGTTAATGCTAAATCCGGTGAAACATCGATGGTCAAAAAGTTAGCCAGAAATGAAGTGCTACGTTTCTATGCCAATAAACCACCCATGCTTATCGGCATTGAAGCCTGTGGTGGCGCGCATTATTGGGCGCGTGAGCTCACCAAGCTCGGTCATGAAGTAAAGCTCATGACACCGCAGTATGTTGCACCTTACCGCCGTGGCGGTAAAAACGATGCCAATGATGCAGAAGCCATTTGTGAAGCCTTGGCCAGGCCGAATATGCGTTTTGTTGCTGTTAAGTCAGAATCACAACAAGCAGTATTGGTCATGCACCGCATGCGTGACCAATGGGTGCGCGAACGCACTTCACTGATGAACCAAATTCGCAGTTACTTACATGAGTTTGGCATCGTCATTAATCAAGGCCGTGCGGCACTGGCCAAAACCTTACCAATGGTGGCAGAAGAAGGATCCTTGCCGCTGTTATTTCGCCAGAGCATTGCTGATTTAGCCAACAAGCTAACTGATTTAGAGACGCAGATTACTGCGCTCAACAAACGGATTGAAGCCTGGAGTAAGCAAGATAACACCGCAAAAGCCTTACTTGAGCTCTGTGGTGTCGGTAGCGTTACTGCTAGCGCAGCAGTAGCAACAGCCGGTGATGTATCAGTGTTTAAAAACGGCAGACAATTCGCTGCCTGGCTCAGTTTAGTGCCCAAACAGAATTCATCGGGTGGTAAAACGGTACTGGGTGCCATTACTAAGCGGGGCGACCGTTACTTGCGAACACTATTAGTTCAGGGCGCGCGAACGGTGATGCTGGCGGCTAGCAGAGCGAAAAAGTCTACCCAAACCACACCCATGTTCGACTGGATTTATAAGCTGCAAGAGCGACGGCCCAATAACGTAGTCGCAGTGGCTATCGCTGCAAAGCAGGCCAGAATGCTCTGGGCAATAATGGCAAAGCAGCAACGGCAAGCGCAAACAGGTTTAGCAACATGATGTAGCAGTAAAAAGAAGTAAAACAGTAAGTTAACGACAACTCTCAACCAAAGCATTGCACTACAAAGTGGATAAATAAAGCGGCAACGACCGTGCACAGGAAGGGCCTGGTAACAAGCGAGGTATTTAATACCGCGATGGCGATAAGGTGCTTGTGCGCGAAAGTTATCAGGGCTGGAGCATGGCTAACACCATGAATCTCACGAGCCGAATAGACGTATGCAGTCATTCACCGCCAAGTTTGATCACTTTGTGCTTGCAATAGAGGGGGAGTCCATAGACGATTGTTAGGGTTTTCGTCGCGG
>DEYP01000004.1 GCA_002364615.1 Arsukibacterium sp. UBA3155 | reverse complement strand
GTTAAATTCGTGGGGATCCCTCAGCATCTGCGCCCAATAAGCTTGCCAAATCCTGTAATTGCTTTTCAGTCAACGGTTGACTAAATCCCAGATGTTGCAAGGTAGTAGCCACCCGTTCGTATGGAATAACCCGTATATTTTTGGTTCGCAATTGCTCTTTAATCACCTGCTCTACCAGGCGTGCAATAGCGACATGCTGCGGATCGGTTTGTTGCACAGTGGCGGGCAAAATAGCCATTGCCAGTGGCATAGTTAATTGCTGCTCTGAACTTGAGCTCTGTTCCTGCTGCAGGCTTTGCTGGTTAAAACCAAACCACAACATTACACTTATCACGATGATACTGAGCATACTTATTGTCAGTTTTAGCCTAATCGACGATGTAGTGTTATCCGGGGAACCAAGCCAAAGCTGACGCAAAGCACTGACATCCTGGCACCGCTGCTGCGGATAAGCGGCCAAGTTTTCAATAAAAAAACGGCGCCAGCGAGCAAAGGGTTTGGCTAAATCAGTCAGTTCAATTTTACTTTGTAATTTTACCGTTAATTGTTCGGCCAGCTCAGCCTGATTAAAAGGCAGCTTGTTGGTCAACAGCTGAAGTAACGTCGCTGCCAGAGCGTAATAATCACTTGTTTTACTGTGGCTGGCGTTTTGCAACACCTCAGGCGCACTGTAAGCTGGTGTACAGCACTGATGTGTCACTTCACTAAGTGCTGAAGCTAAGCCCAAGTCAAGTAGGTAAAGACGTTGCTGTTTATCAATTAAGATATTCTGCGGGCTAATATCGCAATGTAAAATACCTTGCTGATGAATTGCCTCTACCGCATCTATTAATTGTAAACCTAACTTTTCAGCCGTCGGCACAGGATCAGGCAGCTCGTCTAATCTGAACTCAGCCAGAGAGCAACCCTCAATGTAATCCATGGTGAAAAAGGCGCAGCTCTCAGCCAGGTAAAAATCATGTACCCGTATCACGTTAGGGTGAGAAATAGTGCGGGCCAATAATATTTCTTGCCGCACTTTGTCTATGGTATTGGTGTTGTGTAAAAATGTATTATGCAGAATTTTCAAGGCAATTTGGCAGCCCAGATGCATGTCCTCTGCCAAAAAGACACTGCCATTGCTGCCATTGCCCAGCAGGGCAACTAACTTAAAGCGATCTACCAGTATATCGTCAATAGCATTACCGGTGACCGCAGAAAGGGTTTGTGTGACATCGTTACCATTAACCAACAACTTGCCTCTGAAAAACGTCGGGCTCTGGTTTATATACTAATGGTTTTTAATTAAATTGCCGACTGTTAACCGCAATATATTGTAATTGTTGATCGATTTGCTGGCTAAATAAATTGAGGCTGATGTTATCTACCAAAGTCTGCAACAACTCTGCGTCAACCGTTGACAAAAATTTAGTCGGCTGTTGACTATCGATATAAAATAACCCCAACAGCTGCCCCTGACAGATTAAAGGGAAACATGCTAAGGCGGATAGTTGTTTTAATTTAACACTAGCGCGCTGTGATAACGCTTGATGCTGTGAAATATCGTTAGTAATTAATGCCTCGCCACCCATTGCCATTTGCAACGCGCCCAAGCTACCGAAGAAGTTGCTGTCTTCACGTGCCGTTTTGCTTACACCGCAGCTGCTATAAAGTTTAAGGGACGCTAAGTCATTGCCTAACAACACCGCTGCCCGCTCCATTTGGCAAAGTGTTAAAGCCTGGGTAAGGAATTCAGTAATATCAGATTGCGGAGCTTTTGAGCTCTGCTGCTGTAATTTCATTACCTGACTCTTACGCCATTTGTCATATTGCAGTTGCTGTTGTAAATGCTGTACTTCTATATTCTTAAACAACACCGGCACATTGCCTACCAATACCACAGCACCATGTTCTAGAAAACAGCATTGTTGTTGAATACCATTGCTGCGCAATCCGTTAACACTGTTTAAATCGTTCATCACCCACAGCCGCTCTTCATATCTTAAGCGGGCATGCTGTCGCGACACAGAGGGTTCGGCAATAACAATATCGTTATTTGCTGCGCGACCAATCAGATAGGTAGATTGGTCTACAATCATTACCTGCTCTGCGGCACGTTTTGGCGCTATGACAGTAAGTTGTGCAGGCATTATTAGCTCTATAACGACAAGCGCAATGAATAGGCTAACGTTGCTGAAGCAGCCGCTAACATGCCAGCCACATTGTCAATATCGCGGGCTGACCGCCACACATCCGGCATTTGCGTTGAACTTGCCCCACTTATTAGCTGCTGTAGCTGTTTGGTTTCAGCCAATGCAAGCTTGTATCTTCCGGCCTGCACATGGTTGCTGATAACTGTTGAACTATTCTGCAATGAACCTAATAATTCTGGCGCAATCTGATCTGCGAAATTATTAATTAACGTGTCTAACTTCTGTGATTTATCAGTAATGACCTGTGCTACCGGGCGCAAATCAGCCACGATTATAAAATCGGACAAATTACCCATCTGGCCTTTAGCACGGATACTGCCAGCACCTGTCGCTATAGTAATATCTTCAAACGCAGCACCAGCATGTGATTTATATAAACGCAGAGGTGTATTGACGCTGTACTGCAAGTTGTGAGTATGCAAGTCAATGGTCAGTGGACCGGAAAAACTAAAACCACTATCCGCCAGCGGTTCAATCCGCAACACCAATGGGTAGGCTGCTTGCAGACTTATTAAATTATTAGGTAGCCGATTTAAAATGTCTGCAGACAACGGGCTCGCAACATAAGCCGTAATGTTAAGATTCTCTGCCGTCAATCCCATAACATTTTCAAACGTTAACGCCAAATCGACTTCATAACCACCTGGCAAACTGACTGTCGTTTGAGCGGTTTTACCATTGATATTAATTGGAAAGTCAGAGGCAAATAGCGATAAACTGTTTAACAACAACGCCGTTCCCAGCAGAAGTAATCTGAACATAATGACTCCGTTTTCACTGTAAACAGTAATTACAATACTGTACAAAGGTTAACAAAGATACTGCAGTATTTTAAAGCCAAAATAAATAGGGGATTTCCCCTAGTTGCTGGCTGTTGGATCTTTATTAAAATCAACGGCACAAAAAAGGCAACCGAAGTTGCCTTTTCTTTTATATTTTCATCATTACAAGTAATAATCTGCTAACGCCCCGGCAGACACGGCATACTCTGCCCGTTTAACGGCTCTGGAAGGTTCAAAGTAAGCCACCAACCGAGGCTCTAAATCGAAAGGGCCTTGCTGCACAGCGAACCGAACATTCATCAGACTCAAGTCTAATGCCAGTTGCACGTGACCGCGCATGTTGGCTGCAATGTCCTGACTATCTAACACTGGCACGCGCTGACCACGATAATCCACCGTGAGTTCGCCGGTGAACGCAGTGGCGGTTTGCTCCAGACCCAGAGCCTGCACCATTGAATACGCTAACACATCACGAGTTACCGCAGCGCCGGCACTAAATTTGCCGTTTAACAGTGGCATTACAGCCGTTTGCTGCTGTGCCCGATCTTTCAGAGCACCACCTTTTGCCAGAACTGCATCAGCAAAAGGTTTAACACTGGACGAAATATTATCAGCAGTCACAATTTCCGGTTCATTAGCGTGTGTACGATACTGGCGAACAGATGCACCCATTACTAAGTACTGCGCTAAATCAGCTCGCTTTAAGGTACTATCAGGCTTAAAAACTTTTGTATTAAAGCCATCCATTAAACGCTCATTAACCGCGTATTGAATTGCGTTTTCAGCCGGATGTCCTGAAATATCATCCAAACCAGTATAGCCCTCTGACAACAAAAAGCTTATATTGCCGCTAACAAACTCCGGTGCGCCAGGACCATTGGTAACACCTAGTGGATCTGGGTTAACACCAGATAATGATGTCAGACCCACTACAGACAGCGTCCAGGTGCCGGCCATGCCGGGTGCAGATACTTTCGTTACATCACTGAGTACCGGAGTTGACAGACTCCCCAGATATTCCTGGCCATCCGGACTAATTAACTTCAATTTTACCGTATTCGCCAGCGGCTCAGCAGATGCAGAAACTCTTACCACTCCTGCTGCCACCTCGAAACTAAACTCTTCAGGCTCACCGACTGGTGAGTACAGCACTTCAAAGGGCACAGTTTCATCAGCCGGACGCAGCAACGCATTTGCATTAAACGTATTAATATTATTAACCGTGGCCCGATAACCTTGTTTTTCGCCCAGCGCTGCGGCGACTGCAGCATGGGCATTGACATAACCTGCGCCGACTTCAAACCGTTCATAACCCGGCATGTTTGTGGCAGTCTCTTGTAAAATCCGCTTAATATCTAAAGGCTGCAGATCAGGATTCGCTTCTAACATCAGTGCAATAATCCCGGCCACATGTGGGGTGGCCATTGATGTACCAGAGATCATCGTATAAAACGGCAAGTATTCCGGTTCAATGGCATCAATATCTGCCTCACCGCCATTCGCTACAAAGTTGGTCTTTGCCCGGCTGGAAATAATATCAACACCAGGTGCAACAATACTAACCTCGTTACGGTAGTTCCATTGCGTGCCATCAGGCATGGTGAAATCACCCGATTCAAAACGCTCACCACGTGAAGAAAACGGGATCAAATCACCACTTTTTGTGCCTGCGCCAACAGACAAGCCCCATGGAATTTGGGCGTATGGGTTATGAGTGTCCGCACCTGGGCCTGAATTGCCAGCAGCGAATACCGTCGTTATGCCAAGCTTGTATGCTTTGTAAGAAGCGACACTGATTGGACCATTAGGCTCATACTTACCACTGCTACCCCAGGAGTTACTGATCACCCGGATCGGGCTATTGAAATCATAAAGATGGGTAATAGCATAATCAAAACCACCGAGCGCATCCAGAATTGAAATTGCGCCACCTGAGCCATACCCGACCAGGTCTGCATCAACCGCCACGCCCTTATACTTGCCGTCTGAATGGGTACCAAAGCCCGCTACCGTGCCTGCACAGTGTGTACCGTGGCCTGAATTAGTATCAGTATTTAACTGGTTCTCGATTAACACGCCAGAGACACCGGTTAAGCTTATTGCCGAAGCATGAGCAAGTGCCTGAACGTTTTGGACAACTTTGTCGCCATAGGCTAAATCATCAAGTGTTGCATCAATACCGGAGTCATTTACCATGACGGTGACGCCTTTTCCGGTATAGCTCATGCCGTTCCGATCACGATATTCTTGTGACTGTAACCGTTCAACACCGGTTAGTTCCCGCGCTTCAGCGTTAAAGTACTCTAGCTGACGATTAAAAAACACGGAGCGCACATCGCTCATGGCGCCCAGCTGACTGATTTGCCCTGGATTAACCATTACGCCAATTATGGGTAGCGAATTAAATTGCACCGCCTGGGTAATACCTAAATCAATCAGGCGTTGCAGTTGGTTAGTATTCAGTGGCTCTAACTGATCGAAAGTGACAACTACCATGACTTGTTCAGCAATTGGCAGTGTCTGCAATTTCTCAGTAAGTTGCGAGCCGATAACGGCTTGTGCAGCAGCGGAAAGCGAGAAGCCCGCCAATGCCGCTGTTAACAGGGTATTGGTAAGTTTACGATAAAGCATGATGTTCTCCTGGTTGCAAATGTTGTGTCTTGTGCACAACCTAAGCTCTACTGTGCACTAACTGTTTAGTGCAAAAACATCAGGCTTATCCCCTAGATTTGTAGGTAAAACCCCCTAGTTGATACTCCATTTTCAGCCGTCATCCGGGCTGTGTTAGTTTAATGCCTGAACGAGCAGCGCAATGCCCTGACCACCGCCGATACACATGGTAACCAAGCCATAACGGCCGCCAATACGCTTAAGCTCAGCCAGTAATTTAATGATCAAGATAGAGCCGGTGGCTCCCACCGGATGCCCCAGCGCGATAGCGCCGCCGTTGGGGTTTACTTTAGCGTTGTCAAAGCCCAGTGTCTGGCTTACCGCTAAGGCCTGAGCCGCAAAGGCTTCGTTTGACTCAATCACATCCAAATCGGCTACCGTTAAGCCGGTTTGCGCCAGCACCTGCTGCACAGCGGATATTGGCCCCAGCCCCATGACACCGGGTTCTACTCCGGTAAAGGAATAGCCCAGCAGGCGGGCACAGGGTGTTAGCCCGCGCTGACTCGCCTCTGCCATTGTCGTCAGTACCAGTGCCGCCGCGCCGTCATTTAAACCTGAGGCATTACCGGCTGTGACCATACCATCAGTTTTAAACGCCGGTTTTAGCTTAGCTAAGCTAGCCAGAGTGGTGTCGGCGCGAATATGCTCATCCTGCTGAAACAACTCTTCATTGCGCCCT
This sequence comes from Arsukibacterium sp. UBA3155, assembly GCA_002364615.1. Taxonomy (GTDB): domain Bacteria; phylum Pseudomonadota; class Gammaproteobacteria; order Enterobacterales; family Alteromonadaceae; genus Alishewanella. Next base: position 71,004 of record DEYP01000004.1, on the reverse strand, counting down.
ACTTTTACCTTCAATGGCACAATTTGCTCAGAAAAATAGCCCTGCTGCTGCGCAAAAGCGGCCCGTTGCTGGCTCTCAAGTGCAAAAGCATCTAAATCCGAACGGCTAAAACCGTATTGGGCTGCAACGGTTTCGGCAGTAATGCCCATATGACCGCTGCCAAACGGGTCGGTTAAAATTCCCAGAGTCAGATCGGTTACGCTGGCATGGCCCATCCGCAAACCACGCCGGACATTCGGCAATAAATAGGCGCCATTACTCATACTCTCGGCGCCGCCAGCCAGCGCCAGTTTACTTTGACCCAGCTGAATCATCTGGGCAGCCGATATTACCGCCTGCACGCCAGAGCCGCATAAACGGTTAACGTTTAACGCGGCAGACGTCGCTGTCATGCCACAATTAAGCGCAATATGCCGCGCCAGGTAAGCATCCTGGGCGCAGGTGGTAATAATATGCCCAAATACCGCATGGTCTATATCTGTTGGCAAGACACCCGCACGGTTTATCGCGTCGGTAGCGGCCGCCGTACCAAGCTCTGACGGGCTTAACCCGGCTAAACTGCCACCAAAACTGCCAATGGCGGTGCGGACACCGGCCAAAATCACGACATCTGATAAATTCATGCGGGCTACCTCTATTTTGTTAGCAACGGCCTTTTCGCTTTCGGCAAACTTTGTACAATTAGCTTATAGGAGTTTTCAATCTGCCGTTTTATTTCGTTGTCCGGCACGCTACCGTCCAGCAATACGGTGTTCCAATGTTGTTTATTCATATGGTAACCCGGGGTGATGGCCGGAAAAATATCGCGCAGCATCAGGGCTTCGGTGGGGTCGCATTTCAGGTTTACCCGGGCGACACCGTCTTGCTCACTTAAAATGGCGAATATTTTGCCTGTTTTATAGACATAAATATCCGGACCAAACGGGAAGTCCTCAACGCTTTGCAGTTGCATCAGGCAGTGATCTCGGCATTGTTGAAAATCGAACATTCGATGCTACTCCATTGCTGGTGCAGCAGGAGTCGGAATGCTCTAAGCTGACCGTCTACGCCCCGGATGGGCGTAGAGGAGCCCCCAGGGAGGGGTTTACGGCGTGTCAGCGTGAGTAAACCAGCTTCTGCCGTAACCGCAGCTTTGAATAACTACGGTCACTTTCTATTACTTGGTGTATTTATCCAACCAGGCAAATACTTCGTTATACCAGCGCACCCGGTTATCTTTATTTAAGATCCAGTGGTTTTCATCCGGAAATATCACTAACCGCGAATCAATACCTTTGCGCTGCAGGGTGGTAAACGCACCTAAGCCCTGGGCATAAGGTACACGGTAATCTTTTAAGCCATGGATCACCAGCATCGGTGTTTGCCATTTATCGGCATGAGCGGCAGGGTTAAACTTCTGATAATCACTGCCCTCCTGCCATGCCGGCCCACCTAAATCATACTCGGGGAACCACAGCTCTTCGGTGCTGCCGTAAAAGCTTGGCATATCGTATAAACCAGCGTGATTTACCAGGCATTTAAAGCCCGTTGGCCAGTTGCCGGCAATCCAGTTCATCATATAGCCACCGTAAGAAGCGCCTAACGCACAAGCGCGATCGCTGTCAATCCAGGGTTGTGCGCTAACGATATATTCAAAGCCTTTTTTCAGATCTTCTAATGGTTTTCCACCCCAATCGCGGCTAATAGCATCAGTAAAGGCCTGACCGTAACCAGTAGAGCCATGAAAATCGACCATGACTACCGCATACCCCTTAGCGGCATACATCTGAGCATTCCAACGCTCATTGAACATATTACCGAAGCTGCCTTGCGGCCCACCGTGCACTAAGAACGCCATCGGATATTTTTTGCTGGCATCAAAATCCCATGGTTTTACCAGATAGCCATAAACGGTGGCATCATTGGCACCTTTAAAGCTGAACTGCTCATAATCACCAAACTGCACCTGCTCACGCCATTTGGCATTAATATCGGTAAGTTGAGTTAACTGACCGCCATCGGTGCTAAGTTGAAATATTTCAGTCGGCATATCCAGCCGGTGATTGCTAAACACCAGCTTGTCACTGGCCACCTGCAAGTTGCCGGCATAGCCATTGCTGTATACCTTGCGAACATCACCAAAACTGGTGTTAATGGCAAAAATACTGTACTGACCCAGATCCTGTGCCGTAACATAAAGGGTGCGGTTGTCACTGCCAAACTGATAGTCACTGACCGAGCGATCAAAATCTGCGGCCAGCTCTTTACGCTGCCCGGTCACCATATCCAGTAACATTAAGCCAAACCGATCGGCTTCCGCGCCGGGCTTAGTCATGGCTAAATACGCCATAAAACGGCCATCGGCAGAGAACTTGGGGTTGGCATCCCAGGCTTTGTTATCTGCGGTTAAATTAACCTTCTCGCCACCATTAACCGATACCTGAAAAATATCATAGTTAGTATGCCAGGCCTGATCGACGCCCGGCGCTTTGGCACTGAACACGATATGCTGATTATCCGGGGTAAATGCTACCTGATCCATACCGGCAATATCGGTATCCCATTCGCTTATCAGGTTTTTGGCAACCGTTACCCTACCTTCACCTAGTGGGGCGACATGTAACTGACTACGATAAGGCGTGCGCCAGTGATCCCAGTGCCGTACCATCAGACTGTCGTAAACCAGCGCACTGTCTTTACGTTCTTGCTCAGCCGCCTTGGCATCAACCGTACATTTAAGCGTGTTACAGTCCGGTAATACAGACAGCGCCAGTGCCAGCGTTTTACCATCGGCGGCCACTTTAAAGCCTTCTACTGGCAAGGGTAAATCGGTAACCTGCAGCGCTTCACCACCTTTTAGTGGCAAGCGCCATACCTGATTACTGCCACTGCGGTTGGCGATAAAATACAAGGCCTGGCTATCCTGACTAAACGCCAAGGCCCGTTCGCTGGCATCCGTTTGGGTTAACCGTTGCGCCGCGCTGTTTTGTGTCAAATCTTTTAAGTAAATATCACTGCTGGTATCTGCCGGTTCATAACCGCCGTTCGTCTGGCTATAGGCCAGATAACGGCCATCAGCAGATAAGCTCATCGCCGAAATTTTATTAAACTGGTTCAGGTGTTCCACCGTTAACGGCTGTTTCGCGGCCAGTGGTGCTGCCGCTAAGACGCTTAGCAGCATCAGTGAGTATTTCATGTTCGCTCCCCTTTCGGATGATTAAAGTCAAAGCAAAGCGCCGGGATACCCCAGCGCTTTAATATCGTTATTATTTTGCTTTTAGTTTGGCGTCCAGCTCAGCAATATTGGCTTTCCAAATTGCCGGGCCCTGTTTATGCACGTTATTACCATTAGAGTCTACCGCCACGGTAACCGGCATATCTTCCACGTCAAACTCGTAAATAGCTTCCATACCTAAATCAGCAAACGCGACCACCCGCGATTTTTTAATGGCTTTCGATACCAGATAAGCAGCACCCCCTACCGCCATTAAATACACCGCTTTATGCTTTTTAATGCTCTCTACCGTCAAATCACCGCGCTCAGATTTACCGATCATGCCAAGTAAACCGGTTTGCGATAACATCATTTCGGTAAATTTATCCATGCGGGTCGCGGTAGTCGGGCCTGCCGGTCCTACCACTTCATCGCGCACAGCATCAACCGGACCGACGTAATAAATAAAGCGGTTTTTAAGGTCAACACCTTCTGGTAAGCCTTGGCCTTTATTCAGCATATCGGCAATGCGTTTATGCGCGGCATCGCGACCGGTCAGCATTTTCCCGCTTAACAGCACGGTTTCACCTGCTTGCCAGCTTTGGACTTCTTCAGGAGTAATAGTATTAAGGTTAACCCGCCGCACCTTTTCACCAAGCTCCCAGGTAACTTCTGGCCAGTCTTCCAGTTTAGGCGGTTTAATATCGGCCGGGCCACTGCCGTCTAAGTGGAAATGTAAATGGCGGGTGGCAGCACAGTTCGGGATCATTACCACAGGCAAACTGGCAGCATGCGTTGGCACACTGTTAATTTTCACATCAACCACGGTGGTTAAGCCACCTAAACCCTGGGCGCCAATGCCCAGTTTGTTCACTTTTTCATACAGCTCCAAGCGCAGTTTTTCATCTGCCGTTTCAGCGCCTTTATCAATAAGCTGCTGAATATCAACCGGCTCCATTAGCGCTTCTTTGGCCAGCACCGCCGCTTTTTCAGCGGTACCGCCAATACCTATACCTAACATACCTGGCGGACACCAGCCGGCGCCCATTTTCGGTAAGGTTTCCAGTACCCAGTCAACAATAGAGTCTGATGGGTTTAACATGGCCATTTTCGTTTTATTTTCAGATCCACCGCCTTTAGCTGCAATCATCACTTCGACGTGATGCCCGGCAACTAAATCAATATGCACCACTGAGGGCGTGTTGTCTTTGGTGTTTTTACGAGCGCCAGCCGGGTCGGCGACAATAGAGGCGCGCAACGGGTTGTCGGGGTTTAAATAAGCACGGCGGGTGCCTTCATCCACCATTTGTTGCACGGTCAAATCGGTTTTATCCCATTTAACGTCCATGCCTATTTTAACAAAACAGGTAACAATACCGGTATCCTGACAAATGGGGCGGTGGCCTTCGGCCGACATCCGTGAGTTAATCAGAATTTGCGCAATAGCATCTTTGGCGGCTTTGTTTTGTTCTTTGTGGTAAGCCTGCTCCAGCGCCTGAATAAAATCCAGCGGATGATAGTACGAGATATACTGCAGCGCATCTTCAATGCTCTCGATAAAGTCTTGTTGGCGAATTACCGTCATGCTTACTTTCCTCTAATGCCATTAGTGGCTTAATCATTAACTATTGTAACCTGTGCTGGTATGATAGCGCGCATCGAAAACAGCGGCTAGCCATTCTATGCAGCAGTATTTAATTGCGCAAACCATTCCAGATACCGGGGTAGCAGACCTGGCTACTATTTTTAGCCATTTTGCGGATCAACCCTGGGCCATGTTGCTCGACTCTGCCGCCAGTGATCATCCGAATAGTCGTTACCAAATCATGGTGATTCAACCTGTCGCAACCCTGACCGCAAATAATGGCACCACCAGCTTACGTGACGAGCACGGTAGCCACGACTACCAACAGGACCCGTTTACCGTGCTGGATTGTGCACTTAAACGGTACTTTCCAGCGCCGTTAACCAGCGAGCTGCCCTTTACCGGTGGTGCCTTGGGCTACTTTGGCTACGATGTCGGCCGTTACCTGGAGAAATTGCCGGAGCTAAGCGAGCATGATATTTCGCTACCCGATATGGCAGTGGGGCTTTACAGCTGGGCGCTGATATTCGATAAACAGCAACAACAGCTGTGGTGTGTCGATTATCACGGCGATGCAGAGGCTCGTTGGCAGTTAATCCAGCACCAGTTAAGCCAGAGCCTTGTTGCCACGCAATTTAAACTGAACAGCGACTGGCAATCCAATATCAGTCAGCAGCAATATAACGAGCGTTTTGCGCAAATTCAGCAGCATTTGTTAAACGGCAACTGCTACCAGATAAATTTAGCGCAACGCTTTCGCGCAGGCTATCACGGCGATGAATGGCAGGCTTATCTGGCGCTGCGACAGGCCAATGCTGCGCCGTTCTCCGCGTTTATCCGGTTAGAGCAAGGCGCGGTGCTAAGTATTTCGCCCGAGCGTTTTTTGCAGTTAAAAAACCGTCAGGTAGAAACTAAACCAATTAAGGGCACCCGCCCCCGCCACAGTAACCCACAGCTGGATAAGCAAGCGGCTGAACAGCTGCAGCACGCAGAAAAAGATCGGGCGGAAAACGTGATGATTGTCGATTTGCTCAGAAACGATCTGGGTAAAGTCTGTACCGTCGGTTCGGTTAAAGTGCCAGCATTGTTTGCAATTGAAAGTTTTCCGGCAGTGCATCATTTGGTCAGTACCGTTACCGGTACTTTGGCTGAGCAATACAGCGCCTGTGATTTGCTGCGCGGTGCTTTTCCGGGCGGATCTATTACCGGGGCGCCGAAGGTAGCGGCAATGCACATTATTGAACAGCTCGAGCCACACCGGCGCTCAGTATATTGCGGTGCTATCGGCTATATTAATAACAACGGCGATATGGACACCAATATAGCCATCCGTACCCTGGTTTGCAGTGATAACAAAATATATTGCTGGGCTGGCGGCGGCATTGTTGCCGACTCAGAAGCGGCCAGTGAATATCAGGAAACCTTAGATAAGGTAAACAAAATATTGCCGGTATTAGTTAACCTGAATAAAGCATCGGTGTCGTCCAAGGCAAAAACACAGGACCTGGTCGATGCTGGCTGAGCAATTCTGCAACCGCTTTGTATTAACCCATAATAAGCTAACGGCAGCCACGCCGCTGCCTGTGCAAAAAGGTCCTGTGCCGTTAGCTGATGATAAACCGCTGGCACCACAGCATGCTGCGGTGCTGGTACCTATAGTCGACTATGGCCATCAGCTAAAGGTACTCTTTACTCAACGCGCTTTGCACCTGCGCCATCATCCCGGGCAAATAAGCTTTCCGGGTGGGCGGATAGAACCTGAGGAGACCAGCTACGCTGCGGCACTGCGTGAGGCGGAAGAAGAAATCGGCCTGGCTAATTCAGAAGTTACCCTGCTCGGCCGCTTACCGGCACAGGACACCAGCACCGGCTTTATTATTGAGCCCTGGATTGGCTTACTTAAGCCACAGCGTGCGTTTCAATTGCAAGTATCAGAAGTGGCGGCAGTATTCGAAGTGCCGCTTAGCCATTTTTTACCTGAGCAAAACCGCCATCAGCTCTCGCTGACGCTGCGCGGTAAAACCCGCGATCTGCATTTTATGCCGTACCAGGATAAGTTTATCTGGGGCGCCACCGCGGCCATTATGCATCAGCTTTGTTTGCAACTGGCATAATGTAAACTTTATGATACGAATTTAACACCTAAACAGGACTCGGTTTGCTCTAAGCTAACCGTTGAAGCCCTGGACGGGCGGAAACGAGCCCCCATGGAGGGGTTCACGGCGTGTTAGCGTGAGCAAATCGGGTCCTATTAGACCACTCAGCAATACATTTGGTAATAACACCCGACCAGTTACCACCCGGCTTACAGTAGTGGCCCGCTTCCGTTACAATAGCTGCAATTTCATAAAATAAACGAATAGATACCCAATATGATTATCAGTGCTTTTGACATGTTCAGTATTGGCATTGGCCCCTCCAGTTCACACACTGTTGGCCCGATGCGTGCCGCCAAAAAATTTACCGATAACCTCAGCGACGCTTCGCTGCTGGAGAAAGTGGCCAGTGTTAAAGTCGAGTTATACGGCTCACTGGGCCAAACCGGTATTGGCCATGGTACCGGCAAGGCGGTGATCCTCGGTTTATCGGGTTATTTACCAGAGACTATTGACCCGGATACCATCGATGGCTTGCTCAAACAGGTGCACGACAGTCAGCGGTTGCAGCTGGCGCAAAGCCAGAGCGTTAAATTTCCACGTGACGGCGCTATTATGTTTCACCGGCGTAAAACCTTAAAAGAACACTCCAATGGCATGGAGTTGGTGGCTTTTGATAGCAACAAAAATGAATTGCTGCGCGAAGTGTATTTTTCAATTGGCGGTGGCTTTATTGTTAAAGCCGAAGAGTTTGCCAGGGAAAAAGAGGCCGCCAGTCAGTTTGCTGCCGATAACCCACCACCGTATCCGTTTGAATCTGGCACTGAGTTATTGGCACTGTGCAAAGAGCACGGTTTATCAGTATCGGGCTTAATGCTTGAAAATGAAAAAGTGCTGCGTAAGCCTGCTCAGATTGAAAGTGAGCTGAATAATATCTGGCTGACCATGCGCGCTTGTATTGACCGTGGCATTAAAACCGAGGGTATTCTACCGGGTGGTTTAAAAGTAAAACGTCGGGCGCCGGCGCTGTATAAGCGCCTGATCAGTGAAAAAAGCAGCGATCCGTTGCAGGTAATGGATTGGGTAAATTTATTTGCACTGGCGGTTAACGAAGAAAACGCCGCCGGTGGCCGGGTAGTGACTGCGCCTACTAACGGTGCGGCTGGCATTATTCCGGCAGTACTGATGTATTTTGATAAATTTATTCAGCCGGTCAGCCCGGAAATTGCCACCCGCTATCTGCTAACCGCAGCGGCGATTGGTATTTTATATAAGAAAAATGCTTCTATCTCTGGCGCTGAAGTCGGTTGTCAGGGCGAAGTTGGCGTAGCCTGCTCGATGGCGGCAGCGGCATTAACGGAAATACAAGGTGGCACACCACTGCATGTGGAGAACGCTGCAGAAATTGGTATGGAGCATAACCTGGGCTTAACCTGCGATCCGGTCGGTGGTTTAGTGCAGGTGCCCTGCATTGAACGTAATGCCATGGGTTCAATTAAAGCCATAAATGCGTCACGGCTGGCACTTCGTGGTAGCGGCGATCAGAAAGTATCGCTGGATAAAGTAATTAAAACCATGTGGGATACCGGTCGCGACATGCAAACCAAGTATAAAGAAACCTCACGTGGCGGCCTGGCAGTTAATATTATTGAGTGTTAATCACCCCGCCATAACCCCAGCTTAATCAGCTTCAGTGGCCAGCAGCGGATCGTCAGGTTCGCTCTGGCTGTCTGTATTATTCTGATATTCGGCGACAATCTTTTCAGCCTGCTCACTGTCTTCATCCTGTACCAGAATATTGGCAATACCCAGCGGCGCCACATCACCTACCGCACCTTGCAGATAATGGCCACCTACATGGGCTTCAATACCATAGGAGTGCAGCATACCGGCGACAATGTGTGCTTCCAGAATATCGTTGGCTCTAAAAACTATTTTCATCGTTACCTTATAAACTCTATAAACGGCATTGCTCAGGTTTTAATCACTTATAACCATCGCAATGCCGCACACTAGTTACGTTAGTTCCTCTTTTGCTGTTCAGATTTACTTAATAACTACTGTTACTAACCGGCGAGCGGCTTGGGTCAATTATTTCATCCACAGCATCAGCCTGCCCGGCATGTTTACCGGGGAATAAGGTCATTATCAGTAATGCCACAAAACCCAGTAGTGGAATAATCAACAGCAAGGCCCACCAACGACTCCATTCCAGATCGACTAAACGGCGGCAAATCGCGGCGGTAATCGGCAAGGTCATCGCAATTAAATATGACAAGGCGATAACACCGTTGGGTAATAAGCCGGTACTGGCGACAATACCATCCACAATAAGCAATACCAGCAACAGCGCAATATGCACCCAGAAAAACTGCCAGAACTCGCGCCGGCTATCGGGTTGGTTAAACAGCGCATAACTGCGAATGGCCCGGCCAAAACTGTTAAAAGCTTGTGGTACAACTTTCTTAACATCCTCTAAAATAACGTATAGCGCCGGGATCAGTACCAGGGTAATAACTGTCGCGAACAGAATACCGAATGCCAGGGACACCGCCATCGGCACCACAATTTTTGCCTGTAAGCTGCGCTCAAGCACAATAGGTGCCAGCCCGACAAAGGTGGTAAGCGAGGTGAGTAAAATGGCCCGAAAGCGCTGAGTACCGGCTTCTACCACAGCCTGCTTAATGGCAATGCCCTGCTCGCGAGCCCGGTTAACAAAATCCACCATAATAAGACTGTCATTAACCACTACCCCCGCTAAGGCCACCAGGCCAAAAATCGACATGATGCTCAGGCTCAGGCCAAGTAGCATATGGCCCACTACAGCGCCAATTAAACCAAACGGGATCACGCTCATAATGATGAGTGGCTGACTGTAGGATTTAAGTGGCACCGCCATTAACGCGTAGATAGCAAACAGCGCCAGTACCGCCGCTTTCATTAAATCAACCTGGGCATCAATTTCATCCTGGCTGGCACCGTCTAAAGACCCGGTAACGCCAAGGTATTTTTGCTCCAGCTCTTTGATCACTTTATTTTGTACTTCACGAACGACTTTTGCCGGCTCAATCAGGGTTTTATCGGCAGCGGCGCTAATGGTTACCGCCCGCTCACCATTCACCCGGTTAATGGCGCTGAAGCTTGGCTGCATGGTATAGCTGGCTACCCTGGAAAACGGCACTTCGCCGCCGTTAGCCGTGCGAATACGCATGTTTTCCAAATCACCAATTGAGCGGCGCTCATCCTGTGGGTAGCGCACCATTACTTTTATTTCTTCGCCATTACGCTGCAGGCGCTGGGCTTCAGCACCATAAAATCCATAGCGTACCTGGCGAGCTAAGTCGGCCAGGCTAATGCCCAGTAACTCGGCCTCTGGTTTTAATGCCAGCACAATTTCGTCATTGCCGCCAAGTAAATTGTCCTCAATATCAAATACCCCGGCATACTCGGCCAATCTGGCTTTTAACTCTTCAGTGGCCAGTTGCAGGTTTTGTAAGTTGGTACCGCGCAATTGCAGTGCAATATCAGCCCCACCGCCGCCCATCGGAGAGCTGTTAATTTTAAATGTTTTTAAACCCGGTATTTCCGGTATCTGCTCCCGCCAGCGCTTGGCAATCTCAAAGCCGTCAATTTCGCGATCTTCACTTTTTTCAAGCTCGACCACCAGCTGACCTGCGGTATCGCTGTTTAAAAACACCAACCGGTGCTTAATGACATCTTCATTAAATTCACGTCCCAGTTCAGTGTTGGCGCGCAGCAAGGCTTTTTCAATTTCCTGCATCGCCAGCACGGTCGCCTCGTTCGATGCGCCCTCTTCCATTTGCACATTGGCCTGAATAAAGTCGCTGGGGATATTCGGGAAAAACACCCAACGGACAAAACCACCTTGCAGCACGCCAATCATCAGGATCATCAGCGCAAAAAAGCACGCCATGGTCAGATAACGCAGTTGAATACACCGCTCGATAAAGGGTTTGTAAGTATTATGAATAAAGCGGTAAAGCACACGGGATACCGCTTCGCGAACCCGCTTTAAGGTATTACTGCCAAACCGGCCTAAGGCGTAAATACCGCCCTTATCCGGGTTCCACGGTTTAGTATCCATATTGGCAATATGGGTAGGTAAAATAAGTTTTGATTCAATAATCGAAAACACCAGACATAACACCACCACCCAGGCAATTGACTCCCATATCGCCGACTGCCCCCCGCCAACCATTAACATTGGCACAAAGGCCGCAATCGTGGTTAACACGCCAAACGTGGCCGGCATGGCAACTTTCTGGGCCCCGGCAATTACCGCTGCCGTTGATTTACCGCGCTTTTCAATCTCGGTATAGGCGCTTTCACCAATTATAATGGCATCATCCACCACTATCCCCAGCACCAGAATAAAACCAAACAGGCTTATCATATTAATCGAGACATCGAACATCGGTAATGGCAGCATCGCCAGTGCGCCCAGGAAGCACACCGGAATACCCACCATCACCCAGAAGGCGACCCGAAACTCCAGAAACAAGGTTAGCGCCAGCAGCACCAGAATAACCCCGGTCAGTAAGTTGCCGGTCATTAAATCCAGTCGGCCTTGCAGGTAATAACTGGAGTCACCCCAGTAATCCAGTTGCACACTTGGCGGTAAACTGGCTTTTTTATCTTTAACGTATTGTTTAACGGTATCAGCAATTTGCAGCGTATCGTCTTCACCTACCGCGTCAATCCGGATCGATACACTGTTTTTGCCGTCAAAGGTGGCTAAGCGACTGCGCTCAATAAAACCATCATTGACGTTGGCTATTTCGCCTAAGGTAAGACGGCTGCCATCGGCAAATTTCAGCAAGACGATATTGTCAAAGTCGGCCTGATTATAAGCCTGGCCTTTGGTACGCAGTAAAATATTGCCGCTTTCAGAGCGGATAGCGCCACCAGGCAAATCGACTGAACTGGCCCGAATTGCCGTGACAACCTGATCCAGGGTTAAACCGTATTCTTTTAATTTAAGTTCAGGGACTTCTACCGCAACCTCATAGTCACGGGCTGCTACTACATCAACTTTACTCACCCCCGGCTGTTTTTTAATTTCATCCCGGATGTCTTTAGCGAGCTCTTTTAAGGTACGTTCCGGTGCATCGCCGTATAACGATAACCACATCACATTACTTTGAAAGCGCACCCGATATACTACTGGGCGCTCTGTTTGTTCTGGTAAGGAAGAAATAGACCCAACCTGGGTTTTTATCTCGTCCATCACTTCCTGTACTTTGTAGTTAGAGTCAATTTCAGCCCGAATGGTCGCCAGACCTTCAACGGCAGTAGAGCGAATGCGCTTGATACCGTTAACCGCGCGCAGGCTTTCTTCGACTTTATCAATAACCCCGGATTCCACTTCTTGTGGTGCAGCGCCAAGATACGCCACCCGGATATTAACCACTTCCAATTCAATTTCTGGAAAAGCCTGCTTTTTTATCGTAAAAACAGCGGCAATACCGGCCACCAAAATAATGGCCATCAGCAAGTTTGCCGCAACGCTATTGCGGGCAAACCAGGCAATAATACCTTTATTGGTATCCATATTACTGGCCCTCAGCTTGCTTTTCCGCCGCAGCGGCATCGGCCAGTTGCGAAGGTTGTATAGGATCTGCAGGCTCTGACGGTTGCTTGGCATCATCTGTCACAGCATTGTTACCGGCAACCCGCACTGCGGTACCCGCCAGCGGGTTAGAAATGGCAGATAACGCCAGTTGATCACTACTTTCCAGGCCACTGGAAATGTATGCAGAGTCTGCCGTGGCCCGATCTACTTTTACCTGGCGAAATTGCAGGGTATTATCTTTATCTACCACCAGCACCTTATTGCCCGGTAACAGTAAATGACGGGCAATTTTAACCACCTGCTCGGCCTGAGTGCCCGTAATGGTTGCTGCCACAAAACGGCCAAAATTCAGCACAGGTTGCGTTTGGTTACGGCGCTGATAAGGATCGGCAACTTCAGCGACCACATAAATAACCCGGCTGCGCTCATCCAGGATCCCTTCTGTACGAACCAGTTTTGCCGGCCAGTTTATTTGTTGTCCGGCAACGGTGCTGCTTAGCGTCACCTGATTATTATCAGACTCAATCGCGCTGGGCGCCATAGAGCCTTGCATGGCCCCAGGCATGGCCAGGAATGCCATATCGGTATCGGTCAGGGGCAGTCGGATTTCAGCAACGTCAGTGCCAACAATGGAGCCCAAAGCGGTGCCCCGGCTTATAAACTGGCCGAGATTCGCCGTCCTGGCGCGCACCATGCCATCATAAGGCGCCCGAATTTCTGTGCGGGCTAAATCACGATTTGCCCGTTCCAGTTCGGCTTCTGCCGACTGCACACTGGCTAATGCACTGGCCAGTTGTGGCTGTCGCAAGCCCAGCGCGGGCGCGTTACCATCGGTAAAAGAACGCCACTCTTCCTCGGCAACTTTAACCCGGGCTTTTTCTTCAGCCAGCATCGCCTGGGCATTAGCCAGCGCCGCCTGAGCCGCCTTAACATTGGTGAGATAGTCACTTTGTTCTACTTTTACCAGCAGGTCTCCTTTGTTAAAAAAACCACCAGCGACAAATTCATCCGCTACTGCCACCACCCGACCATTCACTTCTGAAATCAGGCTGGTTTCAAGCTTGGGCGTTACCATACCTTGCGAGCTGATTTGATAAACAATGTTATCAGCACTAATGGCCGCAGTGTTAACCAGAATAGCCGGTCGGCTTTCTTCACTTTTCTGAGGGGGTTGCCTAAGCTTGCCCAAACCCACTGCCGCTACAACAGCGACGACGACAACAACAACCGGAAGAATTACTTTTACAAAAAAAGACGACATGACTTACCTACCTGTCAAATTAACTGACTACATCATAAGCGCAATGCCAGCAATTGTATGCCAGCGACTGTTAATGATTGTATCCTGCCAGTGCGGTAATTTGCTGAACGATGGCCAAAACCAGACTTCGGTAAAGCCGTGACGCGTTGCCAAAGGCCTGCAATAGCAAGGGGTAGTAAAACATAACGCATTCCAGATGCGCTTAACGCAGGCCTGAACCTGCCCCGGGGACCTTGGCGCTTCGTAATATTTTGTTACAAACCACAAAATTAAAACAAGCGTTTAAATGGCAGTTATAACCCTACAACTTAAAGTTATTTGCCCAGCTGTCAACCCTGATTTATGGTAGAGACGGTGATCAGACTGGTCATTTTTAAGTCATATATCGCAGGTAGTATTTTTGCCAGTATTTACTATCGCACCAGCACTATGCTAAAGCAGGCTGTTAATGCAGTCAGATTGAGGGAAGCAACATGAGTATCACCAAACAGTATTTAAAAACGAAACCCGTATGTAAAGTGACATTCAAACTCAGCGCAGCACAATTAGCAGACGCAGAGTCTGTTGCCTTGCTTGGCGAGTTTAATAATTGGGATCCTACCGCATTACCGATGAAAAAAAGCAAAAAAGGTGATTTCAGCGCCAGCATAACCCTGGAAAACAACCAGGAATACCAGTTCCGCTATCTGGTTAATGGCGGCACCTGGTTAAACGATGACGCAGCAGATGCGTACTTACCGTCACCGTTGTCTTACGACCACAATTCGGTAATTCGGTTGTAATACCCGGATTAACAGGGTGCGGCCGATGTGGTTTGGTACGCACCCTTACGCCAACGTGTGGCGTTAACACTGCTCCAGGATAAGACAACCAACCGAGTAGCCCGCACCAAATGAACATAACACGGCTTTGTCGCCCTTGCGTAAGCCCGTTTTATACTTGTGAAACGCAATAATTGAACCGGCCGAAGCGGTGTTGGCATAACTGTCGAGGACCAACGGTGCGTCTTCTGGCAAGGGATCCCGTCCCAGAATTTTCTTCGCCGCAAAAATATTCATATTAATATTGGCCTGATGCAGCCACAGCCGTTTTAGCTGATCCGGGCTGATATCCAGGCTCGCCATTTCACTTTGGATGACATCGGCGACAATCGGCAGTAATTCTTTAAACACTTTGCGGCCTTGCTGCTTAAAAAATGGGACCTTAGGATCAGTGTCGCTAAAGCAATGCTCAGTGTAGCCAATATCACAGCGGATATTATTCGAAAAGCTGGTTTGTAACCGCATACCCAGAATGGAAAACGCCTGTTCTGACGTGCAGCTGCTTTGTGCTTCAATAATGGTGGCGGTACAAACATCACCAAAAATAAAATGACTGTCACGATTTTTATAATCTACCTGAGGTGACGCAAATTCAGGATTAACCACTAACACCACTTTTGCTGTGCCACCGCGTATTGCATTGGCAGCGTTGCTAATGGCAAAAGTGGCAGAGGAGCAGGCGACATTCATATCAAAAGCGTAACCTTTTACCCCAAGAATTTGCTGCAGTTCGATTGAAAGTGCCGGATAAGGCCGCTGCATATTGGAGGCTGCACAAATAATAAGATCAATGTCTTCTGCGGTTTTATTGGCCTGGGCCATCGCTTCACGGGCGGCAGCTACCGCCATCTCGACCATTTCGGGTGGCGTATTCTCATCTCGCTTTTCAAATAATGGGTGCATGATGGTGGGATCAAGAATGCCTTCTTTGTATAACACATGTCGCGACTTTATGCCTGAGGCTTTTTCAATAAACTCAGTACTGGAATATTCCAGTGCCTGATGTAGACCTGCACTGATTTCAATCGCATGCTGCCGATTGTGTAAATCAACATATTGGTTATAGCTGGCAACCAGCTCTTCATTGCTGATGGTCTCGGTAGGCGTAAATAGCCCTGAACCACTGATTACAATATTTTGCATTTTAATACACCTTGTCTGGTTGCGGCGATCTTATTATCTGTTTAAAGCAAGGCCGGGCCTGATTTGCCAACAGGTTCATTATACTATGCCTGGCATGTCGCGTAGTATAACGAAAAATAGGGCTGGCGTTTAGTGGCAACACCACTGTGTGACTCACACAGTAAGTAAGCAAGTTACCGGCCATCACGCTAAACTCTACCGGACCTTGCTTTTATGTCAGCTTGTTAAGCTAAGATCCAGTATCGGCAGTGTACACTGTGTCACGGTCTGCGGCATAATAGCAGGTAATGATTAAAGGCAGACCACATCTATCAGAGGTGTTTCTTCATTTTACCGGGGAACAAGATTATCCGCATGACGCTATTTCGAAGCCTGATTTATATTCTACTGTTGACCCATGGCAGCTGTTTTGCACAAACTAAACTGCAAATTGAAGGGCTTAAGGGCGAATTAGCGCAAAACGTGGATGTTTTTATTGCAAAATATGATGCCAATGACATCTCAGGGTCGTTGCGCTTTCAGATGAGTTTACAGCAAGATATTGAAACCGCATTGCAGGCGCTCGGCTATTACCAGAGCGAAGTGGCATTTAAACTGTCAGAAGGCTCTGGTAAAGCGACATTAACCGCTACCATTACCCCGGGAAAACCAGTCAGGATTAATACGGCTGACATTATCCTGAGCGGTGATGCAACCGACGATCAACAGTTTAACACCATACTGAAAAACCAGGCCCCCAAAGCCGGTGATATTCTGCACCACGGAAAATACGAAAGCCTGAAAAGCGAGTTAAGCAGTCTGGCACTACGTAAAGGTTACTTCGATGCAGAATTCAGCCAACGCCGGCTGGAAGTAATTCCTGAACTGAATCAGGCCAATATCCACCTGCATTTTGCCAGTGGTAAACGTTATAAATTTGGCGAAGTTACCTTCAGTGGTCAGCAAATCCGGGACGAATGGATGCAAGCGTTAATCCCGTTTGAACCCGGTGAGCCCTATCTCGCCACTGAGCTGGGGGATTTTAATCAGATACTTGCCAATACCAACTGGTTTTCATCTATCGCCATCGAAGGTGCTACCGAACAAATTGACGATTACACCTTACCGATAGTAGTAAAACTGGAACCTAGGCTGCGTAACAGCGTCGAAACCGGTATTGGCTATTCGCAAGAGGTCGGGCCTCGCCTTAAACTAAGTTGGTTTAAACCCTGGCTTAATGATCGTGGTCATAGTGTAAATGCCGACCTGATTTTATCCGGTGAAGAGCAAAATATTGAAGCGCGCTATAAAATGCCTTTAGCGGATTCACCTAGTGACTTTTATCAGTTCCAATATGGCGTTGGCGTTAAAGAATATCCCCGGCAGGACAATGTCCGCACCAAGGTCTCAAATCTGGCAGCCGAGCGCCACTGGTTATTAGAGAGTGACTGGTATCGGATTGCGTCAGTGCGTTGGTTGTATGAAGAGGCAACTGAGTTTGACCAAACTAATACCAGTAATATTCTGATGCCAGGCCTTAGTTTTAACCGCTTGCGCCAGTCGGGTGGCCAGATGCCTCGGTCCGCCGATAGATTACTGTTTACTGTTGAAGTATCTGATAAGCATTGGGGTTCTGATACAAACTTCGTCAGAGTGCGCACCCGGGCCGGTTGGATAGGCAGTATCGGCAGCGACCATCGGTTTGTCACCCGGGCCGATGCAGGAGCGGTGGTCGGCGCGGCACTTGAAGACTTACCGCCTTCGCTGCGCTTTTTTGCCGGTGGCGATAATAACCTGCGTGGCTATGGTTATGAATCACTGCCGCTACAAGATGAAACGACCGATGTTATCGGTGGCCGCTATATGGCAACCGCTTCTGTTGAATACCAGTACCGGGTAAAAGGCAATTGGTGGCTTGCCAGCTTTTTTGACTATGGCAGTGCCTGGAATGATAAGCCGGAGTTTAAACGCGGTGTGGGTTTGGGGGTCCGCTGGGCCTCACCGGTAGGCCCGGTGCGACTTGATTTCGGTTATGGGCTGGATAGTGGTGAACGTAAAGCCTTTAAAATTCATTTCGCGCTTGGGCCTGAATTATGAGCTATAAATTTCACATGTTGAGGCCTGATTTATGAAGCCGGCGGTCCATAAAACCCTGAAATGGCTTAACTGGACGCTGATCCTGCCATTGCTGGTGGTGGTATTGCTGCTGGCCATTCTGCTTTACACCCCTGCTGGTCTGAAGCTTGGGCTGTGGCTCAGTCACAAATATGTACCCCAGTTATCGGTTGCCGGGCATAACGGTAGCTTGCTTGGCGGTATGCAACTTAATAATGTCCGCTGGCAAAACGACAGCAGCGCTTTTCAGCTCGATCAGTTACAGCTGGACATTGATAATGGCTGTTTTTTTCAGTTTAAACTGTGTGTATCCAAGCTAGCACTGAGCAATGGCACGGTAACGCTTGGCGAAAATACCTTTCGGTTTGACCGGTTCAATACGTCAGTAGAAGCCTGGGGCCGCGAGCTGCAAGTGAATAACAGCCAGCTGCAACAGTTGCAAATTGAGCTGGCCGCGACAACTGAACCATCACCAGAGCCATTTAGCTATAAGCCGCCAGCACTGAGCGACATCTCGCTGCCGCTTGCCATTTACGTCAATGGCTTTAGCCTGACCGATGCCAGCATCATTCAGGAGCAGCAGAAAACGCCACTGCCTGATGTGAGTTTCAGTGTGCAAGCGCGTGAGCAGAGTATCCGCTTGCTCGATTTACAAGCCAGCCACCCACAGGCAAGGCTCAGTGCCACCGCCGATATAACCCTTAAAGGCAATTACCCGCTGAACGCCCGGCTAAGCGCCGTGCTTAAAGAGGAACCGCTGGCTGAACAGCAATTGAATGTCAGTCTCAGTGGCAGTCTGGCTGATTTAGCGGCGACAATACGCGCTAGCGGCAAAATCGAGGCAAGTGGTGAGGCGCAACTCGCCGTACTTAGCGCCGGGCTACCGCTAAGTGTCGATTTACAGTACGAAGCCTTTTCCTGGCCACTTGAGGGAGACGACAGCTGGCAACTTAGCCGCGGTAACCTGAGCGCTACTGGCGATTTGCAGCAACTAAAATTTACCGTAAAGGCCGGAGTATCGCATCGCACCGTGCCCGCCATAGTACTTAATGCTGCCGGGCAGTATCTGCTGACAGATTCGGTGTTATCGGTTGATTCTGCTCAGGTAAGCACACTGGATGGCACCATTGCCGGCAACGCCCGGATTGAATTAGCCGATACACTGCGCTGGCAGGCAGCACTTAAGCTTAGCCGCATTAAGCCAGGGTCATTCTGGCCAGAATTTAACGGCGAAATAAATGGCAAATTAGCCAATACCGGAACCTTCAGTCAGGATGGCAGCTGGCAAACTGAATTGAGCCAACTGGCCATCGACGGCCGCTTAAAAGATGAAATAATTAACATTCAGGGTAAGCTGGCCGCCAGTTTCCGCCAGCCAGTTAACCGTTATAAACTCGACAGCGAACAGTTGATCCTGCAGCATGGCGATAATCGCATTTCCCTGTCGGGGTCGCTGGCAGAGCAGTGGCAGCTGGATGCACAAGTTTCCGTACCTGATTTAAGCAGCAGCCTGCCTTCGACACAAGGCGTTATTAACGCCGACATTACCCTTCGCGGCGCACAGCGACAGCCACAGCTGACGGCAACAATTGCCGCCAGTGACTTACGTTATGCCGGTAATTCGCTGCAGCAATTGGCCCTTGATCTGCAATTGCAGGTGCAACAAAACCAGCAATTACAGGCCACCCTTGACCTTACCGCCAGCGACGGTTCGCTGCAGGGATTTCAGATTGATAAATTTAGTCTGACGCTCTCAGGTAACGAAGCACAGCACCAGCTTGAGCTCGCGTTGCAATCGACCCGTTCTGATATTTCATTTGCTGTTAATGGTCAGCTAACCGACCGCAAACGCTGGCAAGGTCAGTTAAGCGATGCCACAGTAGGCAGTCCGATTGGTCCCTGGCAACTGCAAGATGTGATCGATTTAGGTTATGCTCATCAACCTCAGCAACTGAATATCAGTCAGCACTGCTGGCGAAACGACCCTGGTTCACTGTGTTTAACCGACAATGCCAGTCTTAGTGCCGAAAATCTGGCCGCAACAGTGGAGTTGCAACAATTAAACCTGGCCAGCCTGAATGCCCTTATGCCACTGGCAGTAAATTTATCAGGTGAATTAAATGCCAGCGTCAGTGCAAATTGGCAACCCGGCCAGCGCCCCCGCCTTGATTTATCAGTACAAAGCAACCACGGTGCTTTAACTGAGCGATCCTCTCCTCCCATTTCGCTAAGCTGGCAACAGTTAACCCTGAGCAGCCAGTTAGCCAATGACCAGCTAACGACGTCGGTGCAAGCCACACTAAATGAGCAAGCCGGGTTAACTGCCAGGCTTAATATTGCTGATATCAGCAGCAATAACCGGCCGCTGAGCGGCAGCTTGCAATTGACCGACTTTACCCTGGAATTTCTGCAACCTTTACTGGATGAATACAGTGAATTAGCCGGCGTGATTAGCGCTGATATTGCTGCAGAAGGCACTGTGCAAAACCCATTACTCTCTGGACAGCTCGCCCTTAATAAACTGCGGGTAAAAGGCAAGCTGGCCCCCACCGATATTAACAATGGTAGCCTGCGGGTTGCGTTTAAGGGCGCTCAGGCAGATTTACAGGGTGATATTGTCACGCCTCAGGGTGCTCTGACGCTGGCAGGTAAGGCTGACTGGCAGCAAATTGACAACTGGCAAGCCCGCCTGGGGGTCAAAGGAGACCCGCTAAGTATTCAGATTGAGCAAGGTAAGCTGCAGGTTAAGCCGGACCTTGATATTAGTGCGAACCCGCAACAGATTAAACTTACCGGTAGCATCGCCATCCCAAGTGCGCAGTTAAGTATCGATGAATTACCACAAAATGCCGTTGGCTTGTCCGGCGATACCGTTATCCTCAATGCTGAAGGCAAGCCTGTTAAGGAACAACAAGCCATGGCAACGCCCATTACCGCGGATATCAGGTTGCAGCTTGGCGACAAGGTTCAGCTGGACGCTTTTGGTCTGGAAACCCTGCTACGCGGCAATTTGCAGGTAAGGCAGCAACAGGGCAAACAAACCATCAATGGTGAAGTCAGGCTGGTTGATGGCACGTTCCGCTCATATGGTCAGGATTTATTAATCCGCAGCGGTAAAATGACCTTTAGTGGCCCGCCGGATCAACCTTATCTGAATGTAGAAGCCATTCGTAACCCAGCCAATATGGAAGATAGCGTGGTTGCCGGGATCCGTGTGACTGGTCCGGCAGACAAACCACAAATTACTATTTTCTCAGAGCCTGCCATGCCGCAGGCGAATGCGCTGTCCTATTTGCTGGTTGGACGAGACCTGGATAGCGAGTCAGGCAGTGCCGCTAATGCGGTAACCACCAGTCTTATCGGCATGAGTATTGCCTCCAGCGGTAGCCTGGTTGGAGAAATAGGTGAAGCATTTGGGGTAAGTGATTTAACCCTTGATACAGCCGGGTCAGGTGATAACTCTCAGGTAACCGTGAGCGGTTATTTAACCCGGGATCTGCAGGTGAAATACGGCATTGGTATTTTTGAGCCTATTGGTGAATTCACTTTGCGCTATCGCTTAATGCAAAGTTTATATCTGGAAGCGGTATCTGGTCTGGATAACGCCGTAGATTTATTATACCGCTTTGAGTTTGATTAACCCTGCTTACATTACTGACAACCTAAGCGGTTTAACGCGGTTTGTGTAACAGCAGGTGGGTATAACGCCCCAATGATGCATAGGGCTCTTGCTGATTATATAACAGCTCCAGCGCCAGCAGTTGCTGAAAATGGCTTTGCTGCTGGGTTCGATCCCGTAAATAGTCATGAAAGCACCGGACCCCGGTTTTACTGACCAGGGAAAAACCAGCCTGCTGATACCATTGCTCCACCTGCAGCGGCTCCAGCGGGTTTTGCGGGCTTAATTGTACTTTTTTCTTAACTTTGAAATCGGCAGCCACATAATCGAAGTTGCCATATAAAATATTACTAAAGCGTTTGGCATCTTTGTTGTAGTACATCAGTGACAACATGCCCTCAGGCTCAACCAGCTGCCACAATTGCTTTAATGCTAACTGTGGCTCAGCCAGCCACTCTAGCATGGCGTGACACATTACCAGAGGGTATTGCTGCCCGGCCTGCTGGCTTAACGCAGCCAGGCTTTGCTGGGTGAAACGCAGCTTTGCATCATCCCCGGTAACGGCAATGCCCTGAGCTGTCGCCGCTGCAGCTGCTATTGCCAGCATATCGGCCGAAATATCCGTTAATGTTACCTGATGTCCCCGCACCGCCAGCGCCAGACCAAGCTGGCCCTGACCTGCGCCAACGTCCAATACCTGACACGGCTTTTGCAATATCGCCAGCGTGCTTAAATCCCGCAGCAGTACCTGCTGGCGGATCTCGCCTTTACTACTCTGATAGATATTGCGCTGAAACTTGGCGGCAATACCATCGAAACTACGATCGGTGCTTTTGTTCATGCCGGGTTGTCGATATCTATAAACTGCACCTGCAGCGGATAGTTAGCGCTAAGATACTCCCCCAGCGCTTTAATGCCATAGCGTTCTGTTGCATGATGACCCGCGGCAATAAAGTGAATATCGAGCTCTCGCGATACATGTATAGTTTGCTCAGACACTTCACCGCTGATAAACACATCAGCACCGGCTGCAGCCGCTTGCTCAATGTAACCCTGACCACCGCCGGTACACCAGGCCAGTTTATGCACAGGCCTGTTACTGCCGGCATCGTGCGCTAACACCGGGCGGCCCAGCACTTGCTCAAGCGTATCGGCTACCTGGCTAAGGCTCTGAGGCGTTGGCAGCTCACCCTGCATCACCACGCCAAGCGGCTCTGCTGTGGGCAGTGGCGTAACCGCTATTGCCTGCAGCAGTTTGCCTAATTGCACGTTGTTACCAAGCCCGGGATGAATATCTAACGGCAAATGATACGCAAACAAATTAATGTCATGCGCCAGCAACGCCTGTAAGCGTTTTTTCTTCATGCCGGTCACCACCATCGCTTCGTTTTTCCAGAAATAGCCATGATGCACGATCACCGCATCTGCCTGCCAGTGAATGGCAGCGTCTATCAGTGCCTGGCTGGCGGTTACCCCGGTAACGATACGTTTAATTTGCTGCTTTCCCTCAACCTGCAAGCCATTTGGACAGTAATCACGGATCCGTTCGCTTTGCAGTAGTTCTGCCAGCACGCTGGTCAATTGTTGCCGTTGCAACATAAAATCTCCGGTTAATCTGGTTAGCTATTAGGGCTATTGTACTTAAAAGCTGTTAAAAAGCAGGCAGATTTGTCTATTACCTGCATTTTGATGTATAAATAGCGGGCAACGATTAATTTTACGCACAGGTATCATAAGCATGACAAAATTGGATAAAGATCAGGTAATCGCTGATTTTACTGCAGCTTATAAAGCTGAGTTTGGTAAAGCACCAGAGCTGGAGCAAAAACCAGGCTGGTTTAGCGTTGATGGTGGTAAAAATATCCGTCTGGCTGAACTGGCAGAATTAGCAGATAGTTATGGTAAAGGCGGCAAAACTAAAGCGGCGGCTACCAAAGCAGACAAGCCGGCAAAGGCAGACAAAAAACCGGCTAAGCCGGCCGCAAAAGCAGCAGCCAAACCCGCAGCGAAAGGCAAAGCTAAAGCAGCAAAACCGGCTAACACTACGCCGGGCGCAGCAGCCGCGTTCTGGGCAGATAAAATAAACGATAGTAAGCAGCGGCCACCTCGTGGTGCAAGGTAATACGCTTACCCGTTAATACCGACAGCGGGTTTTTCGTTATTACAAACTGGCGCTTAATGCGCCAGTTTGTTTTTCAGCGCTATCCATTGTCCCATAAATTTGGTACTACGGTAGGCATGATGCCGTAACATTTGGCCGGTAAAGTTCAGCTGGCGACTTGGTTCAAGCATTGCCATTGCCTGCTCTATTCTTCGCCATACCAACTGTGCCTGGTCCGGGCCAAAACGTGTGCTGACAATCTGATATCCCAGGTCTTGTGCCTGTTGCCACCGCTGCTCATCTTCATGCAGCACGACCGCCGCAGCGGCAATATCATTACTGTTATTTGCCACCATACCGCTCCAGGTACTATCGATACTCATGCCCTCCGCTCCGATATCCGTTGTTACGCTGGGAGTTCCCTGGCACATTGCTTCCAGCAATTTACCTTTTAAGCCCGCACCAAAGGCCAATGGCGCCAGACATACCCTGGCCTGGCGCATCACTTGCTGGCTATCAGCTACCCAGCCTTTAACCAGAAACCCCTGCCTGGCATTATGCAAAGCGGTCGCTTTTGCTGGCGGATAAGCGCCATAGATATGCAGCTCTGCTGCGGGTAACTGCTGACGTATTTGCGGCCAGATGTGTTGTTTTAACCACAATACCGCCTGCCAGTTAGGCGCATGCCGAAAATTGCCAATGGCAATAAAATGCTGCCGCTCGTCAAACGCCGGGGTCGGCATAGCCGGCAACCCTTCCAACCAAAACGGGCAATAACAGAGCAATGCAGCAGGTACACCATAGTGCTGTTGTAACAGCTGCATTTCAGCTTCAGATATCACCAGGGTTAAATCACAGCGGTAAATGGCTGCTATTTCTCTAAGCGCCAACTCAGAATTAAGGGCGACAGCATCTACAGGCTGTTGCTGACTGTGGCAACGTTGCCTCGCATCACGCAGTGCATGACAGTCTTCCATATCTAATATGCGCATAGCCAGCGGGCATGCCTGCTCTACCCGCCAGCCAAATTGCTCTTCTAGCATAAAACGGTCAAACATTACTGCCTGCGGGTTGTGTTCAGCCAGCCAACTATCGAAACTGTCACAATTTAAGGCAATTCGCTGCTCTATGACACCCAGTTCAGCCAATAGGTAGCGGTGCGGGCTTAATTCGGCCGGGCTGGCAAACTGCACCTGCCAGCCCTTAGCTAAATACAATTTTATCAGGCTGAGCATGCGGCTGCCGGCGGCAGAGGAATTCGGTTCAGGCCAAACGTAACCCAGAATTATAAGCAGTGGCATAAGTCTATCTTGACGTAAAAGCGCAGTTTACCGCTGCTCTGACTAAATACCAACGCTTTAGTGTTTACCTGTGATGGCGTGCTGTTAAGATAGGGCTGTTTTTAACCACCTGAATTTGCCAGTGCAATTTTGTGACGATACCTTTGTGAGCAATACATAATGAGCAATTCTGAATGACCAGCGTAAGCCGTTATACCCCGTTGGAAGAATACCTGCATGCACTAAGCCACGCTGTGGGTGCCGTGCTGGGGCTGATTGGCCTGGTGTTAATGCTACGATTAAGCCTGAGCGATGGCGACAACTGGCAACTGGCCAGTGCGATTGTCTATGGCAGCAGTATTATTTTACTCTATAGCAGCTCGGCGCTTTATCACAGTATCCATAGCCCACAGATAAAATACCGACTGCGTCAGCTCGACCATGCCGCTATTTTTATTTTAATCGCTGGTACTTATACTCCCTTTACGCTGATCAGCCTGCGCCATGACTGGGGCCTTATTTTATGCGCCATAATCTGGACTATTGCCCTTGTTGGCGTGGTTTTAGAGCTTGCCACAGGTCTTAAATATAAAAAGTTATCTTTAGCGCTCTATCTGGGGCTTGGCTGGATCGTGGTAGTTGCGATTAAACCGATGCTGGCTAATGTGCCAACCGAAGCGATGTGGCTTTTACTGGCGGGCGGTCTGGCTTATTCCGGTGGCGTGCTGTTTTACATCTGGCGCAGCCTGTATCTGCATCATATGCTTTGGCACTTATTCGTGCTCGCGGGCAGCATATTGCACTTTTTAGCAGTATATTGGTATCTGATGCCCCAACCCGCCTGAGGCTGATTGCGACCCGCGGTGTCAGAGTAACATTAATTGCCCAGCTAATGCGTGTGTTGCTGGGTCTGCAGGTAACCTTGTGAGGCCTCTATGTCCGTTATCCAGTCAGTGACTGAAACTTTAAGCTTATTTTTACCGTTATTGTTAACCAGTGTCGTGGTTGCAGCATTGCTGTGGTTAGCCCATTTGTTATTAATTAAGCGCCACAAGACTGAGGGTAACGAAAAGCTGTTTCCCAAACAACTTACAATGCTTATCCTCACTGTAGTGGGCATTATTGCCATAGCGTTATCGCTGCCGGTCAGTGACAGTACCCGCAATCAGGTGATTGGCTTAATTGGTCTGGTTATTTCAGGCGTGTTTGCTTTTTCATCCAGCACTATCTTCTCTAATATTATGGCTGGCACCATGCTGCGGGTAACCATGCCCTTTCGGACCGGTGACTTTATTCAGGTGAGTGATTTTTTTGGCCGGGTCGTTGAACGCGGCTTACTGGATACTGAAATTCAAACTGAAAACCGGGAACTGGTGTCGTTGCCCAATACCTTTTTAGTTAATCACCCCATCTGCGTAACGCGCAGTTCTGGTTGCATCGTCTCTACCACTCTGTCTCTTGGCTACGATGTGCATAATGCCGACGTTGAGACTCTGCTGCTGCAGGCAGCAACCAATAGCGAGCTATCGGATCCCTTTGTGCAAATCCTTGAACTTGGCAATTATGCCATTACTTATAAAGTCAGTGGTATGCTGACTGATGTGAAAAGCTTACTCACCGCCCGCTCCAGTTTACGGCGTCAGGTAGTCGATGCCCTGCACGATGCCGGGGTCGAAATTATGTCACCCAGTTTTATGAATCAGCGAAAAATTGCAGATGACGGCAAAGTGGTACCGGCACAACGCGCAACGCGTGGCAGCACTCCGGAAACCGTCGCGGAAGATGTGGTATTTGACAAAGCAGAGGAAGCCGCGCAGCGGGAAGATAGTAAAGATCAGCTTTTAGTTAAAATCGCGGCCTGCGAAGAAACGCTTAAAACTGTCGATAATGAGCACAAAGGGCAAATTCAAAACCAACTAAAAATGCTGCAGGATCAACTGAAGGTTGTCGACCAGACAATTTCTGAATAACAACCTGAGCCATGCGATGTGTTCTAACTAACCGGGCTGCTTACTCAGCCCGGTTCAGCATTGTGAATATTACTTTTACCCTAGCACTGATAGCTGTACGTCACACCACTAAAGGCACTATAAGCACGGATACCCACATGCCAGGTACCGGCTTGCGGGTTGTCAATGTGAGACGATGAGACGATGGATGAGACGATGTGAGACGATGGACAGGCACTATAAAACCTTGAGTTACCGGATGAGACGATGGACAGGCACTATAAAACCTTGAGTAACACATACCAGCTGTTAGCATCATTAACCACAATCTGAAACCTTGACAGCAAGATGGTCGACAACTAGTCTAAAAGCTGTACATTTAAACAGTATCGCAGGCGCGACATGCCTAGACCCCGCAAATCTCTTATCGCCGTCGAGGACACACCCTACTACCATGTAGTATCCCGCTGCGTGCGCAGGTCCTTTTTATGCGGCATCGACCAAAATACCGGTAAAAACTTTGAACACCGGCGAGCCTGGATTGAGCAACGTATCCGCCTGCTGGCCTCGTTGTTTGCTATCGACATCTGCGCTTACGCAGTGATGTCAAACCACTTACACATTGTCGTTAAACTCGAACCAAAGCAAGCCTCGGACTGGAGTACCGAAGACGTGCTATTGCGTTGGACCAGCCTGCATAAAGGCACATTGTTGGTACAACGATATTTAGCCGGCAGTCCTGTTAACGCTGCTGAACTGGACACAGTACACAGCTGTGTCGAGGTCTACCGCCAGCGCCTGACCTGCCTGAGTTGGTTTATGAAATGCCTAAACGAACCTATTGCCCGCCGGGCCAATCAGGAAGACGGCTGCACCGGGCACTTCTGGGAAGCCAGATTCAAATCCCAGGCACTGCTGACCGAAGAAGCGCTATTGTCCTGCATGGCCTATGTCGACCTGAACCCGGTTCGCGCTGACACTGCCGAGACTCCGGAAAGCTCAGACTACACCAGCATCAAAGAACGGTTAACACCAACATTCGATTTGAAAAAAGCCATTGCTGAACAAACCCTGCAAGGCAACATGCAACACTTCTGCCACACACTCAAGCCATTGCTACCCTTTGAGGGAGCGCAGGTTGACCAGCTGCAACGCGGTATTCTGTTTAACCTGTCTGACTATCTGCAGCTGTTGGACTATACCGGTCGCGCTATCCGCCCCAAAAAACGGGGTGCCATTGCAGGACAGCTACCACCCATTCTGCAACGGCTTAATCTCAGCCAGCAAGACTGGCTGACCCGCGCAACCCAATTCGAGAAGCACTACACCACACTTTTCGGCCGACGCGCCCATCGCGACACTGCCTGAGCAACCGCCACTTAACTTAGCAAGACAGACATACCAGCCACTAACCCAAAATTCGGGAACTGCCTTGTCTGAAAATATTGTAAAACAGACTTCAACGGCGGTCATTTATCACAGTAACGCCACACAGTGCCACTACTAGCGCATTAACCTTGCAAACACACTGCTGGATTAGTTGATTACTTCAATCCTTTTAGTTGTGCCTGTCCTTTTTGTTGTTGTTGTGCCTGTCCTATTTGTTACTATTTGTTGGTTCCTGTCCTATTTGTTGCTTTCATCACTAACCTCCTTATTGAAAAAAACTTACGGAAAAAATAATTTTAAAAAAAATATCAACAGCAATCACGAAGCATACAATAAACAAGATTGGATAAAATATTACTTCTATTACACGCTTGAAAAAATTATTGAAATTACTAATTCTTGACTCAATCAACCCCCTATTCAAGACGCCTTTTGAATTACTATCCTGCCGCCACAATCCGACCAAACGACTGTTATCATCCAGAAAAACATCCTGCAGACGCACAAAACAAATATGATAAAGGCGGTCACGCTCATCCATTCTATCTATGTATAAAATCCCACTTGAGCCTGCAAAATTCCCTCTAATGATTACCTCTTCACCACTAACATCAAATATCTGAACATGCGCAGCCCTTCCTCTGCCAGACTTTACATGAATGGCATCATGGCATTGAATATCATCAAATTTCGCATGCAATGGGTATTCTCTGAAATTGATAAGAATATAAATTAAAATAATAGTCACAAGCAGAGACGTGCAAAGCAGCCAAAAAACCAACTTATTTGGCCAAAGCCCACCTTGGTTTCCAAGAAACTGTTGCCCTTTAAGGTCTAATAAGTATTTTCTTATTCTGTTGCGCATCATTGCTCCCTTACCCCTTCATCCACCGCTTTAATCACTGGTGATAATAAAATTCTATAATCCTGCGCTGGCCGGTTTTTACTTCTATCGTGACTGCCATACCCGAGCCTAATGGCACAGTTTTATTACCGGCTTTAATGCTGTGCTGTTTAAATTTCACTTTCAATAGGAAATACCAGGCCCACTCCTTCCAGCTCTACGGCATCGGTAGAGATATCAGTAATTTCGCCGTCTATTACCCCGTACTTGGTAAATTCAAAGCTTTCCAGTTTAATTTCAGCCTGCTTGCATCATGATAATATTTGCCACTCAACAAACTAAGTTCCTTTTTACAGTGCAAAAATTGTGGCGATACTAGCAGTGAATGGCTGGTAAATAAATTAGAAACATTTTGGTTTACAAATAAAAAGGGCTGCTGGCGCAGCCCTTTAACAACAGTTTTAATAGTACGTTATAGCTTAGTACTGATAGCTATAGGTAACACCACTGAAGGCCGTGTAGGCACGGATGCCCACATGCCAGGTACCAGCTTGCGGGTTGTTAATAGTACACACTTCATTATTGCCATTTAAATATGGCCGACAAGTGTAGGCACTGGTGCTTGGCTGGCTGCCATAGCGTACATACAGGTCTGCATCACCGCTGCCGCCAGAGATTTGGAAGGTAAGCTGTGACACGCCGGACGGGATATCGTAACTGCCCCGCAACCACTGACCGGTAGAAGCCGACAGGTTCGGGAAGGTTGCACCACCACCAGGAGGCGTACCGCCACCACCACCGCTACCGTCACAGCCATTGTTGGTAATGAAGTCGTCGGCAGCTTTTGCCTGTACTATGCCAAAGCCATACGAGTTGTCACGACCGGCCGCGCCGCGGTCCTGCGCCGTTACATTTAACACATTGCGAATTTGTGCCGCGCTACATGATGGATGGTTACTCCAGACTAATGCAGCCACCCCTGCTACGTGTGGTGAGGCCATAGACGTGCCGCTAATGCTGTTGTAACCGCCATTGCGCCAGGTTGAACTGACATTCACCCCAGGACCAGCTATCTCTACCTGCGAGTTACGCTGCGAGAAGCTGGCCAGATTACGGTTTGAATCTACCGCCGCAACCGACACTACGCCATTATATGATGCCGGGTACGACAAGCTGGTATTACCCGAGTTACCTGCCGCGGCAACCAGCAACATACCGCCGTTATAAAAATTGGTCATAGCGTTATTTTCAGTCTGGTTTGAAGAACCACCTCCCAGACTCATGTTCACCACTTTGGCACCGGCGTCTTTACACGACTGAATAGCCTGAACCAGATTAGAAGCAAAGGTCCAGTTTCCTGAATCGTTGAAAATCTTAACGATATGCACCCCTGCCTGGCCAGAACCTATGGTCCCTACTACACCAGAATTATTATCCAGCGCTACCATGGTGCCAGCAACGTGAGTTCCGTGACCATTACCATCTGAAAACCAGTTACCATGGCCTGAAAAAGCAAAGCCGGTAACACCAGAGCTTTGTAAATCTTCATGGCCTGAGGTATAGCCGGTATCAATAACACAGACTTTAATGTTGCCCGCACTGCTATCGCTTACCTGATTTGCTTGTACCATATTAATACCGTAAGGCGTCGATTGCGCCATGGGACTGATGACATCCATCAGGTAACGCTTAGCGTCTTGTTCAATATATTCGACATTAGGGTTGGCTTGCAGCGCCTTTAACTGTTTGGCTGATAACTTCGCCACACTGGCGTTGGCTGATTTTAAGTGCATAACAGCGTCGACCCGATGGCCGCGTAAAACCGTTTCTGCCTGCTGCGTTGAAAACGTATTCTGGCCATTGTTGCTGCTCATTACCGCTGCAGTCGGCTTAAATTTAATAATATAGCGGTCAGTGTCGTTATTTTCGTCAATCAGGCTGTTTGCGACGGCCTGAGCAGTTAAAGTGAGGGCAAAGCAACTGCTGACACCAAGTACTAAGAGGTTTTTAGTTGTTTTCATTGTGGTACCTTGTTTTCAGAATAATGATTAGGTGACTTCCTTTTTATTGTCTGCGTCCTGCGACACCTAACTAACCAGTTGCTCAAAAAAACAACAATTACAAAACTCTTACAAAATGATTATAAAAAAAATCGTCAACCCTGTTTCAGGAAATAAAAGTGGGGATTAGAAACAAATAAACTATTTCAGGGAATTTTTTTGGGTTGCATATAACCCTAAGTTATTAGATAGTTTTTTATGGAATATTGAATTAATCCTGTAAGGTTTACAGATAGCTGCAAACTAATTGCGGCTCAGATCTTTCTATGGTGATTGCATTCTTTTAGAATCACCCCCATTGCGTTTTCACTAAGTCGTTTTTTGGAGTAATACATGTCAAACAGCAAGCATTGTCGGTTACTAATTCTGGGTTCAGGCCCTGCCGGATATACCGCCGCAGTTTATGCTGCCCGAGCTAATTTAAATCCGGTGCTGCTAACAGGCATGCAACAAGGTGGCCAGCTGACTACCACTACTGAAGTTGAAAACTGGCCGGGCGATGCCCATGGCCTGACTGGCCCTGTATTAATGGAGCGGATGCAGGCGCATGCTGAAGCCTTTAATACCGAAATTGTTTTCGATCACATTCATACTGTCGATCTAAAGCAGCAGCCCTTTACCTTAACCGGCGATAATGGCAGCTATACCTGTGATTCATTAATCATCTGTACCGGTGCTTCAGCAAAATATCTGGGGTTACCCTCTGAAGAAGCTTACAGCGGCAGAGGCGTATCTGCATGCGCCACCTGTGATGGTTTCTTTTACCGGAATCAGAAGGTCGCGGTAGTCGGCGGTGGTAATACTGCTGTTGAAGAAGCACTTTACCTGTCAAACATTGCCAGCGAAGTAAACCTGATCCACCGCCGTGACAGCTTTAAAGCTGAAAAAATTCTGGTTGACCGGTTAATGGAAAAAGTGGCAGCGGGTAAAATTGTGTTGCATACCCATTGCGTATTAGAAGAGGTGTTAGGCGACGACATGGGTGTTAATGGCGTCCGCTTAGGCTCTACCAAAGGTGAAGCAGCCAAAGAACTCGCGCTGCAGGGCGTCTTTATCGCCATTGGTCACTCACCTAACACCGATATTTTTAAAGGTCAGCTGGAAATGAACGGCGGTTACTTAAAAGTAGTCAGCGGAACGGAAGGCAATGCCACCCAAACCAGTATTCCCGGCGTGTTTGCAGCCGGTGACGTGTCTGATCATATCTATCGTCAGGCGATTACCTCTGCCGGCACTGGCTGTATGGCAGCGCTGGATGCCGAACGTTACCTGGATGGCCTGACCGAGCAGAAATAACCCTGCTATGGCCATCTATTTGCCGGAACTTGACCCTGTTCAATTGACGTTTCCGCCCGTTGAACAGGCGTTGTCGCAACCTGATGGTTTGCTGGCAATGGGTGGCGACTTGTCTGCAGACCGACTGCTGCTGGCATATCAAAGTAGTATTTTTCCCTGGTTCAGCGAGGGCGACCCTTTATTGTGGTGGAGCCCCGCTGCCCGGGCTGTATTTAGTCCCGATAGCATTAAATTTAACCGTACTTTGCGCAAAAAATGGCAGCGCGGTGAACTGTCGCTTACCCTGAATCAGGCGTTTAGCGAAGTTATACAAGGTTGCGCTGCCCCGCGCAAAAATCAGCCCCACACCTGGATACTGCCACCGATGCAACACGCGTATCAGCGCCTGCATCAGCAAGGCCATGCTCACAGTATCGAAGTGTGGCAGCACTCAGAACTGGTCGGTGGCTTGTACGGTATTGCAGTCGGTGGATTATTTTGTGGTGAATCGATGTTTAACCGGGTGCCTGACGCAGCAAAATTCGCACTACTGGCATTGCAGCAACATATTCGTCATTTCGCCCCTGGCTGGATTGACTGTCAACTCCCTAACCCGTTTTTACAACAGCTAGGAGCAGAAACGATGAGCAGATCGCATTACTTAAACTTGCTGCAACAGCAGGTGAAAATAAGCAGTCCTGCCGGTCACTGGCAACCCACTACCCTGAGCTTGCGGAATGAATGACGATGTTAAGGCAGGAACACAACCGTTACGCTTTGGTTTAACGCAGCCTGGCCCGTGCAGTTACCTGCCTGGCCAACAAGAACAATTAGTGGTGCTGATGCCAGAGCAGCCAATTAGCCCCGAATTGTACCAACAACTGCTTAACCTTAATTTCCGCCGCAGTGGCGAGCAGAGCTACACACCGCACTGCCCCGCCTGCCAGGCCTGTCAGTCGGTGCGGATAAACCCTACGCTATGGCAGCCATCGCGTAGCCAGCGCCGGTTACAAAATAAAGCAACACGGGCCAATCTGGCGTACAGGTTGGTCACCACTGCTGATATTGCCGACTATTATCCGCTGTTTGCAGCTTATATCGCGTTTAAACATGACGATGGTATTATGTACCCGGCTACTGAGGAGCAACTTAGCGGTATGCTGAAATGCAGCTGGCTTAGTATCCGTTTTTTAGAGATTTATGACGATCAACAACTGGTCAGTGTTAGCATTATTGATGAGCTTGCCGATAGTTATTCGGCGGTGTACACCTTTTTTGCCCGGCAGTATCAACAGTATTCTCCGGGAAAATTGGCCATTATGTATTTACTGGAACGTGCCCGCCAGGATAACAAAGCGTTTGTCTATTTAGGTTATCTGGTAGAAGCGTGTCAAAAGATGGCATACAAGGCAGAATTCAGACCACAACAACGCTTTATTCGGGGACATTGGCACTCTTTTGCCTAAAAAAGCGCTTGTTGCTTTACTTATTGCTGTGATTTCGGCACAATCTGCGCAGTTTTTTGAAGGTTCAAACCCAATTTATAGAGGCGAGTACGCTGAATGGCGAAAGAAGACGTAATTGAAATGCAAGGTACCATCCTGGATACATTGCCAAATACCATGTTCAAAGTTGAACTGGAAAATGGTCATGTGGTTATCGCTCACATTTCCGGTAAGATGCGCAAAAACTATATCCGCATTTTGACAGGCGATAAAGTTACCGTTGAATTAACGCCTTATGATTTAAGCAAAGGCCGTATCGTATTCCGTCAGCGTTAAATCAGCTTTAGTACCAAAAAAACCCGGTTAATACCGGGTTTTTGCATGGTAGCCAGCAAAAGCCTAATCCATCAGGGCCAAATCCTGCTCGGTCTGATAATCAAAGCATAACGCATCGTTTTTCAGACTCACTTTAACATCGCCACCGTGTAACAGTCGGCCAAACAATATCTCATTGGCCAATGGTTTTTTCAGCTGCTCCTGGATAACCCGGGCCATAGGTCTCGCTCCCATCGCCTGATCATAGCCTTTGTCTGCCAGCCATTGTCTGGCATCCGTGGTTAACTCCATTGACACCTGCTTTTTATCCAGCTGCACCTGTAAATCGCAAACAAATTTATCCACAATTTGCAGAATAATATCGGCTGCCAGATGTTTAAACCAGATAATACCATCTAGTCGGTTGCGGAATTCAGGACTAAACGTACGGTTTATCTCACTTAGCGCATCGTGACTGTGATCTTGCTGCTTAAAGCCAATAGATTTACGCACGGTTTCCTGGACACCGGCATTAGTGGTCATTACCAGCACCACATTTCTGAAATCTACTTTACGACCGTTATTATCGGTCAGGGTACCGTGGTCCATCACCTGCAGCAGAATATTGTAAACATCACTGTGGGCTTTCTCAATTTCATCCAGCAGCACCACCGAATACGGATGTTTAGACACCGCATCTGTCAGCAAGCCACCCTGCTCAAAACCAACGTAGCCTGGCGGTGCGCCAATTAACCGGCTGACGGCATGACGTTCCATATACTCGGACATATCAAAGCGCAGTAACTCTACCCCCATAACTTTCGCTAACTGCTTGGTCACTTCAGTTTTACCGACGCCCGTTGGGCCGGCAAACAAAAAGCTACCGATGGGTTTCTCTTCATTGCCAAGACCTGATCGCGATAAGCGGATAGCGGCAGTCAGCACTTCTATTGGCTCGTCCTGACCAAATACCACCAGCTTAAGGTTGCGATCCAGATTCGCCAGCACATCTTTATCGGACGCTGACACTGATTTTTCCGGGATCCGCGCCATTTTGGCAATAATATGCTCGATTTCAGGAACATTAATGACTTTTTTACGTTTTGAAGCCGGTA
This sequence comes from Arsukibacterium sp. UBA3155, assembly GCA_002364615.1. Taxonomy (GTDB): domain Bacteria; phylum Pseudomonadota; class Gammaproteobacteria; order Enterobacterales; family Alteromonadaceae; genus Alishewanella. Next base: position 35,826 of record DEYP01000004.1, on the reverse strand, counting down.
GCAACCGCTGGCTGGCTCCCGCCTCATCGATAACATCTATCGCTTTATCCGGTAAATGTCGCTCGTTAATGTATTTTGCCGACAGTTCTGCCGCGGCACGAATGGCCTTTTGGGTATAACGCACATTATGGTGCTGCTCGTATCGTTCTTTTAAACCCATCAATATCCGGGTGGTATCTTCCACACTGGGTTCAGTAACATCAATTTTCTGAAAACGCCGCACCAGAGCGGTGTCTTTTTCAAAAATGCTTTTAAATTCCTGATAGGTGGTCGATCCCATACACCGCAGCCGGCCACTGGACAACAACGGCTTAATTAAATTAGATGCGTCCATCACGCCACCTGAGGCAGCACCGGCACCAATGACAGTATGAATTTCGTCAATAAATAAGATGGAGTCTTTCTCTTTTTCCAGCTCTTTGAGTAGCGATTTTAAGCGCTTTTCAAAATCACCGCGGTATTTGGTACCGGCCAGCAATGCGCCCATATCAAGCGCATATATGGTGGCATTGGCAATAACTTCAGGCACCTGCTGCTGCACAATCCGATACGCCAGCCCCTCGGCAATGGCGGTTTTACCAACACCGGCTTCACCAACCAGCAACGGGTTATTTTTCTTACGCCGACACAATACCTGTACCGCGCGCTCTACTTCGCGATCACGGCCAATTAACGGGTCAATGTGGCCATTTTTCGCTTGAATATTCAGATTGCTGGTAAAATTCTCCAGATATTTACTCTCTTCCGGCACCGAATCAGTCAGCTCTTCCTGCCCACTGTCATCATGCTGTTCAAGCTTTTCCGTTTTAGTCACACCATGCGAAATAAAATTGACGATATCTAACCTTGTTATATCAATTTTTTTCAGCAAATAGACGGCCTGAGACTCTTGTTCACTAAATATTGCCACCAGCACATTCGCACCGGTGACTTCGGATTTACCTGACGACTGCACATGAAACACCGCCCGCTGTAACACCCGCTGGAAACCTAATGTAGGCTGGGTGTCACGCTCTGCGTCACTGTCAGGCAACACGGGTGTAGTAGAGTCAATAAAGCTCGCCAGTTCCAGCCTGAGCTTATCTATATTTGCACCACAGGATTTCAGCGCATCTCCGGCCGCCGGATTATCCAGCAGCGCCAGCAATAAATGTTCAACCGTCATGTATTCATGCCGGCGTTCGCGCGCGAACCGGAACGCTAAATTCAGCGTCAGTTCCAGATCTTTATTTAACATAGCTCACTCCCAATACCCCTGAGAACCACTTTCAGACCATGCCAAGACATTTCTAAGCGCGTTCCATTGTGCACAACAGCGGATGCTGATGCTCTTTCGCATATTGTTGCACCTGCTGTACTTTTGTTTCTGCAATTTCAGCTGTGAAAACGCCACACACCGCCTTACCCTCGTAATGTACTTTCAGCATTATTTCACTGGCTTTTTCATACTGCATATTAAACAAATGGGTCAGCACATCGATGACAAAATCCATAGGAGTGTAGTCGTCGTTGTGCAAAATTACCTTATACATCGGTGGCGGAGTTACCTTTTGTCGGGTCAACTCTGCCAGGTCATCATGTTTTGTATCTAAATTTTGCTTACCGCTCATAAACTATAGCCATGCCTGCGCCAACCAGCAAAGGCGCTTATATTAAAAATTAGTAAAAAAATCGCGCTATTTTTGCAAACAGCTTGACTCTTTGCTTAAATTATCTACAGTAGATATTGGGGCTGAACAAGTCCCCTTCAAGTTCACTCTAGAATACAGAATATAGCTAACTTAGAGAAGGAAGTAAGTAGTATGGCTACCGGTAAAGTAAAATGGTTCAATAATGCCAAGGGATTTGGGTTTATTCGTGAAGATGGTCGTGATGAAGATATCTTCGCGCATTATTCTACCATTAGCATGGATGGCTACCGCACGCTAAAAGCAGGCCAGGATGTAGTGTTCGATCTATCAGAAGGCCCTAAAGGGCTGCATGCTGTAAATATTAAGCTCCCCGGCGAAGAATAACGTTTTCATCGTTTCCAAGTTGTACCGACCTGGCATCGGCAGTTACTAATAAAAAAGCAGGCTAATGCCTGCTTTTTTTATGAAGGTTCACCTGGCGTAGCTTACAGTGACTGTAAGGTCCTGTTTAATGTCGGGCTTGGCCGCATTGCATCGCTTACCAGCTTGTCATTCGGCCGGTAATAGCCGCCAATCTCAACCGACTTACCCTGCACACCATTCAGTTCAGTTAAAATGTCCTGTTCATTAGCCTGCATCGCGTTAGCCAGTGTTTTAAAGCGGGCCGCCAGTGCGGTATCAGTTGTTTGACTTGCCAGCTCCTGCGCCCAGTACAGCGCCAAATAGAAATGGCTGCCGCGGTTGTCCAGCTCACCTGCTTTACGCCGTGGTGATTTATCGTTGTCCAGGAATGTCGCTGTCGCTTTATCCAGGCTATCAGCCAGTACTTTAGCTGCACTGTTGCCAGTCACCTGAGACAAATGCTCTAACGATGCCGCTAGTGCCAGAAACTCACCCAACGAGTCCCAACGCAAATGGTTTTCTTCCACAAATTGCTCGACGTGCTTAGGTGCTGAACCACCGGCACCGGTTTCAAATAAACCACCGCCATTCATTAGTGGTACTACCGAAAGCATTTTAGCACTGGTGCCCAGCTCTAAAATCGGGAACAAATCTGTCAGATAATCACGCAGCACGTTACCAGTTACGGAAATCGTATCTAGGCCCTGTTTAATCCGGGCCAGGGTATGACGGGTCGCCTCTACCGGCGCCATAATCTGCAAATCAAGACCGTTGGTGTCATGATCTTTTAAGTAATGCTTAACTTTTTTAATCAGCTGTGCGTCATGGGCCCGCTCACTGTCCAGCCAGAATATCGCCGGAGTGCCACTTAAACGCGAGCGGTTTACGGCCAGTTTTACCCAGTCACGAATTGGCGCGTCTTTTACCTGACACATCCGCCAGATGTCGCCTTGTTCAACCGCATGGCTGAACAACTCTTCACCCTTGCTGTTTAATACTTTAACCGTGCCCTTTGTCGCAATTTCAAAGGTTTTATCATGTGAGCCGTACTCTTCAGCTTTTTGCGCCATTAAACCTACGTTCGGCACCGAACCCATGGTACGGGGGTCAAATGCGCCGTTTTCTTTACAAAAGCTAATGGTTTCCTGATAAACACCAGCGTAGCAGCGATCCGGGATCACGGCTTTGGTATCTTTTAACTGACCATCCGGGCCCCACATCTGGCCGGAGCTACGAATCATCGCTGGCATAGATGCATCGATAATCACGTCACTTGGCACATGCAAGTTGGTAATACCTTTGTCCGAATTCACCATCGCCATCGCGGGCTTGTCTGCATACAACGCCGTAATCGCATCTTTAATTTCCTGCTGTTTAGCTTCTGGCAGACTGGTGATTTTTGCATATACATCACCTAAACCATTACTGACATCAACACCGGCCGTAGCAAAGTCGTCTGCATATTTACTAAAGATTTCCTGATAAAACACTTTTACCGCATGGCCAAACATAATGGGATCAGACACTTTCATCATAGTGGCTTTTAAATGCAACGAAAACAGAATGTCCTTCTCTTTCGCATCGGCAATTTCAGCAGCGTAAAAGTCTCGTAACTCCCTGGCGCTCATGGTTGCCGCGTCAATTACCTCATTGGCCAGCACTGCCACTTTATCTTTTAATATTGCCACTTTTCCATCGGCCTGATGCAGCTCAATACGCAAGGTATCAGCCTTTGTGACGGTAGTGGATTGTTCTGAGCCATAGAAATCGCCCCGTTGCATATGAGCAACATGTGAGGCTGAGCTTGACTGCCAGGCGCCCATGCTATGAGGGTTCTTCTTTGCGTATTGCTTAACAGAAGCCGGAGCACGCCGATCAGAGTTGCCTTCGCGCAGTACCGGATTTACCGCACTGCCCTTAATTTTATCATAGCGACCTTTAACATCACGTTCCTGATCCGTTTTTGGCTCTGCCGGATACTCGGGTAACGCATAGCCCTGGCTCTGTAATTCTTTAATCGCGGCTTTTAATTGAGGAACTGACGCGCTGATATTAGGCAATTTAATAATATTGGCTTCTGGCTGTTTTGCCATCTCGCCCAATTCTGCCAGCGCATCGTTAATCTGTTGCTCTGGCTTTAAAAAATCCGAAAAACTGGCAATAATGCGCCCTGACAGTGAAATATCCCGGGTTTCAACCGCAATTCCTGCAGCTGAAGAAAACGCCTGGATAACAGGCAGCAAAGAATGAGTTGCCAGTGCTGGCGCTTCATCGGTGATGGTATAAATGATTGTTGCACTTTCTTTCGACATGTTAGTTCCTGTATTGTAATCGCACAATGTGCACGGAAGCCGGTGGCCCGGTGGCCCTCCCGGTGGCCCCCCGGTGGGAAGTGCCGCGCTAACACTGTAGCACTGTGATGATTGTTTAAAACGCAGCAAAAACAACGGCCGTTAGTATATCAGCATAAAGTCGATTTAAACAGGCGCGCCAGCGCCAGCAATATCGACACGGCCGCATGACGCTAAGTGACTTATAGGAAATAGCTTTGAAACAACCCGCGCCATTTCGCCACAGGCAACATAAGCCAATTAACAAAAAAAACAATAGGACCAAAGTCGACAATCCACTATTGGTATTGTTCAATAAACCTTACGATGTGCTAAGTCAGTTTACCGATAACAGTACACCGGCCCGTACTACACTGGCAGACTTTATCACCCTAAAAAACGTCTACCCGGCAGGCAGACTTGACCGTGACAGCGAAGGTCTGTTGCTGCTAACCAATTGCGGCCAGACCCAGCATCAGTTAAGCGATCCGAAACATAAAGCGCCTAAAACATATTGGGTGCAGGTTGAAGGTGAGATCAGTGATGCTGCCCTGGCCAGCTTACGTCAGGGCGTGCTGCTAAATGACGGCCCGACCTTACCCGCTGTGGCTGAGCGCATGGCCCCGCCACCACTATGGCCACGCAACCCACCAGTGCGCTATCGTGCCAGCATCCCCACCAGCTGGCTCAGCCTGACTATCATCGAGGGCCGCAACCGTCAGGTTCGGCGCATGACCGCCGCCGTTGGCTTTGCCACATTGCGCCTGGTGCGCCAGCAGATTGGGCAATGGCAGTTAGCTGAGTTAGCGCCCGGAGAATACCGGGTAATAAATTTACCATAGTCTGATATTGGCGCTGGCCAAAAACAGCCAGCAGACACATAAGCTGCAGCCACGCTGGTGATAACGATTTTTTTACCGCGTAATTTAGTGCTATACTCCGCGCCTTATTTTGGTCACAGCCAGTGTGGTGCAATGTCAGCTAACAGCAGTAAAAAAGTCATCGTCGGCATGTCCGGCGGCGTGGATTCTTCAGTATCGGCCTATTTGTTAATTCAGCAGGGTTACCAGGTTGAAGGCCTGTTTATGAAAAACTGGGAAGAAGATGACAATGACGAATACTGTGCCGCAGCAGAGGATATGCACGACGCGCAGCAGGTTTGTGACAAGCTGGGTATTCCGCTACATAAAATAAATTTTGCTGCAGAATACTGGGATAATGTATTTGAATATTTCCTGGCGGAATACCGGGCGGGACGCACTCCGAACCCGGATATTATGTGCAACAAAGAGATAAAGTTTAAAGCTTTTCTCGAATTTGCCGCCGAAGCACTGGCAGCCGATTACATCGCTACCGGCCATTACGTGCGCCGCCGCCAGCATGATGGCCATTGGCAGCTGCTGCGCGGCCTGGATAACAATAAAGACCAAAGCTATTTTTTATACACGCTAAGTGAACACCACGTTAGCCAGACCTTGTTTCCAATAGGTGAGCTGGAAAAACCAGCGGTGCGGGCGATTGCCGAACAGCAAGGCTTAATTACCCACGATAAAAAAGACTCCACAGGTATCTGCTTTATTGGCGAGCGAAAGTTTAAAGACTTTTTACAACAATATCTGCCCGCCCAGCCTGGGGATATTGTCAGCATTGACGATGATCAGCTGCTCGGCCGGCATGATGGCCTGATGTACCATACGCTGGGCCAGCGCAAAGGCTTGAAAATTGGTGGCCTGCGCGATGGCAGTGACGAGCCCTGGTATGTGGTAGGCAAAGACTTAGCACAAAACCGGCTGTTGGTCGCTCAGGGTCATGACCATCCGGCATTACTTGCCAATGGTCTGTTTGCCAGCCAGTTAGACTGGGTCGACCGTAAAGGCCCTGAGCAGCCGTTACGCTGCACCGTTAAAACCCGTTATCGCCAAACAGATATCAGCTGCACCCTTACCCCCCTGGCTGACGGCCAGATTAAGGTGGTATTCGATCAGCCGCAAAAAGCCGTTACTCCGGGCCAGTCCGCGGTATTTTATCTTGATGACGTCTGTTTAGGCGGCGGCATTATCGACGAGGCCATTACCTAACTATGCAACCTTCTTTATCAAACCAAATTATTGGTCTGGCTGGCCTGTGTCAGGCGCTCAGCTTGCTACAAAACCTGGCCAGACATAACAAATTGCAGCCTGAGCTTTATCACACCGCACTGGCCAGTGTCGCCAACCTGAATCCGGAGTCCCCCTTAGCTGTATATGGCGATGATCCGGCAAATCTTGCCGCCGGCTTAGAATTGATTATCAGCCAGCTGGGCGACAATACCAAAAAAGATGTCGAACTGACCCGATACCTGGTTGGGGTGCTGGCGCTTGAGCGCAAACTCAATAAAAACCAGAGGAACCTGGCTGAGCTTGGTAAACAACTTGGCCAGCTGGAGCGTCAGCTACAACACTTTTCGGTCACCGACGAGACCATCGTCGGTCGTCTTGCCGATATTTACAGTGAATGCATCAGCAGCCTGGGCAGCCGCATTCAGGTCTATGGCCAACCCGATTTACTAAAACAAGCTGCCGTTCAGCAAAAAGTCCGGGCGCTGCTGTTAGCGGCAGTTCGCGCTGCGGTGTTATGGCGTCAGGCTGGCGGTAGCCGGCTGAATTTTATTTTTAAACGTCGCAAACTGGTGGCAGCCGCTAAGCAGATGCTGGCACAAACCACACTTTAAACTTCAGGAGTTTTCATGGAACTTAATGCCCTTACCACCATATCCCCGGTTGACGGCCGTTATGGTAGCAAGACGGTTGAGCTACGCCCGTATTTTAGTGAATTTGGTCTGATAAAATACCGGGTTACTGTTGAAGTACGCTGGTTGCAGCAACTCGCCGCCACCCCTGCAATTGCTGAAGTGCCGGCGCTATCTGCTGAAGCAAATCAATTACTTGATGATATTGTCGACAATTTCAGCCTGGCAGATGCTCAGCGGGTTAAAGACATTGAACGCACCACCAATCACGATGTAAAAGCAGTCGAGTACCTGTTAAAAGAAAAAGTGGCGGCCAATAGCGAGCTTAACGCCATCAGCGAATTTATTCACTTTGCCTGTACCTCAGAAGATATTAACAACCTGTCGCACGGTTTAATGTTAAGCCAGGCCCGCAACGATGTATTGTTACCACAATGTGATGCCCTGCTTGCTGCTATCAAAAACCTGGCACAGCAACATAAAACCGTTGCCATGATGGCACGCACCCACGGCCAGCCCGCTTCGCCCACGACTATGGGTAAAGAAATGGCCAACGTTTACGCCCGGTTACAACGTCAGCGTGATCAGATTGCTGCGGTAGATATTATGGGCAAAATTAATGGTGCAGTAGGAAACTACAATGCCCATTTATCGGCCTACCCTAACCTTGACTGGCATCAGTTTGCCGAGCAATTTGTCACCAGCCTCGGCTTAAGCTTTAACCCATACACCACCCAGATAGAGCCGCATGACTATATTGCCGAACTATTTGATGCGATAGCCCGCTTTAACACCATATTGCTTGATTTTGACCGCGACGTTTGGGGTTATATCGCTTTGGGCCACTTTAAGCAGAAAACCGTAGCCGGTGAAATCGGCTCTTCTACCATGCCACATAAAGTAAACCCGATTGATTTTGAAAACTCAGAAGGCAACCTGGGTATTGCGAATGCCTTATTTAACCATCTTTCGGCCAAATTACCGGTATCACGCTGGCAGCGCGATCTGACAGATTCTACCGTGTTACGTAACCTGGGCATGGGCTTTGGCTATACCTTAATTGCGTATCAGGCAACGTTAAAAGGCATCAGTAAGCTGGAAGTGAATGCCCCTGCCTTGCTGGCTGAATTAGACAGTAACTGGGAATTGCTGGCAGAGCCGGTGCAGACCGTTATGCGAAAATACGGCATTGAAAAGCCCTATGAAAAACTAAAAGAACTGACACGCGGTAAGCGGATTAATCAGGCAGACTTAGCCCGTTTTATCGATACCCTGGAACTGCCTGAAGCGGTAAAAGCAGAACTGAAACAGCTAACCCCCGCCAATTATATCGGCGATGCCATTGCTCTGGTAAATAAACTGCCATAACGGCCGCAGCAACTGCTGGCGCGGCGGCATTGCCACGCCAGCCCAACATAACGGGCATTGCATGGCGCAGTGTCTTTTTAATTGGAATACCTATGTACGCACTTGATTTTGCCGACCTGACCCCAGAGCTTTTTTTAGCCGAGTTCTGGCAGAAAAAACCGTTATTGTTAAAACAAGGGTTTAAGCACTTTACCGACCCGTTGTCGGCGGATGAGTTAGCCGGACTGGCATTGGAAGAAGAAGTCGAATCCCGGGTAGTACAATGTGGTAACGGTGACTGGCAAATGGAAACCGGGCCGATCAGCGATTTTGCCCGCTTTGGTGAGCGAGACTGGACTATCTTAGTGCAGGCGGTGGATCACTGGCATAGTGAGGCGGCAACCTTATTGGATCCGTTCCGGTTTATTCCAAACTGGCGGATAGACGATTTAATGGTCAGCTTTTCCACGCCAGGCGGTGGTGTTGGCCCGCATTTAGATCAATATGATGTTTTTATTGTTCAGGGTGAAGGCAAACGGCACTGGCGGGTTGGCATGCCGGATAACAGTCTGAAGCAATTCTGCCATCACCCCAGGCTGTTGCAAGTTAGTCCCTTTAACGCCTGTATTGATGTGGTGATGGAGCCAGGCGATATTCTGTATATTCCACCAGGTTGTCCGCACGAAGGTATTTCGCTTGAAAATAGCTTAAATTACTCAATCGGTTTCAGAGCGCCGGCACAAAAAGATCTGCTTACAGGTCTGGCTGACTACCTGATCGACAATGATATCAGCGGCAGACGTTTTACTGATCCAGCGCGGCCGGTGTCAAACAATATTGGCGAGCTGGGCAGTGCCGATTTGGCTCAGGTTAAACAGTTGTTGCAGCAACTGGTCAGTGATGATGCAAGCTTACCATTGTGGTTTGGCCAGTATATCAGCCGGGCCAAACATGAGCTGGATCTGCAGGAACCCGATCCGCATTATCAGGCAGAGGAAATAGCGGAGTATCTGGAAGAAGGCTCAGAATTAACCCTGACCGGCGGTTTACGCTGCTGTTACCATCAGGCAAGCTCAGAGGGCAGTGAACCGGCTGACATTGCGTTATTTATTAATGGTGAGCAATACCTGCTGCCGGGCGACGAATTGACCACGGCTAAGTTACTTACCGGGCAGCGCCAGCTGGATGAACAACAGTGTCGCCACTTTCTTGAGCTGCCAGAGCGACTTGGTCTAATGGTGCACTTAATTAATCTGGGTTACTGGCATTTTACAGAGTAAGTTAGCCGTAAGGCGCTATTGGCCTGACCTGCACGGTTAATGCATTACGGAACCCATAAAAAAAACCGCAGGCTCTGCGGTTTTTTTATTAACTGTATGCTCTTCGTTACAGAGGTGACGTTAATTCAACTGCGCCACAACGCTTCATCTTCAAATAACTGATAAAGCCCTTGCGCCCGGCTTACCAGCAGATCCGCGAATTCTTGTTGAGTTTTATCTACTGAATCACTGGTAACAATGTGCTCAGCTTTCAATTGCCAGTTAAGTGAAAAGGAACGCATGGCGTCCCGTGCTGTTGGCGCCGCAGAAAATGGCATGTGATCGGTTGGCAAGTCACCGCTTATCACCCAGTACGACTTTTTATCTTTAGTGTTAAGCTTCCACAGTGCCACCAACGGAGGCAGGTAGCGACTCTCGGTTACCGCGACATTGTCCGGAAGAATACCTTTCCCAGCCAGATACTGATTCGCCTTTTGATATTGGCTTTTGACCCACTCTGTCCGTTGTTGATCTGACATCGCTTGTGGTTGTTGTTGCTGTGCCTGAGTTAACTGCTCACTCATTTTTTCGCTTCCAATTAAAATTTGCCTTACTTTAAGTTACTCAGCGGGGACAATCAAGCGTCGACATTAATTGTCGACAAGCCACACGTCAGACCAGCCATTATTTTCGGTGATATATAGCGTAACTCAGGTTGAAATGTTACATTCCGCGGCGCAAAAAAGTGGCGTAGGGTCACTCATTATCAGCCAGATTAAACCCGAGGGAGAATCAGACGTGGCAGTATTTAATCATCCTGAATTCGACAACCATGAGCAAGTGGTATTTTGTAGTGACCAGGAAACGGGGTTACGGGCCATTATTGCTGTGCACAGCACCCGATTAGGGCCTGCCGTGGGCGGCTGTCGCCTGTGGAACTATGCCACTGACGAAGAAGCCATTGTTGATGTGCTTCGGCTCTCCCGCGGCATGACCTATAAAAATGCCATGGCCGGCCTGCCACTGGGCGGTGGCAAATCGGTCATTATTGGCGATGCTAAAACCATTAAAACCGAAGCGTTATTCCGAGCATTTGGCCGAATGCTGCACCGTCTTGGTGGCAGTTATTACAGTGCTGAAGACGTGAATATCACCACCGGCGACATTATGCAGGTCAATAAAGAAACCCCTTATGTTGCTGGTTTAGAGGGTAAGAGCGGAAACCCGGGCCCGTTTACGGCGCTGGGGACGTATCAGGGCTTAAAAGCTGCCGCCATGCATAAATTTGGTTCAGCCGAACTTAGCGGTAAAACGATAGCCGTGCAGGGTCTTGGTAGCGTAGGCTTCGCCTTATGTGAATATTTACATAATGAGGGCGCGAAACTTATTGTTTGCGATATCAACCCAAGCTCGGTTGACCGTGCCGTAACGCAGTTTGGGGCAACGGCTGTCGGTTTACATGGTGTCTACGAAGTTGAGGCTGATATTTATGCCCCTTGTGCATTAGGTGCAACGCTGAACGACGATACGATTGGATTACTTAAAGCAAAAATAGTTGCAGGGTGCGCCAATAACCAGCTAAAGCAAGCGCGCCACGGCGAAATGCTGCGCCAGCGCGGTATTTTATATGCCCCGGATTACGTAATTAATGCCGGCGGTATTATTAACGTGGCCTGTGAAATGCGACCGCAAGGCTATAATGCTGATGAGTCTACAGCCAAGGTGAATCAGATTTACCATACCCTGCTGAATATCTTTCAGCGCGCGGATGAAGAAGGTAAACCTACCAGCGATATCGCCGATGTCATGGCCCAGGAGATTATCAGTCGTGGCCAGCAGAGTGCTGACTAATCGCTAACAAAACACGTTGTCGGCGCTGATTCGATAAAAAACCGGAGTAATAACTCCGGTTTTTTTAACACCATGGCTTAACGATTAAGCGGCATTTTGATTTTTTACTGCCAGGGCTGACAACACACCTGGTTTAAAGCTATCAACCGAAATCGATTTAAAGCGTAACCGGTTCATTTCAGTTAACTGGCTCGCCTCCGTCTCGCTGATAACCTGCTGCTCCAGGGCCTGCTTAATACTGTCGGCTAATGGCAGTTTACGCGCCAGTTTACCCTCGCGCTGTGCCAGATAGATTTTCTTCATTACCGGTTGTGCGTTATGCATAGCGATAAAGGCAGACTCCATCAAACCGGTTGCATCGTCTTCACTCTTGCCAATAAAGCACAAGTGCGTTAACCGATCGCGGATCACGCCAGGCTTTGCCAGCGCAGTACAAATACCGATGGCAATCTCATCGTCCGGCATTTTATAACCAATACCGAACGGGAACACCAGGGTACGAATAACCCGTGACACAACCCGATTTGGAAAGTTAACCAGAAAACCGTCGAACGCTTTGCCAATTTCAGCCAATGCGCGCTGCACACTGTAATGAACAAAAGGTAAGTCAGCTTGCTGACGGCCATTATCTTCATAAAATTTCAGTACAGCTGAGGCAATATAAAGCTGGCTTAACACATCACCTAATCTGGCAGATAGCATTTCTTTACGTTTTAAATCGCCGCCAAGCATCAGCATTGACACATCGGCGCTTAGTGCCAGCGCGCGGCTCATTCTGCTTAACTGTTTGTAATAGCGTGCGGTTTCACCCGATACCGGCGCACCGTTAAATGCGCCCGCTGTCAGGCCCTGCCATAATGCAGAGAACGTATTGCCGATAGCAAAACCAACATGGTTAAGTAATAATTTATCAAACTGCTTCAGGCCCTCTTCTGCATCGGGGTTGGCCGCCGCTTCTAATTCTGCCAGTACATAAGGGTGGCACCGGGTGGCGCCCTGACCAAAAATCATCAGGTTGCGTGTCAGGATATTGGCCCCTTCAACCGTAATAGAAATTGGTATTCCCATATAGCCATGCGCCAGATAGTTCATTGGGCCGCATTGGATAGCTTTGCCGGCATGAATATCAAATGCATCATTTAGTAAGGTACGCGACATTTCCGTCATATGGTATTTTGCAATTGCCGTAACCACTGACGGGCTCAATTTTAAATCTATTGCACCGGCAGTCATCACCCGCATGGCTTCGAGCGTATAGGTAAAGGCACCAATTCTTGCCATGCCTTCCTGCACCCCTTCGAATTTTCCAATCGACATACCAAATTGTTGCCGGACATAACCATAAGCACTGGTCATACGGGTTGCAAGGTGGCCCGTCGCGGTTGCCAGTGCGGGCAGCGAGATACCACGGCCAGCCGATAAGCATTCTACCAGCATGCGCCAGCCGCGACCTGCATAATCAGGCCCACCAATTATCCAGTCGATGGGAATAAAGACGTCTTTACCATAAGTTGTGCCGTTCATAAACGCCATGTTCATCGGGAAATGACGATCACCAATTTCAACGCCTTTGTGACTGGTTGGAATAAGCGCACAGGTAATGCCAAGCTCTTCTTTGTCACCCAGTAAATGTTCCGGATCGTATAATTTAAAGGCCAGACCTAATACCGTTGCTACCGGCGCCAGCGTAATGTAACGCTTGTCCCAGTTAAGCTTGATACCCAAAACTTCTTTGCCTTCAAACTCGCCTTTGCAGATAACACCGGTATCAGGAATGCCGCCAGCGTCAGAGCCTGCCTCCGGACCGGTAAGCGCAAAACAAGGTACATCGGTACCATTGGCCAGGCTTGGTAGCCAGAAGTCTTTTTGCGCCTGAGTACCGTAATGCATTAATAACTCGCCAGGCCCTAACGAATTAGGCACCATAACCGTTACCGCCGCCGTTAAACTGCGGGTGGCAATGCGCGATACGATGGTAGAGTTGGCAATAGCGGAAAATTCACGGCCACCGTAAGCTTTCGGAATAATCATCGCAAAAAAGCCTTCGCTTTTTATGTAATCCCACACGTCTTTGGGTAGGTCCCGGTCTTCCTGCACAATTTTATAATCGTCCAGCATGGTTAACAGGGTTTCTACCTGATTATCCATAAATGCCTGTTCATCTTCTGACAGTTCCGCTTTGGGAATACTGTGCAGTTTTTGCCAGTCTGGCTTGCCTTTAAACAGCTCACCATCCCACCAGACATCACCGGCTTCCATCGCCTCCCGTTCAGTATCAGACAAAGGCGGTAAGATTTTTTTAAACACCGCAAATACAGGTTTACTGATCAGACTACGGCGGATGTCGGTAACACCAAGTATCACGACCACAGCCAACACCAAAATTATCAATATCTCCATAACGCTTTCCTTTAAGTACCTGAGCGCGATAGCTGCTGAGGGTATGAACGAGTAAACACTGGCGCGGCAATGCCTGCTGCCAGATAAGGCAACAAGCGCTGAATCACGCCTTCTATATCAACTTCTTCGCTAAAATCTGCTTCGGCTATTTCAGCCAGCGCCTCATTCGAGGCCATAGTAAATACCACCGTGCCCAGCGAAAAATGAAGTCGCCAGAACAGTTCGCTGGCAGGCAACTGTGGACAGGATTGCTGCACCAGCAATACAAATTTATCCAGTACCCGGCCATAATTATGGTTTATAAACCAACGTAAATGGCCCTGCACATCAGTATAACCCCGGCCCAATAACTGCAAAAAAATCCGGGTACCATTATGATGGACCGAATTAAGTTCAAGCAGCGGTTTCACAAATACCGCCAGTACCTGCGTCAGGTTATTAGGCTGCTGCAACGCCAGTAACCGGGTAAATTCCTGGTCCAGCCGCGCCATCAACACCCGTAAGTAACGTTGCAGTACCGCCTGAATAAGTTCTTTTTTAGACCCGAAGTGGTAATTTACCGCTGCCAGATTCACCTCAGCTAAACTGGTGATCTGGCGCAACGAGGTATCATTAAAACCGGTTTCAGCAAACAGGTTTTGTGCTGCATCCAGGATTTTTTGTTGAGTATTTTGTTTTGCAACCATGGCCAACGCACAAATTTAAACAGGTGTTTGAAATGTACGTTTGAATCTAAACCTTGTCAAGCAACAACTTCACTACTGGTCTGACTTGATGGCCAATCAATAGCAAGTCTCCGGTTTTTCAGGGTATTTTATTTACACTGCGTCTGTCTAAAAAAATAACTTGACATTATTCTGCCACTGAGTGAACTTTGCTGACATATTCATCAATCAGAGAGTAGCAAGATGCAAAAATGCGCCCGCAATCACTGCTACTACTGCTCTGTATTTTACCTGTCTGAATGGTTCAATAATTAGTTCTCCCTCTGCGTCAGGCAGAGGCTTCCCCGTGCAGCATTAAAAAATAACTTCCAGCGTTTTGCTGTTTTAAATCCTGCCCGGGGTATATCTACTCGTCTTTGCTTTGACGCACTTTTCCCTTTTTTAATCAGATTGCCAATTTGAGGCAACATGTGTAATCCAGAGGAATGTGTATGTACTTTAAAGCAAAAATGAAGCTATCCACCTTAAGTGTTGCGGTTATCCTGGCTGCCACCGGCCAAAATGCACTGGCAGCAGAAGAAAGCACTGCTGAAGAGCAAGAAATAGAAAAAATTCAAATTACCGGTTCACGTTTAAAAGGCGTGGACATGGAAGGCGCTAATCCGGTTCAGGTGTTCAGCCGGGAAGACATGGCAAGAAGGGGTTACGACAGTGTCGGCTCTTTTTTGCGTGACTTACCCCAGGCTTCCAGTGCCGGTACCTTTACTGAAAATGGTGGCGTAGGTGGTGCAGATGGCTCACCAGCCGGCTCGTCAGGGGTCAGCTTACGCGGCCTGGGCAGCAGCTCGACTCTGGTACTGGTTAATGGTCGCCGGGTTGCCGTTGACTCGTTCACCAACGGCTTCGACTCCTTCGTTAACGTTAACGCTATTCCCATGTCCGCATTAGAGCGGGTTGAAGTACTGACCGATGGCGCATCATCTGTATATGGCTCCGATGCCATTGCCGGGGTAATCAACTTTATCTTGCGTAAAGATGTCGAAGGTCATGAAGTCTCGGTATCTTATGGCGATGATACTAAAAGCAGCAACTTTGGCCGTACCAACCTGACCTATGTTGGTGGCTTTAACACTGAAAACAGTAACACCACATTAGTAGTCGACTACTTTGATCGCAATGCCCTGTTTAACAGCGACCGGCCAATTGAAGTTACCTTGAAATCCAGCACCCGGGTCAGCATTGATGGCAGCGATTACGCTGAGCCCTGGTGTGGTGATGATGTTAGTAACGGTGGAACCCGCTGTCGCTATGACTATGTTATTGAGCGGGCTATTCAGCCTGATACCACCACCCTTGGCGCAACGTTGCACCATAACTATCAGCTGGCTAACGGCTACGAATTTTTTGCTGAAGCCATGTTTCAGAATAATACCGGCTCGGCATACGACTCCGCTGCCGCATTCGATGTTCGGCTGGCCGGCGATTCATCCTTGGTTCCACAGTGGGCACAGGACATTGACGCAGAAGATGGCACGGTAAATCAAATTCGGGTACGGTCCCGCTTCCCTGAAACCCGGATTCAGGATTATGACACCACCAGCTACCGCCTATTAGCAGGCTTGCGTGGTGAACTGGGCATGTGGTCATGGGAAACCGCTGCGACTTATGGCAAAACCGATAACGAAATTACTCATGTTCAAGGCTACATGGGCATTGATAAGGTTAACGCCGCTATTGCCAGCGGTTCTTTTAACCCGTTCAATTTAGGCCGCGACAATAGTGAAAGTGCTATCGCCGCGGTGCGTGAACTGGCACCAAGGGTCGGTGAATCAGAGGTTTACTCAGTCGATTTTAATATCGCTGGCGATTTAGCCATTGAATTACCTGCGGGAAATATCAGCGCCGTTTTCGGTGGCGAATTCAGAAGTGAAGACATTTTTGACCGCCCAGCTGATATTGCCCAAAGTGGTGGCGTATTTGCGCTCGGTGCCAGCGACGCCGCAGCCGATCGCACCCAATATGCAGCCTATGGCGAATTCAACCTGCCGCTGACAGACGAACTGGATATGATTGCTGCACTGCGCTATGACCACTACAGCGATTTTGGCGGTGATGTTAACCCTAAACTGTCCCTGCGCTACCGGGCAACGGATGATTTAATTGTCAGGGCCTCGTGGAGCACCGGCTTTCGGGCCCCGTCGTTGTCTCAACTTGGTGCCGGCGAGTCATTAAGCTCGGCCTACATAAACTGTGGCGCCAACCAGCCATTCGATGCGCTATGCGGTGACTTTGGTGCGACAGCGGGCGAGTTAGAGCTGGATCAGGAAACCCTGGGTAACCGTGATTTAAACGCAGAAAACTCTGAAGCGGTAAACGTTGGTTTCTCCTGGAACCTGACAGACAAATTGCAAATTACTGCTGATTACTGGCGCTATGAACATACCGATATCGTCGATGTTGATGCCAACACCACGCTCAAAGCCTGTATTGCCGGTATCGCCCCGGTAACCAGCAGCATCGGGGCGCTTAATGGTGAGTTTGGTTGCGTATTGGATGCCGGCGACGATTTAGTGTTTTTACGTACCGGCTTCTTCAACGTAGGTAGCCAGCAAACCGACGGTATAGACGTTAAACTGGACTATCGCATCGATACAGATAGTTTCGGTAGTTTTAAGCTGTTTGCTGCCGGCACGAAAACATTCAGTTATGAACGTCAGATCACACCTGATAGCGCCAACGAAGATTTACTGGGTAAATTAAGCGGTGCCAATGAGATTGCCCGGCCTGACTTTGTTGCTGACTTTGGTACTGACTGGAGCTTAAATAACTGGACCGCCAGCTTATCTGCGCACTATATCAGCGAGCTGGGCGATGGTGATTTTAAATTTGGTGGCAACGAAACCGTAGACGCATGGCTGGTATTCAGCGGCAGCGTTGGTTACGAATTTACCGATAGCCAGCGCCTGCTGTTGACGGTGCGTAACCTGACTGACGAAAAACCACCTTATGCCTCATCACCCACTAACGGCTACGCCAGCTCAGTTCATGACTGGATAGGAACGTTGTGGACAGTGCGTTATACCGTTAACTTCTGAGTTTGACCCGAAGCATTCTGATACGGTTAAACACTGATATAACACAATAAAGGGGCTGAAAAGCCCCTTTTGATTGCTATAAAGCTGGCGCAGTGGCTTTTCCTTACTTAAACTAGGGTTCGTCTGGTCGTTCTCTGAAACGGAGTAGCTTTTGCCCACCCTTAAAATTAAACCTGAACAAGTTAAATTAGGTTACGCCATTAAGTTGCCCAGCGGCTGGATGAAGCACCCGTTCTTATCCAGTAGTATGTTAGTAGAAACCCAGCAACAATTGCATATCGTTAAGAATCTGGGACTGGAGTATGTGTACTTTTACCCTGATAAGAGTAAACAAATAGCGGAAGATACCGCTGCATTATCTGAATCAGAAGAAATTGAATTTAACAGTCAAATGTCTGAAGCCCAGGCTAAAATGTTACATGAAAAAATGCGCCGCATTGAGCAGGCTAAAGCTCACAGACGGGATATTCAAAAAACAGAAAAAGCCTTTACCCATTCGTTAAACCAGGTGCGTGAACTGATGAAGCAAGTCAGTGGCAGGCCATTGAATGCCATTACAGAGGCTTCACAACTCATTAGCCAGTTGGTTGACACTATTGTTAATGCTGAAAGCCTGGTCCTGCATTTAATTTCATCGGGTAACAAAGAGCAGGAAACCCTGTATTATCATGTGTTGAATGTCTCTATTGTTAGTATGATGCTGGCCCGAAATCTGGGCTTGTCAGCTGAAGACGTCAGAATAATTGGTATTGGCGCCTTGTTTCATGACATTGGCAAACTTAAAATTCCCAGCCAGATATTACGCAAAACCACCCCATTAACTACGCCGGAACAAAACCTGCTGAAAATGCATACGAAATATGGCACCGATTTAGTCGGTTTAGCCGAGACCTTTCCCTTAGAAGCCTGGCCAATCATTGAACAGCACCACGAATATCTGGACGGTACGGGTTATCCCAAAGCCCTCGTAAAAGAGCACATTAATAAACTGGCGCATATTGTTGCTGTCGTAAATGAATTCGATAATCTGTGTCATCCGGCTGATGCCACCAAAGCTCGCTCACCACATCATGCCCTGGCCTACCTGTACCGCAGTATGAAAGGGAAACTGGATGATAAAACCATGCGGGTCATGATTAAGATGATGGGTGTATATCCGCCAGGAACGGTGGTGATGCTCAGCGATCAACGTATCGCCATGGTTATGTCTGTGAACAGCGACAACCTGTTACAACCTAATGTGATGATATTTGACCCCGAAGTGCCCCGGCTTGAAGCACCGGTAATAAGTCTGGACAGTGATGACCTGGCGATCAGTAAAGTGCTGGCAATAGCAAACTTGCCAGAGCGGGTGCGAGAATATCTGAATCCCAGAGCACAAGTAAGCTACTATGTTCAGGGAAAACCCGGTTAAGCGACTACGACACCAGCACAGGGAAAATAAGATGCACGTTACTGAAGTCAAACATCCACTGGTTCAGCATAAAATTGGCTTACTCAGAGCCGCCAATATCTGTACCATGCAGTTTCGTCAGTTGGCCGGCGAACTTGGCAGTTTGCTGACCTATGAGGCAACTAAAGATTTAGCCACCGAAACCACCAGTATTGATACCTGGAGTGGTGAATGTCAGATTGAACAAATTCAGGGCAAGAAAGTCACCATTGTGCCTATTCTCCGTGCGGGTCTGGGGATGCTGGACGGCGTGCTGGATTTACTGCCCAGTGCCAGAATCAGCGTTGTTGGTATTTATCGGGACGAAAGCACCTTACAGCCTGTGCCCTATTTTCAAAAGCTCGCCGCAGAGCTGGATCAACGTCTGGCGTTGGTGGTCGATCCGATGCTGGCGACGGGCGGTTCAATGATTGCCACTATCGACTTATTGAAAAAGCAAGGATGCCAACGGATTAAAGCGTTGGTTTTGGTTGCAGCCCCTGAAGGGATTAAAGCCCTTGGCGAAGCGCATCCTGACATCGAGCTTTACACCGCAGCCATCGATAAATGTTTAAACGAACAAGGTTATATTTTACCCGGCCTGGGCGATGCTGGTGATAAATTGTTTGGTACACGCTAAGCACCGTTGCCTGACGGCAAAAAACATGGCACTTTGGTGCCATTTTTCGTTACAGAGTATTACGTGTGGATTTAATCCCCTGGCACTACCCGACCCGTTATGGTTTTACTTTACGCGGTTATCACAGTAAACCCAGCGGTAAGCCTCTGCTGCATATGTTACATGGCAATGGTTTTTGCAGTCGAACTTACCTGCCGCTACTGCAGTATTTAACAGAGCATTTTGATTTTTTTCTATCTGATGCGCAGGGTCATGGTGACAGCGATCACGGTGGACCTTTTTTAGGCTGGAATGTCAGCGCTGAACTTGCCTGTGAGGCATTACAGGCGCATCGCCATCTCTTTACTGGCCAACCAGTAATTGGTGTCGGACATAGTTTTGGTGGTATCCTCACTGCATTAATTAACAGTAGCGCCGACAGCCCGTTTAGTCAGGTCATTCTGCTTGACCCCGTATTATTTACTCCTTCTATGCTTACCGTGATGCGCTCACTTGACGGGGTGGGGTTATATCGGAAAAATCCCATGGCCAAAGCGGCGCTTCGACGGCGTCAGCATTGGCCGGACAAAAGTACGGCTTTTGCTTATTTCAATAACCGCGGTTTGTTTAAAAACTGGCATCCTGAAGCGCTGGCCGCCTATATAGAGCATGCATTACATTCAACAGAGCAAGGCCTCAGGCTTAAATGTTCGCCCGATCGCGAAGCTGAAATTTTCAGCTCATATCCCGATAAGCTCTGGCAGCAATTACGTCAACCTTGCCCGTCAATTATGGTGATCCATGGCAATAACAGCTATCCCTTTATCACTAAAGCAGTTAAAAAATGGCAACGTCAGAATTCAGCGGTGCAAAGTATTATGACAGACGGCGGTCATTGCTTTATGCAAGAACACCCGGCGGCGACAGCCAGACTGATGTTGCAGTATTTAAACGACCAGCCAGCCTAAAATTGGCGTTATAAACTGACAGGCTTTACGCTATAATGCGACAAATTCTTATCAGGCTATACAGATGAAAAAGTCCTTACTATTACTGGCCCTGATGTTGGCCGGGTGCAGCCAATTACCCGCGCCTGAACAGGTGTCACCTGAGCAAGTCAGCCCTGGCCCTGCGACTGTAACACCGCAAGTGCAACAGCAACAGCAGGATGACGAGGTGCCCGACAGTGACACGACCAAGTCGGTTGCTACCAACTTTGAACAAATTTTTATCGACAGTGACGTCAGTTTTGCCGGTACCCTGCCCTGCGCTGACTGTCCGGGTATCCAGTATCATCTGAATCTGTATCGTGATGGCCGCTTTGAAGTTCGCCAGGAATATCTGGATCGTGGTGAAATTAACATTATTAAAGGAATATGGTTACTGGAGAAACGTAACCTGCATCTGGTTAATCAACAACATACCCTGCCAGCATTTTACTTCTCTAACAATAACCAGTTAGCCATGCTGGATTTAGCCGGTAAACCAATAAGCTCGGCCCTCAATTATCAACTGAAACGTAAACCGGAATTTAGTAAACTAGACAGCCGTCAACCGATGCTGGGCTTATATTTTCTGAATGATAATAACGCTACTTTTACCCTCTGTCAGAGCGGTGAAAGTTTGCCTGTCGCCAATACCCAACACCATTTACCAATGATGCGCCATTATCAACGGGACGAACGGTTGCGAAACAATCCGGTTATTGCCACTTTGGTTGGCCGAAAACAGGACAATGCGCAGGGTGAAACCCAATTATTGATAGAGAAATTCGAACAGTTCTGGCCTAACGCAGTATGTCCGGATCCTTATGCACCGGGCAAAATACAGGGTATTGTCTGGCGGGCAGAGAAACTGGCTGGCAGCTATTTGCCTCAGCAACTTAATGTCAGATTGATTTTTGACCTGCAAGATCGCTTGTACGGTTTTGCCGGTTGCAACAGTTTTAACGGCAGCTACAAACAACAAGCCAACCGGTTAAATGTCGGCGGCCTTGCCAGCACGCAAAAGTACTGTAGCGATAGCAGCCAGCTTGAACAGCAATTCACCACCTCATTGCAAGCCGCAGATCGGGCTGAAGTAAATGGTGATAAACTGCAGCTATTTAAAGACAATAACCTGTTAATTGAACTGAAACCGGCGCTTAATTAACACCTGCTACCCTTTCCTTTTTAAAACGGCCTTTAATTAAAGGTCTTTTTTTACGAATTTCAGGCAAAAAAATACCCTCAAACCAAAGGCAGTGAGGGTATTTAAGCCACCGCTAAGTGGCTCCCGATGCTATCAGCTTATATCAGACTAACGCTTCTTTTGCTTTAGATACTAAAGCAGTGAAAGCGGCTTTGTCATATACAGCGATGTCGGCCAGGATCTTACGGTCGATTTCCACAGAGGCTTTTTTCAGGCCAGCAATGAAACGGCTGTAAGATAAACCATTCATCCGTGACGCTGCGTTAATACGCGCGATCCACAGTTGACGGAACTGACGCTTACGCTGACGACGGTCACGATAAGCATATTGACCGGCTTTAATAACGGCCTGGAAAGCAACACGATAAACACGACTGCGGGCACCGTAGTAACCTTTAGCCTGGTTTAACACCTTCTTATGACGCGCGCGCGCCGTCACACCACGTTTTACTCTTGGCATTTCTGACTCCTGTTAATTATGCGTACGGCATGCAGCGGACTAAGCCGGCAATGTCTACTTTAGCGACTAAGGTTTTTGGACCTAACTGACGCTTACGCTTAGAAGTCTTCTTCGTCAGGATGTGGCGAAGGTGTGATTGCTTACGTTTAAAGCTACCAGAAGCCGTTTTTTTGAAACGCTTCGCGGCACCTTTATTGGTTTTCATCTTTGGCATAGTATTTAAACTCGCATTGTTAAGTTACAACGAATAATAAGGCGTTAAAAAACTGCGGCAAGCCGCAGCTTAATAAACTTGAAGGCACTTATTACTTCTTATTTGGGGCCAGCATCATGATCATCTGTCTACCTTCCACCCGTGAAGGGAAAGATTCGCAGATAGCGATATCAGATAAGTCCTCTTTAATTCGAGAAAGCATCTCAATACCGATTTCCTGATGCGCCATTTCACGACCACGATAGCGCAGCGTTACTTTAGCTTTGTCACCCTCTTCAATGAAGCGACGCAGGTTGCGTAGTTTTACCTGGTAATCGCCTTCGTCAGTTCCAGGCCGGAATTTTATTTCCTTAATCTGGATCTGTTTTTGCTTCTTCTTCTGCTCTTTCAGAGCTTTACTCTTTTCGAACAGGAACTTACCGTAGTCCATCAACTTACAAACTGGTGGTTCGGCTGTCGGGCTGATCTCTACTAAATCGTTGCCACTGTCTTCGGCCAGTTTTATGGCTTCAGCAATACTTACTACACCCAGTTGCTCACCTTCGACACCAATTAACCTTACTTCTGGCAGGTTAATCTCTTCGTTGATCCTGTTAGGACGGTTTGCAGGTAATGTTTTCTTTCCTACTTTAATAGTATGTTCCTCCGAAAAATTATTCTTATACGCTTAATCGCTTATACCCGGGTTTTAATTTCTGTGGTCAGCTTCTCTACAAAAGCCGCCACTGACATTTTTCCAAGGTCTTCGCCTTTACGCGTTCTTAAGGCGATATCGCCCGCTTCCATTTCTTTATCGCCTACGACAACAAGATAAGGAATACGCTTAAGCGTGTGCTCGCGGATTTTAAAGCCTATCTTCTCATTTCTCAAGTCACTAATCGCTCTAATACCGTGAGATTTGAAAGTTTTTAC
Source organism: Arsukibacterium sp. UBA3155 (assembly GCA_002364615.1). Classification (GTDB taxonomy): domain Bacteria; phylum Pseudomonadota; class Gammaproteobacteria; order Enterobacterales; family Alteromonadaceae; genus Alishewanella. The sequence continues at coordinate 12,291 of DEYP01000004.1, read as the reverse complement.
TAAATTTTGCACATATTCGGCCTGATTATCGGTAATATTCATTACCACCACCTGAATTGGGGCTAACCAGGCTGGAAAAAGACCCGCATATTCTTCAATCAAAATACCAATAAAACGTTCCAGCGATCCCAGAATGGCCCGGTGGATCATTACCGGAACTTGTTTTTCGCCGCCTTCAGAAATAAAGGTGGCCCCTAAACGGCCAGGTAAGGCGAAATCTAACTGAATGGTACCGCACTGCCAGGCTCTGTTCAGACAATCGTGCAGAGTAAATTCAATTTTAGGACCATAAAAGGCGCCTTCGCCTGGCTGCAGGTCGTAGTCGATATTATTGCTTTTCAGCGCTTCAATCAGGCCCTGCTCGGCTTTATCCCAACTTTCATCAGAACCAATACGCTGTGCCGGGCGGGTCGACAGTTTTACTTTTACGTCTTTAAAGCCAAACGTGCTGTAGACATCGAACACCATCTGGATACATTTGGTCACTTCCGCCTGCACCTGATCTTCGGTACAGAAAATATGAGCGTCATCCTGGGTAAAACCGCGTACCCGCATTAACCCGTGCAAACCACCTGATGGCTCGTTACGGTGACAGCAACCAAACTCAGCCATTCTTAGCGGTAAATCACGGTACGACTTTAAACCCTGGTTAAAAATCTGCACATGGCCCGGACAGTTCATTGGTTTAATAGCGTACTCACGATGCTCAGACTGGGTGGTAAACATGTTTTCAGCATATTTATCCCAATGACCCGATTTCTCCCACAGTACCCGGTCCATCATTAACGGACCTTTTACTTCATCGTAGTCATACTCACCCAACTTTTCACGGACATAGCTTTCCAGCTCACGGAAAATGGTCCAGCCGTCGTTATGCCAGAACACCATACCCGGTGCTTCTTCCTGCCAGTGAAATAAGCCCAGCGCTTTACCGATTTTGCGGTGGTCGCGTTTTTCTGCCTCTTCCAGTTGCAACAAGTAGGACGCCAGCTGCTTTTTATCAGCCCAGGCCGTGCCATACACCCGTTGCAACATTTTATTTTTCGAGTCGCCACGCCAGTAGGCGCCGGCCACTTTCATTATTTTAAAGTGCTGGCAAAACCGCATATTCGGCACATGCGGGCCACGGCACATATCAATGTATTCTTCGTGATGATACAAGCCTGGCTGGTCGTCTTTACTGACGTTCTGCTCCAGAATTTCCAGCTTGTAGCTTTCACCACGGGCTTTAAAGGTATCAAACGCTTCCTGCCAGCTGACCTTATGCTTAATAACGTCGTACTCGGTTTTCGCCAGTTTCAGCATTAGTGCTTCTAACTCGGCCAAATCGTCGCTGCTGATCGGCTGATCGATATCAACGTCATAATAAAAGCCGTTTTCAATGACCGGGCCAATGGCCATTTTCACATTGGGCCACATTTGCTTAATGGCGTGGCCTAATAAATGCGCGCAGGAGTGGCGGATAATCTCCAGGCCATCCTGATCTTTGCTGGTAATAATACTCAGGCTGGCATCGGTCGTTATCGGGTCACAGGCATCCACCAACTTACCATTTACCTTACCGGCAATGGTGGCTTTGGCTAAACCGGGACCAATGTCTTTGGCGACATCCATAACAGATACAGCAGAATCAAACGCGCGCTGGCTGCCATCAGGCAGAGTAATAACTGGCATGATATTTCCTTTTACAGTGGTGGCCCACACCAAGGGTCACTTGATTAAACACATAAACTCTTATTTCGTGCGCCTTGCGTGACAGTTGACACCCCTTACCAAGGGTTGTTTGGTACACAACGTGGTACACGTTTTTGCTTTAGGTTTGTGGTACACACAGCTGAAGCGAGTGGCATGATACATGGAAACGATGTTTATTTATAGTGCCGGGCTTCAGGAGGCAGGGTTAAATAAGCAACGGCAGGCTTTGGCTTCGCCATTGAGCCATAGCCCCGGTAAAGTGACTTGCTTGAGTAAAATGGGGGCAATCAGGCTATCAGCCACCGAGCAAAGCGGACCGGTGGCATAAGGACCAGCATAAATTAGCGTACCATTGTCAAAGATTAATACCGCCGGGCTGGCTGGCAGGTTGAAGCCGGCTGCGGCAACCTCAGTAAGACTTCGCTGATGCTGTGCGCTAAGGGGTACCTGATAATCACTATCAAATAATGCGATGTGCTGTTTTGCTTTACTATTGCAGCTGCATTGTGGCTGCTGCACATGGACGACCTGAATACCCGTGTTGCCGGTAATATTTAACGCGATAAGGTTAAACTCAGCAGGGGTCTGTTGTGGCCAGCGGGCATCAGCAGCGAACGGCCCGTAATTCTGGTTGCCAAAGTAGAACAATCCGGCACTTGCCAGCAAAACCCACGCAACAAATACCGGTAAAATAAGCACGACGCGCTGAGTGTTAGTCAGCGCTTTAATTAAACGATAAATTTTGCCGACTCTTTGCTAAGGGCAACGGTAATTCGCTCCAGACTGTCGGCACTTTGTAACACTTTGATGCCAAGTTCATTTTGCTCTGACGTCATTTCATTCAGCTGCTGGATACTTTGTGCCACCTCGTTACTGGAAGCACTTTGCTGTTGCAATGCGTTAGCCATGGTATTGGAAGAGTCGGCCACTTGTCTGGCCTGCTCCAGGATAGTCTGTAACAATTGGCCACTTTGCTCAGCGTGCTGACGGGTGTCTTCCAGTTGTTCAACGCTGCGCTTCACCACGCTAACGGATTCAGCACTATTACCTACCAGACGTTCAATCATGAGTTTAATTTCATCGGTAGCGCCCCGGGTCCGGGATGCCAGTGTGCGGACTTCATCCGCAACCACCGCAAAGCCGCGGCCTTGTTCTCCCGCTCGGGCAGCTTCTATCGCCGCATTAAGCGCCAGCAAATTGGTTTGCTCGGCAATCGACTGAATGACGTCCAACACCTTGCGAATATCGATAGTGGCATCAGCCACATCATTTACTTTACGTCCGGTATCGCTAAGCTGCCTTGCTAATTGCTGCACAGAGCTGATGGTATTGCCTACAGAAGCTTTGCCCTGATCGGCCGCCTGCTCTGCCGATTTTGCATATTGCAGTACCTGCTGCGATAAATTAAACACATCCTGGATGCTGTGCGACATTTGTTCAGTGGCAGCGGCTATGCGCTCTACTTCATTCATTTCGTTGCGCATGCTTATTGCCAGGGCATCGCCCTCAGCACGTAAAATACCTGATTCTTGTTTTAATGTTGCTGACTGGTGCTCAATAGCCGACAGCGTTTTTTGCAGCGTATCAAATACCGCATTAAAATTATTTATCACCCTCGAATTTAAATCTGCACAACGATGAATTAACTCAACCTTGCCATCACTGGTTAGCAGCTCTGTTGCATTAAATAAGCTCTGGCCTACGGTGGCCTCACGATAACTTTGTCTGGCAATAACCATTAGCACGGCAGCCTCAACTACCACATAAGCGGCATGCACCATAATGATGCCAAACGATAAGCTTTGCTCTGGCACCAGAAACACACTGGCGCCTTGCATTTGTAACCACATAAACAACAAGTGATGAACGGCAATTGTGGCTGCGGCCGCTAAAATGACCCAATAATCCCGAAAAGCGATTAACACCGCCAGTAGCACAAAAATACCGAAATGGACCTCTAGCATGCCTGCTGCCTGATGAATATGCAGCGCTGCAAAAAACATAAAACTGATACCGAAACTCAGTCTGGCCAGCGGATGGTCGCCCAGCAGCCGATAAAAAAAGATGGGTAACACGGCACTGGGTAAACCAATTAACAGCGCCGGTAGCCAGCTGTTATGCCAATTGGCCAACAGTAAAGCCAAGACAAAAAGCGCGACATTGACCACGCTGATAATCGCATAAGCTTGCACTCGAAAACGGGGGGTTACCATAGCCATCACTACTCCAGGCGGAAGGGATAATATTCACTTTAGCAGGTTCGATATAACATTAGTTGATTTACGTCATCAAAGGTAATTAAAGATCAGTGATCTTTCCAGTTTATCAGCCATAATTAATTTAGCACGGAACAGGGAGAAAACGATGTGGCAGGCGATTGCAGATAGCATAAATACTGAGCTGGATACTGACTTTAAGGTTGAAGATAAAACCCAGCTTACCGGTGGAGATATTAATCTGGCGTTTAAAATCAGCGGTAACGAGCGCCACTTTTTCGTGAAAATTAATCAGCGTGAGCAGTTAGAGCATTTTGAAACTGAAGCATTAGGCCTACGGACCTTGCGCCAGCATCATTGTATCCGGGTTCCCGAAGTAATCTGCTACGGCCAGACCCTTGATAAAGCCTTTTTAGTGCTGGAATATCTGCCTCTGGTAAAAGAAAGCGGCAGCGGCTGGCAGCAATTAGGTAAGCAATTAGCCTTACTGCACCAACAACATGAGCAAGCCATGTTTGGTTTTGACTGGGACAATGTTATTGGCCGTACCCCTCAGCCTAACAAGTGGCAAAGCAACTGGAGCAGCTTTTTTTCAGAGCAGCGCCTGGGCTGGCAATTGCAATTACTGCTGGAGCAGGGCTTTGGTTTTGGTAACATCGACTATCTGGTCGAACAGTGCCGTCAGCGTTTAACCCATCATCAACCGGCGCCAAGTTTGCTGCACGGTGACTTATGGCGCGGCAATGTTGGTTTTCTCTCTGGCTCGCCAGTCATTTACGACCCGGCCTGTTATTACGGCGATCAGGAAACCGATGTCGCGTTCACAGGGCTGTTTGGCCGCTTTCCTGAAGCTTTTTATCAGAGTTACCAGCAGTTTAATAAACTGCCGGACGGCTTTGAACAACGCAAAGAACTGTATAATTTGTACCATATACTGAATCATGCATATTTGTTTCGCGGTACTTTTCTGGTACAAGCACAGGAGATGATTAAACAGCAATTTTACTAGGACAGCTTTATGCCCCACTCAGACTCCCCGGTAGCCCTGGTTACCGGCAGTGCCAAACGTTTAGGCAAACACATTGTCTGTCAGCTGCATCAGGCAGGCTACCGGGTCATTATTCATTATAACCAATCAGCATCTGACGCCAGTAACCTGGCCGCCAGCCTTAACCGGCAACGGCCAAACAGCGCCAGCACATTGCACGCCGATCTGTTAGACAATGACCAATTAACCCAATTGGCCAGCGATGCGCTGCACTGCTTTAACCGGCTGGATGTTCTGGTCAATAATGCCTCGAGCTTTTATCCCACGCCGCTGTCGGGTGCCACCCTGGATCATTGGGATGATTTATTTGGCAGTAATGTTAAAGCGCCCTACTTTTTAGCTCAGGCATTGGCACCTAGCCTGTCAGCAAATAAAGGCTGTATTATCAATATGGTTGATATTCATGCCAGTCAACCATTGCAGGACCACAGTATTTACTGCATGGCTAAAGCGGCATTATTAATGATGACAAAATCGCTGGCACGGGAATTAGCGCCTACAATAAGAGTCAATGGTATCGCACCGGGCGCCATTTTGTGGCCAAGTCAGGCGTTAGATGAGGCAGACAAAGCGGCTATTTTGCAACAGATACCGCTACAACGCATCGGCAGCCCGGATGATATTGCCAGCACGGTACTGTTTTTAGTGCAGTCACCTTATATCAGTGGCCAGATTATCGCGGTTGACGGCGGCCGCAGCCTTGGCACAGCGCAGAAAGCCTGAAAGTATGGAGGCAGTATGAGTATTTTAACCAGAACCATCAGTTGCCCGTTTTGTGGCCATCCGGTGCATGTTGATATAGAGGTTACCGATGAGGATCAGGATTACATCGAGGATTGCAGCAATTGCTGCAATCCTATCCATTTAAAGGTTCATAAAGACATTCAGCACCACCGGGTCCAGGTATTTGTCGATGCCGATGACGAGCAGTATTACTGAGCATTGCCCGTTTTAGTGACGTCGCTATTAAAGCGCTGCGCCATGACCCGTTCAACCGTTTTAATAATGGTCAGGGTTTGCTGATCCAGCTCAATATTAACCACATCGCCCTCTTGCTTGTCACCTAAAGTGGTCACAGCCAGGGTTTCCGGAATCAAATACAAACTAAAACCACGGTCAGTAACCTCACCTACCGTTAAACTGCAGCCTTCTACCGCAATAAAACCTTTCGCCAGTATATAAGGCAAAAAACCCGGATCCAGTTGTAACTGCATACTGACTTTATGTTGCTCCCGTTTTACTTCGGTTAAGGTTGCCGTAGTTTGAATATGGCCAGACACAATATGTCCACCCAGTTCACTGCCAAAGCTTAAAGACCGCTCCAGGTTTACCCTGCTACCCACGACAAGCTTACCCAGATTGGTTTTGTCCAGCGTTTCGGCAATCACATCAAAACATACCCAGCCGGCATTGCTGTCAAACTCGGTAGCCGTTAAACACACACCGTTAATGGCAATACTGGCGCCACGCTCTAATGCTTGCAAATTAGCGGGCGGTACGGTTAATGTCAGGCGGCGTAACAGCCCTTCGTCGCGAATTTCGCGCACTTGCGCGGTTGTTTGAACTATTCCGGTAAACATAAAACCTCAGTTGTGTTAAATTGCGCGCCATTGCCTACCAACCTGAAAGATGGCGCATGGTACCTTTTTCCCGCTTTGAAGCCAAAACGCTGTTAAAACTGACCGGTCCCATTATGCTGGCCCAGTTAACCCAGACCATGATGTATTTTGTCGACACCGTGATGGCCGGGCGCTTCAGTGCCACCGACATGGCGGCGCTGGCAGTGGCTTCTGGTTTATGGCTGCCTGTGGTACTAACCCTGCAGGGCTTACTGTTGGCGCTAACCCCTATTGTTGCCCAGTATTATGGCAGCAAGCAAACCGAACCGGTTAGTCATTTTACCTTGCAAAGCCTGTACCTGGGAATGCTGCTCGCTGGCTTATTGTTCATCCTGATGTTATTTGCCGATATTCCCATCAACATGCTGAATATGGAGCCTGTTCTTCGCGATAAAACCCTGCAATACCTGTACTACGTCAGTTGGGGGTTATTTCCTGCCGCTGGTTATATTGTTATTCGAAACTTATTTGAAGGCATAGGTAATACCAAAGCCAGTATGTGGATCAGTTTTGTCGGTATTCTGGTCAATATTCCGGCCAATTATATTTTTATTTACGGCAAATTAGGTATGCCGGCGCTAGGCGGTGCAGGTTGCGGTATCGCCACCAGCCTGGTGTTTCTGGCAATGTTTGGCGCTATGCTGATTTACGGCTGGTACAGCCGCACCACCCGGCCATATCGTAACTGGCCAAAACAGTTAAGTGCTAACCTGAAGGACATCTGGACCATCGTCTGCCTGGGCACCCCTATCGCCTTTTCTATCTTTTTCGAAGTAACGCTGTTCGCCTGTATTCCACTGGCCATTGTGCATTTAGGGCCAATAGTTGTTGCCGGCCATCAGGTAGCCAATAACTACAGCGCATTGGTGTTTATGCTACCGCTTAGTTTTGGTTTGGCTACCACCATCCGGGTGGGGCATTTAGTCGGCCAGCAAAATAATAAAGAGTTGAAAAAAGCCATTATGACCGCGTTATGTATGGCCGTATTTATGTCATTTTTTATCGCCAGTTTTACCTACTTTATGCGCACATATGTGGCGTCCTTGTACTCCACTAACCCAGAGGTAATAGCAATGGCTAGCTCGCTGTTAATTCTGGCCTGCTTTTATCAACTGTCCGACGCCATTCAGGTGGTATCAGCCTGTGCGCTGCGCGGCATGAAAATTACCAAGCCGGTGTTTTACATTACCCTGTTTGCTTACTGGCCAATCGGATTTGGCCTGGGCGCCGTATTAGGCTTAACTGACTGGCTGGTTGCGCCTATGGGTGCCCATGGTTTCTGGATAGGTATTATTATTGGCCTGAGTACCGCAGCCATTATGCTGGCCGTGATATTACGCAAACATATTAAAAGGATCGATCATGAAATACGGCATGCCGGTATCGATACTGATGGGGGTACTGCTAGCCCTTAGCGGCTGTGCTGAGCCCGATAGTAAAGCAACACTAACCGACTATCAGCAGCGCTTAAACCGGGTGCTGCAGCTTGAAAATATCAGCGTTCAGGCTGTATCACCTGACACCTTACCGCGCCCCAGTGAACTGAAACAGCCGCTGCCTGACATCCGAATGGACTTAACGGATGCCTGGGCCAGCCGGGAATGTGGCCTGGATCAGCTAGTCGGTGAGCGCAACAGCGGTTTAGGCCGGGTATTTCAACCCAGTAAACAGCTTAATTATGAGTTGCGGTTACTCGCCCGGCTGCAACACTGCCAAGAGCAGCAACTAAGCGAGACCTTACAGCAACAAATCAGCGACTGGCGTGCTCAAAAAGAGCAGAGCGCTGTGCTGGCTTATCATAATATGCTGCTCACCGATGATACGCTGCGCCAGCAATGGCATAGCAGCAGTAAACGCTTAATACCTGCTCAGACCAACGGCTTTATTGAAAGCACTGGCGCACTGAAAAATCTGCTTAATCTCCAGCAACATATCCACGCTAAGGCCTGGCAACACGCTGCAGAGGTTGATATCGAACAAAGCCTGGCGATATTGCATCAGCATGACTTTTTAGCCCGCTTACAAAACAGCCTGCGTTTCAGTGCCGCCTGGTTCGAGCAGGTTAATCCGCAATTGCTTGCCATTGCCCCCGCAAGCTTATGTCAGAACGGACGTAACACCCAGCAATTGACGATTTTAAGCACCGTATTCAGTAAGTTCTTTATTGCAAACGTGCAGGCTCACCTGGCAGAGCTGCGCCGTTTTAATGATGAAAGCTGGCCACTGATTGCCCAGTTATATCGCGATACTCCGCTTTTCCCGGCGCTGAAACAACGTTACCAGCAACCTGCAGCACAACTGCAGCAACAGTTAATACTGCACGTGAACTGGTGGCAGCAGTTAAACAAGCAGTGCCCGGTTAATCTTACCCCAGGTGCTTAGCACGCTATTAGCGTGCCCTTAGCAAGCATTCACCCACAGTGCGGGAGAGTGTCCGTTATTTTTTATATTGCTGATACGGCATGCCGTCAACCCACCACTGTGGTGGCGGTGCGCCTTTTAAATAGTGATCAAAAAACTCGCGCATTTTAATGCTGTAATCCAGCTTATTGGCATAGCGCTGCAGATGATGTGGCTCATCTTCATACTGCAGCATCACCACGTCTTTACCGAGGCGGCGCAGCGCCAGATAGTATTCAATACCCTGCTCCCAGGGTACCGCGCCATCATCGTCACCAAACTGGATCAACATCGGGGTGTTAATTTTATCGGCAAAGAACACCGGTGAATTATCAATATATGGCTTTAAATCATCATACATTGACATGCCCAGCCGGCTTTGGCCGGTTTCATACTGAAACTGGCGGGCCAAGCCACTCTGCCAGCGAATTCCGCTATAGGCACTGGTCATGTTTGCCACCGGCGCACCTGATACTGCCGCGGCAAACATATCGGTTTCAGTCACCACAAACGCGGTCTGATAACCGGACCAGCTATGGCCATGTAAGCCAATAGCCTGGGGATCGGCAACCCCCATATCAATTAATTTCTGCAGGCCGGGCACCAGGGATTCAGTGGCACTGGGGCCGGGCGCTGCGGGGCGAAAGTGAATGTCGGGCAGAAACACCAGATAATCCTGCCCCAGGTAATACGGGAAGTTAGGCCGGTGATTAACCTTCATTTGGTTATAATGATGCAAGCGCTGCGAGAATTTTTCATAGTAGTACACCACTACCGGGTACTTTCTGGCCGGATCATAGCCATCCGGGGTTAGCAGTACCCCCTGCAACGGCTCGCCGCTGGTGCTGGTCCATTCAATTAAATGACTATCACCCCAGATAAACTCAGCCTGTTGCGGATTAACATGGGTCAGCTGGCGCCGCTCGCTGAAATCTGCAGTGGCCAGCCATAAATCAGGAAACTGGCGAAAGCTCTGTTCGGTAAACAAGTAATATGGCTTAGCGTCACTGAAATCATCCAGTGTTTCAACAACGTCATAGCGTTTTTTGCCTTGCAGTAATACGGTAAGCGCGCCGCTGGTGGCATCAGCGGATATGGTAAGCCGGGCAAAACCATATTGCTTGGAATCTTCGTTATACATCCGCAGTAATTGGGCGGCTGCCGGGTCGATTGCCAGCGCATCATCTTTTTGCTGCAAGCGGTATTGCTCTGATGCTGCGCGACCGTCCGTCAACTTGTGCATGCCGTCACTACGGCTCAGGGCCCAGATATCAAACCGGTCGTAAACCAGCACTGCTGACTCATCGGCCAACCAGCCGACAACCCCATAACTTTCGGCGGCTACTGGCCGATCGTTTTGCTCATCGACCCAGGACACCGGCGCATCGGCAGCCAAGGTTGCGGTTGTGCCGGTTTCGCTGTCAAATAACTGATACTGCTCATCTTGCAGATACACGACATAACGGCCTGTGGGCGATAAATGTGCCGACTCGTGGCTGCGATTCGCCGTAAACACCTGCTGGCGCTTGCCGCTGCGCAAATTAACATGCCAGATATCATGCAAACGGCCATTCCAGCTAAGTTGTTGTAAGTATGGCCGGCCATTACTTATCAGTTGCGCTTCTGTATGTTCAGTAACGCGTAGCTGATCTTCAATATCATCACTTAACGCCACCATCTTCCGGGTATCAAGCCATATTACCGCAGGGGCAGTACGTTTTAGTGCCTGTTTATATTCGGCTTTTTGCTGGCTGTTAATCCGCGCATCATCGCCATGCCATACCTGTAAGCGCCGGTCGGCCAGTAAACGCTCCACGTTATACAGCTCAGCTTCGCTTTGCGGCGGTTCAGTGTTCTCTGGCGTATTACCCATATCAGGCCGGTGACCGATAAATAGCCGCTTGCCATCTTCGCTCCAACGCGGCACATACTGCTCGCTTAGCAGCCAACCTGTGCGCTGAGTATTAAGCGGCTGCGCGCTGTCATCTCCCTGTGACCAAAGCCATAGCTGCTGCGCGGCTTCAGCCTGCCTGGTAGCTGTTAACTGCGTGTCATCAGGCCCCGCCAAGACCACTAACTGGTTGCCATCTGGGTTAAACTTAATGTGTTGTAGTTTGTGCTCTGCATAAGCCAGCACGGTATAGGTAGCTGCCTTAGCACTATCCCATACCTGCAGTTGCTGTAACGCTGGCTGAGTGTCTTGTTTTTTATCTGCTTGCTTGCTATCAGTTTGGCGCTCAGCTGGCTTAGGGTCTTGCTGCTGTGGCTGCTGGCTGATAAATGCGACCAAACCGCCTTTGTCCGCTACGCTAAAATCAGTAACCTCGGCCAGAGTGTGTAACTTACCGCTGGTCAGGTGTAATGCCTGTAACTGTTGGCTAGTGGCTTTGGGGTCACTTTTACGCTGCAGTAACAACGCATAATGGCCATCGCCAGTAAAAGCAAAGCGCTCAACATTAGCCATAACCTGCTGCTCACCCGTGCTAGTGTTTACCAGCACCGCATTTTGCGCCAGCGCCTCACGCGCTTTTTTATCTGCTGCCTGCTCCCGCGCTAACAACGGGGCGCGCTGGCGGAACAACGCAAAACTGCCATCGGCATTAAGCTCGCCATTGTCGCCCCGTTCCACACTAATTTGCTGATTATTAATCAGGTTCACCACATAGCCGCTGCTGTCGCCAAAATCAGGCGCAGCGGTATACACCATAAACTGCTGATTTTCGCTAAGTTGGCGCGCTTTAATTTCCCGAAACTTCATAATATCGGTCAGCGCCAACGGCTTTAACCCTGAGGTAGCTACCGTACTTGGCTGAATAACGGCAGAAGCGGGTGCAGTGGCGGTTGAGGTGTTACTAACGTGGTTAACGCACGCCACACTGGCAAACGCCAACAATAAACAACCGGCGATGCGGCTGACGCCGCGAATGGTATTCAACATAAACCCCTCAGAAACCTTATCAGGTAAATACGACAGCTTTTTTTACGAGTGCGGCAAACTTATCACAAGCTGGCATAAAAGCGGGCAGCTGCACCGCCAAAGAAACGACCAAAACCGGCCCAGTTGCGGTTAACTTCGCCCAGGCCGGCTAAAATTCAGCCAAACGTCAATTGAAACAACAAAAACACTTGCCATTGCCACTGCGGCACAATAACATAGCCGCCGTTGTCAGCCATCTCACCAGATAGGCTAGCAACCAAAGTGTGCGTCCTTAGCTCAGCTGGTTAGAGCACTACCTTGACATGGGAGGGGTCGGTGGTTCGAATCCACTCAGTCGTACCAAATTTTTAAAGATTTAATTAAAGTACGTTGAAA